>NZ_JBANDL010000002.1:0-606428 GCF_037027445.1 Lysobacter firmicutimachus
ACGGCCAGTGCCTTGTTGATCGTTTCGGTCAGTCCCAGGACCTTCCCGCTGCGAGCCGCCCTGATCCTTCAATGCGCTGGTCAGGCGCCCGAACAGCGTGGCAGTCGAATCCAGTTGGGTCGACGTACGCTGCGCGATCGCAAAGACCGCCGCTTCGGCTTGATTAAAGCCGGCCTGCGAGGTGGTCGCCAGCTTGATCTTGGCCGACAGATTGGCATAGCTGTCGGCCGCTCGGACCAGACGGCCGACCGCGTCGCCCACGCCCTGGAGCCCGACAAATGCGAAGAGCTGGGTCTTGGCTTGCGCCAGTTGCGTGCTGATCGACGCGACGCTGGCGCGGATGTGGTCGAACTGCCGATGGCTGCGGCTTGCGGCTCGCTCGGCTTCGGTGGCGAACCCGCGCACCTGTCGGCTGGACTGCTGAAGCGCAGCATTGAGCGTCGCCGCATTGCCCTTGAGCAACAGCGTGATTGTGGTATCGCGATTGGCCATGACTCAGGGGCGCGTCGGGTCCGCCGGTGGGTTCGGCTGCCAGCCGCACAGACGGCGGCCGGCTTCGTTATGCGCCAGGATCTGTCGAGCGGTCAGATCCGTCAGCTGATCCTGACGGGACACCCGAATCGGCCGCGTCCAGGCGCGGCCGGTCGTCACCTCCGTCACGCGACCAGTCGTCGTACAAGCGGTCAGCAGCGGAATCAGGCACAGCCACCGCCAGCGGCGCCGGGCTGCCGGACGGCAGTTGAAGAACATCGGTCTCTACCTCGGTGCGTACTTCGTAGTCGCGACGCTCGCGTTCTGCGGTCACCGCACGGCGTTCGGCGTCGGCCGCCCGCCGCTCGGTGTGTTCGCGCGCCCGACGCGTGCCCTGGATGCGCCCCCAGCCGAACGCTGCCAGGACGGCGACGAACGCGGCTAGCACCGCGGAGCCCCATGCTTGGAGTCGGGCGATCACGCGAGCTGGCCTCCGGCCTTCTGATAGACCGCCAGCAACGTCTCCAGCGGCAGTTCGCGCTGGCCGTAGCCGGCGTCCGGCAACGAGGCCCAGGTCTTGCGCGACTTGCGGATGGCCGAGCTGATCCAGCCCTTCTTGATGTCGGCCAGCGCGCCGGTCTCGCGCAGCAGTTCGATCGCGGCGCGGTCCTGCGACGCCGGACCGAAGTCCGGCAGCTTCAGCCGGAGACGCAGGCTATTCCAAGTCTTCCATAGGAACTGATAGCGCCCCGCGGCGGTGGAGTTGATCCGATACTTCGGCAGCCACACCATCTTTCGTGGATGGTCGCTATAGGACGTGAAGCGCCCGCCGCCGACCATGACGTCGTAGCCGTGGTGGTCGCTGAACCGCTCCACGCCTTCGGCATGGGCGATCATGTCCAGAAAGGCCAGGACGTTCTGGCCGCCGGCCTGCTCAGCGGAGAGTCGTGCCATCGGCCCCTCGCTGCTGAAACAGCCGGCCGATCAGGCCGAGCAGGAGGATGCCCGCGGTCACGGTGGCCGCGATCCGGTCGGGCACGTGCGTGCGCAAATCCTCGGGCAGATTCAGCCAGACACCCTGCAAAGCGATGGCGCAGGTCATCGCCTGCACGCTGACGAAACGCCAGGCTTGGCGCCAGTTGTCGATCAGTTTCATGGGAGTTCCCGAAGGGAGGTTACGAAAGCGGTGACGTCCTTGCCGCCAGCGAAGCCGGCGTTGACGTCTTCGATGCGGTCGGCGCGCAGCGCGCGTTCGCGCTGGAGCGTGACGCGGTAGAACATGGCGAGCTGGCGCGCGGTCGCGCGCTCGATCCACGGCCAGTCGTGGCCGTGGGCGATCAGGGTGGCGAGGACGCTGGGCCAGTCGCTGTCGGCGCCGCGCGGCGCAGCTCCAGCGCCGCCAGTACGCGCTGCAGAAAAAAATCGGCGTTGACCGCCCAGAACGTCAGCAACAGCAGGTCGCCGTGGGCGCCGGAGAGGGCTTGGACCCAGTCGGCCGGCTGGTCGCAGGCCTGAGCGAGCAGTGCGATGGTGGCCGCGGGGTGTTGGGCGCAGACCCGGTGCAGGCGACCCAGATCGATGCTGCTGTCGTCGGTTTGCTCGACGAGGTCGGCGACGAGCGCCGCGATGGCGTCGTGCAGCTTCAGGCTTTCGAAGAAGCCGATCTCGCGCACGGTGACGGTGCGATCGCCGAGCGGTAGCGTCCGATTCGGTTGCAACACGACCAGTTCATCGGCAGCGGGCTGGGGGCGTCGAACTTTTCGCGCCATTACACCCTCGCCAGTTCGATGCGGCCGAAGCCGCCCAGGTCCGGGTCCAGCGCGCGCGACTCATCGAACAGGGCCGCACCCGACAGCTGCAGGCTGCCCCACTCCTCTGAGATCAGCGCCAGCTGCTCGATGGGATTGAAGGTCAGGCGGTACAGCGTCACCTTGGCGCGCTGACCGGTGACGGTGTTGATTCCGTCCAGAATCAGCATCCGCTCCGGCGGCGGGGTGTTGAACAGGGCGATGTTGACCGTCTCGCCGTGCTTGTAACTGGCCTTGAACGGCTGGGTCAGGCCGTCGACCTTGCGCAAGCCGATCACACCGCCGGACGCCGACTCCGTCCACCAATTCGCCGCTGGCACCGTGACCGGCGGATTGGCGCTGTCAGTGATCGCGACGTCGCTCACCCAGCCTCGGTCCAGCGCGACCAGGTCGTTGGCTTTTAGGCCTGGCGGCAGCAGTTCGTTGTTGACCGATCCCGCCGGCAGGGTCGCCGGAATCGAGTACAGGCCCTCGGCCAGGTTTTCCGGGGTCGCCTCGTCCAGGGTCAGGTTGACGTTGGCGGTCTTCGACTGGACGAGGCGGCCGTACAGCAGGCGATTGCCGCTGAACGATTCGAACTTGTCCGAGTTTTGGACTTCCAGCGCGAGTTCCAGCTGGGGCGCGTTGCCGACCCAGCGCAGCGGACCGGGCTTGCCGGTGGACTGGCGCTGGGCGAGGTAGACCTTGCCCTGGAACGAAAAAAGGTTCGGCGCGGCCATCGGGTCGCGTGCTCCTATAGATTAGGTGTGGGGCCGCCGATGGGCGGCCGAGACTCAGCGGCGCAGCGAGCGCAGCAGTTGCCGATCCAGATCGGCGGTGATGACGTCGAGACCGGCTTGGGCCATGCGCGCAGGGCGGTCGCCCTTGCGCAGCATCTGGGCCAGCGACGGGCCGAACAGCGGTTCGATCGGGTAACGCGGCACCCGCCGCGACCCGCCGCTGCCGATCAGGGGCTCGCGCTCCCAGGCCTTGTCGATGCCCTGACCGCGCCGCGCACGGACGAAGCCGTGGGGTTCGTGGCCTGGCCGGTTGCGGAAGATTCGGTACCGAAGACCGGACGGTGTCCCGCGCCCGGCGAAGTTCAGCAGACCGATGCCGTGCACCCGGCCCACCAGCGCAATGCCGTCCCGGGTGATGCGCACGCTCAGCCCGTCGCGTATCCGGGTCGCCGACAGCGCGTATTCGGTCTGGATGTCGCGGCGCGCCAGGACCGGCCAGCGGCGCCGGAGCGTACCGAGCGCGCGGCGCTGGGCGACCAGCACCTTGCCCGGCAGATCGCTGAGGCGCTGGGCGGCCTCCAGGGCGCCATCGGCGTCGATGGAAATCCGCATCAGCGCCGGTACCGCACGGTCAGGGTGACCTGCACGGCCACCACCGCCAGCCCTTCGGGCCGGTCGAGGAACACGATGTCCTCGACCTGCAACGGCAGGGCCTGGGGCAGCGGAATCCAGGCGTCGAGCGCGTCCTCGACGTCGGCGGCGATGGCATGGGCCCGGGCATGGGCGTCGTTGAGATGGGCCGGCAAGGTCGCTTCGACGATGGCCTGGAGCAGCCGATGCTGGCCATGTGGTTTCTGGGTGTCGCGGTGCACGCCCAGCGCGGCCAGGGTGAGTCCCGGTACGTCGGGTTCGGCATGTTGGGCCGGCTCCAGAGCCACAGCGGTGCCGATGTCGGTCCGATAGCCGCCATCGGTGCGGATATCGGCCAGGCGCGCAGCGATCCGCTCCAGCAGCACCCAGGTCGGCGTCGGCTCAGCCATGCAGGACGGCCTCATTGACCCGACCGTCGTCCCGGACAAGGGCCTCGACGGATTGGGTCCGGCCGTCCAGGCTCACTTCGTCGCCGCGGCGAAACACCCACTCGGCATTGCGAGCCAGCACGTGGCGGGCCCGCCCGACAACCTGCTGGAACTCCCCCAATCGCTCGACGCCGTCGCGCACGACAAGGCGGATCGACACCGAGGGGTTAGGGCGGCGCTGAATCTGCGCGACGACGCCGAGCGCGTCGAACACGACGGCATCCGCCGTCGAGAAGGCATCCACGGCATTACGCCTTCAGCTTCGGCAGCAGCGCGGGTCGATGACACATGGGCAACGGATTGGACTGGGTGTGCAGGTCGGTGCCGCGGTCGAACTTGCGCGGCGCCTGCTTGCTGTAGAGCAGTTGGCCGAGGGTGTTGACCGTCTCGTTGAAATCGGCTGGGGCGACGTAGGTGGCGAAGGTGTCAAGGGTACCCAGCGGAAAAGCATGGCCCTCGCCTTCGGCGATGAAGCGGCGGGGCTCGCCGTCCGGACCGCTGGCTTCGCCGGTGTACTCCTCGAAGCGTACGCCTGCCAGTCGGAAATCGGCGCGCATGTCGTCTCGCATCGCAGCGCCTTCCTGCCAGCGTTCGTAGGCCTTTTCCACCTTGGGATGGCTGGTCAGCGCGTCGAAGAACTCGCTGGATACCAGAACGTGAATACCGCTCATCCGTTCACCCTGGAGCGACTGGCTCATGTAGCGCTTGAGCTCCAGACACTTCTTGCGAACATCGGTTTCCTTGTTGCTCAGTTGGAAATCGAACGTCTTCGGAGTGATCTTGAAGATCTCGAACAGGTTCGCCAGTTCACTTCCATCGGCGTCCAGGATCACGCCCTTGAGCGCGCCCATGCGCAGATGCTCCAAGGTAATGGCGTGCTTGTTGCGCATCGTCTGCAGGTGGTCGGCCATAACCCCTGCGACTGTTTCCAGATCGGTCTCGGTGCCGAATGCGCGAACGCCGACGACCTCTTCCGGCAGCACTACGTCGTCGTGGGGGATGTGCGGCACGTTGAACGCCCGCAGGGTTCGTTTGCCGCGCTTGCCCACCGAGCCAGGTGAACCCACCGGTTGCGTCTGCAGCAACGACAGCACACCGTTGCGCTCCTCGATCGTGACCTGGCGCGTGCGCACCGGCTTGATCGGAAACAGGTTCAACTCGTCCAGCCGGCCGTACTGGTTCGGCAGGAGATTGATTGCCGCGGTCAGGGCGCTGACCGAGAACGCGGGGTTGTGGAACGGGTTGTTCATCGACATGGATCAGGTTCCTTGACGCACGAGCACGCCGGCAACGCGCAGTTGCTGGAGGCAAGCCGAGCGCTGTTCGGGGGTAATGGCTTTCGGCCAGACCAGAGCGTGGTCGGCCACGGTCGCGTGACGCGCGACGATCAGGCCGTCCGGGCTCGGCGCGTCGGCGGTGAGGATCGGCACAATCACGACGCCGACCGCCTGCTCGCGGCCATCGGTGGCGGCCGGGTCGAGCGCCGCCACTTCGCCGGTCGCGGTGATGCGTCCGACCACATGACCCAGTTGCAACGCTTGCTGCGCCGCCACGGTCACGCGATCGCGCGAGTACAGGTTGTCGGCTTCGAACTTGAGCAGGTCGCCCAGGTTGTTGGGCTCTGACTGCGGCGGGTAGACGGTGATGCCCATCTCAGCGCTCCCTCTTACAGCGCGCGGCCCGTGCCTCGACGGCGTGGATCAGCGGGTTGTCGTCCAGCGACGTTGTGGCCGCCACGGACGCAGCAGTCGGGGACAGGTGGCTGGTGATCTCAGCCGTCTCGGCGCGCAGACCGAGCAGCTTCCGACGCACGTCAACGGTACTCAGGCCTTCGCCCAGGAACTCCGCGGTCAGGTCGGGGCGCCCGGCGAGCGCGCACAGCTCGGCGATCGCCAGGGCATCGCCGTGCGCTTGCGCGCGCGCGGCGTCAATGTCGACGGCAGGCGCCGTCGATTCGGGGGTGGACATCGTGGGGAACTCCAAGGAAGAGGGACGCGCGACCGCGTCCAGTTCGGTGTGCATCTGCAGCACGGCGTCGCCGAGCGTGCCGAGCCGGTCGGCCAGTCCCGCGTCGATCGCGTTCTGGCCGAAGAACAAGCCGGCCTCGGTCTGGCGGATGGCATCGGCGGGCAGGCCGCGGTGATGAGCGACCGTCTGCACGAACAGTTCGTACAGGCGGTTCACTTCGGCCTGGATCGAGGCTCGGGCTTCGGGCGTCAGCGGCTCATGGGGGTTGCCGTCGTTCTTGCGCGCACCGGCCAGGATCGGGGTGTAGCTCAGACCTTGATGGGCGTCGCGCTGGGATTGGTCGACATGGAGCGCGATCACGCCGATCGAGCCGATGCCGGCCGTGCGGGACACGAACACCTGCTCGGCCGCGCTCGCCAACGCATACGCCGCCGAAAACGCGGCATCGTTGGCGACTGCCCAGATCGGCTTTTGGTCGCGGCCGGCGCGAATGCGGTCGGCCAGGTCGAACACGCCCGCGGCTTCGCCGCCGGCGCTATCGACATCTAGCACAATGCCGCGCACAGACCGATCCGCCAGCGCGGCGTCCAGGCGTGCCGCGATGTTCTCGTAGCTGAGCAGGCCGGACATCGCGTCCAGTCCGCCGGTCCGTTGCACCAGCGTGCCGTGTATCGGCAGAACCGCGATGCCTTGCGCCTCGCCAACGCGCGACGGCGCGGGCTGGGGCGGCCCCAACTGCGGGGGCGGCCCCGTCTGCAGTTCGAACTTGGGCGCGAGTACGTTCAGGATTACGTCCAGCTTGGCGCGCTGGATCAGCAGCGGCGTGTTGAACACGCGCGCCGCCAGGTAGGGCAGTCCGGTCATGCGGGAAGGTCGGTCTCAGGCGGCGGCTCGGCCGGCACGGATTGGAAGGCGCCGTTGCGGGCGACGCGGCGCGGATCGGTGTCGAACACCAGGCCGAGGTCGTCGGCGCGCGCCGCGTCAGCCGCAATCTCTCGATCGATGGTCTCGGCGTCGTAGCCGGAACTGGCGATGGCTTCCGCGCGCGAGAGCAGGCCCGCCCGGATCGCCAGAATCATCGCGTTGAACTCCTTCTCCGGGTCCACCCAGTTCCAGCCCTGCGGCACCCATTTGCAGGCGCGGTACTGGCGCTTGCGGCGGCGATAGCCGGGCAGTTCGACGGCGCCGGCCAGGACGGCGGCGTCCACGAACGCGTTCCAGACGGGCCGGCACAGCTGGAACACCAGCACCGTGTGCTGGACCTGCTCGCAGCGGCGCCGGAACTCCAGCAGCCCGGCGCGGATGGACGAGTAGTTGACCCCGGTCAGGTCGCCGGTCAGCTGCTCATAGGTGATGCCCATCGCCGCGGCGACGGCGCGGAATTGCGAGCGCAGGAACGCCTCGTAACTCGCGCCCACGTCGGCCGGCTGGGCGAAGGCGACGTTCTCTCCCGGCTCCAGGATCTGCAAGCTGCCTGGTTCCAGCCCCAGCGGCGCGTTGCCGTGCTCGTCCGCCGGGGCATCACCCGGCAGCGGATCGTCGGGGCCGCCGCGGGTAATGAAGCCGGCGAACATCGCCGCGGTCTTCTTGCGAACCAGCTCGGCATCGTCGTACTGATCCAGCTCGTTCAGCTTGACCAGCGCGCGCGCCAGCCACGGCTCCCCGCGGATCTGTCCGGGACGCAGGGGGCGGAAGACGTGCAGGATTTCGGAGGCGCGGATCCTCACTGTGTCCATCCCGCCCTGGCGGGTCATCGGCGCCATAGCGCCGTCCTGCGGATGCGACAGGTAGAGGTGGTACGCCACCCGCCGGCCGAGCCGGTCGAACTCGATGCCGGCGCGAATGACGTTGCCGTTCGGCTCCTCCCGGTTCAGATGCAGCGGCAGGTGCTCGGGCTCCAGCACCTGCAGTTGCAGCGGCACCGCGAGCCCATCCTCTGGCCGGCGCGGGCGCAGGCGCACCAGGCACTCGCCCCCCTCCACCAGTGCGCGGCAGGCCAGCGCTTGCAACCCGTACAGATCGGTCAGGCCGGCCGCGTCGGCTTCGTCCACGAAGTCCCACCAAAGCGTGTGCAGCGCTTCGCGTTGGGCGGTGTCGGCGATCAGCGACTGCGGCTTGATCCCGGTGCCGACCGCGTTGGCGACGAACGCCTCCACCGCGGCGTTGGCCCAGGCATTGCGCCGCACCAGATCGCGCGAGCGCACCCGCAGCGCATCCCCGGTCGCGACCAGCACTGCGACGGCGCCGGGATTACCGGGCTGCCAGGCCGTCGAGCGCCGGCCGTGGCCGGCGACCTCGTGTATGGGCGTTCCGCCGAACATCGCGGCGCGCAGCCGTCCCCACCAGCCCATGATCAGAAGCCCTTGGCGGTGGTGGTCAGCAAGCGGCGTACCCGGCGAGGTCGGCCCTCGGTGCCGGCGAGCGCGGCCTCGATCTCGCGAATCGCGGCCAGTAGCTCGTTGACGGAGCGGTACTCGACCAGACGGTCGCCGAAACTGACGCGGCGCTCGCCGCGCGCGAGTGCGTTGCGCAAGGCCTGCAACTGTTCGTGGGTATACGGAAGATCGCTCATCGCATGAAACGGCTCGAAATTACCCGGCGCCGTGGGCGCGGGCCAGAAGCAGAAAGGCCGCCCGAGGGGGCGGCCGTGGGAATGGGTAGCGCAGTTGGAGCGGGCGATGCGGTCGGTGGGGCCAGGCCCAGCGTCCGCTCCATCTCCCGCCAGTGGCGTTCTTCGAAGCGGTCGACGCCGGTCTGCATCGCGCCGGCGCGCGCCATGACGTAGCAGTCGAGGGCTTCGTTGCGGTCGCGGCGCTTTTCCCACACCCGCTGCGGATAGCCGTGCCGGTCGCGCCGGGTGATCAGGTGCTCGGCAGTCAGCTGCTGGAGGAACTCGCCATCGACCTTGGGCAGATGGACATAGCCGGCCGGAAACACCGGCTGCCCGTCCGGGCCGATCTCGATCGACAGCCGCAGGGCGTTGTACAGCTCCAGCTTGGCGATCCCGCCCGCGACGGCAAACAGCTTCAGGCCGCGGCGCAGACGCTTGCCCGGTACGCTGACATCGACCGCGGTCGGGATGCCGATCAACGCGGCGCCGCTGCCGACGCCCTTCATTGGCAGCAGGCGCGGGTCGGCGACGTCCCGGGCGAAGGCGTACGCCTCTTGCGTCGCGTAGCCGGTGTCCAAGCCGAGCCGGGTCAGCGGCAGCAGGGCGCCGGAGGCATGGGTCCACTGCTCACGCAGCAGCCCGGCCAGCTCGGTCCAGACCGCGGCGCGCGCCGTGTCGCCCATCAACACCCGGTGCTCGACCAGCCAGGTCTCACGCTCGCGGCCGAATGCCCAGACCGAGACCTCGATCCGGTCCTTCTGCACGTCGGCGCCGCCGGCCAGCAACAGGCCACCGGCCGGCACCGTGCCGACCCGGTAGTCCTCGCGGCGCTCCAGCAGACGCTCCCAATCGGGGGCCTCGCCCTCCTCTTCCCAGGTCTCGCCGAGCTCGGTGTTCTTGAACGCCTTGAGCGCTGTCGCCGAGCCCTGCGCGGCCTCCCAGGCGGCGGCGATGTCCGCCCAGCTACGCCAGCCGACCGGCGAGTACAGCGACGACAAGTGGTAGCCCGCGGTCTTGCCACGGTTCTGCGGCGCAGTGGCGATCCATCGACCGGCGGCCAACATCGCGGTCTTGTGATGCTCGCCGATCGGCTGCTCGCAGGTTTCGCAGATGTACCGGGCCGACCGCGGGTCGCCCCAGGTCCAGCGCAATTGTTCGAACCGCAGCCACTGTTCGTGCGCACAGTGTGGACACGGGACAAAGTACCGGCGCTGGTCGGAGGCCAGGTACTCGCGCTCGATGGTCGAGGCGCCGGCAATCGTCGGTGTCGACACCAGCAGGATCTTGCGGCGGGTGAAGGTGCGGGTGCGGGCTTCGGCCAGCGCCACCGCGTCGCCTTCGCCCTCCACGTCGCGCGGGTAGCCGTCCACCTCGTCCAGAAACAGGTAGCGGACCGGCATCGAGCGCAGGCCGACCGCGCTGTTGGCGCCGGTCAGGACCAGAACCCCGCCGCGGAACTCCTTGGCGAGGATGGTGTTGCCCGAATCGCGTGCGCGCGAGGGCGCGATGCGCTCCCGCAGCGACGGCGATTCCTCGATCAGCGGATCGACGCGCTGCTTGGAGTTGCGCTTGGCCATCTCGACCGTGGGCGCCACGGCCATCATCGGCCCCGGCGCGCACGCGATCACATAGCCGATCCAGTTGTTCCCGCACTCCGTGCCGCCGACTTGCGCGCCCTTCATGAATACGACGCGCTCGATCGCCGAGGCCGGCGACAGGTCGTTCATGATGTCGCGCAGGTAAGGCGTGCGCGCGGTGCGCCATCGCCCGGGCTCCGACGACGAGGTGCTCGACAGCACCCGGTCCTGGTCCGCCCAGTCCGACACGTCCAAGAACGGATCGGGCGCTAGCCCGTCGCGCCAGGCGCGGGCGACCTCATCGAAGCCGTCGTACAACGATCACTCCAGGCGGGCGACGAAGTCGCCGAGTTCGGCCAAGTGCTGGCGCACCTCGCGCTCCAGCGACACGTGCATCGCATGAGGATCGATGCCGAGCTCGGCGGCCAGCATCGAACTGATGCGCGCCGGCCAGTTCAACCAGGCGTCGCGCTCGGCACGAGCCAGGGCGAAGACCTGGCCGATGGCCTGCTGCCGGTCGATCAGTTCGCCGCGCAGCTGCGCGATGCGCAGCTTGTGGTGCTGGGCCTTGAGGACTTCGTTGGCAGTCCGCGCCTGTGCGTAGCTGTTGCCGGTGGGAGCGCCAGACGGTGCAGCAATGGTCTCCTCGCCACGGGCCGCTGCGCGCGCCCGCGCCGGTCGGGGGGCCGCGCGTGATTCAGCCAGCTCGGCCTTGGTCGTGTTCGCGTCCCACTCGGCATCGGCGCAGGCGGCGTCGATGGTGCCGTCCGGCAACGCCGAGATGCGCCCGGTGGCGATGGCTTTGCGGACGGCGGTGTCCGAGACGCCGCGATGGCGCCCGTAGGCGCGAATGCTGATTCCCACAGGCGGTCAATCGCAGGTTCGGGCCTCCGCGACCGCCGGCCATCGGCGCAGATTGGGGTGAATGGAAGAGGGAACACCCCAGCCCCCATTGAGGGATTGGGGTGCGCGCTCTCAGGGTATTAGTTGCGCGGCGCGCACATCGCGGCCGTGATGGCTTGCTCCAGATGCCGAATGGCCGAGCGGAGGCTGGGCTGGTACTTGGCGTCCGCCACGTCCCACACCTGCATCAACCGAGCCTGTTGTACCGCTCGATTGAGTTGATGCACCGGCAATCCTACGAATTCTGGCTCCAGAGCTTCGATGTAGCGCACGATTTCATCGTGCAACCAGCGCAACGTCATCTCATCCGCGCAGATCTCACTGGGAACCCAGCGCTTCGCGGACCAACTGCCGGTCTGATCGATGGCGCGCTCGACCGGCGCCAGTTCCCTACGGCACTCGGCCACCAGCCGTCCAATGTTCGTCGGGTCGAGGCGGCGCGTACGAACTGTGTCCGTGCGTTCGGCGAGGATGCAGGCCAAGCCGTAGCAGGCGAACAAGGTCAAGCTCGATTCGGGTTGTGAGAATGTGTGTCCGGACCGCAGTATCCGTTCCAAATAGTCGCTGAGGCTTCGCAGCTCAGCGTCCGCAATGAAGATCTCCTGATTCATGGTTCGCTCCTCTCACACCGCGTCGTTGCGGCAGCGGCATGAACGCTTCAGTTGCGGCGGAAGCCAAGCAGAACTTGCGGAACACGATGACGACGGACAGGTGCCCGACAGCTTCGCCGGGCGCCCGTTACCTACTCTGGGAACTGACCCAGCGCCTCTTCCAGCCCACCGACCGCCAAGCTGATTGCGTGCTGGAAATCGGCGTCGCAGGATCGCAGCACGTGCAGCCGTTCGACCGAGACGAGCGCCTTCTCGACCCATTGGCGCGGCGTCAGCGGCGACCGGCATTCCAGGTAGTCCTCGATCTGCTGCGCCGTGGCCGCCAGGAGGGCGGCGACCGCTTCGTTTCGGCGCTTGGGGCGTTGCTTGAGGCGATTGGCGCCGCTGAGGACGCGCAAACTCCACCGCCCCATTTCCTCGTTCACCACGGCCACCCGCGCGTGCAGTTCGATGCCGTCGATACGCCGTGCCCGGTCGATCCGCGTCCAGGGCTCCAAGAACCGGGTCAAGGCGGCGCATCCATCCACCGAGCACGTGCCGTACTCCCAGACCGGCTCCAAATCCGTCGGCGCGGTCAGCAGCCATCGAATCTGGCTCCCCAACGCACGCAAAGTGAAGAGATCTTGCTCGATATCCATTGTTGCTGTTCCTAGGTCACCGCCCAGCGCGGCGATCGCATGAACGCTTCAATCCCCTGCGATTCCAAGCGTGAAAGCGAGGTAATAGGTCCCGGTAGACAGGCGACGGACAGCTTGCGGCGCGCGGCAGAAGAGGGAAAACCCCAGCGCCCGGTCGGGCGCTGGGGTTGACGCTCTCGTGCTGTCAGCCAGCGGCGTTGTTCAGTTCATCAAGTACCGGTGCAAGGTCCATGTCCGGCTCAAATTCCAATTCGCCACGCTCGGCCAATAGCTGGACGATGTTGACGCAGCTGGCTACCAATTGCTTCGCAGCGCTCAGTTCGTCATCGCTAAGCTTCTCGGGGTCACCATCCGTCAAATCTTCCAGCACGTGTTCGCAAACGCTCAAAGCAATGGCCGTGTTCTGGAATCGGCAGTAAGACATGTTCGACATGGCTTCGCTCTCAAGTTCGCCGCGACGTTGCGGCGTGGGCATGAACGCTTCCTTCGAGCGGAATCGCAAGTGAATATCGCGGTCCATGGTAGGGCAGACAGCACAGGGACAGCGTCGGCCTAGAATTGAAGAGGGAACGCCCCAGCGCCCGGCAGGCGCTGGGGACTTCGCTCTTCGTCTGGCTCAGGCGTCGGCCAGGCCGTTGAGGTATTCGACCGTCATGTTCACATCGATGTTGAGTTCAAACTCCCTATCGTTGGCTTCGAACAACGCCTGGATCAGGCGCAGGGACTCGGTGGCCAACGCTTTGGCCGCCTCCAGCTCCTCGGGGCCAAGGCGCGGGGCCATCTGCACCGCCATGTCCGCGAGGCGATTGGCGCATGCTTCTTGCAGCGCATGAGCGGTGCGAAACAGGTGGGTCTGTGCAATTTCAATCTTCATGCTGAGGTTCCTGGCACTCGCCGCTCCGTTGCGGCGTCGACATGAACGCTTCATTCGGCGGCAAAGCCAAGCGAATCCGTAGCGGCGTAGACAGGAAACGGACATCCTTCGAACGAACCTGTCAGACACCTGTACACGCTGGAGAACGCGCGCTCTCTATCCCGAGAATGCGCTTGCTATGTGGGGCGAATGAAGCGTTCATGCGTCCACCCAACGCATGGCCAAGGAGGCCGCACATGGACGACGCATTGCTCACCGAGATTGCGACGCAGAACTTCCGCCTATCCACGCTCGAAACTCGCCACAGCGACGAGCTGGATTTCCATAGCGTTGCCGTCTGGAGTATCCGGGCGGCGCTACGGTCTGCCTATCTGGCCGGCTACGCCGCCTCGATGCGTGCCGTGCGAGGCAAGGAGACCCCGCTGCCGACCGAGCACCACACCATGATTCACGGTGTCTGGTTGGGTCAGGGCGAGGCGGCCGATGTCTCCGATGACCGGCGGGCCGAAACGATCGAGACGCTGCACATCCACGAGGTGGAACTGCTCGCATCCCGCGACACGGAGCGCCTCGCCTGCGATGTGCTCATCCCTGCGGCGATTCGCCAGCGCCGCATCGGCTAGCCGCACGCTGCGCCAGCGCCCCCGGAAACGGGGCTTTTCTTTACGTGCGCGACGAAGCTGTCCGACACCTGTCCACGCTGGAGAACGCGCGTTCTTTATCGCGAAAACCGCTTGGCTTCTCCGCAGGGTGAAGCGTTCATGTCGCCACACCAACGACGGCCACGGAGGCCAGCGATGAAAGTTCAGACCGAACAGCTCAAGCATTTCCTGCGCGGCATGAAGCGGGCTGACCGCGCGAAGCTGGCGCAGCTGACCGCCTACGCGGACTGGCACGGCGCCGCCAGACGCGAACTCGAGCGCCGCGCCGAGCAGCTTTTGGAAACCTTGCCCGGGGACATCTTGTTGGGGCTGGTCTCCGGCGAGATCCAGATGCGCGAGACCATCGCCGATGTTCTTGCCGAGCAGCCCTGAACTCAGGTTCCTCAAGGCGGTGCACAGCTCGGTTCTAGTCGCCGCCGCCAGCGGAACCCTCGACCTCAACCAACTGGCTCGCGACGAACTGATTCGTCGCGGGCTGGACCCCAGCGGCGAATGGGTAGGTCCCCGCCGCGCCTACGAATTGCATCACCCCATCCAAGGAGCATCATCATGAGCACCATCGAACTGTCCGCCAACCAGCGCAGCGTCCTCGAACTGGCCCTCGACACCGAGGGCCGCATCGAGCGCTATCCTGCCAGCTTGCTGGGCGGCGCGCGGACCAGCGTCATGCGCGGCCTGCTGCGAAACGAACTGGTCGAAGCGCACGATGCCGGCTACCGCCTTACCGCTGCCGGCTACGCGGCCATCGGCGCCAATGAGCCGGCTGGCGAGGACATCGCCAGCGAGAATGCAGGCGCCGAGCCGGAGGCCGATGCGGGCGAAGGCACCGAGCCGAGTTCGGACCATGCACTGCCCGAGCCCGCACCCGCACCCGCACCGGCTAAGCCGAAGCGCGCCGCGCGCGGGGACACCAAACTGGCGACGGTCGTCGGCATGCTGATGCGCCCGGATGGCGCCACCATCGCCGAGATCATGGCCAAGACCGACTGGCAGCAGCACTCGGTGCGCGGCTTCCTCGCCGGCGCAGTCAAGAAGAAGGGCTACACCGTGACCAACACCAAGGAAGGCCAGGGCGAGCGGGTGTACCGCATCGCGACCGAGGCGCCGCAAGCGGACGCCGGCAACACCGGCCCGCAGGCCGACGAAGAAGAGTAAGCCCACCCAGCGAGCTGGACACCTGCCCGGCTCGCTGTCTCGTTCGTGTCTGCCTCGATTCCAGCAGCAGATCACACGAGAATCCGCTTGATGTTCCGTCGCGATGAAGCGTTCATGGCCTCCCAGCCACGGAGAACGACCATGCACGACGCAGTGCCAACCCAGTCAGGATACGATCTCGCCGCCCTGCCGGCCACGTTGCTTCAGATGGTCGAAGAGATCTTGTCCAACGATGAAAGCAGCAGCGACGCCGAACTGGCACAGTACCTGACCGAAGTCGGCCTGTCCGACACGCAAGCCCGAGACGCGCTGGCCTACCGGGATCTGTACCGCTTGAATCTCTGGGTAGCCGGCTGCACGCCGATTCGCGGCGGTGTCCAACTGCGCTACAACGGGACCATCGGCCAGTTCGAACTCGCCTGATGCTCGGGCCGCCGCCCCGCGCCGTGCAGCGTCAGGGGCGCAGTGCTCTCAGGATCTCGGCGGCGACTTGCGGGACGATCGCGTTGCCGGCGGCGCGCAGCCGAGGAATTCTTCCGGGTATCCCATGAGCCAGAAGACGAATTCCGGGTTCAGGTATCCGCCGGCCGGCGAGGGTGCGACCTGCCGCCCAAGCATCCCATTCTCCGGCGCGCTGCCAACGCTCGATGCATCCTTGTGGTCCCGCGTCGTCGGTGTTGCCCATACTGCCTGCGCCGGGAGCGGCTGCGTGCTGCCGCTGCCGAAGGCCTGGTTCGGCCCGCCCTTCTCCCCGTCGCGCGCGCGCGGGGTGCTCCACACCGCCTTCGCCACCCCCGGCAGGCCATTGCGTCGCTCGGCCGCAAAGTCGCCGCGCTTCTCGGCGTCGTTCGCCGTGGCCGTTGGCCAGACCATTCGCGCCACCTGAGCCAGTTCGATGGTCCGCTTCTTCCCGCCCGGCGTCTGGCCGGTCAGTGTTGTCCCCGCCGGCACCGTGCGCCCGCCGCTCGGCGTCAGCGCGGTGGGCCAGACGGCGCCCGACGATCCAAACCCGGTCGCGCCGATGGGGGGCGTTGACGGCGCAAGCTGGAACAACAATCGCCCGGCCGGCGTAGCCTTCGCCTTCCAGGTCAGCGAGAACTCCATCGAGCCCCAGCGGGATGAGGCCAGTAACGTTCTCGCCCAGGAATAGAGCGGGTCGCGCTTGTGCAATAAGGCGATGCAGTTCCGGCCAGAGGTGACGGTCATCCGCTTGCGCACGCTGGCGCCCAGCGACGCTGAACGGCTGGCAGGGGAAGCCGCCGGTCCACAGCGGCACGTCGTCGGGCCACCCGGCGAGGCGGGCGGCGTAAGCGAATCCGCCGATGCCGGCGAAGAAGTGGCATTGGGCGTAGCCGCGGACATCAGCGGCGGAAACAGATCGGATGTCCCGGTCATCGACGTCGCCGGGCGGGATCAGCTCGGCCCGGATCAGGTTGCGCAGCCAGTCGCATAGGTAAGGGTCGTTCTCGTTGTAGTAGGCAAGGCGGGTCATTCGGCGTCTACTGGCTCAAGTTCGCTAGCGGCATCTTCGAAGCGGGCCCCGTCCCCTTGCCGGATCGCCGCCTGGCCGGTGTGGTCCTGCCAGCGCCGGACGATCACGTCGGCGTACTTCGGGTCCAGTTCGATCAGCCGCGCGCGGCGCCCAGTCTTCTCGCAGGCGATCATCGTCGTGTCCGACCCGCCGAAGGGGTCAAGCACCAGGTCGCGGCTCTTGCTGCTGTTGCGGATTGCACGCTCGACCAGCGCAACCGGTTTCATGGTCGGGTGCAGGTCGTTCTTGCTGGTGCGGTCGATGAACCAGACGTCGCCCTGGTCGCGCGCGCCGCACCAATAGCGCTCCGTTCCATCGCGCCAACCGTAGAGAATGGGCTCGTACTGCCGTTGGTAGTCGGCATGGCCCATCGTGAACTTGTTCTTGGCCCAGATGATGAAGGTGGACCAGCGGCCGCCGGCTGCGCGGAACGCGGTCTGGAGCCGATCCAGTTCCGACGACGACATGGCGATGTAGATCGCGCCCTTGGTCAGCGCGACGATCTGGGTGCAGCAGGCTTCCAAGAACGCGCCGAAGTCCCCGCCGAGGTTGTCGTTGAGGATCGGGCGGTGCTTGCCGCGCAGCTTGTCCTTGGGGTTGTTGGCGTAGTCGACGTTGTAGGGCGGATCAGTGAACGTCATGTCCACCAGCTCGTCGCCAAGTAGCGCGCCGTAGTCCGCGGTATCCGTCGCGTCGCCGCACAGTACCTTGTGGCTACCGCAGATCCAGACATCGCCGCGCCGGGAAATCGGCCGTTCCTGCACCTCGGGGACCGCATCGTCCTCGGTCAGCCCGGTCTGGTCGTCGTCGGTGAGCAGGTCGTCCAGCTCGGCATCGGTGAAGCCGAGCAGATCCAGGTCGAACTCGACATCGCGCAGCTCGGCCAGCTCCAGCCGGAGCAGGCCATCGTCCCAGCCCGCGTTCTCGGCCAGGCGATTGTCGGCGATGACGTAAGCGCGCTTCTGCGCCGGGGTCAGATGCGCCAGCTCGATCACCGGCACCTGAGCGAGCTTCAACTGGCGCGCGGCGAGCAGCCGGCCGTGGCCGGCGATGATGCCGTTGTTGCCATCGACCAGGATCGGATTGGTCCATCCGAACTCGATGATGCTGGCGGCGATCTGCGCCACCTGCGCATCGGAGTGCGTCCGGGCGTTCCGTGCAAAAGGGATCAGCGCCTCGATCGGGCGCAGTTCGATCTGAGGGCTCAAGGGAAGTCCGAGTGCGAACCGGGTCGCAACGACTGCGAACCCGATAAAGAAGGTTGACGCTAGCGGGGTTTTGCGGCTATGCCCCCCGCTTCAGGGATCGCTCAGGAAGGACCCGCGATTTCTGCCCGAAGGGTGCAGCGTGTCGCCGCGTGTGGGGCGCGCGCCGTCGTGGCGTACGGCCGCGGCCTCGACTGACGCCGCCGCGTGGCGCGCGACACATCGCGTCGAGACTGAAGAAGAATTGGTCAGCCCGAAGCGCTCGATGCTGTGCTGAAGCGCTTCGGGCCGACCTGCGCTGGGTGGCTTGTCCCCCGACAGACCACGATCAGCATGGGGATCAGACTAGGGTAATTCGTGGACTTTTGGGACAGCGGATTGTGTTCCCAGAGCTGCGATTAGCCACGTTTACCTGCGTTAAGCGAAACCCTCTCGGCAGCCAGACCAATCTCCACGTCGGCAAATCGCGGCAACGTCCCGTTGAGATGCACCGCGACCAGGCTGAGCGCATGCTGCCAGCGACGCCATGCGGTCTTCCGGATCAGGCCGGTGCGGTTGCACACTTCACGCCAGGGAACGTACTGCGCTCGCAGCCAGATCAACCTGCGCTGCTCTTCGTCCAGCCAATGCAGCCAGCGTACGGTCTCGCCGAACCGGTCGATGGCTGCGGGTGACGCAGCGAAGCGCAGGATGATGCGCTCGTCGGCGTAGCCCTCCCACGACTGGCGGTGGATGTCGGGCCAGAACGACGCATACCCCTGCACCCGTGCGGGCGGCAAACGCCGCGCGGTAATCGCCGCTTCTTGGAAGCGGTCGGCTACTTGGTCGATCGTCCAGACCGTGCTCATGCTGCGGTCTCTCGTGACACCGCCCAGTACAGCAGGGCAAGCGCGTCTGCTTCGTTGTCATCCTTGGGGTGATGCCCGCGCTGCTGCGCCGCCGCGATCATCGCCGCCTTGTCCGAGTTGCCCTTGCCGGTGGCGAACTTCTTGATCGTTCCGACGGGCACGCCCTGGTAGGGAATCCCGTGCTGCTCGCACCATGCCGTGAGCTGGGCCAGGAAGCCGCCGTAGGCGTGCGCGGCGTCGACGCCGCGATGCCGGCGCACTTCCTCAAAG
The DNA here is from genome assembly GCF_037027445.1 of Lysobacter firmicutimachus. NCBI lineage: Bacteria > Pseudomonadati > Pseudomonadota > Gammaproteobacteria > Lysobacterales > Lysobacteraceae > Lysobacter > Lysobacter firmicutimachus. The sequence continues at coordinate 18,931 of NZ_JBANDL010000002.1, forward strand.
TAGACCGCCTCGAATGGGCCGGCAAAGGCACGGGCTTCATCCAGCCAGTGGGCAAAGCGCAGGTAGCGCATGCCGCCGCCTTCGAAGCGGCCCAGCTTGAAGTGCTCAGTGCCGCTGATGACCAGGCCGGTAAACCGCAGTGCCCAGCCCAAGCTGGTGCCGAGATCGAGCGCCAGAATCGTGGGCGCGTGGTCGTCGTGATCGGGGTACGTCGATGGGCGAAGTTGATCGGCTTTGACGACACCGGGCTCTGCACCCAGCGCGCGTGCTTCGTAAGTCATTGTTTTGCCTCTTCGTCATTGTCGTAGTGACCGAAGGAGACCGTAATTTCGTAAGTCTATACGCGTGTGTGCGCGCGCACACGTAAGGAACTTACGATTCTTCGGCCTCTTTCGGTCACTCGGCTCAGTTGTCGGCGTAGGGAAGGCGGGTGTTGTGCGCGCGCGGCTTGAGCGAAATTCCGACGAGGCCCTTCACACCACCGGTCAGGCGCATCCGCGTAAAGCCACGCGCCATCAGCTGCTGCACCAGCCAGCGGGACGTACCGATGTACTCGCCGCGCTGCTCGCCGCGCTCGCGCCAGCGGTGGAAGACGTCCTCGATCGACACTCGCGCGTCGCGGTGGACGTAGCAGTCTTCGGTGACGAACTCGCCCACGCGGTCTTCCTCTTCGAAGTATTCCTCGGTGGCGTCGATCACGCACTGCGGCGCGCGCAGGCCGGTCAGTTGCCATTCCAGGCAGCCCTGGACTGCCCAGGCCATGATCCCGTCGCGCTCGGCGAGGAGCTTTTCGGTCAGGCGGCGGTCGCGCCGCTCGGGCGGGATGGTGACCGTGAACGGCACCATGTGCAGGCGCCGCTTCATCGCTTCGTCCACGTTGCGCATCGCCGGCTTGTGGTTACCGGCGATCACCAGCTTGAACTGCGGGACGTATTCGAAGAAGTCTTGGCGCATGAAGCGCGCGCTGATCTTGTCGCCGCCGGTGATCGCCTTGAGCTTGGCCTCGTTCCACCGGCGGCCCTGCTCGGTCTCGCTGGCGGCGACGAAGCGCGCGCCGCGAAGACCGGCCAGATCCGTCGGATGCCGATCGCCACGGGTCTCCATGAAGGTCTCCATCGGCGCGTTGGTGGCGTAGTCGCCCAGGATCGTGGCCAGGGTGTTGACGAACACGGACTTGCCGTTGGCCCCGGTGCCGTAGAGGAAGAACAGCGCATGCTCGGTAGTGACCCCGGTCAGGCAGTAGCCGACCACCCGTTGCAGGTAGGCGGCCAAGTCTCCGTCGCCGCCGGTCACATCACCCAGGAAGTGCTGCCACGTCGGGCAGTCGCCCGCCGGGCTGGCCGTGGTCAGCTTGGTCATGTGCTCGCCGCGGGCGTGCCGGCGCAGGGTGCCGCGGCGCAGGTCCACGATGCCGTTGGGCGTGTTCAGCGCCCACAGGTCGCGATCCCAGCTTTCGGCAAACGAGGCGTGGCGCGGATCGCTGCGCGCAAGCCGCTCCACCCCGCCCACGGTCGACGCCGAGGCGAGCTTCGCACGCTGCGTTGGTCGCTCGGCGAAGACCTGCGCTGCCCGGCAGACACCGCGCACCAGGTGCTGCAAGACCAGGGTCCGATCCGGGTTCCAGCGCGTGCCGGTCCAGCTCAGCCATTGACCCCAGGCGGCGCAATAGCGCCAGTCCTCCGCGTAGTGGCGGGTGAACGCCAGGCCGAGGCCGTCGTCGCTGCTCCAGTCCAGGCCGGCGAAGTCGATCGGCGGCGGCGCGTCGTCGCTGCCGGGCGCAAGGTACGTACGCTCCCCTGCGCGCAGGAAGCCGTCAATGTCAAAGCCGTCTTCGGCGGCATCGGCCGCGTCCCAGGCCTCGGGCTTGTCCTCGGGCAGGTGCAACATCGCGCAGGACTCGGCGCCGGCCTTGAGGGCCGCTTGCGCCGCCTGCATCGCGTACTCCCAGCCGGGCTTGTCCTTGTCCGGCCACAGCAGGAGGTGCTTGCCGGCCAGCGGCGACCAGTCGGTCTTCTCGATCGGGGCATTGGCGCCGTTCATCGCGGTTGTGGCGCAGAAGCCGCGGGCGATCAGCGCATCGGCCGACTTCTCGCCTTCCACGAGGACTACCTCCAGCGCCGCGACCACACCCGGCTGGTTATAGAGCGGCCGCGGCGTCGGCGCCTGGTGCTTGCCGCGCTTGGCATCCCAGGGGCGGTACTGCTTGCCTTCGGGCGGGTCGTATCGGTAGATGCAGGCGATCAGCTCGCCCTGCGCGCTCAGGTAGTCCCAGCGCGCGGTGTGCGGACCGAGCTCGTCGATCGCCGGTTCGGACCGGCGCCGCTTGCCCGGTTGCGCTAGTGCCGGCACGTGGCCGACCAACTCGGCGGCCATCGCCAGGACGATGGCGAAGTCGTCGCGCGCGTCCAGGTTCGCGTGTGCGGCGATGAGGTCGAAGATGTCGCCGCCGTCGCCGGTGGCGTGATCGGTCCACAGACCCGCCTTGTCGCCGCCGAGCGCGATCTCTAGGCTGTCGCCTGCCGCGCCGTGGATGTCGCCCACGCTGAACGTGCCGCGGCGCGTGCGGCCCTGCGGATATAGCAATTTGAGTACGCCCTCCAAGCGCTGCAGAATCAGCGCCCGCACTTCTTCACGCTCGGGCCGATCGGATCGCCGCGTGGGCTCCGGCGGATCGACCTCGTTGAAGTTCATCATGCCGACCGCCTTGTTACGTCCCAACGGGGGTGGTTGGAAGCGGCCGGGACAGGTGTGTGAAGAGTCTCCGCAGTCATCGATTTCTCAGTCAGTGCAACTTGGGGGATAGCGGCAAGGACCAGCAGCGGTCCTGCCATGGACATTGGCGACAGGTTTGATGGGTGGGTGTAGTGGCGACGCGGGGAAGAAGCTCAGCGGCATCGCAGGCTCGCAGGATCTCGACGGCGCGATCGGACGCGCGCTGCGCCAGGCCACGGTCGAACACCACGCGCTCGGCGTAGATCGCCATGTCGTCGGCGCAGATCGCGGTGAACAGCGCAGGGTGCCCGTGCAAGCCGAGATACGCCTGGTACAGCGCGATCTGAGTGGCGTAGACCGGCCGGCTGGCGGCGAGCCGCTTCTTCTGTAGTTCGCGGAACGTCTTGGTGCCGACCGCCTTGTTCTCCCAGAGCATCGGGTAGTGGAAGCTGTCGGGTCCCCCGACGATCACGCCATCGGCGTGGCCGCGCATTCGGCCGTCGGCCGTGGCAAAGCCGAACTGTTCACCCCGGTCATCGCGGGTGCGCAGGTCGAAGCCGGCGAGGCGCAGCCAGTCGGCCATCCAATCCTCGACGCGGTGGCCGCGTGCGAACACCCGGAGCAGCCGGCCGGGAAAGTGGCGGCCGATGTCCTTGGGAGCGTCGAAGTACTGGAATTGCAGGCGGCGGCCGCAGTCCTCGCCGAGGCTGGAGGCACCCAGATAAGCACGAGGCGGCAGGGTCGCCGCCTCGCGCTCCATCGCGGCATCGACCAGTCGTCCTAGGTGCTCGGAGACATCGTGGGTGTTGAAGTCGAGCATGGCGGCCTAGAAGGGGATGGGGTCGTCGAAGGGCGCGTCGTCGGTGGGTGTCTTGGTCGGTTTCTTGCTCGGCTCGGACTGCAAATGCAGCAATTGCTGGTAGGCCATCGTTACGGCTTCGATCACCTCGGTGGCTTGCACCTGGGTGTACTTCGCCAGCGGCACATCGAAACCGACACGAGCAGCGGCGGAAGCCAGCGCGCGCAAACAGGCTCGCTGCGCGTCAGGGGTTAGCGGGTGAGTCACAGGCAAAAGCTCCTCTAGCGACGCCGGATCGCTCCGGCGTCGGGTGTCGTAGAGTTGATGGAAGGCGTTCTGGCAGCTCATCGAGCAGAACGCCCAGCGGTACGGTGTCCGCCGTGGATCACCGATCCGGCGGCGCAGGTCCAGATGACCGAACCCACGCGCCGGCCTGCCACAGGCCCAGCACGGCGTCATCGGCCATGGCGGGACATGTCGACCACGCGTTCGCGGTAGGCGATCAGCGCCTGAGCATGCGCCCGGTGCAGGTCAGCTTGGTGCTGGTAGTGCTGAACCAGGGCGTCCAGGTCGGCGCCGGAGAGCTTGCGCAGTTCGATGTAGATGCCGTGCTGGTTCGGATACCGGTCCTGCAGGGGTGAGGTTCGCGTCATCAGCCGTTGCCCGCGCTACTCTGCCCACACGGGGCGACTGGGAACGGACGAATTCGGGGCCGGCGACAGCGATCCGGTAGCGAGGTGAACCGGCGCCGCCGTCGGGCTGGTTCGCGAGGGCGACACCGCTCCCATGACCTCTTTGTATTGCGGGTGGTCGGGCATGATCGGAACCTTGACCACGGCCTTGTCTTCGTCGTCGTTGTCCTTCTCCCAGTCGACCTTACCGGCGAACACGATGCCGTCCAGGTCCGCGAAGCTCTCGATGCAGCGACCTGCCTGCGCCGCTGCGCTCTGATCGTCCGGATGGAGCCCGAACGCGGAGTTGAGTACGCCCTTGATGAAGCTGCGTCCCATCTGGCCCCAAGTCGGCCCCTTGGGGCTGTGCAGGCCGATCAACGACCACAGCTTGCGCCTGGCGTATTTTCCTTCGACCACGACGAACTCGGCATTGAGGTAGACGGCGCCGGTTTCGGGCTTGCGGGTGGCCCAGCCGTGCAGCCAGCCATTGGCCTCGTCGCTGTAGCCACCCGGTCGAATCGTCATGCGGACCTTGACCAGGGTGCCTTTTGGGATGAGAGAGAACGCCGGATTCTCGGCGCTGTTGAAGTCGTTCCAGCTGGACATCGCGTCTCCTGCGAATTAGTGAAGGGGAGGGGCGTCGGCCGCGGCAGCCTCGGGCGCGCCGAGCTTGCGCATCAGCCGGCCCAGGTCCGGCGGCTCGACCAGGTCGAGGCGGCCGGATCGGTCTTTGGCGGGGTAGCCCCAGGGATTGGCGGTGTGGCAGACGAACGCGCGGTACGGCTCACCCTCGGCTGGCTTGATCTCCGCCAGGGTGATCACCTCGTCCACGATGCCCGGCAGTTCCAGACCGGTCTTGGAGCCGTCGATCTGCAGTTCGTGGTAGCGGCGATTGAACTCGTCGGTCCGCTCATCGAGGATGCCGACGAACCAGACGTGCTTGTCCCGCGCATGCTGGAGATGGGTCAACCACGCCACCATTTCCTGACCGAGCAGGCCGTACGCCCCGCGCAGATCGGGCTTGTTGTTCCGGTCCGAGCACGCCTGCGGCTGGCCCTTGCACCATTGGAAGCACAGGCGACCTGCGACGGTGATCGAGTCGATGAACAGCGTGCGGTAGCGATCCAGCACGTGCGGATTGCCGTAGCGCAGACAGGCCTGTTCGTAATGCCACTGGCTGAAGTGCTGGCCGTCGCGCAGCGCCGGATTCGGACCGCCCAGGAACACGGCCAGGTCTCGGCAGTCGTCCCAGGTTCGCGGGCGCAGGCTGTCGCCCGGCCAGTGTTTGACCGCCAGGTCCCCAGCTTCGATGTCCACGAATAGGGTGGTGGCCGGGTCTAGCGACCACAGCTGGTAGGTCTTACCCAGGCCCCAGCGCCCGACCAACACGCCTTTGACGCCGCGCGTCTCGGCCAATCGCTCGGTGGCGGTGATAATCGGCAGGGCCATCAGTCCCCTCCCGGCAGGCATTCGCCCGAAACGGACTGGCTCGGTGCTTGGCTGATGCCACTCAAAATTGCGATGCGCATCACGATTTGCCTTCCGTCAGCGACAGGCGGAATGTGGGCTTGCCGCTTTTGAGCGTCCGTGCCGCATCGAACGAGGCCCGCATCGACGCTGGCCATGCGCTGTATTTGGCCTCGCTGATGCGGTAACTGATCTCCACGAACTCGCCAGGGTCTTCGCCGGCTGCACGAATGCGCTCCACGATCTGGCTCAACCGCGTTTGGTCCCACTCGACGCGCTTGGGCAACTCGACGCTGACGCGAACGACGCCATCGCGGAAGGTCACCGTTCCGGTGTCCTTCCCTTCGGCCAGTCGCTGTTGTTCCGCAATCCGGTGGTATCGAAGACCGAGCGCTCGATCGATGAGGTCGTAATGTGCTTTCGCACTGGCAACGGCGTCTGCGGCCTGCAGTTTCAGATCCAGCAGCATCTCCGGCGGGTACTCGGCCAGTTCCGATGCAGGGCGGCCGATGCAACGCTCCAACAGCGTCATGCCGCGGCTCCCGCGGCGCCGATGCCGCATGAGCGCAGCGACGCGCCCTCGTAGGCCTCAATGTCCTCAAGGCGATATCGGATGCGGCGTTCGACTTTGAAAAAGCGTGGGCCGACCTTTTCGCGGCGCCAGCGCTGCAGGGTATCGAGCGTGACTTCCCAGCGCGCGGCGAGCTGCTCAGGGGAAAGGTTGTTGCTGCTCACTCCATGACTCCTCGGTTCGATCAACGGCACGGTGTGCCGAGGACGCGAGGGTCTTCCGAAAGCTGCTATAGGTTGAAGCCGTGTTTGATATAAGTTGCTAGAGATCTGCTCGAATTTCGCGCCGCCAACCGGTGAAAGCGTAACGAAGCATGAATCGAACCGATACAGAACTGTCTCAGGACGTCCGAGTAGTGCGAGTCGTATTGCGGGCTGTTCATGTGCGCGATAGGCTGCGATCAAGGTCACATACCACCACTTGAAGTGGTCATCCCCCGGACTCCCCCATGAACAAAGGACTGTTGCACCTCACTCGCACTACTCGTTCCTGCCATCGCCAACGTTGCGCTGATCGATTCCGCGCCCCCATCCGCGTCGCCTCCGTAGGCCGATGCGAGCTACCGCACCTACCGAATCCGGCCCAGATCGGATCGCGGCGACATCGCTCGATTTCGCCGTAACCCGCTGCTGCACCACCTTCGACGAGCCGTACTGCATCGGGCCGGAACTGGCCTGATCGACGGGTTGCGTCCAGAAAAACATCAAGGAAGTATCTTGCGTGCTCAATCTCTATTTGCGCTGGTTCGAAAGCGAACCGGTCGACGCCCTGCTGCCCGCGAAGGGCGCAGACGTCATGGCCGATCTCGCTGCGCTGGGCGCATTCCACGCGCCCCGGCGAACACGCCGCGTCCAGTGCAAGGACTGCGGCCGGCAGCAGGCCCGACATGTCTACGAAGCCGGCGAGCACCGCTTGCTGCCGTGCATGGAGTGCGGTGGTCAAGTCGAATCGCAAGGGCCGCCTTTCGAGTCGGTGCAGCTGCATCGCGACTGGTTGCCCGAGACCCTGAGCCGCCAAATGGCCGGCGATCGAGCCAAGCCTACCGTGCTGTTGGCGCAACGCGTGTGGAACCTGGCGAGTATCGATACGCCGCGCGGCGTAGTCTCCGTCGTGCTCTTGCGCTGCGGATGGCAGGTCGACTATGCCGAGGTGGTCAATGCTCTGCGCAAGATCCTCGCGCCGCGATTGATCATCCTGACCACGTCGCGGATGCATCATGACGCGCTCGGCAAGCCAGGTTGGTCAGTCGTGCCGCTCATTGGCGTGGCCAAGCTGGAGACCAACGGCCTGTGGCTGGAACGCGAGGCGCTGATCGAACGTCAGATTCGTGCAGATCCGTCATCCCGAAACCCGCAGCCGAACTCGAACGCTGGTAGCGAGAAGCCACTTTGGTTCGAGATGGGACCAGACAATGCCTGGCTCAGGGTCCGGCACCGCCAGCTAAGCCTGCGCGGAAAGCAGCGCGCGTTTGTCGCCTCGATCGCCCGCGCGCACGAGCGAGGTCGAGCGCACCATCGTCTGTCCGATGCGGTCACCGATGCCAACTACGACCGCGACATCCGCAGCTTGCAGCAGATCTGCACCCGCCGTGAATTCCGCGACTTTATCGGCGTCGCCGACGGTTTCGTCTGGATTCGCGACGATGTGGACTGAGGCGGTCTGCACCCCCGTCACGGGACCGCTCATCTCGCCCAACTCAATGCCCCACTTCCCCCAACCCCAGGACTCAACATGATCGCCAAGGAAGCAAAGCTCAAGAACGACATGGTTCGAATCGCTCGGAAAGAAGCTCGGCTGCTAATCGCGCCGCTGCTTGAGCGGATCGCCGCACAGAAGAAGGAGTTGATCGCGCTCAAGCGCGGCCGGCCCCTTCCCTCCTCCCCGGCCAGGCAGGGGGCGCGCGGGCCGCGCCGCCCCTCGCAGGTCTCCCTTCAGGAAGCACGCGACTGGTTCTCGGCCCAAGCCCTGGTCGAACTGCGAGCTCGCCTGGACCTCAGCGCCGCACAGCTCGGTCGGCTGGCCGGCTCGTCGGTCGGCTCGATCTATCTCTGGGAATCGGGCAAGACGCCCAGCGACAACTTCGTAGTGAAGCTGGCGTCGCTGCGGAAGATCGGGAAGCGGCGCGCCCGGCAGTTACTGGAGGCGACAGCGGCGCAGTGAACGCTAAAGCTGGCCGGGTACCCCGGCCAGCCACGGGGCTCGGTCACACCGTAGTCTGCAACACCCGGATCAACTGCTCGGGGGCCAGAGAATCGGCGTCCGCCGATATTTGCTCTTGTCGGTAACGCGCGATCATTGCCTCGTAGAGCGGCAGCATTTGCTGGCCGGCGATATAGTCGGCTCGGTCGGCCAGTTCCATGTGCATCTGCATGTACTCGACCGTAAAGCGCGTCACGGCTAGATAGTCTCGTTCGTGCTGAGCGTCGTAGCCCGGAAACTGCACCGGCATCCGGCTCGGTCCTACCGCGGCCGCGACGCGCTCTTGTTCGACGGGGGGCAGTTCGGCGTAGCAACGTTCCAATGCAGTCCACATGGAAAGGTGTTCCCGAACCTCGTCAACCACGGGAGGCAGCGCTTCCGGGGAGAATAGCCCCGGATATCTGGCGGGTATTGCCCACTGCTGTCCCGCGTAGATCGCTCCCATGACGAAGTCCGGATCAACTTCATCGTGCTCCTCCATGATGCCAAGCCTACGCTGGACGCTCGCCAGCATGGCCACGATCAGCCTCTCCTCGTTCGACAACTTCATTGCAGCCCCTGTTGGTGATGTGACATCCATTACGGCCACAGAACTGCCGGCGATCCACTGCCAAAAGTTGGATTCCGGCTGCCATGGCCTACCCAAGTGTACGACGCAGAACCCATGCTCTCCCGACCAATGGGTCTCGGCGTTTGCGACGGGACAGGGGTAGTGTTCACCCAATGGACAGGACGACCGCGATTCTCGCCGAGCTACCCAGTGGCTTTCATTGGGAGGTGGCCGCGCTGGGGGCCAGCCGCCACTGCATCGCCGTGCCTGACGCCGCACCCCAGGTTTGGCTGGCGACCATCGGCCAGAACGGCGCGACCTGTACCGCAACCATCCGCCGGCACAAGGCGCGCACCATGCAGATCGACCGACCGTTCCGAACGTCCGTAGCGGCGGCGGGCTGGGTCGCTCGATGGTTGGATCGGCAAGGGCACTTGATACAAGCCGAGCTCAAGGATCGCGTCCCCGGTGCCTTGGCATACCCGCGATAAGCATGGATTAGCTTGGGCTAACTGAGTCCAGCTCCGTTTAGCGGAATCGTGTTTCACGGATTGGCGTCCGGCGGCACTAGCCTTCACGCACGTTCCCACTGGAAAAGATGCGTGCCCGCCCCAGACTCCTCCTCGTCTGCCCCCATCTCCCTGCTGCGTACTCGCGCCCTGGCCGAGCGCTGGCAGATCAATGAATGCACCATTCGCAAATGGCGCAGTCAGGGACGCGGCCCAGCGTTCGTTCTGCTCAGCGCTGGAACGGTACGGTATCGACCCGACGACATCGTTGCGTACGAGTTCGCCGCCGGACTGCACCACGAGGTCCGGGCTTGAACACGATGCCCATCAATGCCGCCGAACTGTCCCCAGATCAACGTCGGCAGGCCGTAGCGAAACTGCTCGCGCTTGCTCTCGTTCGTTTCCGCACTGGCTCAGCGCCTGTCGGTTGGACCCAGAAGGGGGTTGCACTATCCCGCGCGGGAAGCGTGCATACGCACCCCGACCAACCACGTCCAACCCGCCGATGAAACTAGAAGCTCCCCGTATCAGTTCGAACACCGTCGCACTCGTCATGGCATTACCGAAGATGACCATGGCCGAACTCAAAGTGCAGTGGCGCCAGCTGTTCGAACAGGAACCGATCGTCGACCAGCGCCGCTTCATAGAGCGCCGCATCGCTTACCGCCTGCAGGAACTGGAGTGGGCCAGGACTCATGCCGCCAAGCTGGAGGACAATCGCGTGCGCATCGATGCCTTCGTAGAGAAGGGAACGATTGGGCCGCGCATCCGGAACGGCAAACCGATGCCGGGCTCCGTTATGGTCCGGCACTTCGGCGGCGAGGACCACGTTGTGGCGGTCATGCCCGACGGTCGCTTCGACTATCGCGGCCAATGCTTCACCAGCTTGTCTGCGATAGCGAAGTACATCACTGGAACGCCCTGGTCTGGCCCGGTGTTCTTCGGGCTTCGCGCCGCGAAAGCAAAGGGGAAGGGCGATGAGTGAGCGAACGGACCAGAAGCGACTCCGGTGCGCCGTATACACGCGCAAGTCGACTCAGGAGGGACTGGAGCGGGAATACAACTCTATTGAAGCCCAGCGCGATGCGGGGCATGCGTACATCGCCAGTCGGCGATGCGAGGGCTGGATTCTGGCAAGCGATGACTACGACGATGCTGGCTTCTCGGCGGCGACAATGCTTAGACCAGCGCTACAGCGACTTCTGTCTGATATCCGTTCAGGAAAGATTGATGTCGTCCTCGTCTACAAGCTGGACCGCTTGTCCAGAAGCCTCCGTGACTTTGTCCACCTGTACTGGGAGGTGATGCAAGAGAACAACGTAGCATTCGTATCCATCACGCAGCATTTCAATACCGCAGATGCGATCGGAAAACTCATGATGAACATTATGATGTCGTTCGCTGAGTTCGACCGAGATCTCGATGTGGACCGCGCCCGCGACAAGATGATCGCGAGCAAGAAGAAGGGGCTGTGGATGCACGGCGTCCCGCCACTAGGCTATGACCTACGGAATCGTCGTCTTGTACCCGACCCAAAGGAGGCGCCGTTGGTTCGCTGGATTTTCGAACAAGTCGCGGAGGGTGTCCCCACCGCGCAGTTGGTGGCCAAGCTGCGTTCTCGGGGCGCGACCTCGAAGTTCTGGACCACAAGGAACGGGCGAGAGATCGTCGGGAAGCCCATCGACAAGTCGTTGCTGTACAAGATGCTGGCGAACCGCACCTATCTCGGAGAGCTTCGCCACGGGGCCGACTGGTTTTCGAGCGCGCACGAGCCGATCATCGACCCGGAACTGTGGGCGCGGGCGCAGGCGGCGACGGGAACCCGAGTGCGTGCCCTGGCGGCGCCGGACGCTTCTAAAATTCCCTTCCCTCTACGTGGGTTGGTGTTTGCCGCAGATGGGCGCGCCATGACGCCTTGGCACACGACCAAGCGCAACGGCCGTACATATCGCTACTACGTTCATACACGCGCGCTGCATGAGAGCGCCAAGCTGCTGAAGCTACCCCGCGTCCCGGCCGGTGAGCTTGAGGCGGCTATCATCGAGCAATTGCGTCTAGTTCTTCGAACCCCTGAGTTGATTTCCGCGATATTGCCGCAGGCGGCGGCGCTGGACCCCGATCTGGACGAACCGAAGATCATGGTGTCCATGCTGCGTCTCCATGAGATTTGGGAGTACCTTGCCGGCCACGAGCAGGCACAGATGCTTCAACTGCTGATTGAACGTATCGTCGTCCACGAGGACCGTGCCGAGCTGCGTCTTCGCCCCATGGGCCTTACCAGCTTCGTGCGGGAACTGGAGACGCATGAAGGGATCGGGGAATCCGCATGAGCAAGTTCAAAGTAGAGATCGCCCTGGGAAGCGATGGCTCTGTTTCCTTCGATGTCCCGCTCCGGATTTCCAAGCGCGGCTATCGCAAGCTCGTCCAGCTGACCGGCCCGAACGCCGCCGAGCGGCCCTGGGATGCCCAGTCCACCGCGTTACAGCGCGCGCTTGGTCGGGCGGAACGCTGGCGCCGAATGCTGGAGTCCGGCGAGTCGACGTCGATCTTGGATCTGGCGAAGCGGGAGTGTACCGACTTTAGCTACATCGCACGGCTGCTAAACTTGACGACACTGGCACCACCGCTGGTAGCGGCAATTCTGGATGACACGCTACCGAACGGGACCACGGTCAACGATCTCGCGATCAATCCTCCGCTGCTCTGGGCTGAGCAGGTCGCTCGACTGCAAGTTGAGCGAGGCGGCTAACCGACCATTGCCGCCAGCAGGTCTGCGATGATCGAGATCATCGCCCCCCAGAAAGCGAGAGCCCCACGATCGCTCGCAGGGCTTGGGGAACAGCTGGTGGGATGTCGACTACCGTTTGATACTTTGATCTCGCTCGATATCACTCAACTGCGACGCATGCAGGTACTGCCCCGGTACGGGTGGAATCGAAATCAGGTGCGGGGCACGGCGTTTACCGATCTCGTGACCGAAGGCCCCGACAAGCCCGATGACGGTCCCGTCTTCGCCTATTCCCCAAGCAGCCAGCCTGTAAACCGTCGGTGGATTCTTTGGATTTGCATCCGCGTGGACGAAGAACCAGTCTAACGCGGGAGAGATAGAAGCATACCGCTGAGTTGTCACTTCACTCATGAATACGTCCTTTCTGAAGGGAGCGTCAATCCTATCCTCTACACCCTGTCCGTCGCTTACGCATACGCCACAGTTTTCGCTAGGAATTTTGGGGCAATTCTTGGCTGTGACGATGCTGGACTTTATGTGCGTAACGCATCAAGCATCGCGGCGATCATACTCCGAAAAGTACCAAGCCAGTTCGTCGATTAAAGTCGAAAATCGTTGCCGCTGGTCAACGTCCATCGTGCGGGCAAGTACTGTGTGCAGTCCTTCTCGATGAGGATCTGCAAGTCCATCTGTCTTCATCATTTCGTTTAGTTCGCGCAACTGGCGTGCAGCGTCTTCATTGAAATCTTCCGGCACCTTATAGTCGTCAAGACCGAGCGTAACGTTGAACATGGCGTTCGCCATAGAAAACTCTTCGCCCTGGGGATGCGGAAGCATCAGACAGCTCCTGGCGACGCTAAACTTCTCGGATTGATACGACACCGTAGCCTCCTTTAAGCGGCGATCCTGCCGCGCATGAAGTCTAACCCGCGCAGAAGCTTCCGGTGGTACTGCCTAACCGATAGCGCGGCACCATAACCGTTAACGCTTAGCCGGCGGGACGAAGACTAGTCCACGCTGATAGGCGTCGAACACCGTAAACACACCGTTCTTCGCGGGAATGTAGACCGTCTTACAGTTATCAACGAGAAGCTTCCAGCAGTCGCAAGCTTCTCCGTTTTTCTTCATCGCTTTCGCCTTCCGGCCCGACAGGTCGACTGCCTGTACCTGCAGAAGCTTATCGCCGCTGTAGCTGATACCTGAGTAGGCATTGGGCGGCGCCGCCAAGTGTGGGATGAACTGTATCTCCACGCCCGACATGGCCTGTTCATAGGCCTCGCATTGGGTTTGCGCCCAGGCTGGCGCCGCAGTCAGCGCTAGGAGGAACAACCATTCCCGCATCGTCTTGTCCTTGTATGTGCTGAGCCGAGTTGGTCGGCATAAGGCGGCTACTTTGCCAACCGACGCGGTTGCGCGTCCAGCCGGTATCGTGCGATGCGGCCTCGTTACTTGGAGCGCAGTTGGGCAACGCCCTTAACGGTTTAAAGAATACGACAAGCGGTCTCAGCCAGTGAGACAAGAAGGCGCAGAATCCGCGCATGGCCGCGCATCGACTCCCGTCACAGTACTCATGGGGCCGGTGGCAACCAGGCCGGATTCGCCACTGGAGGCCGGGAGACCCCAGCCCGGACGACGAGATCTGGTTTCTGCGCCTCGACGTGTACGAGGTCGCCAAGATCCTTGCGCTCGGAAACGGCCAGTGGCTTGTGACGGTCTACGCCTGGTGCCGATTGGATCAGCGTAAGCACGCGGTCGCCGACTCGGAGACACAGGCTCGGCGCTGGTGTGAAAGGTGGGCCGCTAAGAACGATGACTTCTTGCGAGATAGATTTCCGCTTGCCTTCGTACGCTCCCTTGGGAAAACTCATGACCCCAGAAACCCTAACGCTCCTCAGCGGGAGCCTTAAAGCCCTTGAGCGGCATGCGGTCCAGATCGCTCTCCAGCACCACGACGATGCTGAGTTCTGGCCCGCCTTTGCCTGCTATGCGGACCCGATTGTCGAGCAGGCCGGCAGCGACGGCGATGCACACGAATTCGTGTGCACGCAGATCGATGAGATCCTGATTGCCCTCGGCAAAATGGACCCGGCGGAGCGCCAGACCTGATCAGGCTGCCGCGGCGAACTGATGTTCGTAGTAAGGGCGTTCGCGATCATCGAGGATGGCATGCAGGGCTGCCAGGTTCTCGGGGTCTGGCTGCAACCACGCGTCCACGTTTTCTGGCCTGATCGGAATTACGCAGCGATCGTGCCCAGCGGCGGCGACTTCGGGCGGCGGGTCGTCGGTGATGAACGCGAACGACTGTAGGTCTGGCTCGTCGGGCTCGCCAGCACCCGCGCCGGTCCAGTGCGACCACAAGCATGCAATGAGCATTGTCTTGCCAGTGTTCGGAACGAATTCGAGGATCACATCTTCCGGCTTCTCGCCTGGACGCAGCTCCCGTCCTTCCATGTCGTGTCTCGCGACGTGCTCGAAAAAGGTATCGGCAATTACGATGCCGTGGCTATACCCGAACTCTTTTCGCCAGTAACGCTCCAGATTGTCGCGGCGAGCGTTGTACGTACCAGACATCCGTTTCCTCTTGGTCACTCGGTCGATCACCCAGTCGCTGCTCGATGGCGCGCCAGCCTTTCGGCACTGGAAGCGCATCATCTTAACGACGCGTCGGCCGTTCTCCCACACCATGACGGGCGCAGTCGACTGCGGAAAGATGCGGGCAGTCTCCGCCGCGGCGCTCGGCTTCGTAAGAGACTTAAGCATCGCCGCCGTCGACTCAATCTTTGCCGTGGCTTTGCGCACTTCCTCTTGAGCGGTCTTGGTGACCTTCTTAGCCAGCTTCCGCTCGTTCTCCTCCAGGCGGGCGAGCTGCTTCGCCAGCTCAGCCTCATATTCCGGGATCTGCCTGGCTGTCCAATCCTCGATGGCCCTGGCGACCTGGGCCTTGTCCTCAGTCCCGGGGCCGCGGAACCAGGCGCGGAAGGCAGAGGGCATCTTCTTTACCCAATCGTCCCCCATCTGCTCCCAGTACTCGGCGACGTATTGATCGAGCGAGAGGATCGCCCCGAACTCCTTCACGTACTCTCGGTACTCGGCTCGGACCTTGGCGGAATAGCACATGGCTGGTCTCCGGCTGGATCTGGCCAGATCTTACGCCCGGCGGGTCAAAATGTGACCGGCGTCGGGCTACCATATGTCGGCCATGCCGATCTGCATCTCCCGTTACCCCTGCCGACTTAAGAGCACCAGTAAGCCGGCCTTCTATGCGGACGGCGAAGCCGTAGCCGTCCTGATTGAGGAGCGAGAAGCGGATGAATGGGGGGAACCTTCGCGCCTGGTCCACCGAAAACTACTCCGTGTGGAGGGGCCCTTTGGGGACACCTGGGCGGACATGCATCGATCGAAGCAATCCGAATGGCAACTTGTCCTTGGCCCTAGGATTGGCGGCCTGAGTTGGGACCGGACTGGGACCAGTCGTTAAGCAAAACTGACGCAGACTCCTTCGTCCAGGCTGACCCGCGAAGCGGCTTCGGCTTGGTATTCGACGACATGGCGTTTCAGGGGCGGGCCTTTGAAAGTGCACTCTGCCCCCTGTTTCTGTGGGGTTCTGACTGGCCGCCCGTAGCCACTGCAGCACCAGGGCGACGCGCATGACCACGTAGCCGAAGACCATCATGCCCGTGCTGGCGCGTCCATCATCGCTCTCCAGCGAAGCAAATAAGCGTGGACGCCCAATAGCGAAGATCAACACGCCGATCATCTGGGTCATGGTCATGATCCGGAACAGCCAGTCGTCGGTGTCGTACGCCGCCGAGAACCAGGAAAAGTTCACCCATACCCAGCAAATGCCGAAGCTGGTCAAGCCGAAGCCGATCAGCGCTGTGGAGTAGTGCCCCTCGGCCAACGCATGCGCGAACTGCGAAGCGGCAGAGCCGAAGCTAATGACGAAGGTAAGGTCGAACAGCAGTTCCAGCGGCGTCGCGACCCGGTGCGCTTCGTGGGGGTCGCGTCCGCCCATGCGCCGCACGTGGTGGTGGAGGCTTTTGGGGTCGGATGAGTTGTTCATCAACGAAGTCCACCCATATCCATTCGATTCGCGGGGTTCCGGCGTTGGCGGTCGCAGAACGCACCCGGCGGCGCGAAGACCAACCTATCAGCAACCGCCGACGACTGCCTTGGTTTCCAGATACTCCTCAAGGCCCGCCAGGCCCCAAATGCGTCCATTGCCGGACTGCTTGTAGCCGCCGAAGGGCGCATGAAAATCGGGTCCTTTGCCATTGAGCATCACCTGCCCGGCCCGCAACCGGCTCGCGACCGCCTGGACGACGGCTTGGTCGCCGCCGTCGACGTAGGCGGCCAAGCCATAAGGCGTGTCGTTGGCAATCGCGATGGCCTCCTCCACCGTGTCGTAAGCGATTAGCGACATGACCGGGCCGAAGATTTCCTGGCGCGCAATGGACATGTCATTGCGGACGTCGGTGAAGACGGTCGGACGCTCGAACCAGCCGTCATTCAGCCCTTCGGGGCGCCCCGGTCCGCCGGTCAGCAGTGTCGCGCCTTCGTCGATACCCGCCTGGATGTACTTCTGCACCGTATGCCATTGCGCTTCATTGGCGGCCGGTCCCATGAAGACATCGGTCAGGGGATCGCCGACGAGGATGGCTTCTGCGGCCGTGCGGATCAACGCTTCCAGCTCGGCCTTATGCACGCGCGGGATCAGCGTGCGCGTCGGCGCGGCGCAGGTCTGCCCGCTGTTACGCATGACTTTGGCGACCGCGCTTTGCGCCGCGGCCTGCAGATCGGCGTCGGGCAGGATGATGTGCGGCGACTTGCCACCCAGTTCCAGGCTGACGCGCTTGATTGTATCGGCCGCATTCTTCTGTACTTCGATGCCGACAGCGGTCGATCCGGTAAAGGCGATCATGTCGACATGGGGATGGCGACTGAGCGACGTACCGATCACCGATCCGCGACCGTTGACTAGATTGAACACGCCCTTGGGCACGCCGGCTTCGTGCAGGATCTCCGCCAGCACCTGATTGGTGTAGGGCGTTCCGGGCTTCAAGATCATGGTGCAGCCGGCTGCGAGCGCGGGCGCGATCTTTTCGGCCGATTGGAGCGCGGGATAATTCCACGGCGGGATCATTCCGACCACGCCGATGGGATCCTTGACGATCCGCGTGCCGCCCTGATCCTCTGCAAAGGGGTAAGTCTCGATCGCTTTGGCGAGAAGGCGGAATTGTCCGGCGCCCACTTGCACGATCGTGCGGGCGTAGGCGACGGGCGTGCCGATATCCGCCGTGACAGCCCGCGCCATGTCTTCCGCGCGTGCTTCATGGCCATCGGCGATGCGGTTCAGCAGGGCAGAGCGTTCTTCCAGGCTGGTTTGCGAATAGCTCGCAAAAGCCTGTCGCGCCGCCGCGACCGCGCGATCCACATCCTCTCCTGTGCTGAGCGCCAACCGCCCCGATACCGATCCCGTTGTCGGATTGACGATCTCCTGCGTGGCGTCACTTGATGGGGCGACCCAAGCGTGGTCGATGTAATTCTTGAGAATGTCGCGCATCGCCGTTCCTTCTTGAGCCGGACGAGTTTTCGGAAAATGATCGTCTATAGAAGCTTGAGCTTCTCCGCGTCCGGTCCTAGTCGGTCGCGAACGGCGCCTTTGCGCCACAGCAGCGAACACCTTCGCTCCTGCCGTATGGAATTGCGTCCTGAGATACCTCTTGCGCGAGAGCACTCCGGTGAAACCGGGATCACCGGAGTGGCTCTCGCGATGAATGCTTACGCGCCCTGCGACGGCAAGAACACGCCGCGGAAGCGCATCTTCCCGGAGGACAGCTTGTCGTACGCTTCCGTGGCCTGGTCGAGCCGGAAGGTTTCGACGATCGGCTTGACCTTCCCGCGTGCGGCGAGATCGAGGATCTCGGCCAGGTAATGCTGCCCGCCATGCGTGGAGCCGATCACGCGCTGCCGCATCATGTGGAACGGCTTGCCGTCGGACGGAATCGAGAACGGCTTGCTGAAGTCCAGCCCGCACAGTACGACGCGACCGTCAGGATTGACGCCCGCGAGCGCCTTTTTGGCGGTCTCGAAGTCGTTGGTGGTGATCAGCAGCACGTCGGCGCCACCAGCAGCTAGCAGCTCTTCGGCATTGGCGACGACGTGGTCGGCACCCAGGTCGGTCGCGAGCTTGCGCTTGTCCGGGGAATGCGTGATCGCGATGGTCTCGAAGCCACACGCCTTGGAGAACTGCAAAGCGACGTGGCCCAATCCGCCGATTCCCAGCACCGCGACGCGGTCGCCCGGCTTGGGTTCTGCATCGCGCAGACCGCTCCAGGTGGTATAGCCCGCGCACATCATCGGCGCGGCGTCCGTGTAGGCCAGGCCATCGGGCAACAGCACCGTGCCTTCGGCGGCGATCGCGATGTACTCGGCATGCCCGCCCTGCGTGGCGAACCCGGTCGTACGCGGCGAAACACAGTTCATCGCCGTCTGGCCGGTCAGGGGGCGGTTCTGGCGGCAGTACGGGCAGCGGCCGCAGGAGGACTGCACCCAGGTCGTGCCGACCCGATCGCCCACCTTGCGCGAGCGCACACCGGCGCCGACTTCAACGATCTCGCCGACCACCTCATGCCCCGGGGTCTGGGGATAGATGTCGCCACCGGCCCCCTGGGTCGCCCAGACGTCCGTGAAGCACATGCCGGACGCGTGGATTTTTACTAGGACGAGTCCGGGCTCGGCCTTGGGAATCGGAACCTCTTGGACCTCCCAGGGCCGATTAGCCCCGGTCATCACTACGGCCTTCATTTTCATCGACTTGTCCTCGTTCAGGCGGTCCGCGCGGTCAGGGCTGGCGGGGTTCTTGGAGTAACACCAGCACGCGGGGAAGCCGCGACGCTGCACCCTCAATTAGCCTAGGATGCGTGGACTATCTCAACAATCCGCTCAATATTTGATGTGACGATGAAAACGATTCATCAATCAAGAGGCAATGATCTGGCGGCCTACGCCGCGTTTTTGGCGGTCGCGACCCACCGAAGTTTTCGCAGCGCCGCCGTCGAGCTGGACATGACGCCCTCAGCGATCAGTCACTCGATCAAGGTGCTCGAGCAGCGGTTGAATATCCGCCTGTTCAACCGGACGACGCGCAGCGTCTCCCTGACCGAGGCGGGAGAGCGCCTGGCTTTGAAACTAAAGCCGGCAATGGCCGCGCTTGACGAGGCGCTTTGCGACGTAGAGCGCGATGATCACGTTCCCAGCGGCACGGTGCGGATCAATGCCAGTGAAGGCGCGATCCGTTTGGTCCTGCAGCCTGTGCTCGCCCGCTTTCTGAGCACGTATCCGCAGGTGCATCTGGACATCGTCAGTGATGGCCGTCTCACGGATATCACCGCGGAGGGCTTCGATGCCGGCATTCGCTTGGCGGAAGCCATTCCCAAAGACATGGTGGCTGTCGCCGTCTCGAAAGAGGTACGTTTTGCGGCCATTGCCTCGCCCGGGTACCTCGAGCGACGCGGCTATCCCCAGGTCCCGCAGGATCTCTATCGCCACGATTGCATCCGCTTCCGGTTTGAAAGTGGTGCCATCTATCGATGGGAGCTGGAGCGTCAGGGCGTGATCGAAAGGATCAACCCTTCCGGCCCACTCACCCTGACGGATCAACCACTGATGGTGGAAGCGGCCATCGATGGCATCGGCATCGCTTTCGTGCCCGACCATTTGGCGACAGGGGCACTCCAGGACGGCCGACTCCAACGCGTCCTGGAGGAATGGTGCCCGCCTTTTCCAGGCCTGTGCCTGTACTACTCAGGGCATCGTCACCTATCGTCCGGCCTGCGTGCGTTGATCAACATGATGACGGAAGCGCTGGTAGCCAAATAGACACGCTTGTAGAGGCGTCTCCCACGACCGCCAAAACATCATCCTAGGCGCGCCGACCGCTGCGTCTCGATTGATGAAAGATTCTTGTCTTGTCATCAAACATTGTTGGGATTGTTGCAGCAGTCGAGATTGTCTAGCGTTCATCGCTCGGCCGAGACGCCTGGGCGGAGATACACGTTCTGCCCCGGATCGTCTTGTGGCATTGGGATCGGACCTCCGCGCGACGTCCGAACACTCTTCGGACCTAGACAGAAGGCAGGATGAGCATGAGCAAGAAGATTCTTATCACCGGCGCGAGTTCCGGTTTCGGCCTGGGCGCGGCGATCGAACTGGCCCGCCGGGGGCACGCCGTGGTGGCCACCGCGGAGACCTGGCCGCAAGTGCGCAGCCTACGCGATGAGGCGGCGCATGCGGGCGTCACGTTGGAAGTCATCAAGCTCAACTTGCTCGACGATGCCGATCTCGCGCGTGCGGCGACTTACGACCCCGACGTGCTAGTGCTCAACTCCGGCATCATGGAAAGCGGATCGGTCGTCGACATTCCGATGGCGCGCGTGCGCGAATCCTTCGAGGTCAATGTGTTTCGCCACATCGAACTGGCGCAAGGCATCGTCCCCAAGATGGTAGCGCGCCAGTGCGGCAAGGTAGTGTGGGTGTCGTCGATGGGCGGCATCATGGTCATTCCGTTCATCGGCATCTACTGCGCCACCAAGCACGCGATCGAGGCCATTGCCGGCGCGATGAGGACGGAGCTGGCACCCTTTGGCGTCAAGGTCGCCACCATCAATCCGGGCCTGTTCGGCACGGGCTTCAACGACACCGGCGCAGAAAGTCACGTGCAGTGGTACGACGCCAAGACTGCGGTCGTGCCGATGCCCGATTTCAGCGCCCCCCTGTCCGCCCAAAGCGATCCGAAGGAAATGATCGACGCCATGGTCGACATCATTCCGGCCGAGGATCACCTCTACCGCACGATGCGTCCGTTCGAAACGATCGACGCGGCCAAGCAGTGGCAAGAGACCGAGTGGACTCAACAGGCCTGACAGCGCCGCCGGATTGGCATCGGTCGCAAGCTTTCTACCGCACAGCGCCTGGAGGCATCGATGGCCGCGTACGTCATTTTCTGTATCACCAACGTGCATGATGAGGAGCGCCTCGCGGAGTACCGTTGCCAAGTGGTGCCGTTGCTCGAAGCGACTCCCGGAGTGAAGTTCTTTGCCGGCCCGATGCCGCTCACCGTGGAGAAAGGGCCGCCGATCACCTATGGCGTGGTCGTGGAATGCGCCGACCTCGAAGCCGCAAAGCGCTGGTATTACTCCGAAGACTATCAGCGGGTTGCCGCGATCAGACACGAAGCCTCGGACGGCTTCGCCTTCATCGTCGCGTCTTGGACGGGTCCTGTTCACTAGTCCAGGCTGTCAGCGATGTAATCGTCGTTGACCGAACGCTGAGTCGCGCCGGGGTTTTGCGGAGCCTCGCGTTATGTTCGCCGACGCGCCCACCGCGTCTGTTGTCGGCGCCCGTGACCGCGCGTAGCGTTCTCCCGAACACCCCGTGTCTGCGCATGGCGCCGGCGCCCCCCTGTACGGCCGCGCCGACGGTATGTCCTCTAGCTTATTCGGTTCTCCGCCCAAGAGAGATATCGCGGTGCTATGGGGCTCAGCCAGTGGCGCCGAAACGCTGACACCATTTAGTGGTAGAGCAAAGTGATATGGCTATCCGCTTATGGTCGATGGCGGATGTAGAGTTCGTGACACTTCGATCATTCAGTTGGCCGTTGTCACTAACAACGTGTTGCGGCCGAGCCGCGAAGCGGCTTCGGCTCGGTTTTTTCAACAGCTATAGCGTTTCACGGGCGGGCCTTGAAGGTGCGTTATCACCCCTGCTCTCGATAGCGCGCTACGCGCTAGCCGGACTCGCCCCTTTTCGGCCCGTCCGGTGGTAGGCGTACTGAGCCTTGCACACGACGCAGCGCGTGGGTTCATCGGTTCGTTTAGGGTAGCTGAGGTGGAACAGGCGGTGGTCAATCTCATAGCAGCGCATGCAGTAGGCCGGTCCGGTCGGGCCGCCGTCTGCACCGATCTCGTAATACCCCTCATCGACCTTGGTCACCTTAGCCTTGTTCTGCAGCGCTTCCTCAAGGCGCTTTATCTCCTGGTCTCGCTTTTCAATCACCGACTGCGCGTCGAGCACCGCCACTTTCGCGTCCAGGAGTTGCTGCGCCGCCTCAGCCAGATGGAACTTGAGTTCGGCCTCGCCGAGTGCCTTGTCGGCCTTCAGCACCGCTCCGATTGCATCTGTGGTCGCCTTGATCGCCCCGAGGGCAGTTGTGATTTCTGCGATGGCCATAGGTGATCCTCCCTGAAAGGTGCAGCCTACATCAGCAACTAGCACCGCGCCGCAAAGAAACCAGAGCCTTGGCAAGCGCACTAGAGTCACTGACCTCCGGGACTAGGAAGGCCGGCCGCGCGCAAGCGCAGGTCAATAGGCCAAAAAGCAGTGGTCAAGCGGGGCTGACGCCGTTCCCTTCAAGCCGAACTGCGACGAACCTTCACGTTTGAATTTCGAGGTGCTATCAATTAGGCCCAATCAATAGACCCATCCGGCAGAATAGCTTTAGCGACATTAATGCATTCAACAAGGAGGCCCGGTGTAGGCCGAAGTACGCTGCTAACCACACGAACCACAAAGCAGCCAACGGGTCTGAATAAGCGATCGGCAGATACTGGCTTGACTGCCAAATTGACACCGCCTCCGCTTGCAGTGCCGTCGCCAGCCATGCTCGGATACTCAATTCCGTCAATCTCGGCGCTAGAGATAAGCTGATCACAGATAGCTGCAGAGACCTTAAATCTATGCGTGTCGGCGAGGTCGATGATTTGTGTGACTTCTTTTGCTAGGAAGCTGCGGATCAAAAGATTCTTGTTTACCTCACCGCCTAAGTACGCTTGACCTCCGACCGTGTTCTCTAAAATATTTGCTGTAGACGGAAGGTTGTACTGAGATGCCTTCTCAACAGTGCCAATTTCCATCACATGAGGTAAGTCCGCTCCTGACTTAAGACCAAGTTCAAGCACTGTAACCAGGTCCCCAGGGCTAGGCCTTACCTCCAGAACGGCCGTTTGATGGCTTGCAGAAATGTAAAACATTGGTTTATTAGGTTGGTTCATCCGCCCGAAGGTTCTTACATACTCAGGCTTCGGATACCACAGCTCGCTTACATTATGGAAGAGGTCGGCACCATGGTTCTTCCTGGCTCTCCACGCCGGACTGCAATGGACGAAACGGGTTAGGCAGGCATAGCCAGGAAAAATTGCGTCAACGTGTTGTTTGACAAAAGGGTAAGTGGCTTCGAGCAAATCTAACTCGCTTACTGCTCGAATGCGATCAGCGATTTGCGCCTCAGAAATTTGCTTCAAGATATCGTTGCACGGCGGTATTGCGCTCATAATTTCCGGGGCTCGTAATTGGGATCAATACGCCGAGTGGACGTCAGCTATGTGGTCAGTTGTAGGCATTCTGACTAGACGTCGAACGAGGTGTCGCTCGACCGCTATCGCAGTCGCTTAATGCGCTCCTGGAGAGCCAGTGCGTTTGGAATGTTCTTGACTGCAAGGGCAGCGGCTAATTCGACAAGTGCCTGCCGCGCCTGGGCATCCTGTGAAAGGACCTGCGCGTCAGAACTCAACGCCATCAACACCAGCTCCACCAACGCGTCGCCCGTACCCTCACGATGCCAGGCAGCGGAAGGCTTGCGCTCCCTCAGCATACCGGCGAGCCAGCGAAGACCGTCCAGCCGGAGTGGGGCTCCGAAATTTGTTGTCAAGAACTGACAGAAGCGTGTGATGCATTCTTCGTCGCGAGCCAAGTGCGTGGTAGCCCAGCGCTCGTATACATCCTTCATCCGTAGAGCCGCACCTGGGTTCAACCGAGACAGCGGGTCCTCATTGCCGAAACCGAGTAGGTCACAAATCAAACGCTCGCCGTGGAACCAAAGGCCGTATTGAGACCAGTTGGCCGCGAGGCCGTACTCCGCCATCGCCCGCCAGACGCGCTCGAACGCTACCGGATCGTCGCCTTTACCGAGACGCAGGAACAAGCCAAGAACGAAGCGCCGCAGCGCGTAATGCGCCGCCGGACCGTGGGAGAGCACAGGTTCCCAAACCGCACGCGCTTCCCCTGCGGGCGCCACGATCGACAGCGCTCCGAGCTTCAGGAGAATGTCGTAGCCGAGATTCTGGCTCGGCGAGTCATACTCACCATGCTTCTTCTCCGCTCCCGACTTGGCGCGCGTGGCGTCGTAGTCCCAGATGAGTAGTGCCAAGCGCGTGTCGAGGTCGGGGTCGCCACTGCCGTCGCCTTCGATGAGCCAGTCGAATAGGACTCCGAGGAAGTCACTGTCCAGCGAACACCCTCGTTCGCGCTTCGGCCTTCCACGCCAGGCCTGGTCGCCGGCGTTGTAGAGCCGTGTCCGGCGCTGAAAGTCCAAACGTTCTAGTCCTGCGACGACACGCTTGAAATTGAGGTCATTCGGGTTCGCGGTCAGACCACGGAGTGGAAAGCGCCGAAACCTCGCAAGCCACACCCTCCAAGCGCGCTCCGCACCGTCGCCATCGCCGTGCCGCGGGGCGAGCATGATGAGGCCCGACCAGAACAGCCCAGCGCGCAGCAGCCGCCACCATGCGGTGCCAAGCTGCTCTCGATTGGCATAGGCGACGCCGACCACAACGGCGGTCGCTCGCATGTCGCCGCTCGTCAGAAGACGTAAAACAGCGGCCTCCCATTCCCGGACGCCATCTCCTTGGCCGAGCCATAAGTGCATGACCGCGTAGGCGACGAACTTTAGCTCGTCGCGCAGGATGCCCATGCGCCGCCCGCGAAACTCCTCTCCAGTCGACGCGATCGCTGCTACACCAGCGCGCACTAATTCGAGCGCGTGCTCCTGCGCTTCGGGATTCTCAGCGAGCCAAGCGCCTCCCAACGTGATGAGCGTGCTAGCCGCAGCGAAACGGCATTTCGATTTTACTTCGTCATCTTCGTCTTTCGCCCCGATCAAACACTCTTGGAGCAGATTGAAGAGGTACGCAGCCTCCTCGTCGGTGAGCGGCTGGCCGCCCCTAAGACGCCGCTCGCACCACTCCGGCACGAGCAAGAATGTCGTGGTCGGCGCGCTGGCGGTTTGCCACGACTGCACCTCGATGCTCAGTTCGTCAGGACAGACGAAGACCCGTGTTTCCGCGCCTGTCGTTGGGTCGGCAACGGTCGGATAGTTGGCCTGGTCGAGCTCGGCAGTAAGTAGCTTGAACTCCAACGCCTCCTTCGGGTCTCCAGGCAGCGCCCAGGTCGGCAGCAGCGCTTGAAGACGCAGCGCAACATCGTTATCCGCCAGCAAGAGCCTGACAACGACATCGAGGAACTTCTCGCAGCGATGGGGCGCCAGCGTCCAATCACGGGCGAAGTCAAACATTGCTTGGCCGCCCTGGTGGAAGCTCCAACCGATGAAGGTATTTCCAACCTGCCCCACGCGGGCGCTGTCCCAAAAAAACAGGTCCGGAAACGTTAGCAGAGGGGCGAGTGGACCCGTCAGCAATGACGGCCGATATTTGGCGACATTGAGGAGCACGCTGATGAGTGCGGAGGAGTTCCCTTCCCGGAGTATTCTCTCGATATCAGTGGCTATGTCCTTACCCGCGTCGAGGCGCAGCGCAAACCAGCGCTCCAACGCATCGAGAGCGCAGTACAGGTTCCCGTTGTGCAAGTCACTGGACTGCGGCCAGCCGAAAACCTGCCACGAGCCGAGGAAAGCTTTCTCCGACCCATCCGCGAGCTGCAAAGTCACTCGACGAGGCGCGCCGGTGCGGCCGTTCATGACCGCGGCGACCCAGCGTTCCGTGCAGAAGTTCACCAGCGCGATGAGCGAAGTGAGCGCCGTTTCCGGTGCCAGCTGGAAGAACGCAAAGAATGGGCTCTTCCAGAAGGCCGTCGGGTACGCGTCGTCGGGAAATTCGAGGCCAAGGTCTATTTCAGATCGGCTGGACCGATACTCCCGTTCCGGCTCGTCTTCGATGATCAGCGCGAGCAGAACTTCGGCCGCCAGCTCAGGCTGCGCACGCATCAAAAAATAGATACCGTTCCTTTTGATGCACGCGGTCCGGAAATCTATGTCGACCTTTTTGCTGGCGCCAAGCGGCCAAGGCGGCAAGCGCTCGCGCATCGATCCGAGAGAGTACGGTATCTGGTTCCGTGCTTCGTGCCGAGACTTGTATAAGGCATCAGTCTTCAGACGCTGGGCGTGCACCTTCGCCTTCTGTAGTTGAACCGCGGCGATGCGGCCTCTGACAGTAGCGTCAGTTTCTCGGCGTCCCGCGAGTTCGAGCGCCCAGTTCCCTACCTCGACCGGTAGATCGGCCGCGCCAGCCAATGGCGCGGTGTACAGTGACGACTCAGACATGAGATACATCACGCCTTGGCCTTTTTCGATCTGAACGGTCCGCGCCATGGCGAGCGCCACGCCCGCCATCTCAAGGCGGAAAGGCATCACAGTGCCGTTGCTCAGCAGACGTGGCGTCTTCGTCAGCCAAGTCTCTATGACTTTCGCGAGAGCGGGCGAAACCAGACTAACTAGTCGCTCCCGCTGCGCGACGAGGAAGCGGAGAACGGGCCACCACCGGCCAAAGACTATTGAACGGTGCTGCGCCTCCATGTACAAGCTGATCGCCGCGTTCAAGCTCATTTCGCCTCTGGTCGCCACCGTCGCGATGTGGTGGAAGCGCAGAAGCAGTCGCGTGAAGTGCTTAGCATTGTTGTCGAGCAGGAGGTCGACGCGTTCGGTCAGGAAACGTTCGGCGTCGGGATCAAGGCAAAGTGCGTCGAGAAGGATGTCGCCCGCTAGCTCGCTTCTCGCGACCTCCGCGCGTCCAAAAGCGACGTCCCAGGCCGTGCCAGTCTCCGTAGGCTGCCGCAGCAGGAACTGACCCAACATCCGGAGCGCATTCGTCCAGAGCGGATTAACCGCTAGCGTGGCCCATCGCGGCGTATCAGTCCAAATCTGCTTCAAAAACTGAAAGCGCGCCCAATCCGCTGCGAGATCGTGCTCGAACTCAATGCGGTTGGTTCCCTCATTTAGGCGAAGCGGAAGCTCGTCTGGCCGACTCCTAAACGTCGCAGTGTCCACCGGCTCCAATTCGGTCAGCGCGAAACTGCGCTCGAACGATGCCTCTCGCTGGGCGAGGCGCATCATCAGCGCCTGCACGTCCTCGCGGCCACTCGTCCAGTGCTTCCAGAGGCGGTCGGCGATAGCGGTATGAGACGCCAGTCCACCGGCGTTCGCCCCCAGCGCTGCGCCCGCCTCGATGACCCACGCCAGTGTCCGCAGGTTCGTCAAGGCCCCGATGGTGTCGTCATGCGCGACCAACCAGCTCAAAGTAGGTGACGACTGAAGCGCCAACTTCACAGCTTCACTCTTGAGCGCCTCAACCTCGACTAAATGCCCTTTCCGTCCGCCGAGTATCGCCTCTTCGCTTTCAATCCAACTTTGCGTCTGCGTGACGATGACGACCCGCCACGCATCTTCGACCTCTTTGCCAGCATTCGACAGGATGGCTTGAAGCAGTTGGCGGATGACGACGAACTCGCTGGCATCGATGCGTTCCGCAGAGTCGATGACAAGCACGTTCTGCGGCTTCACCGTGGCGTTCAGCACATGCGAAAGTTCGTGCGTCAGGGGAAGGGTGCTACGGCGAGCTGCGCTGAGCGCCGTTTGCAGGTTTTCCGGACCGAACCACACCTGGTTCCAAGATGGATACGAGCCGTCCAGCACCAACTTAACCAGCGCCGACTTACCCGAGCCCGACTCCCCGAAGACCACCGTGACTGGGTTATTGGCGACCGCTGCCTGAAGCGACGCCCTCTCCACGGTACGAGGCACGGCATAGCCTGATGGCAGCTCGGTCTCAATCCGCGCCTTGTGGTCCGCGGTAATGTTGAGGAGAGTTCCCCAATCACGCTCAAAGTCTGGGTGATGGCGTAGGCCAAACTGACTCCTGAGCAAGGACAACAGGTTCGGGATAGTGATGGTCCCGCTGCGAAGGCGCACATCTTTCGCGACGTTGAGGAGCCCTGTCCAGAGAGCCTGCGCTTCGTCGTCATGACCAGACGCGAGTAAGCGGCGACATTGCGCAATAGCCTGATTTTCGTCGTCCGAGTGCGCGAACTGCAAGTCGGTCGGCAGCACGTGCAGGCGACGAATGAGTTCGACGGTCTCCTCGGCGGACGCGCTCCCTGGTACCTGGACGCTGTCGAACACGCCCGACTGACTCTTGTTACTTCGAATGCGGCTCATCGCGAGCGCGGCATCCGCGCCGCTGCACGCGTTCTTCACTTCACGCCAAGCCGAGTTGAACACCTGATGTGTACCGAGCGTGGCCAAAGCCAGTCCGTCGGTCGCACGATCGAACGGCCCATGCGGCTCACGCCACTGTTTCCAGGCGCGGCTTACGAAGTCAGCGGGGAGACCGGCCGCAGTCACCTGCAAATTGCCTTTCGCAGAGATCGCCAACCGTCGCGGCGCGCCGGTAGCCTGGGCGGTCAGCAGCAGGTCATCGATGTGCCAGCCCAAGGTCGAGACTTGGGCTTGGACCTGTGTGACAACGCCCCGAATGCCCGGTGCATGCTCACCCGATAGGGCCTTCACCAACTGCCAGGCGCTTATCAGATCCTCGAATTCGAACCCAGCGCCGCTTGTCGACCGCAACGTGGCGGGCGCGCGTTTCGCGCCCCCGCGAGACGCTTTTGGCTTCGATGTGCTCTTAGACCGGGCCATTAGCTTCTTAGTGCCTGTAGTTCTGGACTACTGCCATACATGGCGGTGAAAAGCAGAGCACGAAGGCTGCTCAAAACCTTGTGGTTGGGCCTGAAACGCATCGTAAATTCCTAACGATAGTTCAGCACAGCGGAGATGTGAACAAACATATTCACGCGCTTGATAGGGTATCGGGCATCGAGTTATCTTTTGCCTTGGGGCGGCCTCCTGTTTGCCACGCTAAGCGCTGCAAGCTCTACAGCGCCGAATAGACGGGCTTGCGCTCGTCATTACTGCGCCCTAAGCCGGGCCGCGCCCCCCGCCGTTCGATGGTGAACGGCGGGGGCCTCAACATCCCTATTACGACTCGCTATTTCGTTGAATAGTCAGACTCAGCTGATCCAAGCGCTTGAGATAATGAGTGGCCAGTTCCCGAGATCCCCAAGGAGCACAAACGTCCGCGTAAAGAAATGCATCCTTTGCGCCAGGCCAAGCGAACTGTTGCCACTGATCGTCGCGCAACTTCAACGCATGCTGAGGAAATTGTTCGTAATCAACCCAATCACCGCTCGTCATGCCGACCGGCTTATACATACGGTTGACCAAAAGGCGATTACCACGCTCACTCTCAATCGCGCCATAAGGCAGCCAGCAGCGCATTTCCCATTTCGCGACGCTCCCTTCAGCGACCAGAAAACGGACGCGCCTCAGCAGAGCCGTCATGTACGCGATCGAAAACTCGACGGCGTTAATCGGACTGATGAATTTCTGACTGAGGTCTTCGGTCTGACCGAGCGCCGCTTCACTGGAAGACTGTTGGTCCCACCGGCTCCTCGGAGCACGGACGACACGCAAAGACTGCGACACCTCGTCGTCAGTACGGCGGAAGATAAAGGCCTGCGGAAGACTGGGGTCAGACACCCCATTCTTCCGAAGCAGCGACCAGTTCTTAAATCCATTCTCCTGAGCCAGCTTGTCGAGTGCATGGCCATGAGAAACGCCCTCAGCACGAGAAATCTTCTTCGCCGCGCGACGCAGGACTTCTACTTGATGAATGGTGAATTTTTGCACGGGGATAGAACCTTTCTTCAAGGCCGCGGTCTTGCTGTATGCGTCCACACATAGAGCGTCGCGGCGGAAAAAAGGTGCCCGCGTAACAGACACGTTGCCGATACGGCTTCGCCAGTGTGGACGGGCTAGCCGACGTGATCGGCATTGCCCCAAACATACCGGAGCGGAAATCGACACGCAAGACCGATGCCGGCGGATGCATTTCGACCGGTCTGGGGGGCTCCAGCTACCGTGACTGGCCGACCGGGGCAGTCTCGCCGCCCGGATATGCGCCGCCGCAGATGCGGCGATTGGGCGTTTGTCCCACGGGTGGGAGGTTCCTGGGCGTAGCTAAGTGTAGCCACGCGTGAATAGACTGGTTTGAAAACCGTAGCCGTGGGCGCGCCATCCCCTTCGCATCGCTTCCTGTTCCGCCGGGTGTTCGGGCGGAGCGTCCTCGTCGCTGGCGGTTTTGCCCGAGACGAAGGCAACGGCGCCGTAGCCGACAGCGCCGGAACCGCGGCACCAATGCGGATAAGAGAAAGCCGCCCCCAGCGCCCAGAAGCGCCGCTGTCCATGTTTTTCGATGGCAAACCGAGCGCGTCATGAAAATGCCTTTTCCGCTGATCTGCTGGAAAAGGTGCTCTGACCCCGTTTTTGGCCACCCGGGCAGCCGAACTCGCCCGGCGCACGGGCGGCGAACCCAATCCCGGCCTAGCCAGTGCGCTTGTGGGCTACCGCCATCGCACGCTCGCAGCTGGGCGATACGGCCGGCGCGCTCGACGACATCCGGCGGGTGATATCGATCAGAACGGCAATGAACGGCCCGACGCACGAAGCAACGCTGCGCGCGTCGGCGGAACAGGCGCTGATCTTCTTGAACGCAGCCGATCGCGACCTCGCCCACCGCCGGGATTATCTGGAGCGAAGCCGCGTTCTGTACCGTCAGACGCTCGACGAGGCCGATCGGCAAAACCTGCCGATGCCGCTTGCGCGCATCGCCTACGGCAACGTGCTGCGCAAGATGGACCTACTCGACCAGGCACTGCCGCAGTTGCTGCGAGCCAACGACGAAGTCACAGCGCGCCTGGGGCCACGACACAAGCGTGCGGTCTGGGCCCGATCGTCGTTGGCATCGCTGTACATGCAGCGACGCGAGTACGACGCGGCCGAGCGGCAGTTCGTGCGAGTCCTGACGGACGCGCGCGGCGAGGACGTCGGTCACTACCGGTTTCCGGTCAACGCCTTCGGCGCCCTGGACTCGTTAGGCGACATCCAACGCGAGCGCGGCCGATCCGAGCAAGCCCGCGCGTACTGGCGCCAGGCGGCCGAGATGGGACGGCAGACCCCGGCGATTGGTGCCGCGGAGCTAGCCCGGCTCGAAGAAAAAATGGCGCGGTAGCGGCACTGGAGCCGCAAACCGCCCGTGTCGGCCGAGGCCGCTATGGAAGAAACGCCAGCCCGCCCGAGGACGCTCTCGTGTTGCCGCACCAGAGGCTGAGGCGTCAGGGCTGCTTTCGCTATTGGCACCCTTCCAGTTGCAGTTTCAATTTGCGAGCTGACAACCAAACAGCCCGTTGGTCTGCGCTTGTTGCAGGCTGAGCGTTGCCCCGAATTCCTTCACATATTCGCGGTATTTGACACAGTCCTTGGCGGAATAGCACAGGGCGGGAGACCCCTATCCCCCCTCAATCGCCCCGAAGGGGGATCGGCAACGCTCACCGCCAAGAGCGACGGGGCCCGCCGCTTCGCCCAGATTGACACCGCCCTCGCCTTGTTGCGGCCCCTGCGCGCGGCAGCGGTCGAGGTACGCCTGGCCGACGCCGCGCCCCTACCGCCCGGGTGCCCCGCCGGCCTCGCCGCGCTGGAACGCCTGCACGCCGAGGCTGCCCCGCCGACACCCGCCGTGCTGCGCCCCCCTAGCGCCACGTCGCCCCCAGCCCTGAACCGCCGCGATGTCCCTGTCGATCCGCCGTGCCAAGGCCCGCGCCGCCGCCCTGCTCGATGCCCTTCAGGTCGGCGAGACTGGGCCGCCCACGACGTCGAGGGCGCATTCAATTACGAGCGCCGTTGGGCCGCGCTGGACGCGTGCGCTGCGGGAAGATGACACGCTGGACACCTTTTCGAGGTTCTCGCAACTCCACCGCTTGATGGCGATGTGCCTCAGGTTCGCCGATGACCACAACATGGTCATTGCCAGACCGAGCCGTGTGGCGGGCACTGATTTGGTGATGGTTCAATAGGCGCACTAAAACGCCGAGCACAGGAGTACGGGATGACCCGAACTAGGCGCACACTGCTGACACGGTACGGAAAGATCAGTGCTTGGCTGGTCACAGCAGTATTTGTAGTCGCCTGGATACTCAATCCGCAAGGCCCCTGGGAATCCTGGTTAGCTTTCATCGCGTTAGTAACTACAGCGCTGGCGGAAGTGTACTCATGGCTCAAGCCTGCACTATCAGAGAGGTTCGCTACGAGTGGTGAAAGAGCGCGCCACCGTGAGAACCTTCGACAGGTACTCCAGGAAGAGATCTATCGCAGACGCGCAGAAGATCTACGTAGCGATGTGATCATCCGCGACGTAGACAGATTGGATGACTATCCGGACCTTCCGCCCTACGAGAAAGGAATTTCTGCCTGGTTTCGCTTAGGGCTAATCGAAACCTACAGCAAAGGCGTCCGTGTCGGGCTACGTTATGGAGGATTGAAGGCTTGCGATAATGGCTATCGCTTCGTCGACTTTGTCAACAAGGAAAGCAGTGATCGTACGGTCCTCCTTCTGGGCGAGATACCATACGACTCCATCGCAACGGTCAATTTGGAAGGGGATGAGATATACCCCTATGCCCACATCTACTGCCATTTCGATTTCGACGGCCAGCCTTATGAAAGGCTTTGGTTCGGCGAACGAATCGAGGTCGGAACGAGCTTCTACTACGAATTTGTCGCGTCATACGAGGAGGTAACGCGCAATAATCCGACAGATGGCCCGTTACACTTCGTTTAATGCAAGCTTCGCACGTAGCTCCACCTATCCTGCGACCCTGGCCGCCCTCGACCTCCTCCCGCCGATGACGTCCTCTCCCATCACACCGCGCGAGACCTTCTTCGACAGCGCCGAGGAGTGAGTCGCTTCGGTCGCGTGAGCCCGCACGTACCAGTTCGCTCTTCGTCCGCCAGTCGGAACTAGTACTGGGTGAATGCCCCACTGCCATCGATAACATTCGCGATCATGCCAGCGCCAAGCGGGCTGACTCGTCGCGCTGGATATCGTCAATGGAAAAAAGAAGATCGCGCAGTTCCCCCTCCGGGATACCAAGGTCAGCAGCAATTCGAGACGGAGTAAGCTTCTCGCTCCACATAATCTTCAGTACTCGATCCCATACCGCGGAGCGCTCTCTATCGATGGGGTTGGGCTCAGATTTGCCGTGGCGGGAATTCAACTCGATGCAGATGTCTCGATACTTCCAGTCAGACAGTAGGCCGAGCTTGTGAAGGCGGTAGGCTAGGGCAGCAGCCGAAACTCGCCAGCGCACCTTTCTCCGAATGATGTCAGCCAGCCCCATGCCTGCGACACAATGGGCGAGCACATCGCCTTTCGGCATGAGGAATGCCGAAGCGAAACTGTTCGCTTGATCCTCTGCTGTACGGCCCTCTTCTTGCCCATCCTGATGGAGGACCAAATGACCAAGCTCATGAGCCGCATCGAAGCGGCTGCGCTCAGCTGTCTTCAAGCCGTTCAAGAAAACGTGAGGTCGACCTTTCCGCCATAGGGAGTATGCATCCACCTTGGCGGTGTTCTCTGCAAGAGAAAAAACACGCACCCCCTTGCTTTCCAGCAAGTGCACGATATTGGAGATA
Source organism: Lysobacter firmicutimachus (assembly GCF_037027445.1). Taxonomy (NCBI): domain Bacteria; kingdom Pseudomonadati; phylum Pseudomonadota; class Gammaproteobacteria; order Lysobacterales; family Lysobacteraceae; genus Lysobacter; species Lysobacter firmicutimachus. Next base: position 52,732 of record NZ_JBANDL010000002.1, read on the forward strand.
GGCCGCTCTCCCAAACTCCATCTCTCACGCAGAACTCGCGCTGCTTCTTCTGGAGGGTATTCGCCTAGTTCCGGCACTGCATTCGGTGGAAATGAAAAGCGAGCATCGAACCAATCTGAGATCAAATACGCTACTGCGCCTGCTGCCAGAGCCGCATCGCGAGATGCGGCACTCATCGACGTCTGACTGCGAAAGCTGGCGCGTTCCGGAACCTCGACATCTTCACCGAAGAAGAATCGCTCGGGAAATCCGAGAGCCCGGCTGATCGCCCGAATATTCTCAGGCGACGGCTCCTCAGTGCTTCCTTTGTCCCACCTGGTGATGGTGTGCTGCGTTACCCCGATCGCCTCTGCGAATGCTTTCTTAGTCAGCATCCGCCGTTTTCTTGCTATTGCGAGGCGAGCGGGATTGAAGTTCATGTCTGTGGAAGTCGCTCTACTAGGATGTCAAATTCTTCTGCTGCGTCGGGCGCCAAGCTATCGTCCCCAAGGGGAGTGAACATGTTCGGAGACAGGAATATCCTCTCCTTGAACTGGGTGAAGAACCCACCCGCTATTCCGACCGGGCACGACAACTCGGCGCGAATGGTGTCGCCTTCGCAAAAAACAAACAAGTACCAAGAGACCGTTTCCAGCAAGCGATCAGGAAGAGCAGCTTCGCCCTGGTCGAGCAGCATGTCCGGAAAAGCCAGACTGAGCTGATCGACGTTCGTCTGAACTGCTCTTTCGGCCGCGGCCCCCCTCTTATTCCTGTTCTGCGGGTCTTGCTCTTTGACACCGGCAGCTTCGTTGGAGTTCACCACCGTGAATTTCACGCCGCTCCCGACGTCTATGGTCCAGGGAACTTGATCGATCTCGGTGCGACGCCAGCCCTTGGTCGCTCCAATTTCACGAATGCGCCGCACCCCCTCCTTCCAAGCCATCCAGCCAGGAGCAGATACGGGATCGTTGGCCGTGCAGCCGTTGCGCCCGGCAACCATCGCGTAGACGACCTCCACCAGTTCGATCTGTTCCCAACCGAGCTCGCTCAGTCGGCTTTGCACTTCCACAGGGGAGTTGATGATTTGGGTCTGCACAGACGCCTCATGTTCATTTTTTCCACCTCGATTGTGATGGAAAAAATGAACATGTCAATCCCTCACGTTCTTCATCCTGGGCGCCCGGCATCCTCGCAGCCGGGTTGCAGCTCTCGTAAGTTGATGCACGATCGATGAAGGCCTTCTCCTGAGGCGTGAGGCAAACCAACCCAGGCCAACAAACGCCTACTGATATCTTTCATCGCCGTGCCGGTGGCCACGGCACCCAAGGGTGATGACGGCCTCGCGAGGCCGTCATCCCGCGAAGCACGGCGGTGCCCGCCGCTCCGTACGCCTCGAGACCGCTCTCACCTTGCTGTGCACCTCGAGCATGGCCGCGATCGACGTGCGCTTGGCCGACGCCGTAATGTCCCCGTGGCCTTGCCGCCGGGGCCGACCCGTCGGCTTGGCCGCGCTGGACCGGCTGCATGCCGAGGCCGCCATCGGCCGCGCCACTCACACATAAGCCAACTGCTTGTCCCTTTCGTCTGCCGCGCCGACGCGCGCCACCGTTGCCAGCCCAGAAGCCAGACTTCGGCGCGAAGTCCTAGCCTGAACGGCTACCCCAACCTACGGTTAGGTTGCCCTAGCTGGCATCCGGTGAACCTACTAGTTCGAATCCGGGAGCCGTGGGCGCGCCAATTTCCGGCGGGGAACTCTCTCCGCACTCCGCACGCCCCTCCGAAAGCCCCAATACTGGCGGGCTTCAGCGAGGGGCGTTTGGTTTCAGCTCTTCGGCGATAACCCGGAATTCGCCCTTTTTCCTCTCTCTCCGCCCCGTCTTTCTCCGGTCGGTTGGTCCTGAGACCAAACGCTCGTGTGCGCAAAGCGCCGAAAACAAGGTGGATTCGGAGGCCGGCAGTTCAGCGGTTGGATTGACGTTTAGGTCAGCTACCACGATTCGGACGGCCTGAGCCGCCGCCACCCGCCGGCGGAAGCAGCCCGTACTCCATCGCTAGCCGGATCAGGCCTAGATCTCCTTGGACGCCCAACTTGGCCATCACCTTGGTCCGCACGGTACGGACGGTCGAGGTGGTCAGTCCCAGCTCCAGCGCGATATCGCCGTTTTGCCTGCCCCGTAGCACCAGCCAGACCACTTCCATTTGACGTGGACTGAGCTGGTCGAACGGCGAGACTTCGAATATCAGCCGGGCGCCCAGTGCGTCGTCCAGAAAACGACGCCCCGCCGCGACCTCGCGGACCGCACGCACGATAGCCCCGCCATCCTGCGCCTTGGAGACATATCCCCTGGCACCGGCGGCCAACAGCCGGCGGGGCACGGGCCCCGCCTCCACGACGGAGATGATCAGGATTCGAAGACTGGGGTGCCGTGCCAGCAGTCGGCGCGTGACCTCCAGCCCGTCCCAGCCGGGCAGATGAAAGTCGCACAACACCACGTCAGGAATACCCGATCCGATGGCCGTGAGAGCATCCTCGCCATTCGACGCCTCCCCAACGATCTCCATGTCGCCTTGCGCCTCTAGCACGCCCCGTAGGCCAACTCGCACCAGCGGGTGATCGTCAATCACAAACACACGAATCATCTTTATCCTCGGCACCAACGACCGAGGATGGACTTAGCCAATACGGCCTGCTCGTTATCAACCGAATCATCTGGATTCTGCTTTTAGCTGATGCGCGGCCAAGCGAAACGCGCCTCTTGGCGGACAGATGTCTACTCGTCACCAACTAATTCCGAGAAAGAATCAGAATTTCCCTACACCAAAAGCGCTCACCAAGTGCTAGCTTTTGCACCCTGTCTGTAGCGCTCAGAAAAGCACAGTTGAGGCGATGACTGCTTGGCCTCGGCTCCACGCGACATGGCCCGAGATCGGTCGGTCGCTATGCTCGGTATGAAACAGTCTCGCCAGAAGAGATCGTTCTCGGCGATGCTGGATCAAAGGAAGAAGTGACGAGACGTCGCAATCGGCTAATAGCGTTTAGACCCTGGACATGGAACGTCGTATGCATCCCCTGTAGCCCATCGGCGCTGACTTAGACCGCGTTCGCGATCTTGTCGGTAATCATCAATCTCCCTCTTTCCCCAGGCACTGGCACTTGTCCGTGCTGTCTCGTCGTGCGAACAGGAGTAGCACCCAATACGTATGGACCACAGAAGATTCAGCGCCACCCCGGATTGGTACAGCCGGGCCGTAGATCAGCGCACCAAGGAGTAGGTATGTCGATAGTTCACAAGTGTCAAAGAAAACGCAGAGTAGCCGCCAGATCTCTTGCTGCGGCTGCGCTCATGGTGGCTGCCCTAACGCAAAATGCGGTGGCGCAGGAGAGCGGCCAGCCCTGGACCTTCCAGGGCCAGACCTACAACACCCAATACGAGGCCGAGCTCGCCATCAAGGCACAGGGCGGTGCCTACCAGTACGTCGACTCGGTGCGCGAGCGGCAGATCACCGAGACCGATGTCCAGCTGACCTACGGCATTGCTCCGGAAACCGGGCAGGTACGCGATTGGTCGGCCTACCTCTCGGGCAATAGCGGCGGCACCAAGCTCAGCGAGCAAGCGCTGGTCGATGCGCTGATCGCCCACTACACCAACCGCAGCACCTCGCTCGGCTGCGCACCCAGCACTTCGGTGGTTCGCAAGGGCGATTGGCGCCCATTCAATAAATGGTCCGACGGTGTCGCGTGGCGCGAGCTCGCCGACTTCGAGGTCCGATACGTGGGCACGGCGGTCGGCGGCGCGACCTGCCAGAACCTTGTCACTAACGAACCCGCGGACCGACAGCGCACGCGTTGCTCACAGGAGTTCCTGACTTGGAACCAGAGCGGAAACGTCTGCACCAACGACTCGTACACCGCGACCATCCGTTCGTCCCTGCTGGCCTGCGATGCTTGCAATATGGTCGGCAATCCCGCCGACGTGTCGACCGGCGACAAGTACGAAACCGAGCCCGACTTCGATCTGGGATGGGTCAGTTTCGCCCGCGTCTACCATTCCGCCGCCGCCAACAACGGCAATGCCGGCTTCGGCCACGGCTGGGGGCATACCCATGAGATCCGCCTGGCGATCAATTCCGACGGCACCTTGGGTCTGATCCAAGCCAACGGCTCGCAGCTGGGATTCAAGAACGTCGACACCGGAATCGCCGAGGCCGGCGACGGCAGCGGCGACCGCATCGTTCAGGACGGCAGCCAATGGCGGCTGTACCGCGCCGATGAGGTGCTGGTATTCGACGAAACCGGAATGCTGCTCGAGCGTCTGTTCGAGGACGGTACCCGCCTCACCTACGCTTACGATAGCCTGGGTCGGCTGGCCACGATCACCCACTCGACCGGCCGTAGCCTGGACTTGGTCTACGACCGACCGTCGGCGCAGGCGGCCATTACTGCGATCAACACGGGTGGAGCCCAACTCGTTGGGTATGGATACAACGCCAACGGCCAAGTCCAGACGGCGCAGTATCTAGGCGGCACCACGCGTACCTATCACTACGAAGACGCCGCCTTTCCCCGGCACCTGACCGGTATTACCAACGAGCAAGCGCAGCGTTACAGCACCTTCAGCTACGACACGCAAGGCCGGCTCCTAGTCAGCCAGCATGCGGGCGGCGCCGACAAGGTCGCGCTTAGCTATACCGCTGCCGGTGGCGCCATCGTCACCGATGCACTCGGCTACAAGACCACCTACGGCCTTAACGACGCTGGCGCGTACCGCAAACCACGCAAGCCCGGCAATGTCGTCGATAGCCGCGGTTCCATCGTGCGTACCTACGTCGACGATTTCGACGACTTCCGCCGCCGCCTGGACACCGTCACCGACCGCAACGGCACCCAGACCAAGCACAGCTACGCCGAGGCCAACGACCCGGTCACCGGCCAGCCGGCGCGCACGCACACGGTCGTCGAAGCCGTCGGCCTGCCCCAGGAGCGCACCAGCCTGGAGCGCCGCGACATCGCCGGCAACCGCACCGTGCTGACCCAGCTCGGCAACCGCGAGACGCGGATCGTGCGTAACGCGCGCCTGCAACCGGTCACGGTCACCGTGCGCGACACCACTACCAACCAGACCCGCACCACCACCTACGCCTACTGCGAAGCCGCCGACGTCGCCGCCGCCAACAGCACCTGCCCGACCCTGGGCCTGCTGAAGTCGGTCGACGGCCCGCGCAGCGACGTCAACGACGTGGTGACCTACCAGTACTACGGCAGCGACGACAGCACCTGCGCCACCCAGCCGGCGCTGTGCACCTACCGCAAGGGCGACCTGCGCAAAACGATCGATGCGCTCGGCCGCGCCACCGAGATCCTCGGCTACGACCCGCAGGGCCGGCCGCTGTCGATCCTCGATGCCAACAACGTGGTCACCGACTACGAGTACCACCCGCGCGGCTGGCTGGCCGCGACCAAGCTGCGCGGCGCCGACAACAGCGTCGAGACCGACGACCGCATCACCCGCCTGGAGTACTGGCCGACCGGCCTGCTGCGCCGGGTCACCCCGCCGGGCGGCGCCTACGTCACCTACAACTACGACGCCGCCCAGCGCCTGACCTCGGTGACCGACAAGGCCGGCAACAAGCTCCAGTACACCCTGGACAAGGCCGGCAACCGCAAGCAGGAGGACACCCAGACCCCGACCGGCACGGTCCGCCAGACCCTGTCGCGGGTGTTCAACTCGCTCGGCCAGCTGCACCAGGCCAAGGACGCCGCCGCCCACGCCACCACCTTCACTTACGACGCCGACGGCAACCCCGACCTGACCACCGATGCGCTGGGCCGGATCAGCGACCAGAACCACGACCCGCTCAACCGGCTCAGCCGCCTGCTGCAGGACGTCAACGGCCTGGCGGTCGAGACCCAGCTGGCCTACAACGCCTTCGACCAGGTGACCCAGGTCACCGACCCCAAGGGCCTGAACACCGTCTACGCCTACAACGGTTTCGGCGACCGCACCCAACTGAGCAGCCCGGACACCGGCGTCACCGACTACACCTACACCCCCGCCGGCCAATTGGCGACCAAGCAGGACGCCAACGACGCCGTCGCCCACAGCTATACCTACGACGCCCTGGGCCGGCCGAAGACCATCTCCTACGGCAGCGGTACGAACGATGTCGAGTACGACTACGACACGGTCAACGCGGTCTGCGCCGCCGGCGAAACCTTCGCCCTGGGCCGGCTGACCGCGCTGCGCACCGAAGGCACCGAGCTGAAGTACTGCTACGACCGCTACGGCCAGTTGGTGCGCAAGGTGCAGGTGGTCGACAGCAAGTCGTTCACGCTGCGCTATGCGTATACGACCTCCGGCCAGGTACGCACGATCACCTACCCGGACAACGCCGTCGTCGACTACGTCCGCAACACCCTGGACCAGGTCACCGAAGTGGGCGTCAAGCCGGCCGGCGGCGTGCGCACGGTGCTGCTCAACGGCGTCGCCTACGAGCCCTTCGGCCCGGCCACCGGCTGGACCTACGGCAATGGCCGCAGCCTGGCCCGCAGCTACGACCTGGACTACCGCGCCAAGACGATTCACGACAACGCCGCCGGCGGCCTGTCGCTGGGCTACGGCTACAACGAAGTCGGCGAGCTGACCGAGCTCAAGGACGGCTTGCAAAGCGCCGTGCTGGCGAAGTACGACTACGACACCCTGGGCCGGCTCAAGATCACCCGCGACGGCCCCAGCAACACCCCGATCGAAACCTACGGCTAAGACGCCACCGGCAACCGCACCAGCCTGCTGCATGGCGGCACGACCACGACGTACACGTACCCGACCACCAGCCACCGCCTGACCAATGTCGGCGGCGTCGCCCGCGGCTACAACGCGGTCGGCAACACCACCAGCATCGGTGGCACGGCCAAGGAGTTCGTCTACAACGGCAACGACCGCATGAGCCAGGTCAAGCTGGCCGGCGTGGTCAACCGCAGCTACCGCTACAACGCCAAGGGCGAACGCGTCGCGGCCACCAACGGCGCCAGCGGCCCGGTCGCGGTCTACACCCTGTACGACGAAGCCGGCCGCTGGCTCGGCGACTACGACGCCAACGGCTCCAGCAAGCAACAAGTCGTCTGGCTAGGCGAGTCCCCGGTCGGCGTCCTCGCCGGCGCCGGCACCGCGCAGAAACTGCACTACGTCCAACCCGACCACCTGGGCACCCCGCGCACGGTGATCGACGCCACCCGCAATGTCGCGATTTGGAGTTGGAACGCCAAGGGCGAAGCCTTCGGCAACGACACCCCCAACCAGGACCCGGATCAGGACGGCACCGCCTTCGTGTTCGACCTGCGCTTCCCGGGGCAGCGGTATGACGCGGCGACGGGGCTGAATTACAACTACTTCCGGGATTACGATGCGGTTAGTGGCAGGTATGTGCAGAGTGATCCGATTGGGCTGGCTGGCGGCAATAGTACGTATTTGTACTCAGGCGGCAGCCCGATTGATTCCATAGATCTCTGGGGCTTGCAGTATCGCGAGGCTAACTGGGAGAACAAATACGTCCACAAAGTTATAGCCCCGCCGAGAAGTCCCGATGACTGGCTTGGTCCGACGATTGGTGTTGGTCTCGGTGTTATTTCGCTGCCTGCAATTGGCTACGGTCTCTATGAGCTAGGCATAGTTGCGCTAACCAATCCTGCAACTACACAAGCACTTGCTATTGGTGCAACAGAAGTAGTCGCAGGAACGTCCGTTACTATTCCGGCAGCAGTAGGCACCGGGGCCGCATGCAAGGTAGCAGAAGAACTGGTAGATGCCGCAACACTTGCGAGCAGTGCTGCGCGTAAAGCGACCAGTACATTTACCCCGGGGCCGTATGCCGGCGCTTCGATTCCCGCTAGGTCTTCGGCACAAACTTTCACCACAGCGGAACGGGCGGCCATCAACGACATAGGACGAACTACGGGGTGCCATACTTGCGGCGCTACCACCGCGGGAACAAAGAGCGGAAATTTTGTCCCCGATCATCAGCCCGTGTCATCACTTAACATAAATAATGCTCCTCAACGACTCTATCCACACTGCATCAACTGCAGCAGGCAACAAGGACTAGAGGCGGCACGCCAACTGAGAAAAAAGCCATGAACAAGTCCATAAAGATCGCCCCTCCAAACTCGCTCATACTTGTAATGGATCACTCGTTCGGCGAAGTTCCCGCTGAAATGGGCGGTCAACTGGTGTCGAGTACGGACTCATGCGTCGCTGTCGGGACTCTATCCGAGATCGATGGTGAGACCACAATCACTCTAACGAGCGACCTTCAAATTGAGCCTGGGCTTGAAGAAGCGTTCAACGGCATTGTCCAAACGCCGAGTGGAGAGCTGTCCATCTGCAATTCACGGAATGAAGCGCTAATTTCACTTAGAGAGCTTTCTCTAGAGACTAGGATTCGGATTCTTGTCAATGACAGTTACGAACCCGATCAAATCGTAGTGGTTGCAGAGCCTTCCTCTTAATAGAGACCTTTAGAAGGCCCCGGCAGCGGGGCCTTTCTTTTTGAGCGACTGCTACAGCATTGATCGCCGCGGCTCCCGCAGTTGCCGATCAAGCGAGTGCCCCCTTCCTTCGCCGAGGACACCGACCAACGTGCCTGAGCTGATGCCCATGCCGTCCAGCCTCGCGAGTTCGTCGTGCAGTTCGATGGCGAAGTCGGCCAAGCCGTCCGTTTCGGCTGCTGGTTCGGTCTGGGCGTAGGCGGTTCGACCACCCGAAACGGACGTAGCTTCGACGAGGTGGAACATCTCGCCTTTCTGCCCCCTGGCCTCGGCCGCCAGCGCGCGGCCGAGCATGACCCGCTTGCGCGACGACTGGCGTGCCGGCGGCGCTGGTGCCAGTCGGTCCTTCCGCCATCCGCAAATCCAGCCGATGTCGGCGCAGATCTTCAGTAGCTTCGCCTCAAGGGCATCGTGCAGACCGGGGGCCCGCGATACGCGCCGCGGTTGATTACGCTTCGTGTTCCTCATGCCGTTTCCTGCTGTAGTCATCTTGTGAACACGATGCGGCCGGGTCTGCGACGACTCAAGCATCTTCGCGGTGCCGTGACGGTTGTGACGTTCGTGATGGTGTATCCGGACCTGGCACTACATGAAGGAAAGAGAAGACCAGGGCAAGCGCCGTCGCTGTGACGGTCGTGACGATTGTGATGGTGTATCCGGATCTTGGAACGTAGTTGAGAGAGAGGAAGTGCCGTCCAGCTACTGGTTCTCCGCCGCTGCCAAGACTATTCACTAACCGATCGAGCGACGACTACTATGGCGATGATGTAGTCGGTCTCCAGTTAGTGTTGAAAACAGGAATCTATTCACTCGGCGAACTTCTAATCCATTCAAAGAGCGCCTTCAATGCCGGCATAGACGCCTCTATCTCAGATGGACCAAGCACGCTAAGGCAGTTCTCTTGATAGAAGATTGCATCTTCGCCTTTATCACTGGCGCCGATGACATGTTCGATGCATCCAGTTGACCAAAGCCAAACTCCTTTAGCGATAAGGGCGTCATGTGCTGATTCGGCATAGGTCTTTCCTTCCGAATCTTGTGCGAAAGCTGCCCACGTTTCTGCTGCTGTGTGACCCCCTCCTTTGATTGGTAGTCCGTTTTCGCCAAGGGGTAATCCACTGCTTGCGCTAAGACGGGCAAGTATGGCCTTTACTTGCTTAAGGTCATCAGCATCTTTACTCAGCCACGCAGATGCACCTCCCTTGCGGGCTTCGACAAAGGCGAAGTCGAGGTCGGCAACAGCAAAGGCGGAAATTCCCATAACGTGTAGTACCGGGAGACCTTTTGTTATGTCCGAGCCACTACCAAGAGAGACGAAGCAGATGCGATCTAGTTCCGGCGCGTGTCCATAAATTCGTTCGTAGGCTAGTGGAAGCAAACGAAGTTCCGTCTTCCCCTCACAAAGTATTATCTTTTCACAGAAGTAAATCTCCGCAACGTTGCCAAGCTGGAAGAGTGCTCTAGATTGGGATTCAGAGTCACTTAAAGCTGAGGTCACGGCCTCACGAAGAGGGCGCCTAACCGTCGTTCCTGTGGATTTCCGACTTACTATTACTGTGTCTGGAGCGATTTCTTTGCTCAACATCAATGGCGAGTGTGTCGAAAAAACTACTTGAAAGCCGGCTCCGGCTAGATTGCGGAGAGCTTCTCGCAAATGACGAACCCCTTGGGGGTGGAGAAAGAGCTCTGGTTCGTCAATTAGCAGTAAGCGCCGATAACTTATCGAATTTTCCGGCTTTCGTGCTTCTGCTAGATATCGAACTAGCGCCATCTGAATCGCTCGCTGTGTGCCGGTTCCCATCTGGTCAAATCTTCGACGCTCTCCTGTCAGCTGGTCAGTGACATATAGATCGCCAGCTCTAAAAAACTCCTTCAAGTCCACAATTGGTAGATCGACATCAAGGCTTAGGCCGGGAAAGAAGTCGGCCAACGCCTCGGTGGCCTTCTTGTCGAATGTCCGCAAGTGCGGTGATCTTTCCGTGCCGTTGGTAGAGAGGATTTCGCGGATAGTCGCCAATGCGCTGCTAAGGCTCTCATGTGTTGCTAGTACCGGCGCCATAACTTCATCTAACAAGCCTTTAATAGTGGTTCCGCTCTTCGCCTTGCCGAGATCTTCAGTGAGGTCTTCCATTGCAACAATGTGCAGAGGCTCCGGAAGTAGAGCGGAAACCGCTTCAGGTAAACCAGTTGGATATGCACGCCATTGTTCTGGTATTCCTATCCCCGTGTAGCTGGATGGCTCCCAGACCTGTTGGGTAGGTTTCTTGCCAGCAGCAGCGGCACTGATTCGTATCCATAGTTTTTCATCAACGATGTATGGGGACATGGCAGACCGGTGCTTCGGATCAGGTATTGTTGCCAATAGAGTTGCATCAATTCCTTCGATGCACGCTGCCACCGTCACAGGCAGGCTTGGATCTGAAAAATCACCGTTCGTCAATGCGCTTGGTGAGAGCACAAGTCCTATCGCTGAGAGGACGGTAGACTTGCCTGTATTGTTTTGACCAACCAGTGGGGTTAAGTCCCCCAGCAACAGCGAGACATGTCGGCAAGCCCGAAAGTTTGTGATGTGGATATGGCTGACCCTATGCATACGCGCTCCCGCAGTCGAAGGGCTCTATGCTGAGTATGTTGTTGGTCCAGTCACTTAGCACAGTAAGTGGGTACATCAGGACATAGAACGTTGCCTGATGACGATCGAGGCCAGGCAGCAGTAGCTGCTGTAGTGCCGGGTCCTTCCTGGCGGTCGGGATGAACGGGGGGCACGGCCGCGAAACCTCGCTAGCGCCAGGCTCGCGAATGAGGTTTGCACTCAAGCGGTTCGCACTCGCAAGTTAGGTTTGCACTGAGCCGATGACAGAGGTTGCGTCAGTTTTCCGCTCGAAGCGTTGTGCCCCAACACCCTTGCTCGTAAATCGGAAATGTTTCCGATTAAGCAAGGTCGCACGCGTAGCTCTTCTGGAATCTTTCGCCGCAGTGCTGTCACCTGCAAATCGGCCAATTGGCCGATTTAGCGCTTCGGCCTATGGTCGAAGCGCTGGCGCGGGCCTTTGCCCAGCGGACGGAAAGAGAAATAGCGGCGCCTCCGATTGGCTGGGTCGATCCTGCTCCACCGGCCGCCGTTAATGCGAATTCACACGCCATCGTTCAGCCCCCCTTCTGATTAAAGACCCCACACCCGCTTGGGCGGCGCAATACTGTCCGAATTCCGACAGTTTCCGGCCGCCTACCGAATCAGCTCCACGCGATATCCGCAGCCCTCGACGAACCAGTCAGGAAGCTGTCCGCCTTCGAGGACATTCGTTCTTCTCCGCGAATTCGACTTGGATTCATCGTCGAAGGAAGCGTTCATGCGTCCACACCGACGCACGGCCAAGGAGGCCCGCATGTACGACGCAACCCTAAGCGAGATCGCCCAGCAGCACTTGAACCTCGCGACGCTGATGGATGGCCCCGATCGCCACGAGGTCTCGGCCGACTCGGTCAAGGCCGCCCTCAATGCTGCCTACCTCGCAGGCTACGCGGCTGCGATGCGGGCCGCCGCCGGCAGGGGCAAGCCCCTCCCAACCGAGCCCCATACGATGCTAGGCAACGAGTGGGTGGGCCAAGGCTACGCCGACGAGCTGCTGGACGACCCGAATGCGATCACGGTGGTGACGCTGGCGATCCCCGAGGCTCTTCTGGTCGAAGACCGGTCGAAGGCCAAGCGCGCGATCGAGGTCTTGGTGCCTACAGCCATTCGCCACCGGCGTATCCGCTAACAACACCCCGCCCCCTAGCAGCGCCCTATCTGGGCGCTGTTTCCGTTCAAGCCTCTCGCCCAGTCGTTGTACCTGTCCGTGGGCTGTCCCAGAGCGCGGGTTCCGGCATTGAACCCAAGAATCTGCTTGGCTTACGCGTGGAAGGAAGCGTTCATGCCGTCACCCCAACCACGCACGGGTGCTCAGCATGACTAATGAAGAACAACCCAATCTGGAACGGCTCAAGCACGGCCTGCGCGACCTTAGGCGATTGCGTCCCATCGCCTTCGGCGACATCGCGGCGCTCGAGGACTTGCGAGAGCTTGCCTACAACGAGCTTCAACGCCGTGCCGGCAACGCCCTGCGCCTGCTGCACAGCGATCTGGTCGAGATGATCGCCTTCGACAACGTCGATGTCCTCAAGGCGGTGTGCGATGTCGTCGCCGAGTGACACCGACCTTTGGTTCTTGAGGGCTATGGCGGCGACGGTTCTCGTCGCCGCCTCCGACGGAACCCTCGACCTCAATCATCTCGCTCGCGAAGAACTGATCCGCCGGGGCCTCGGTCCCAATGGAGAGTGGGTCGGCCCCTGCCGCGCACGCGAGCTTCACACCAAGGACAAACAACCATGAGTCGGACCGAACTGACCGATAGCCAGCGCGGCGTCCTCCTTCTCGCCATCACCACCGAAGGCCGCGTCGAGCACTTCCCCGAGAACTTGCAAGGCGGTGCCCGTACCAGCGTCATGCGCGGCCTGCTGCGCAACGAACTGATCGAACCGCACGATGCCGGATACCGGCTGACTGACGTCGGCTGGAAGGCCACAGGCTACGAACCGCCGGAACCGAAGGCCGCCAGCGCGGAGGCTAAGGCCGACGCCAGCGAGGCAATGCAGCCCCCACCCGGTCGGGTCGCCCCAATGCCGACGCCTGCGCACCGTCGGAACCGGCTGGATCTGGTCGTCGGCCTTCTCAGCCGCCCCGAGGGCGCGACCATCCCGCAGATCATGGCGGCGACGAACTGGCAGGCGCACTCGGTGCGGGGGTTCTTTGCCGGCACGGTCCGCAAGAAGGGCTACCCGTTGATCTCCACAAAGGAGGGGAAGGAGGGACGGGTTTACCGCATCCAGGCCGGGACCGAGCAGCACGCCAACGGCGGCGCAGCCGAGTAACCCGACGGTGAGCCGGGCGTTGCTCGGCTCGCTATCCGACATCTGTCCACGAACGCGGGATGCAGCAACACGCCCGGCACATCGCTTGCTTCGCGCGACCTTCTGTTTTCGGCCGTAGTTGCAGGCCCGGATACACCATCACAACCGTCACCACCGTCACGGGAGCGTCCCGCTGGTCGACGTTCTTGTTGTTCGTCCCTAGCCGTAGGTGCGGATACACCATCACGACCATCACGTCGGTCTCGCCCGCCTGTGGACTTAAGTTTTTTCGTAGCCTCGGGTTACCCAGTTCGCTATCAAACTGTCTACGCCGAACCAATCGGTGATGGTCGTGAGGGTGGTGACGATTCATCTGGACCTGCGATTAGCGGCAAAGAACAGAAGATCGAGAGGCATGCGGGCTTGTGCTGGAAGGTCATCGTCACCATCGTCACGAGTCCCCCCATAGCAGGACCGACCATGACCTCCGCAGACACCCCACCTTCGCCGATCCACGCTGACCAAGCGAACCTGACCGGCACCGTTTGTATCGATTACGCGGTCGCGCTCTGGAGCGGAATCACGCTCGAGGAGTTGGACTCGATGTACGCCAGCCACGACATCTTCGAGGTTAAGCGCTCGGCCCTCATCAGCGCCCTCCGGGATGGACGGCTGGAATGGTCGGATTCCGGCGCAGGCGGAGTGCCGGGCAAGGAGTCGGCCACTGGCTCGTCCGTGGATGATCTGATCAAACAGGGATGCGTTGGTATCCATGAGCACAGCCTGCGGTTCTGGCTTGCGCAGATCGGATTCAGCGAACTACAAGATGTCCCCCTTCGGAAGAGTCGCGCAGCAGACTGGTCGCGCGGGAGCGCTGCTGTCGATCTGAATCGCGACATCGTCATCGCTGCAATGGCCGACCTGCTCGCCGAGGCGGCGCCCGAGACCTACGCGGTCGCCGGCCGCCCCAACGCCGCACAGATTGGTCTCGCCATCGACGTCCGGACGAAAGAGTGGTTCGGACCGGATGTCCAAGGCTTCTCCTCTTCGCGCAAGACGGTCTCCACTGCTTTGCGCCGCGCCCAACAAGAAGTCCCTACCCGACGCTGGAACTGACAGAAAAATGGCATGCCAGAATTTTTCTGGCATTCGCCACGATCACTGACGGGCTGCTCCTAGTCTGCCGCTTCCCCCGGCAGACCCCGATGGAGCCCCATGATCGCCCGCACCACCCGCCGCTGCGCCTTGCAGCGGCAAACCGAACTCAGCCGCCTGTTCTGGGCCGCGCCCGACGCGGCCCTGCTCGACCGCCGCACCGCCGCCGCCGGCCTGGGCTATACCGTGGCCTGGCTGGAAGCCGTCGCCGGCCGCGGCGAAGGTCCCAGCTACACCCGCATCGGCCGCCGCATCCGCTACCGCAAAGCCGATGTGCTGGCGTGGCTCGCCCGCCACGGCGAGCGCATCACGCCCTCCGACGAGGGCGCCCGCTGAGATGTCGCTGCACTCCGAGTCGGCCGCCGGCGACGTGGTGGCACACCTGCAACAGCAGATCGAGGCCGCTATTGCCGCCTCCGCCGAGGATGTCGGGGCCGTCCTCGCGCCGTCGGTCGTGCCGGCGTGGGCGGAGTTGCGCTCGCTGGACCGCGGCGCCTTCGTCCGGCTGCGGGATCGCGCGAAGAAGGCCAACCCGAGTTTGCCGCTAGCCGAACTGGAACGCGCCATCCGGGATGAGGCCGCCACCGCGCCGGACCGCGACCTGACCGCGCTCGACGAGCTCGTCCAGCTGGCGCGATCGCACTGCGAGTTGTTCCACGACGCCGACCGCCAAGCCGTCGCGGTCATTCCGATGCACGATCACCGACAGGTGTGGCGGGTGCCGTCCAGCGGCTTCGCCGACTGGCTGCGCGCGCTGTGGTGGGCCGAGCGCCGGGCCGGCTTGCAGGACACTCTGCTTAAGGCCGCGCTGGCCACCCTCGCCGCTGCCGGCATCCACGAGGGCGAATCCGTGCAGGTGCACCTGCGCGCCGCTCGCACCGACGACGGCTACTACCTCGACCTGGGCGATCCGCTCTGGCGCGTGGTCCACGTCGGTGAAGCGGGCTGGCAGCTGCTCGACACCTCCCCGGTGCTGTTCATCCGCACCCCGGCGATGCGCGCTCTCCCGATTCCGAACCCACACCTCTGGGACGGCCGGGATCTGGATCGTCTTTGGGACCATATTAATGTCAGCGCCGAGGACCGACTGCTGGTGCTGACCTGGCTACTCGACTGTCTGCGGCCGGAAACGCCGTTCCCAGCACTTGAGCTGGTCGGCGAGCAGGGCTCGGCGAAGTCGACTACGCAGTCGATGCTGCGCGACCTGGTCGATCCGAACAAGGTGCCGCTGCGCGGCCGGCCGAAGACCGTCGAGGACATCTTCGTCGCCGCCGCCAACAACTGGCTGGTGTCCTACGAGAACCTGTCGAGCCTGACGGCTGAGCAGCAGGATGCGCTGTGCACGCTCGCGACTGGCGGTGGCTTCGCCGCCCGCCAGTTGTTCACCAACGGCGAGGAGCATGTCCTGCAAACCAAGCGGCCGGTCGTGATGAACGGGATTTCCGTGATCGCCACCCGCCCCGATCTGATCGATCGCGTCGTGCATCTCGACGTGCCGGTTATCCCGGCCACTCGCCGAAAGGACGACGCTCACGCCCGTACGGCGTGGGAGCAAGATCGCGCAGCGGTCTTCACCGGCCTACTCGACCTGTTCGCGGTGGTCGTGCAGTACCTACCCAATATCGAGCTGCCATCCAAACAGCGAATGGCCGACTTCGAGCGGCTGGGCGAGGCGGTCGCGCGCGGACTTGGGCTGCCTCCCGGCACCTTCCAGGCCCGCTATTCCGAACTGGTACACGCCGGCATCGATCGCGCCCTCGATGGCAATCCGGTGGCGCACGCGCTGGACAAGTTGCTGCGCCGGGAAACCTTGCCGTGGGTCGGCACCGCCGGCTCGCTGTACGAGCAACTTGGTCCCCTTTGCGGCCCGGACCGTTCGACCTGGCCGCGCTCGCCGAAGGGCCTGAGCGATCAGCTTCGACGTATCGCCCCGGCGTACCGCGCCAAGGGTATCGAGATCGAACACCGCGGCCACACCCGCGACGGTGCGGTTTGGAAAATCGACCGCGACCCGGAAGGCCGTGTGGATCGCCGTTACCCGGTGTCGGCGCCGGCCGACACCACCCGAAAAGAACTGGACGCCGCCGAAGCGGCGGCGCGCCGCCCCTCCCGCCCCCGTAAAGGAGCTTCATCGTGACCGTCGCCAGCGATCCCCTCGATACCCCGTCCGCCAGCCCGGCAGCGCAGGTCATCGACTACATCCCGGTCTTCCGCCGCGCCGAACCCGACCGGCACACGGACGCGCCTTCGCCCTACGAGACCTTGGCCTACCTCGCCTACGTGCTTCCGGCACGCATCTACGCCGCCAATCCCTGGCTGCTTGACCCGAAGTACCGCAACTACCTGGAGAACCGATGAAACTCAATCCGTTTGCAAAGAAGCAGAAGAACGCTAATCCGACGCGCTACGACGAGTTATGCGCGCAGTTCGTCGAATCCGAAGCGCGATTCAACGCCTCTAAGGCCTCGCTGGACAAGGCAGAAGCGGACTACACCGAAAAGTACAAGGAATTCCATACGCTGCAAGCTAAATCCCAATCGACGTTCTGGTCGGTGCAGGAACAGACCTTGCATCGGGAGATGAATCGCGCGCAGCATCATCACGAGGAATGCGCACGCGCCCATCGCGCCATCGAGCAGGAGTTTCACACGCTTCGCTCGCGGGTCGAGGCGCCAAATCGGCTGTCGCAGAGCAAGGCCAAGTTCGCCCAGCTTGAGAAGCACGATAGCGACCTGCGTAACGAACTGGCCAAGGCCAAAACCCGTCAGAATCAGTTGCAGACCCGCGCAGATCACCTCGCTCAGGAAGTGGAGAACGACCAGCGTCAAGCCGCGCAAGCCCTGATCGACAGCGACGACGACGCTCCGGAGATCGCGCTTCCGAAGGGTCAGGCGGAACTGGTGGTGGTCCGAGCCGCGCTGGAACAGATCGACAAGCGGATCGAGGAGTTGCAGGCGCAGCTGAAGGAGATGCCGAAACGCATTCGTGATGCGCAGCACTCGATCCACTGCGACCAAGCCACGCACGCAGAGACCGAACTGGAGGCGGCCATTCCAGGCTTCATCGGCCACATTGCCCGCTATAAGGTCGCGCGATACCGGGCTGGCTGGACCTCGTCCACGCGGAGTCATGAAGTTGATATCCCCACCGCGGCACTGGAAGCTGCTAGCGCACGCCTCGACGCCGAGATGCGCGCGTAATGCCAGCGCGCGGGCGACAACGACCGTCGCCCGCGTGCGTTCTTGCCAACAACTGGACGCGGTTGGGTTGGCTTTCAGGCCGACCCGAGCGTACATGTCAACCCGTCCACGCGAGTCCAACCGCATGTCACAGATCACCACCACGTTCCAACCGTCCGCCTCGCTGTTGGCGCAGTTGGCGCGCTTGCCCGAGATGTCGTGGGCCGAGTTGAAGGCCGAGCATCAACGCCTATATCACGCCGAGCCGGCGGTAAAGCACCGCCGGTTTGTCGAACGCCGCATCGCGACCCGGCTACAGGAGATCGAGTACCGCCATCACGACCGCGCCCGGCTGGAACGAAACCAGCGGCGCATCCGGGCACTGGTCGAGTCCGGCGAGATTCCGCCGCGCGCCCGCAAGACGGCGCCGATGCCGGGCACGGTGCTGTCGCGTGAGTTCGGAGGCGAGATCCATCGGGTCGCGGTCGCGCAGGACGGCACCGTGGAGTACGGAGGTCAACGCTACAACAGCCTATCGGCCGTCGCCCGCGCCATCACCGGAACCCGCTGGTCCGGCCCCGCGTTCTTCGGCCTGCGCGCCACGAAGGAGTCCAAGTGAACAACCCGAACAACCCGCGCCGCCTTCGCTGCGCCGTCTACACCCGTAAGTCCACTCAGGAGGGGCTGGAACGAGAGTACAACTCGATTGAAGCTCAGCGCGACGCCGGGCAGGCATACATCGCCAGTCGACGATGCGAAGGTTGGATTCCGGTAGGCGATGATTACGACGATGCCGGTTTCTCGGCGGCGACGATGCTTAGACCAGCGCTACAGCGCCTTCTGTCGGACATCCGCTCAGGAAAGATTGATGTCGTTCTCGTCTACAAGCTGGACCGCCTATCCAGAAGTCTTCGGGACTTCGTGCACCTGTATTGGGAGGTGATGCAGGAGAATAACGTAGCCTTCGTGTCCATAACCCAGCATTTCAACACCGCGGATGCGATCGGCAAGCTCATGATGAACATCATGATGTCATTCGCGGAGTTCGACCGAGATCTCGACGTGGACCGTGCTCGCGACAAAATGATCGCGAGCAAGAAGAAGGGGCTATGGATGCACGGGGTTCCGCCGCTGGGATACGATCTGAAGAACCGGCGGCATCGTCGTCTTGTACCCGATCCAAAGGAAGCGCCGTTGGTTCGCTGGATCTTCGAACAAGTCGCGGAGGGCGTCCCCACCGCGCAGTTGGTGGCCAAGCTGCGTTCTCGGGGCGCGACCTCGAAGTTCTGGACCACAGGGAACGGGCGAGAGATCGTCGGGAAGCCCATCGACAAGTCGTTGCTGTACAAGATGCTGGCGAACCGCACCTATCTCGGAGAGCTTCGCCACGGGACCGACTGGTTTTCGAGCGCGCACGAGCCGATCATCGACCCGGATCTGTGGGCGCGGGCGCAGGCGGCGACGGAAACCCGAGTGCGTGCCCTGACGGCGCCGGACGCTTCTAAAATTCCCTTCCCTCTACGCGGGTTGGTGTTCGCCACGGATGGGCGCGCCATGACGCCTTGGCACACGACCAAGCGCAACGGTCGTACATATCGCTACTACGTTCATACGCGCGCGCTGCATGAGAGCGCCAAGCTGCTGAAGCTACCCCGCGTTCCGGCCGGTGAGCTTGAGGCGGCTATCATCGAGCAATTGCGTCTAGTTCTTCGCACCCCTGAGTTGATTTCCGCGATATTGCCGCAGGCGGCGGCGCTGGACCCCGATCTGGACGAACCAAAGATCATGGTGTCCATGCTGCGTCTCCATGAGATCTGGGAGTACCTTGCCGGCCACGAGCAGACACAGATGCTTCAACTGCTGATTGAACGTATCGTCGTCCACGAGGACCGTGCCGAGCTGCGTCTTCGCCCCATGGGCCTTACCAGCTTCGTGCGGGAACTGGAGACGCACGAAGGGATCGAGGAATCCGCATGAGCAAGTTCAAGGTAGAGATCGCCACCGGTAGCGACGGCTCTATCGCTTTCGATGTCCCGCTTCGGATCACGAAGCGCGGCTACCGCAAGCTCGTCCAGCTCGTCGGGCCGGAAGCCGCCGAGCGACCTTGGGACGCCCAGCCTACCGCCCTCCAGCGTGCGTTGGGTCGAGCGGAACGCTGGCGCCGAATGCTGGAGTCCGGCGAGGCCACGTCCATCAACGATCTAGCAGCGAGGGAGGGCACTGACTTCAGCTACATCGCCAGACTGCTCAACCTCACAACGATGGCGCCGCAGCTCGTAGCGGCGATCCTAGAAGACACGCTTCCCAGCGGAACCACCGTCAATGATTTGGCCATCAACCCGCCTCTGCTATGGACTGAACAGGTGTCGAGGCTGGAACTTAACAGAGGGCCGTTGCGCAACCAGCGGTTATCGTCGCCTAAGACGGTTTAGGAGTGATCGCGTAGCGCTGTAACACTTGGTCCAAGGCAAAGTGAATCGCCCAAGATTTCGCAGACATACCGTGCGGGCCCGGCGAGAAGTTCACATTACCCCTCGCTGACCGCTACTGGGCCTTACTGGCAAGCCGAAACTTACGTCAGCGCTCATATCACTAAAAACACCTACTGCGATCAAAAACCAGAGTTGCCATGCTGCGAAAAAACGGCGCAACCGGGACTAATTGGCCTCAGCGCGAGAAAAACAGGTGCTGGCGAATTGGCCAAGAGACTGCGAGTGGTCCCACCAAACACCATCCCCATGACGCTCGGGTGTCCGTAAGCTCCAGCCACGACCAGGTCGGTGCGGCTCTCCGCAGCGTAGGCGCCGATTGCTTGACCTGCGTCGCCTACGGACGCACTGCAGCGAACGATCTGGGTTTCGACGCCCTGCCGGCGTAAGTGCGCGCGGATCAGCGCGTCGTGAGTGTGCGGCTAAAAGCAGCCGTCTTCAACTACCAGAATCTCCGCCACGCGCATACGCTGCAGCCAAGGGATAGCATCGTAGACCGCGCGCGTGGCCTCCCGACTAGCATTCCAAGCGATCAGCGCCCGCTCTATTGCAATCGCTCCCGAGCCGGCCGGTAGCGACAGGATCGGGCGGCCGCCGCCGGCGGCCAGTTCCCCGAACAAGCGCTTCGAGTACAGTGCGCCGGGCAGGTCAGCCTCCAGCACCGCCAAGCCGCGCAGGTCGCGCGACCTCAGCTCGCCGAAGATCCGCCCGGAGCGTCCTCCAGCCGCGCGCACTCGATATTCAGCAAGCACTTCGCAAACAAGTAGAAGCAGTACGCATCGCGAAAGGTCGACCCCAGTCCGAACGACACCCGGATGGCGCCGCAGTTTCCCTTGTTGAGGATGTTTTCGTCGAAGGCCTTGCAGTCGAGGATCTTTTCCGTTTTGTCAAGTTCGCAGTGCTCTGCGCCCGCCGTCGTGTACGTGGCCTGCTGCACAGCACCCAAGTTGCAGAAGCATCCGTTACGCACGACGATGCCGAAGGATTCGGCGGCCCGCTTGACGAGCGCATGCGGAAACACGGCGTTGTAGCAATCAAAGAAATTCAGCATGACGGTAGCGCCCTTGTGTTCCGCCGCAGGGCCGTAGATACGGCAAAGGGGGGTCTGGCTCTTGATGTCGTGGTGAAGTTCCTGCAGCCGCGCCTCAAGCCACCGCGCCAGCGCCCCTGATCGCGCGCCGATGCGCTCGAGCCCGATCTGGGACACGAACTGGAATCCCTGGGCGATGGCGTCGAAGGAGGCATAGTTCGGCGTGCCAATCTCAAACCGTTTTCCGTCTTCGCGATGCAGCAGCCGGTCGGTGGGCGACCAGGGTCCTGAGTAGTAGCACACCGAACCTCCCGCGAACGACGGCGGGGTCAGCTCGCGCAGCGCGGACCTGCGGGCGATGAGGCAGCCGGCCCCGGTCGGATGGCCGAAGATCTTGTAGAAAGAGATCGCGATGAAATCCGGCCGATGCACCGAACAATTCAGCCGGGCCTGGGGCACGAACGCGGCCGCATCGCACAGCACCATCGCCCCGCGCTCCTGCGCGAGCCCGATCCACTTCAAGTCGTGGCGGGCGCCCGTCGCATTGGACTGCGCCGGGTATGCCAACAAGTGCCGCCGCCCCGGAGCGAGCCGGTCCAACGAACGCCGCATCGAGCTTTCGAGAATCCGAAGCTCGTTGTCGAGCGGAATGTATTTCACCGACGCGCCCTTGGCTCTCGCATACTCGCGCAGGCCGTGAACCGACGTGTGGTTGTCCTTGGTGAGCAGGACCTGCGAGCCGCTTCCGAACGGGAACGACTCCGCCACCAGCCGGATCGCCCCGCTGGCGTTGGGCGTGAAAATGATTTCGTACTCGTCCGGCGCGCAGCGGAAGAACCGGTAGATTTCCTCCCGAGCCTTCTCATGCGCCGCATCGGACGACTTCGAGCCGCTGTGCGGGTTGCCGAGAATGCTGTTCTTGAGCACCCGATAATCCTGTTCGAGCAGGCTGTCCGGAGCGATCGTGCCGCCGACATGATCCAGGTAGGTGGCCTGCAGGGCGTCCAGCCGCGAGAACTCGCGCTTGCGCAGCGCTTCGGCCTCGGCATCCGGGTAGGCCGGATGTTCGGCCAGGAAGTCCCGCTTCATCATGCGATAAGGCCGCAGCAAGCGCTCCGCCTGCGGCGACAGCGGGCTGTCCGCGTCGCTGCCGATGAGCGCCGGCGCCATTCGGCAAAAGTCGCTCAGTTCGGAAAAATCGGGTGGCTGACTCGGGGTGGCGGCCCTCTTGCAAGCCTCATCGACCTCGCCGCGCAGAAGCCAGGCCTTGACCTGGTAGTTCCGGCTGGGAACCTGCACGTGGAATTCCTGCAGCATCGTGTCCAAGTAGGCGTCGCGCGTGGGCGCGTCGCACTGGTTGAACTCCTCAAGCAAGATGCAGGCATTGAAGAGGAATTCGCGAGTGTCGAGGTCGTCCAGGAAGAAGGAGAGCGCGCGCGAGGTCGCCACTTCGCCGACGCCTCGACTCAGCCCTTCTAGATCGAAGGCGCGGGTGATAGCCGAGGGGTCGGCTAAGCTCAGCGCCGCGCCCATGATGGCCGATGGCGTACCAAAGTGCTTCTGCGATTGTCTCAGGGCCAGATCGAACAACTCGTTGTACTGAAAAACGGTGCCGTAGATCTTTCCGCCCGGACGCAGCACGCGCTTAAACTCGCGGGCGACCCGGACCTTGTCTGGGGGAAACATCAATCCGAAGCCGCAGACGACGACATCGAAACTGTCGTCCGCAAACGGCAGATCCGCCATATCCACGTCGGAATGGAAGGCGACGTTGCGCTTAAGCTCCGCGCTGACCGCCTGCTTGGCCATATCGATGGCGATCTTCGACAAGTCCGTCGCGACGAGCCGCAGGTTCAGCGGCTTGGCCAAGTCTTCGTAGAGGGTGGTGGTAATGCGGCCCGTCCCGCAAGCGACCTCAAGGATGCTCGCTGGAGGAGCGTCCGGACGGATGTCCTTGCGAATCTCCTGAACGAGTAGCTCCCCGTAGGGCTTGAAGAGCCGAGGACCCAAGACGCGCTCATAGAACTCCATGAACGTACTCAGGGACCACTTCTGCTCCGACACCGTCTTACACTGTTGCTGCGCAGTCTTGTGCATTGTGGATTCCTGATGAGCCGGCATTAGTAGTGGCCCGCAGATTTACCGGGCATCGCCAGACGTCTGATCAGCGCAACGCGGCCAGCCGACTATACCGCCACCGAAGATTCGGCCCGCTCGCGAACCCCGATGGATTTCTCGAGGTAGCGCCGAAGCTCGGGCTCGTCGAACGCCGGAGGGAGAATCCCACTGCCTTCGAGCAGGGCCGATGTGTTGTCGTGATTCCAGAGGTAGGTGTGCTGGTACATCTCGATGATGCAGTTGTCCTTGTGCATCGGATCCCGGAACAGATTTAGTACCGGATAGAGCGGGGTCTTCGGGTCGTTCATCCAGCAGGCTCGCCATTGGCGGAAAGGGACAACCTGAAATTCAAAGCCGAAGTAGCGCGCCATCAAGTCGAAGAACTGCTTCAAGGACACGTTGGCCTCTCCGGAATGAATCAGGTTGAACTTCTGCCCCAGGCAGGATGCCTGTCGACCGATATGGGCGATCGCCTTGGTCATGTAGTCAACCGAACTTAAACCTTCGCGAAGTTCATGCAGGTCCGGAACGAGACCGAGTGACAGACACGTCTTCACCAGCCGCCCCCACCATTGGTAACTGGCGCTCAGTCCGGTTTGGCTGTGATACGTGGCGTAACCGAGCCGAAACGTAGCCAACGGCAGACCGCGGGTCTCGGCCAGATCGGCGATCTTTTCCATGACCCATTTGCTTTTAACGTAGCCGATGTCGGCGCAAACGGCGTCCAGGTTTTGGTCTATATCGTCGACTTCCGCGGCGACGTCGCGCCCCGTGATCCAGTACCCCCAGCTGTAAACGGAAATGGTTGACAGCAGCATCAGCGCTTTCGTGCTTTTTCTGGCGGCGAAGCGAATGATGTTGACGAGTCCATCGACGTTGTCGCGCTTCATCGCCGCATAAGGCTTGATGAAGTTGACCGAACTAGCCGAGTGGTAGATGACCTCCACGTCGCGGCACAACGCTTCGTAGTCATTCGCCTGAAGGCCAAAACCGGGCGAGGCGATGTCGCCCGGATGCGCCCGGACCCGCGCCAAGTCCGAAGGAGAGATCGGTACCTTGTACTCTTCGACTTTTTCACGGATCCGCTGCATGGCGCCGGCCGCTGTGCGAGCGCGCACGATGCAGTGGACAATGGCGCGCGTGGTGGCGAGCAGTTCGGCGAGCAGATGAATGCCGACGAAACCCGTAGCTCCGGTAAGAACTACGTGACTGGGGCTGATCAATCGATCCGCGTCGAACGGCGCGGAAAAAACGATATCGTCCGGCAGCGTTGCATCGCGTCGCAGCATCGCAGGCGAAATGTAGTCGGAGACGTCATCGATCGCATCTTGCCGTTGCCGAATTTCCGCGGCCAGGGACTCGGCGGTTGGCCGGTTGTAGATGTCGGTAATGCGCAAAGCGAGCCCGAGTTCCTTCGACAAGGCCGCGATCACCTCAGCGGCCAACATAGAATGTCCACCGATGTCAAAAAAATTGTCGTTGCCTTGAAAATCGGAGTGCTCGAGGGCACCTTGAAACGCGATCATAACGGCCCGTTCGACGCGATCTTCAACCTCCTCGAACGTTCGCACCGGCGCGATCGTGCGCGCGAAGTCGGCCATGAGCGCGCCTTTGTCCGTCTTTCCGTTGGAGTTCAACGGGAAGCGATCCAGAACCGCGTAATGCCCCGGCACCATATACTCGGGGAGTACA
Organism: Lysobacter firmicutimachus; assembly: GCF_037027445.1. Classification (NCBI taxonomy): domain Bacteria; kingdom Pseudomonadati; phylum Pseudomonadota; class Gammaproteobacteria; order Lysobacterales; family Lysobacteraceae; genus Lysobacter; species Lysobacter firmicutimachus. The sequence goes on from NZ_JBANDL010000002.1 coordinate 77,806, forward strand.
GCGCGTGCACCTTCACGAACGCCGGCGATGAACTCGCGATGCGGGACTTCGTCGTTACTGCGGATCAGAAAGGCGACCAATTCCTTCGGGCTTCCGTCCGTTGGCGCAGTGGCCGATACGCTGACTTGACGAACGCCAGGCAGCCTGGCCAGAACCACTTCGACCTCGCTGGGTTCGACCAAGTGCCCGCGGATCTTGACCTGCTCATCGACACGGCCGAGGAACTGGATGGATTGGTCCGGCAGCCTACGGCCCAGATCGCCCGTCCGATAGATCCGTTGACCGGCCTCGAACGGGTGCGGTGGGAACTTCTCGGCCGTGAGTCGATGGTTATGAAGATAGCCCCGCGCCAAGCAATCGCCGGAGATGCAGATTTCACCGACATCCCCCGCCGGAACCTCGCGCATGGCCTTGTCCAAGATCCATACATTGGCGCCTTCCACTGGCGTGCCGATCGAAGGTTCGCGACCTAACGACGCGCTGGGCACCAAATGGTACGTACACCAGATGGTGGCTTCGGTCGGGCCGTAGTAATCCACCAACGCAAAATGAATGTGATCCGTCACCACAGGATTGAGCTTTTCGCCACCCGTAAACAAGTATTTCAGCGCAGAGGGCCGAGTGCTGTGCCGAACAACCTCCGCGGCCATGACGGTTGGAACGAAGGCGTGGGTGATTTTCTCGCGGGCAATCCATTTCACCAGTTCGCAGGCGTCTCGTCGAATGTCGTCGTTCAGCAGATAGAGTCTCGATCCGGCGCACAGCGACGACCAGATTTCCCAGTGCGCGACATCGAAGCCCAGCGCGGCCATGGACGTGGACCGACTTTGGTAGTTGACCTGAAAACGACGGTTGTGCCAGTCGATCAACGCGGCCACCGAATGGTGTTCGACCGCAACGCCTTTTGGAACTCCGGTCGTCCCCGAGGTGAAGATGACGTACATCAGGTCGGCCGGAGAGGGAGAATAAAGCGGTACCGGCGACGCGGTCGCGTTACGTCTCAGCGTGTCGATATCGACGACTTGGACGCCCGGATCTGTACTCGAGACGTCCGGTGCGGTCGTCAACAGCCAAGCCGCGCGGCTTTGCTCGATGATGTAGGCCTTCCGCGCCTTGGGGTAAGCGCGCTCGATCGGAACGTAGGCCGCCCCGGACTTAACGATCCCCAGCAGCCCAATAATGAAGTCCGTCGACCGCGTCGCCTCGATGGGCACCAAGTCGCCGGCACCAATGCCTTGACCGACGAGGAATGCCGCAACGGCGTCGCTGTATCGATCGAGTTCGCCATAAGTCAATGTCTCATGGTCGTCGACTATGGCAATGCGATCGCAATCTTGGCGGCGCACCGCGTCCAGAACCGTGCTTTGCCCGTTCATAGCTCCCCCTGATGATTGTGGCTCCATGGTGACTAGGCCTCGACCATTCGCATCCTCAGAACGCAAGATCGTGGAAGACGCCCGCCGGATCGTGGCGTTGTTTCAGTTCCCTAAGACGCTGCCAGGCCGCTTCGGAAAAGCAGCGCGCCACCTCCCGCGAGCGATACTCGAGGTCGAATTCGTTGATATAGCAGTGCGAGGCGATGGGCTGTAGGTCGTCGTACAACGATCGGAGCCATTTCTGGTTGACTTCGTCTTCGTTCGCATCGCTCCATCGAGCGTACGTAGAAAAGTACCAGCGGCCTCGGGCTGAGAATGCGCCATCCGGAAGCGACGGCGAGCCGCGCCAAATGAAGATCGGGAGCGTGGCCAACGAGGGCAAACTCGGTAGATGCGCGATCAGTATCTCCGCCGCACGTTCCGCGTGATCGGTCAGGATGTTGTCGGCAAGATACCGTCCTGCGCCGAACGTCGCGTCGCCGTGATCGTGCAACGCGGTGAAGCCTGTGGCATGTTCTTCGCTGGCCGGAGCCAGGGCCCACGGCAACAGTCGATCAATGATCGACGCATGCAAATCGCTGGCGGTCGTGATGCTCTCGGCGAACGCTAAAGTGGTCAGCGCCACCTCGCGGGGTGGCGCTTGCTGAGCCACGCTTTCATCGGAAGCAATCACCGCAAGCATTACTTGCAGCCGAGGATCGGGCTCGGTGCGTTCCACCGATCTCAGGGTGTCGGCCAGTCTGGTCAGCGGAAGACGCAAACTGCGCGCCGTTATCGCGGCCGGTGCGGCATGGCATTCGAGCTCGAACGATACAGCGGCAAAAAAAAACCATCGGCCCACCGCCTCGGGCGGCCCAGAACAAGTCGGAGTTTTCCTCGGCGCTGGCACGACGCAGCACCCCGTCGGCGGTCACCACGTCGAGCGCTTTGATGTGGAAGGCGCTCATCGGCCCCCACTGGCCGAAGTTGATGCCCAATCCGCCCCCCAGCAAGAAGCCGCCCAGGCCGACGGTACCGCTGTGGCCGGTGGCGAAACCCAGGCCATAGGGTGCGAGCGCACGGCTCAGATCGCGACTGGTAACTCCGGGGCCGACGATAGCGCGCTTACGCTGCGAATCGATCGTCAACGCGCGCAGCGCCGACAGATCGAGAAGCACTCCGTTCCGACGAATGAAGGCGTTGGCGAAGCTATGGCCTCCGCTGCGGAGTGCCACAGCAAGTCCATGCTCGCGGCAAGTCCGTATGACTGCGATCATGTCATCGACCGAACGGGGGCGAACGATGTAGTCGGGACGTCGATCAACGTCTCGTTCATTCCAGCGTGCCCGGCATAACCAGGCGTCATAGCCGGGTTCGCTCCGTCGACGAACGGACCCGCTGGCGCCAAGAGCCAACATCTGAACGGCTGATCGCAGCTGATTCAGTGGACTGGACATCCCTATCCCCTTTTGGCGGCGCCTTCGCTGAGGTCGGTGTCTAGAGGACTCGCAATCAAAAACACCGCGGACGCCCTCGGCACGGAGCGGACCATAGGCGGAAAACCACTGTTAAACAGTGATAGCTCGATCAGTACATCGGCAGAGAATCTGTGAGTTTCGGTGAGCGAACAAAGGGTTTGAATCGCCCAGATCGTTGTAGACGACCGCCAGCCATTTAGTACGCGCGCATGCCATCAACGCGCCGCGTTAACGCCGTCGAGCGTGGATCCCCGGAGGTGGGCCTGGCCAAACTTCGGATACCAACGACGGCGACAAACCACTCAAGACGCACTTGGCGATGAACCGCCGGATAAGCGATTGCGCGCAGTCTCGCGTTATGTCCGTCACCGGCCTCGAGGCCGCGCTTGCCGGCGCCCGCGATCGCGCGTGGCGCCTCCCGAAGCCGCGTGTTTTGGACGCCCGCGTCGATGAAAGCGCTGTCCCAGGCCACCTTGATCGAGCTCGCCCGTGCCGGCGCCGTGCGCGGCGACACCCTGCACGGCCGCACCGACGGCTACCTCCTGTCGGTGCAGTACGGCCTGCACGAGGCCGTGCTGACCGCCAAACGCGGCGGCACCTGCCGCTTCGCCCGGATCGACACCGCCCTCACCTTGTTGCGGACCGTGCGCGCGGCCGCGGTCGAGGTACGCCTGGCCGACATCGCGCGGCCCCCGCGCCCCGACTGCCGTGGGTGCCCCGTCGGCCTGGCCGCGCTGAAGCGCCTGCACGCCGAGGCCGCCACGCCGCCACCGGCCGTACCGCGCGCCCGATCGCCCCGCGGCCCCCACCCCTGAGCCGCCGCCCTGCTCGATGCCCTCGAGGTCGGCGAGACCTGGGACGCCCACGACGCCGAACGCGTGTTCAATTTCGAGCGCTGCGGTGCCGCGCTGGTGGCTCGGGCGCCGCGGGGGGTGAGCGCTTACCTGCTGCGAATGGAGCGGGAGGCGCGGTACACCTCGCCGACGTTTGCGCGGCTCCATCGTTCGATGGGGCTGCCCCAGGTTCGATGAGCACCGCACCCGAGCCATCGCCAGACGGAGTGGGGCCGCGGTCCGCGCGGCGCGACACCCCAAGCGATGTAGACGCCGAAGTTGAGTCACTATCGTGGCTACGAGATGTCCACACGAAACCCTGGGCGATTCAATGTGCAAGATCCTTGTAATGGTGAATGCGTCGTGCAATCGTTGCCTATCTAAGGAGCGCAACACCCAAAGCATTCAGTGTTTCCGTCGTCATGCGTCCGGTAGGCACCAAGCCATAGGCTTCCTGGAACTGGCGTAATGCCAGCACCGTACGTTCGCTCAGGGCCCCATCGATCGCGCCAGGGTCATAGCCCTTCGCATACAGCGCGGCTTGAACACGCATGATCATGAGGCGCAGTTGATCGGCGCTGGCTCGGGTGGACGCCCCGTTGGTGTCTGTGGGCACCGCCGTATCCCGGTCGGCCCAGCGTCGCCAGCTGCTTTGCGGTGTAGCGGGAGCGGGAGCCACCGGTGCCAAGCTAGTCCCCGAGCCAGTCGAATAATCGGATGTGGCCGGGTTGACCGACGGCAACTCGTAATCGCTGGCGTTGGGGGGCTGATAGGTCCGCGTCGGCGACGAGACAGTCCTTCGGGGCACAGACCGGATGGTCGAGGGGGGCGAGCGAATGGGGGCAGCAGGCGCTACATAGGGGCTCGGCGCCGGCGCGCTGTAGGTCGACGCCGGCGGGGTATAGCTGGAAGCCGGCCGCGTGTAGGTGGAGGCCGGGGCGCGATAGGAGCCGCCGCTGCCCGAGTAGTGCGAGCTGTGGGAACGATGGGAGCTGTGCGAACGGTGCGAGCTGTGAGACCGGTGCCCCGCGTAGAGATTGTCGATGTCCGCGTTGAGCGGCGCCACGAGCGTTGTGGTGTAGTTCGCGTCTTCTTGTGCAAGTGCCATCAACGCGGACTGCTTGCCCGCCTGGCCTTCGGTGTCCTGGAAGGAGCCGTGCAGCGCCGACAACGCGCCACCGGCCAGGGTCAGTGCCTTGCGCATGAGAAATCGTCCTTCGCGGTAATCGGGGCGATGGCACGGCTGGTCCACTCTGGGGTGATCCAGCCGAAGAAGCCGCCACAACGGTCTTTCAGCGCGCATCCTTCGCACGCCGGTAGGTAATGTTGCTTCCAGTCGGAAATGCTGCGCCGGGCGAACGGCCACAGATCCGGAGGCTGAGTGCACAGCGGCAGGTTGTAGAGCGACACCGCCATACCGCGCCGATCCAGGAACTGCGCGGCTTCCATTAGCGTGGGGCCCAGGTCGACGGGATCGATCCACAAGGCTTCGTGATGGGCTTTGGCGAAGCCAATGGGTTCCGTGCCCATCAGTGCCACATGTTCAACAAAGGGCAGGTTGCGGTAGAGGTAGCGCGCCAACTCCGGCAGCCGTTCGGCCACGGGTTTGGTAAGCACCACCCGCACCTCGATCCGCTGCCCGGCGGCATGCAGGGCGTAGAGCCCGCGCACGGTCTGAGCGAAGGCGCCCGGGCTTTGGACGATGTAGTCGTGTAGGCGGTGGTGATCGCCATATAGCGGCACTCCCCAGGTCAACGAGGGGTGGGCGCCGGCGAAACTATCGGCGTAGGCCTGGTCCTCGAAGCGGCGGCCATTGGATAGGACGTGCACATGAGTGTCCGGCAGCGCCCGTGCGCAACGCCGGATGACCCGCTCCAAGCCGGCGCCCAGGAGCGTGGGTTCGCCGCCGCTGATGGCCAGGGAGGGTTCGTCCTTGTCGATCAGCCCTGCCAGGTCGCACAGCTGCTCCACGCGCCAGCCGTCCTCAATCTCACGAGGGGGCTGGGAGCACATCAGGCAGAAGCTGTTGCACCGCTCGGTCGCAAACAGGACATTGCCGTTGTCGCCGCGGCGGTAGCGCACGGCGATCTTGGAGCTGCCCGGGCGCAGCTCGACCACGTCACCTGGCCGCACCGTGGCGGGGTCGCCCAGGAGCGCCACCTCCCGATGCCTAAGGCGCGTAGGGCCATCGGCGTCGGCGCCGACGAGCACCCCGGCCCAGGGCAGATCCAGCAGGGCAGCCGCGGCTGCCGTCTCCGGAACGCGCAGGTCCAGCAGCATCCGCTCCAGGGGGAACTCACCCGCGGCGAACTCCTGCAGTCCGGCGACCTTGAGCAGGGTCGGCTCCTGCCACTCCGGGCTCCAGCGTGCCTTGGCGTCCAGCGGCAACATCAGGCGGCCACCTCTAAGCCGGGAGCCTCTGGAACGGCCGCGGGAGATCCCCCCGACTGCCGGAGCGCCCAGGTCTCAAAGACAGCCCGGTCGGCCGCAGAGCCGTCCTGCCACCGCTGCAAGAGCAGATCGAAGAGGCCCATTTGCTTGGCGCAGAAGTCGCTGGTCGGCCGGTGCCCGATCGGGTCGCCCTGGCGGGCGTAATGGTCGATGGGGTCGGCGCCGCACAGCGGCACATAGGCGCAGTCGGCGCAGGTGGGCAAAGCCTCGGCGACGCCGGCTGCGAGCACCCGCTGCATGGCCGGGGATTGAAGCCATTGAGCCACGGGTTCATCGACGCGGCCCATTGCAAAGCTATGGGCCCCCATGGCGGCCAGCATGCGGGCCTCGTCCGAGGGGTAGACCTGGCCGTCGTAGTCGTAGACCACCGTGCCCAGGCCGGCGCCCGTGGGCGACCTTAGATCCACATAGCCGTGGGAGAAGGGTGTCAGCAACTGGGACAGCAGCAGGCTGGCATAGGCTTCTTCAAGCTCAAAGCCGTCCTGGTTGACGCTCAGAATGTGATCCAAGGCCATGGAATAGAACGTCAGGAACTCCGTGATCGGATAGCCCTGGCGTGCCTGGGTCTTGCGGGCGAAACCGTAGGGGCTGAGCGGCCGTAGGAAGATCGAGTGCAGCCCCTGCTTGCGATATTCGTCGATGATCTCGCGTGGGGCAGTGAGGCTGCGTGCGGTGAGTGTCGTCAGGGCCGACACTGCATCCTCACCCAATGCCCGCCGCCCGTGCTCGATGCCTTCTATCGTTCGTCGATAGCTGTCTCGCTCCGGGCGCGGCCGATTTGCGTTGTGCAGCCACTCGGGACCGTCCAGCGAGGTGGACAGTTGGAAGCGGTGTTCCCGCATGAAGGCGAGTTGATCGTCGGTCAGGTCGTGCAAGGTCGACGCAATGACAAAGCGCAGGGATCTTCCTTCCGACCGGTTGCGCTCCACGATGGCTTCGGTGAGCGAGCGGATGCGATCGAAATGCAGCAAGGGTTCGCCGCCCTGAAACTCGACCGTGAGCTTGTCGGACGGCCATTCGAATAGGCGCTCCACCGCATGCCGGCCTGCTGCGCCGCTCATATCGAAGGTCGTCTCGGAAGTCGGACGGCGCGATACTTGGCAGTAGGAGCAGGTGTGATGGCAGCGCAGGGATACCACGAAGATGTGCAGCGCGGGTCCCGCTTGGAGATAGGCCTTGCGGGTCCGATACTGGGACAACAGTGGCGCCAGCGTAGAGCGCGCTGGATCGGCCAGGATGAGGTGGCGCGCCTCCATCGACGCGAACAGGACGTCGTCCTGCTGCAGCTCGCCCGCCACCGCACGGTCCAGATCGGATCGCGGCATGACGAGCCAATCGCCGGCCAGCGAGGTCACCAGGACCTGGGTCTCGTCCCAAGGCAGTCGGCGAAAGCGCATGGGCAGCAACCGGTAGCCGGAGGCGCTATCGAAGGCGGAGCGTGGAGCGAACTTCATGGCAGCGCCTTGGGATCGCGAGGGCTTGCCTCACGCAGCGCGGCTTGCACAAGGGCGGCCTGGAGATCGGCGGTTTCTTCGCGGATCTGAGCACGCAGTCGTTCGTCGAGCAAGTCGTTGCCAAAGCGCAACGCCAGAAGCTCCACATTCGCATCGGCATGCTTTGGAGTGAACACTACGTGAGATGGAGGGGGCAGCAAGGCCATCTCAACGAAAAACTCGCCGGTGTAGCTATGCGCGGCGCGCGCGATGACATCGGGCGGAAACATGCCGACATCGACATCGATCCAAATGGCGTCCATGGCCACCAGCCCCCTGACTGATAAGCCAATGCTGCACTCGAAAAACGCCCCATGGCAAGCGAAATATCGAGAAGTTCCTCTCGGAATTTGGTCGCCGCGCAAGGGCTAACTATCTGCTTACGGGAAATGCAGGACGAAACGGCCATGCTGACCAAGCCGGCATGCTCCAGCGGCATAAATCCGGGTTCGATTTGGGAGCACCATTGCTATGCAATCTGTCGAGTGCCAAGTTGGCAGCTCGAGCCCTGCTCGACACTTTCTCGCAAAGCCCTGAGTGCGTCACTTCTCGCCCTGATAGGCATGCGAGCTAGCAGATCGATCGCCTCCACATCGACACCGCCCCCGCCCTGCTGCGTACCTTACGCGCGCTCGCGGCCGAGATGCGCCTGGCCGATACCGCGCCGCCTCGCGCCCACACCGCCGCGGCCGCCCCGCCGGCCTGGCCGCGCTGGACCGCCTGCACGCCGAAGCCGCCCCGCACCCCCAGCCCGCCGCACGCCCGGCCGCCGCGCGGCCCGCTGCCCTGAGCTTGCCCACCCCATGCCCCTGTCGATCCGCCGCGCCAAGGCGCGCGCCGCTGCCCTGCTCGACGCCCTTGAGGTCGGCGAGACCAGGGACGCCCACGACGCCAAGCGCCTTCAACTTCGAACGCCATTGGGCCGCGCTCGTGGCCCGGGGCGCCGCGGAGGGTTGCGCGGTCACCTGCTGGACCTGGAACGACGGGCGCGGGACACCTCGCCGACGTTTGCGCGGCTCCGTCGCTCGAAGCGCAGCGGACAAGCTGAGGACTAGGCTGGGCAGGCCAATCAGGTCCTACTCGCGAGAGGTAACGAAATACGGTCGGAGCCCGGCCCAGTCGTTCGACGGCAATACGATGCTTGTTTGCTGCTTTTAGGGTAAATTTCGCCCATGTGCGAACGGAGGCGATCTTGAACATTGTGATGGACCGCCGGAGATCAGATCGCCTCGGTCGTTACTACACCCAAGAAACGATCGCGGCATTGCTGGTTTCGTCCATGAATGTGACGGCTCCGAAGACGGTGATCGATCTTGGTGCTGGCGACGGCACCCTTATTGGCGAAGCCGCCAAGCGCTGGAGAGCCGCACGCTATGTGACTGTGGATATCGATGCAGGAGCAGGCAGTGGTCGCCTCCCGACTCTGCACGGCTCCGCCTTCCGCCACTACACCGGGGATGCGCTCGACTCGCGCCTGAGTGACCACTTGGGTGTCCCGTGGGGAGATGCTTGCGTTGCAGTCTGTAACCCGCCCTACATCAAACCGCGCTGGCGGCAGCACTTTCGCAGCATCTTGGAGGACGTGGGGTTGGACCACGTGTTGCCACGCGCGGAGGATATACCCGCGGATGTGCTGTTCGTGGCTCAGAATCTGCGTCTACTAAAGAAAGGTGGCCGGCTGGGGCTCATTATCCCCGATGGTTTAGTCGCAGGCGAGCGATTTGCAGCCTTCCGGCGCACTCTCGTTGAGCGACACGCCATAGATCAAGTCATCGAACTACCGCGTAACATTTTCAGTCGCACTGAAGCCAAAGCCCACATCGTCGTACTGACGAAAGCAACCGCGCAGAGAGCGGATATTGCCGTGCGGAAGCTGGAGCCAGCGGGACAGTTGTCGTCACCCATGTTGGTCGCTCCCGAGCGCGCCATTCAACGCCTCGATTATTCGTATTACACCGCGCTAGCTGTTCCACCAACAAAGCGCCGCCGTTCTCCAGTACGCCTCGCCGATCTGACCCGATCCGTCGAACGAGGCAATTATAGTTCTCGCTCACTTAGAGACGTCACTTTCCCTGTATTCCATACCACTCATCTGCTAGAGGGCGTGGAGAAAGTGCCGCGCTCGTTTGTGCTCCCAAAGATCCATCGAAACAGGGTCAATGGCGTCACTGCGAGAACGGGCGACATCCTGGTGGCTCGCGTGGGGCGCAATCTGAGCAAGAAGATCTGTCAGGTAGCGCGTGGTCCGGTAGTGGTTTCCGACTGCTTCCTTGTCGTGCGCGCGAATCCCGGTGACCGTGATCGATTGTTTGCGTTGTTGACCAGTTCTCGTGGACGAGCAGCTCTCGACGCAGTCGCTCATGGCGTAGGCGCGCGATTTATCACGCCGAGTGCTCTCCTGGGCCTTAGCCTGTGAGATGTCCATGACCTCCGCCCAGGTTGAGAACGAACTCGAATCGGCGCTGCAGCAGCGCGCCGATTACATTCCCATTGAAGACCTGCTCCGCGAAACGTCGCCCAGCGGGGACTTATTCCAAGTTGTCCTCCGCGAACTTACGAATCGCAGTATGCGCACGATCGTGGGACCTCGTGGTTGCGGCAAGACCCACATGATGCGTTACGCGTGGCTGCAGTGCCGGGATGAAGGGGCGCGGCCCTTTGCTGTGTACGCCTCCTTCAATCGTTATTTTCGTTTAGAGCCGTTGCTGTCCAGCCATGCGGGCGCGCTAGAACAGTTCCATTCTTGGGTACTGGCCCGTACGGTCCTCGCACTAGTGGACAGTGGCCAAGAATGGCAGCCGAAGTTAGAACTTGATGATCTGCTTCAAGAGTTGGTGTCGGTGGATGACCTGCAGGCATTTGTAACGCGTATTGAACGTAGCCAGCCACTTAACGAGCTCACACAGCGCGTCGCCGATTCCCTGTCTATCGAGGTCGTCCAAAAACTTATCAAGGCAGCACGCGAACGAGCAGGGCGTAAATTTGCAGTGCTGCTCATGGATGACGCGGCGCTGACCCTGACGCCTGAATACTTGATCGAGTTCTTGGACATCGTGCGCTCGTTGAAGGCTGTCGACTTAGCGCCGAAAGCCTCGGTTTATCCAGGTACGACAGAGATCAGCCCCAAGTTTCATCAAGGGCAAGACTCAGTTGCGATTCCTGTATGGCTTTGCGTCGAAGATCCTGGCTACGACGACACCATGGATGGAATAGCCCAGGCACGCGTCCGGGATTTTAACAAGGTGCCGCATGATGTCAGAATCATGCTGCGATTCGCCGCATTTGGCATTCCGCGCGCGTATCTGACGATGCTCGACGAATTCCAGCGAGGCGACTTCAAGACGCAGCAGCAAGGTGTGAGCCGAATTATTCAGGACCACTTTGATGCTCGCATCGCGGAGTTCCGCTCATTGGGTAAGAAGGTGCCCAAGCTGGAATCGCTAGTTACGGCTGGCGAAGCAGTCCTAGAGGGCATAGCGCGTGAAATTAAGGCATTTAACGAGAAGCTGGCCGCGCGCCAACAGAAGCAACTCACATACGGCATTGTCGAAGCGGAGCTGACTCCGATAATCGAGCGTATGTTCAGTTTGCTTGTCGAGGCGGGCCTAACCTATGACAACCGCACGGTAAAACACGGCACGCCAGAGCGCATCTATCGTCGCTTTATTCCCCATACTGCCAATCTTTTGTTCATCCGTGCACTGGGTGGTGGCGGCCCCGGCGGAAGTTTGAAACAGACAGTTGATGCCATCGCGCTTCGATCCGCCAAGCATCCGATACGCAAGGGTTTGCAACGAGTGGTTCCCAGTGTGGATCTGGAACACCTCAGCCTATCACTGCCAAAATGCGCGGCGTGCGATACACGACGACTGACCGACAATCAGCGCTTCTGCCACAACTGCGGCCAGCAGTTAGTAGATGCATCCACCTTCGCACAATGCCTCGATACGCCCATTGGCCAAGTTCCGGGCCTGACTCAGTGGCAAAGAGAGCAAATCCTGCAGCATTTGCCCATGCTTCGCACATTGCGTGACTTCTTGGCCAAGCAGGATCCGGCAGCTGACTTATTGACAGTCAGGGGGTTCGGGCGCCGCCGCACTGCTCGAATCGTTGACGTCTTGAACGGTTTCGTTGACGACTATCTCTCTTAGATATGGCACGCGAGGGCGCCCTTTCTGCAGACTTCTCCGCTGCCGTTACAGTACGGCAGGTGAAGGCGTCGTTGAATACTGCCGCCCTATTCGATCTCAAGCACGATGATTCTGCGACGTCACCAATCGACCAGTTCATCGAGAACACGCTTCGTCTCAACAAAATGTGGGTAGGAAACACGGCGACCACAAGCTTGGAACAAGAGCTCGGCATCTTGCTAATCCTAGGATACGTATCGGCAGTCGAAAGCTTCATGCGAGCACTAATCCGCCGTGTTTTGACTGTAGATCCGTATTCGCAGAGTCAATGCGAGACGTACACCCTGTCTTATGCCGCGGCCAACCATCATCGCAGCGAGATGCTTCCGGAAGCGTTGCTGGAAGAGCAGATGTTCTCGGGCAAGAAAGGCATCAGGGACGGTCTCCGGAAGTTTCTTGATTTGGAACTTAAAGAAAATGTCATCGTTGAATTGTTAGAGCAGTACGGTCAAGTGTGCGAACTTCGTCATTGTTGTGTGCATCGTTTTGGTAAGTTAGGCACGAAGAACGCCGTGGAGCTAGGCCTGGATCGTCACAAAAACTTCTTAGAGAAGCCCATTCGATTGACGACTAGCGACATGGAGTCGATAGCTGACTTACTGTTTGTTCTAGTCAAGTCGATTAACAACGAAGTGTTCCGATTTCTACTAGACCGCTCCGTTAAAAGACCAATGAAGGGCGAAACGTCATTAGGGTTGGGCTGGACTTGGAACAAAGCGCGCGATCGTAAACGGTATCGCGCCTACTATTCGATATTCGCCAGTGAGCGCGATGCATCACCATCACCGTCGGCTGATGAACTGTACGAGCGCTTCCGAACTTCGTTTCGCCAGGTAGGTCGGCGAAAGGCTAAGAAGCTCAACGGGGGAAGAGCCTAGCTAGGTTGCGCCGCCTTTTAGAAATTGGTGCTCACCTTGCTGCAAGGGTACTAAACCGTATGCGCCCTAACCACGACAACGCCCGATAGCAGTTATGTATTGTTCCTTGATGTTTCCCAGCGTGTAGAGACTGGTTCAAGACAGGAGCGTGGGCGCCTCGATTTAGGCCGGCTATCGTTCTCCGGGACGACTTTCCGTGAACCTACCAGTTCGAATCCGGGAGCCGTGGGCGCGCCAAATACCCCTGTTCGAACCTCTCTATTTCGAGAGCAGCGACCGCCGAAAACGCCTTGTTTTCGGCGGTTTTCGCGTTTTGGCGTTGGACCAAGGTTGGCGGCGGATCGACCGAAAACGGCCAGATCCCCCCCTCTTTTCTCTCTCTTTTCTCAGGGCGTTGGTTTTTTAGTCCAACACGCATGCCGCTTGTCCTTCCAAATCAGTGACTTAGCGCTGGACTGAAAAGAGCGGTTTGAGGCGCCTTTTGCATTCCCGCAGCCGCTTCAAGCCAACCACGCGGCCACCGTTTCCTTCGACACCATCTAGCTGCCCCGCTGGGAGTGCTTAGCTCACCTCATGGAATAACCTGAGCAGCCCGATCGGCTGTTGCTGCCGGTCTGACATCCAGTTGAAGTAGTCCGTTTCTCCTAGGATCTGCCCCTCCGAGAATGCCTCGCTTCCTTGCAAAGCGATTGATTCCATCGCGAATGTGATGGGGTCATCCAAGTCCTTTTGCAGCACCAGCTCGTGACCCAGCCCCAGATAGGTGAAGAACTGCTTGTCGCTAGAAAATTCAACCCCTGCTGCCTGTGCTGCGCCGTCGAAGAAACCGACGATGTAGCCCCGGACCCGTTCGCTCGCGAGGATGACTTCGAAATTATCAACAGACCGGCAGAGAACAAGATTCAGTTCCAACACGGGGCTCGCGGCCGCAACGACTTGCCTAGCATGGTCAGAGATCCCCCATCCCGACTGTTTTTCCTGAGTTTTTCCCTTCAACCATCCGAACATGCCCGCTCCAACACTGAACAGACTATTCGGCATAGAACGCGAGCGGTGAGATCGGCAGGCCATTTAACTCGACGGGCACCCAACGAGGGGGCGAGCTAGTCTTCGCCCAACGCCCAACCGGCGACCAACGCCCGTTGCAAGAGTTCGGCGCGGGTGCTGATGCCAAGCACTCCGGAATGCCCGGGTTCGCATCGTCTTTACCGAGTTGACCGAGATCCTCCGTTCCGCCCCGATCGCCGAGCGCTGCTGCCAGGGACAGACCTGCGGTGAACTTCCATCGCCGTGGCCGCTCGCCAACGGGCGCTACCCGCGTACGCGATTTCATCGCGGGCCGGCCAACGCGATGGCGTCGGCGCCTGCAGGGAAATGGAACTGGTCCGTTTCGTCGTGGGCAGCGCGCCAGATCGCGTCAGCGACATCCAGCGGCTGCGTCGTCGCCTGCGAGTGGGCGAACGCCTCGAAGATCGGACGGGCGAAGTCCGCATAGGTCTGCGGTATCAGGCCGTTCATCCGCTCGGCGCCGTTTTCCGCGAAGCGCGTCGCCGGGCCATAGCCGGGTTCGACCAGCTTGACCCGGATGCCAAAGGCGCCGAGTTCGTGCGCCAGTGACCCCATGAAACCCTCGACTGCCGTCTTGCTGCCCGTGTAGGCCGCGGCGAGCGGCATGCTGGCCAGCGTGACGCTCGAGGTGACGTTGACGATCGCGCCCGACCGGTGCGCGCGCATCTGCGGGATGACGGCCTGGGTCACCGCCATGGTGCCGAACGTATTGGTGTCGAAGATCTCGCGCACCGTTTGCATCGGCGTGGCCTCGAAGGCACCTACTACGCCGATGCCCGCATTGTTGACGAGCACGTCGATCTGGCCCGCCTCCGCGATAGCGCGCCCGATACTGCCGGCGTCGGTGACATCGAGCGCGACTAGCTTGACCCGGTCGGATACGGGCAACAGGCCTGGGTTCGGCCGGCGCATGGTGGCGACGACATTCCATCCGCGATCGTGGAAGTAGCGGGCGGTTTCGAGGCCGTAGCCGGAGGAACAACCGGTGATCAGTACCGTCTTCATTGTGGGAACTCCTTGATGGTGGGTGTGGCCACGATAGGGAGTCGATTCGAGACTTTCGATGAGGTAGAGTCCATAAAACATTCTCCAGAGTCCGATCATGAGCGACCCCCTTGCCGAGCTGATCGCCCTCCTTCGGCCCAGCAGGGTCGTCGGGAAGAGCATTTCCGGCGCCGGGCGTTGGGGCGTGAGGTACTCCCCGTTCGGATATCCGGGGTTTTGCGTGGTGACGGATGGGGCCTGCCTGCTACACGTCGATGGCGTCGATCCGTTGCATCTGCAGGCAGGCGATTTCGTGTTCCTGCCCGCGACGCCGGGATTCGTCCTCTCGGGATTCGAGCCTGTCGAACCGGAGCCGGTCGATCCCGTCGCCATTGAGGGACAAAGCCTCGAGCTGCGCCATGGTTCCCTCGACGGGGAGCCGGACGTGCGCATGCTTGGCGGCTATTTCGTCTTCGACTCGCCCGACACCGCGTTGCTGGTGGCGCTGCTTCCGCCGGTCGTCCATGTCCGCGGCGAGGACCGCCTTGGCGTACTGGTGCGGCTTCTGCGCGAGGAAGCCCTGCAATCGCGGTTGGGGCGCGACCTCATCCTCACCCGATTGGTCGAAGTGCTGCTCATCGAGGCATTGCGTGCGGCGCCCGGCGAGACAGCGCCAGCCGGACTGCTGCGCGGCCTGGCCGACGAGCGCCTAGCACTGTCGATCCGGGAGATGCATCGCGACCCGTCGCGTGCATGGACGGTGGAGCAGTTGGCCAAGTCCGCCGCGCTGTCGCGATCGGCCTACTTCCAGCGCTTCACTCGGGCTGTAGGGATGCCCCCGATGGAATACCTGCTCGCGTGGCGAATGGCGATCGCAAAGGACATCCTCGACCGGCAGGACTTGGTGATCGAAAAGGTCGCGGAACACGTGGGCTACTCATCGGCGAGCACCTTCAGCACCGCGTTTAACCGCTATGTCGGCCGATCGCCGAGCGGCTATGCGCGGGAGAGGCGTCGACTGCGTGCATGCGTCGCTTGATGTCTGCTATGGGTCGAAAGCGGGTACTAGCGCCGCCGCCTCGCCGGCGCCGCTCGCCGACCAGCGCTTGGCCAGCGACGCCGGCGACGGCCGCGATGTCTACGAAACCCTGGGCGATTCACGTCTTGGCCTATAAAAGGATCACAAGCCCAGCGATCGCTATAGCGAGCGCATAGAACGACGGCGTTCCCTCATATCCCGACCCTTTCCAGCAGAACCCGTCAGGGCTTCCGCGCTTATACGAAACGAACCTATGTCCGCCCGCACAGCCGGATACACCCGCTGCAACTTGGGCATTTTTTCTGGGTTCGTGCATAAGAGATTGTGTCAAGCCGGAACGAGATATCCCAAGCCGATAGGCGTGGCGTTGCCCGGTACTGATAGGACTCGTGCCGACAATCCACTCTCCATTTGGACTGATCGCGACGGGGTGGTTGGTTGCCCCGCCGAGCGTTCCAAGATCCTGCATGGAGCCTGTGGCACTCCAATAAAATCCGGCTTGTGCGCCTCGACCGTTCTCAGCAATTCCAATGACACCGCCGTTGTTAGCTATCCGTTGTGCGACAACGACGGTGCCGCCAAGATCCCCCAAATCCAATCCATCCTCGGTGGCGGGATCACCGGTGGGAGCCCAGACGAAGCTCCGATATTTCCCATCAGAAGTAACGAAACGGCCAACTATGGCACCAGCGGAATTAATGGCTGTTGCGATCAACTGCTGGCCGTTAGCGGACTCGCGGGGCAATCCGTACAACACCGCAGGCGAGCCCCCTGAGGGCGGCCAACGAACAGCCGCTAAGTCGCCGTCAGCGTCCTCGCACGTCCCTCCCACATATCCATCCCTATTGATGCCGGCTGCAGTGCAATTGGAACCTCCGGAGATTCGCGGGAGTGAAGCAACACTGTAGCCACCCGCGGAATTTGGCGTCCATTTCACCGCAATGGCGCCGCCGTGGCGAAGTTCGCAATAACCAGTCACCGCTGGCGAAGGCGTGTCTGCGAGCGCAGCGACGTGGCACTCCGCAACTGACGAAAGCAACGGAGGCAATAGCCCGGGGACCGGCAGCGACGTCGCCGCCGTCTGTCCGCTTTTCCACAATACAGGATGATCCGTGCCGTCGGGGTCGGTACTCGTGCCGGCAACTGTGCCGAATGCATTGATGAATTGCGCTTCAGCCCGATCATGTCCGGTGCTGGCATTCAGCAACTGAGGCGCTGTGGAGGGCAATGATGGGGTGAGCCAGCGGACCGGAAAAGGTTCACCATTGTCGCCCAATTCGCAGTTGCCGGCGATAACACCATTGCCGCTAATGCCAACTGTCGAGCAAGGACCGTCGACCTCCAGGCCGGGCAGTGCCATTGCCGTAACTCCAGTGACGGCCCAGTAGGTCGGCGCGAAATCCCCATCCGTAGTTCGACATTGGCCCACAGCCGCCCCTGTGTCATTCACGTCGATAGCGACGCATAAATTTCCTCCAAGCGTGCCTAACTCAGATGAGGCCGCTGAAAAAGGGGCGGACGCGAAAACACCCAATGCAACTAGGACTAGGAAGCAATTCGATTCGACCTTCATTGGCTGTATCTCCTCCTGTATCGACGCAAGGGGCAGGAGCGCGAAAAGTTGGCAATACACGGAGCCGCGTCGACGCGGCAGGACAATACGTCCGCGCAATCATGTGCTCTGGGCAGCAAACTATGACGAGACACGAAGAGGCCGCCACAGGGCGTCGGGACCCACTCAGAACATCAGCGTTCGTGCATTCCTACTGATCGAAGTGGGGCGGCATAAGTGGCGCAGCAGTTGGATGTTATACGCACATGCGCATGACACAGTGACATCGATCATTCTTTGATCCTCCCTAACAGAAGCTCACAGGCAATTCCATTTAGCGACCGCCCACCAATGCACTGCGAATCGCCCAGGTTTTTGTAGACAGTCGTCAGCCGCTTAGTGCGTGCCGCTTTTCAAACCCTATCGGGGACGGGCCCTCGTTGGAACGATGCCGTCACTCGGGGTTGTGGAGCAGCTCAACGTAGTCCAACACACTCTGTGCAGCAGTAGTCTGCGTCGGGTACCCGGCAGCGGCGTAGCCGCCGCCGGAGTCGCGTATCGGCGCCCGCACCGCGGCGGCGACACTCCGCCGTCTTCAGTCTGAGTAAGGCTCCGGATTCGCCAGTGCCGCGCCGCGGTGATCGGACTGAGTGGGGTCGTTGCGATAGTTGTCCACCCACTGGCTCCAGCCATAGCCGAGTCGCGCGTCCTCGTCGTACACGTAGCCGTAGCCGTAGCCGTAGCCGGTCACGCTGAAGCGGTTGTCGACCACGCTCAACGCGCGGCCGTAGCTATTGCCCCAGCGCGACTCCAGGATCAGTTGGTAGCCCTGGCCCTCGAACAGGTTGCCCTCGACGCGGACTTGGTCGATGTCGGCGGCGGTCTGGAAGAACAGCGAGCCGGTGTCATTGCCCGAGCGGATGTCGAGACGGTTGTTGCGGATCAGCATGCGCCGCAATGGATTGGCGGCGGTGGAGAAGTCGCGCACGGTCGCAGCCGAGTTGTGCGACGCGCTGGAGCCGGTGCCGTAGGAACGCAAGCGGTGGACGTAGTTGCCGTCGGCGACGGCGTCGTATTGCGGGCCGGTGTTGTAGAAGCAGATGCCGCTGCCGGTGTCGTGAATGTAATTGCGCTCGAGGATGCCCACGCCGAGGAACGCGCACGAACGCGAGATGCGCTTTTGCGCGATCAGCGCGCCGGAGATTTCCGAGTCGCGGATCTCAACCCGGCCCTTGGCCGGCGGGCAGCTGTCGTTGACGCAGCGCGAGTAATCGGTCGTGGTCAGCACCGCGGTGCCCTCGCTGAGCGAGGTCGGGCGGAAGCACGAGCGTTCGATGACGATGTCGCCGGCCGACAGGTCCAGCGGCGCCTCGAAGCGCACGTCGCTAATCCGCGCGCCCGCCGGAAGTTTGGCGTTGCCGGTGTAGCGAGGCAGGGAATCGCAGGTATACCGGCCCAGCGCGGCCAGGCCGGTGTTGGTGGGGGTCAGCTGCCAGCCGCGCAGCGCTTGTTGTGCGTTGGCGGTGCCGGCAAACGCGACCAGCGCGCCGCAAGCGAGGAGGTGGACGATCCGGGCAGAGGAGGCGGCGCGTGCAGGTGTTCCGACATTCATCATGGCTCTCCCTCGGGAAGGTGGTCGTTAAGGGGAATGCGCGTCCGCAGGCTCGACTGAGGCGGCGCTCCCCAGGCCGGGGCGGCCTTTGGCACCGCGCTGGCGAGCCGTCCGTCGGCTCGGTTCTTCGCCGGCACTATGATCCGGACCGGCGGTCATTCGTCGGCTTGCTCTGCATCACGCTTGTACAGTTGATTGCGCGCACGCAGTCGATCCAGGACAGCCTCGGTCCTTGACGCGCAAGCAACTAGACGGGAAATGCACGGGGAGCGGTGCGTCGAGTAGGCGGCGCCGGGCTCAATTCGCGCTCGCGGCCGACGGCGCAGCAGCTTTGCCGACCCAGGCTTCTGCGTCGACGATACGCTGCGAAGACTGCTCCCGGGCGACCCGTTCGAGCATCGCGCGATTGCTGTAGCTGCCGACGACCATGATGCGCTTGCCCGGGTGGTCGCGGACGGCCTTCCGCACTTGGCTGGCCATGTAGCCGTCCCAGCGGGCCTGGGCGGCCGCGAAATCCGGGCCGGCCAGCGCGAACTGGGCCGACTGCAAGCCATAGGCCACCGCCGCGGTCTTTTCGTCCTGGATCTGCCCTGGCTGCTGCCAGTAGGCCAGAAGCGCTTCGTCGGTCGCCTCGTCCAGGCGAGTTAGGGCTGCGGCTCCGATCGGGTTGCGTTGTTTGAGCGCTGCGAACGCCGCCCCCGCTTGGCGAGTAATTTCTTCATAAAGATCGCCGCCGGGCTCCATGGCGACGGCATTAATTCGCATCTCGGCGAGCAGCGGCCAGATCACCGCCGGATATTCCGGCCGCCCGGGCGTCGGCTTTTTCTCCGCGAGTTCGTCGGGCCTGACTTCCAGGACCAGGACGTCCGGGCGGAACTCGACGATCGCCGAGCGCAGACGATCATAGTCAAAGGCCGGCTCGCGATCGTGCAGACCCTGCAGGGCGCCGATGACGACGACCCGGTCGTCGGCGCCGAATGCCTTGATCGAGCCTATCCACAGCAATAGGACGGGGAGAGCGAACAGCAAGGCAGAGTACATGTTGCGCACGGCGAAGCACCTCGTTCCAGTACCTGGGGGCACGCTAAACCCGGGTCGGCCGCAGACGCCAGCGCAATTCTGCGAGCGGGACCGTCCTGTCGGCGAGCGGGCTCAGCGGGCTAGAACGCTGGCGAGGTTGTCCCGGTACCGCCGGCTCAGGCGTAGGGTGTGGCCGCCCTGCAGGACCACGCTGGCGTCGCCCCGGCCCAAGCGGCGGATCTCGCAGATCCGGTCCAGGCGCACGATCGCGCCGCGATGGATGCGGGCGAAGTCCGCCGGGAGCTCGTCGGTCAGGGCGGCGAGCGACCGATCCATGAGCAGGCTGCGGCCGCCGGCGTGCACCTCGGCGTAGTCGCCGGCGGCGGCGATCCAGTCGATCTCGTGAAAGCGGACCAAGCGCGAGCCGGCGCCCACGCGAACCCACAACCCCTCGCTTTCGGGCCGTTCCGGCGCCGCCTCGGCGGCGCCGGGGCGCTGGCGCAGGTGCCGACGGATCAGCACGGCGATGATCAAAGCGGTATAGGCGAAGGCGGCCTTGTCCAAGTTGGCCAATACCACCGGCCATACCATCGCCGATGGGTTCGGCAGCCCCGACCCATAAACGGGCCAGAAAACGACGACGAACAAGGCGACGTGCAGTGCGGTAGCGAACAAGTATCCGAACACGGCGATGGCCGCCTGCTGGACTTTGTTCAAACCGCTTGCGAATAAGCGATCGGCCGCGGCCATTATCGCCGGCGCCAGAACCGCCCAAACCGAGAATATCGCCGCGGTATAGCCCAGCGTGCTCCACCAATCCTGAGGACGGCCCCGGTAGGCGGCGAAGGCCTGCCCTTGAGCTGCGCTGATCAAGGTCGCCAACGCCCATACCGCCACGCCCAGCAGTATCGAGCGCGCGCTGTATGCAGGCAGGCGCGCCTCGATCTGGGTTCGAATCTTGTCCCACGCCTTTCGCATCGAAGTTCGATTCTCTCGGGGAACTCGGAGCGGGAGTCTGCTGGGTTTTGCTGCGCTTGTAACCTGCCCTTGGTGGCGGCACGGCAGGGACAGCGCTCGCTCGCCGGCAGGCCCAGGCTCGCTTTCGTGGGCGCCTCGGCCCCGGCGGTATCGCGATCCCGCCGGACGAGCTACCCAGGCTCAGCCTAGCGCCTCGCGGCGCGCATGGAAGAACTCGGCGGCGGCCGCGCCCGCGCCCGATCGCCGCACGGTCCCCGCGCCTGGGCCGCCGCAGCCCCCTCGGGATCTGCTGCGCCCATGCGCGTGCTGCCGGCCGGCTGGAAGCCCTTGAGGTCGGCGAGACCTGGGATGTCCACGACGCCGAGCGGGCGTTCGACTTCCAGCGCCATTGGGCCGCACCGATGGCCCGTACGCCGCCTGGGCTGCGCGCCCATCTGCAGCAGATGGAATGGGAGGCGCGGGAAACCTCGCCGACGTTCGTGCGGCTCCATAGCTCAATGGGCACGCCTTAGATTCGCCGAGCACGACGGCGTGGAAGAGCGCCCGGTATCCGAACCGATGGGTAAGCGATTGGAGTTCCCTGCTGGGTATCGACCATCCACCAAACTCAGGGATAGCAGCGCTCACAAAGCGAAGCACCATTTGTTTGCAAGTGAGTCAAGCCGTGCTTTATTGGTCGTAGAAACACGACACAACCCAACTCGCCAATGGCCCGTACGGACTCGGCCCTGAATTGCGTTTCAGGGGCGCCTTGGGTCTTTTGGTTGCGGATCCTCCTTGCCAAACTTTTCGAGTCGCAAACATGAGCAGCGAAAACAAAATCCCCGACCCAAAAACAGCAATCTCTCTTTTAGAACGGTACAACGACGTAACTTTCGTCCTAATGATCGTCAACGCGGTTGCGGCCGCGGATCTGTTCCTGTCCTACAACCTCGGCAAGAATCTTCTAACCTTCGACTGGACGTTTGGAGTCCAGGGGCTTGGCGTCGGCTGGGGCGTACTTTTTTTTGTTTCCTTGCTACTCCTGTTCTCAGTTGGCAGCAGCGTAATAGTTGCCCTGGGCGAATATGTCTGGCGACTCTTGCCCGAGCGCGATATGCCGACTGGCGGCGGTCCAGATCCCTGGAACGTAACGCCGCGCCAACTTGAAGAACACGCCTTAGCCGAAAAGGACGCTCTCCTATTGAGTTTGGTCGTCAAGGCCAGAGAAGAGGACGACGCCAGGCGGCACGATCATCAGCGCCGACTGTCGGTCACCGCATTGGCTTGGCCTCTACTGTTCGCCGAGTTGTACATGCCGGGGACGGTTGTTAACGGCGCCCCCACCTTTGTGCAGTTGATCTGCGGCGTTCTGGCGATCGGCTCTTTCATGCTGTTCATGGACATGACGGAGCTTTCGCGGTACCGCCCGACCCAGATCTTCTACCCGCCGCTCGCACGTTTGTACCGACAGCGCTGGGAGAACCAGAGGGCGAGTTAGCCGCCGGAGGAACCTGTAGCTGCCCCTGCATCCTATAGGCGCGTTCTATCGGGCTGTTCCTTCCTTTGCGTGAACCTACCAGTTCGAATCCGGTAGGCATGGCGCGCCAATTATCGGCGGAGAGCTCTCTGCGCACTCCGCGCGCCCTCTCAAAGCCCCGGTCTCGGCGGGCTTCAGCGAGGGGCGTTTGGTTTTGGGAAGCCGGCACCCTGCGCGAATCCACCCGTTTCCGCCTCACGGCGACCGATGCTCAACGGCGGCGGCTTATACATTGGCGCAACCGGTCCCGAGCCTGGTGGCCGCTGTGCCATTCGCCCCAGATGAACGTCTCGTCGCCCGACGCGACCTCAAAGTCCTGCACATCCTTGATCGCATCCAGCAACGCCTGGGTTGAAGGAACCGCGAACATCACCATGCCCATCCGCTGTTCCCATGGAAAAGATCCGCGAAAAGCCTGCACTTGCTGAGTTTCTCCGGATTGTTTCAAGCTGAGGCGCTGCCGTACGATCTGTTTCGTCGGCGCAATTCCGGCCCCATAAAAAGCGAGAAACGTGCCCGGATTCTCGCCGGCCCAGTCCATGAGCATGACGCCTCCCTGTGGCGTCAGAAAGCTGGCAAGACAAATCTGCTTGTGATCGCTCCTGCTCGCCTCGGGATATTCCCAGTACCCCTGTTTCAGACGACGATAAGCGGGGTCCTTCATCCGCTCGGCCTCGCGCCATTCCTCGGCCTTGCGCGACCCTTCCATCAGGATCTTCCATTCTTCGGGGTCGAAACGCCGAAAAGGGAGGCCGTCGACGTAGCTGCCGTTTTCTTCCTCTCGATCATCCGCCGCCTCCTCGATGGGGCCCATCGGTGCACAGGCCTCCCAACCCGCACTTCCGCCCCCGGTCGGATAGTAGCCGGGTGGGCATCGACCCTCGGCGTGGGCCGGAGAGCCGAAGGCGCAAGCCAAAAGCGATAGGCCGGCAGAAAAGAACCAGTAAGACAACGGGCGCATAAGAGGTCCTGTGGTTATTCGGTTCGACTTGTCAGAAGCGAACAGGTTCCGGCAGTTTCGAGATCATCGATCGCCCTCCTCTCCCCAAAAAAGGGCGCGTCCCCGTACTTCGTCCCCAAACCCGTCGGCGAGATTGCCTGCCTCCCGCTACAGCGCACTATATCGTCACAGATCGTGGTTTCGTTCAAATGGATCTTGAGCATACCGGTGGCCGACGGTCTGCCGCGTCGCGCTCGACTCAAAAGAGCGGTTTGATGGCGTGGATGAATCCACGGCCAGGAGTGGAACCATTCGTGTCCCGAACGCGACGATAGGGAGTTCCATCTGCAAGTGCGGAGTTTCCCATTCGCGAACGACTTCGGAATGCGGCGGCGGTGGGCCTGGCATTTCGGTGGTCGAAATTTGCGCAACAGCGGTGCGGTTGGCATTGGCGCCCAGGGTGCAGGGTTCCGCATTGTGGGTTCTCAAGCGATGCCGTCTTGATGGCGTTTGGCGGGATCTGCATCGGCCGCAAGATCGTCCAGATCCCCAATCCCGGATGACACGCGTCCCAGCGGCGCCACCGAAAACGATCTGACGGTCGATCCGCCGCGGCTATGGACCGATCAGAGGGGGCGGCTACGATCGAAACGTAGGCAAACGGTCTGGCTTGAGCTTGGCGATCCGGTCGCGGACCACGCACCGTTGTCGCCTGTGTTTTGCGACATTGCGGTGCTCGGCGAACTGCGGGTGCCGTAGCGCGTTGACCCAACGTCCAGGCGCGTTCGTCTGCCGGTCCGGTGTCTAGGGGCAGGCATCCACGGGTCCCCTTGGGCCGCAGATTGGCCGTCCAGGGGCGGGTAAATGCATTGATATTGATGTATAGAACATCTGTTGATATGCTCATTCCATCTCCCTGGCCCCTTGTGGGGCCTTGATGCCGGAAGCCCCTGGAATGACATCTGCCCGACATGCCCGCGCAGCGACAAGGGCGCGAGATGCCCAGCCCGGTAGCGCCATGACCCCGGACCGAATGGCCTTTGTCGCATCCGCGCAAGGCGTGGACAGTGAGGGCGTGCCGGTGAGCGCCGTGGTCTTGTGCTGGCCCACGGTGCCGCAGGCATGGGTTGAGGTCGGGTATTGCTTGCGCGCCATGCTGGTTGAACGGGGGAGGATGCTGCCCGGCATACCTTTGCCGGCGCGAGCATCTTGGCTCCGCGATTGCGCGCCGCAACTGGCGGCTCCGTTTCAGCGAACCGCCCTGGCGGAGGAAACCTCCGTTGCGGCCCTGCTTTCTCGGGCGGCAATGCGTGTGGCCGTCACGGTGGTTGGTGTCGGTCCGTCTCGAGTTGCCGCGCCGAGTTCCCGGGCGATGCCCCTGGAGGGGTGCTTGACGACGTTTGACCGCGAAGCGAGTTCGGCATCGAAACGCGACTGTGCGTTCGTGGTCAGCGCGGCGCAGCCCGAGTCGATTCGAGCGGAGTATCTCGATTCGCTGGAGCTCGCGCGCTCCCGTATGCCGGGCTCGTCGCTGTTGCGAGACCTTCAGTTGACCTTTCTGCCGAGCGGTACGGAGCCTCTGCCGACGGAGCTGGCGAATGTGGTTGCCACTTCGGTGCTTCGCCATCTCCAGTCACACGGCGACACCGACGCGGTGTTCGACGCCGTCAGGTCCAAGTTTGCGAACGATCCGTTCCCGCGGGGTTGGGGCAAGACCCGATTGAAACGTGCGACCCGATAAAGCGCGCAAGCGATTGCGACCGCCCAATGCTCTGTGGAGCTTACGCATGTTGCGACAGCGGCTGATGGCAATGTCCTTCGGACCCAATGAGGTGATGCGGTGGTAGCCGGGAAGGAAGCGGATGAAATCCGACGGATGTGCATGGTGTTGTTCTGCGAATTGCAGGACATTCGTCAACGTCTCGATATCGTTCCTCTGGGCCTTCGGGATGAGGATGCTTATCGGGAGAAGGTCAAGACATACGTGAAATTGTTCGAAGATCGTATGAGTGCGGTGGAAGGGGGGCGGTCGGGTCGCGAGTTGTAGGCGACCTCGCTGCGTACTCCAGGGAGCAGAGAACGGAGCGGGCGAGACCGCCCGCGGGCGTTCAACGGCCGAAACGCGGCTGGCTGGGAAGCGGTGCGCTGGCCAGGGTGGTTGGGCATGGCCTGCGTGGCGGGTGTTCGGTTTTGAGCGTCGGGCACTCCCGCTTTACCGAAACCGCGCACCTGCCGGGCGCAGCGGCATTCAGGGGGAATGAACTCGCTGCAACACGGTGGCTTGAGGCCGTTGTCGGCTAACGCTGTCGCGCATACTCAGCTGCGCGGGCGCTGATCCGCGCGCACCGATGCGATGGCCTCGGAAAAATCGGAGGCAAAACGCAGTTGCTGCCCATCGGGATGGATGTGCATCTGTCGCAGGATAGCCAGAGGCTGAGGGCGCAGGCCGGAAAGAATCACTCGCGTGCCCTGCAATTCGCAGCGGCGCAGAAACTGTGTCAAGGCGGTGACGCCGCTGGCGTCGATGAGCGGAACCCAGCGCATGCGCAGAATGAACACCTTCGGCGGCGTGGGCAGTTGGTTGAGCGCTTCGTCCAGGCGATTGGCCACGGCGAAGAACAAGGGCCCCGAAATCTGGAAAGCTTCGACGCCGGGCGGTAGCTGCGCGCGCTGGTCGAGCTCTTCCCCGTTGCCTTCGTCGTGATCGAGCAGCGAAATGTTCGATTGCATCTCGACGACTTCGCTCATGCGGTGCATGAACAGGAAGCTTGCCAATACCAGGCCGACTTCGATGGCGACGGTCAGATCGAAAGCGACGGTGAGGGCGAAGGTCGCCAGCAGGATGGTTCTGTCGCCGATAGGGCCTTTCATCAGGTGAAGAAAACTTTCGACATCGGCCATCTGCCAGGCGACGACGACCAATAGGCCGGCGAGCGCGGCGAGCGGCACGTAGCCCATCAGGGGGGCGAGGACCAGCATGAAGATCAGCAGGAATCCGGCGTGGGCGATGCCCGCGACGGGTGTGCGGCCGCCGGCCCGGACGTTGACCGCCGTGCGCGCGATCGCGCCGGTCGCCGGCAATCCGCCGAACAGCGCGCTCCCCACATTGGCCACGCCCTGCGCGACCAACTCGCCGTTGGATCGATGACGCCCGCCAGTCATGCCGTCGGCGACCACGGCCGACAGCAAGGATTCGATGCCGGCCAGGAATGCGATCGTGAACGCGCTTGGAAACATCTCGAGCGTGCGCTCGAAAGGGATGCGTGGAATATCGAAGTCGGGCAGCGCGGCGGGTACGGCGCCGAAGCGGCGAGCGATGGTGTCCGCGGGCAGCGACAACGCCGTACTGGCGATGGTCGCGATCAGCAACGCGATCAGAAACCCCGGCCAGTTCGGGCGCCAGCGGCGCAACGCCAGCACCAGGGCGATGCAGCCGAGTGCGAGCGACGCGGGCGCCAGTTGCGCGCTGTCCAGGTGCTGGGCAAGGGCATGCATCCGCGCGAAGAACTCCGCCGGCAGCGCATCGATGCGCAGGCCGAGCAGATCCTTGATCTGGCTGAGGAAGATGCTGACGGCGATGCCCGCGGTGAAGCCCGTGACAACGGGTTGCGGGATGTATTTCATCAGCGCGCCGAGCCGCATCAAGCCGGCTGCGATCAACATCAGTCCTGCCAACAGGGTGCAGAGAATCAGCCCCTCGTAACCGAATTTCTGGATGACGGCGAAGACCACGGGAATGAACGCTGCGGTCGGGCCGCCAATCTGCACCCGCGAGCCACCGAGCAAGGAAATCAGCAGGCCGGCCACGATGGCCGTGTGCAGGCCCTTCTCCGGCGCGACGCCGGAGGCGATCGCCAGCGCCATCGCAAGCGGCAGCGCGACGATGGCGACAGTCAAGCCCGCGACGAGGTCGCGGCGAAAGTCCTCAAGGCGGTACCCATGCCGGAGGACCGTCAGCAGCTTCGGTTCGTACAGGCGCTGCAGCACGGAGAAGCGAGGCGACGGCGAGGCCATGGGCGCGGTCCGCTTGGGCTTTGGGGGGCGTTCCCGGCGACGCTATCCCTGGTCGGAGGGAGGCGACTTGAGTCGCACCCCTCGACCGGTGCCGTAGCTGGGGGTGTTTTCACCGATCAGTTCGACGCCCGCCGCATCCAAGGCGTTGACGATCTTGGTCAGGGTGTCGACCACGCCGCGAACATTGCCCGGGCTGGCCTCCATGCGCTGAATCGTAGGAAGCGATACGCCCGCCTTCTCGGCCAGGGTTTTCTGATCCATGCCCAACAGAGCCCGGGCGGCGCGAAGCTGGCTGGCCGTGATCAACGCGGTGCCCCTGCAGACGAAATGGCGGGAGGCTGAGCAGCAGGAGCGGTAGGGCAAGTCATCGTGGCCGTCGATAGAGGGGGCAAGGCGACGAATGATCGCCAATTACGTGCAGTTCGACACCCGGCTGAGGCGCATGTCATTCTTACAGCATCTATCTTGATGTGCAAAACATCTATTGATAGGCTTTGTATATCCAATCTGATCATGGCCGAGCCGTGGGCGGGCGGTGCAAGTGCGCGCCCGTTCAGCGCATGACGCATCGTTGTCAGGAGTCCTTCGCATGTCTGCGCCACTGCCCCAATTGAGCACGTTGACCTTTGTGGGCTTCCAGCTCACCGCTGCGGTTGAGATCGAACTGCAGGGCAATCTGACCTTCTTTGAGGTCTATCGGGCCATCGAGCAGGGAACCTTGTTGGACGAGGTCGCCCGAGTAGCGCCAGGGGCGTGCGACTTCAGCATTTACCCGCCAGGCGGTGAGCAGCGTGCGGGCTTGCACGAAGCGCTGCGTCGAGCCGCCGGCGGCATCGAGGGGCGCGAGCGGCGCAAGGTCGGATTGATTTCCTCTGGCGTCCATTTGGTGTTGGCTTTGATCCTGGAGGCGATTCAGCAGTGCTATTGGATCGCACCCCGGGTGAATCTGCAGGACGCTCCCGCGGTCCAGTGACGGCAAAGAGAGGACAATCGTGCGGTTGGAGCCCGATCTGGAGTTGGCGGAGTTGCCTTGGCCGATCCTGGCATTCGTGGAGGACCACTTGGCGAACGACGATCGTTCGAGCGACGCGGAACTTGCGGCGCACTTCATGGCCAACGGCTTGACGCGTGCGCAAGCGATTGACGCGCTTCGCTTTCGCCAGGCGTATCAGGACGCCTTCTTCCTGACCCACGAAACCCCCATCCGCTGCGGAGCGCGTTGCCGTCGAGCCTGACTCATCCATCCGACTGGTTGGCGCGCGGCCGCCGTTCTACGGTGCCGTTGGGTTCTCAGATTCTTTGGAGTTAAAAATGATTGTGAAAGATAGTAATGGAACGCCGCTTGCCGATGGTGATTCGGTTCTGGTGATTAAGGATCTCAAGGTCAAGGGCACCTCGGTCACGCTCAAGCGCGGGACGCTTTGCAAAAATATCCGCTTGACCGACGACGAAGATCTCATCGAGTGCAACGTCGAAAAAGTCAAGGGCCTGGTGCTGCGCACCGAATTCCTGAAGAAGGCTTAGCCCGAAGGCTTTCGCGTCAATCGCCGCAGTGATTTTTGGGAGAGGCCTGATGACAGACAACGATCGAAAGATCGCTGAGCTTCGGCGGCGGATTCCGTCGTTCCGCTGCATTGACGGTTGCCATGATTGTTGTGGGCCGGTGACGGCGTCTTCTGAGGAAATGGCGCGGCTTCCGATCAAGACGGCGGCCGAACACGAGGCTGCCCTGGCCGATTGGACCTGTCCTCACCTGGGCCCAAGCGGCTGCCAGGCCTATGAGGAGCGGCCGCTGATCTGTCGGCTGTTCGGGACGACGCCGCGCCTGGCGTGTCCGAATGGTTGTCGCCCCGAGCAAATGATCGACGAACACGTCGAGCGCGAGGTCCACGCCTTCCTCAGGCGTACCCGGCAAGTGTTGGTTTGATGCCATGATCGACCTCTCGCCCGACGAGCGCGCGGCCTTCTCGGTCTTGTTGAAGCGACCACCGCTGTTCAAGTGGGAGCGAGACGTGCTCACCGAGTTGGCGTTGGCCAGCTTGGAAAAGAAGGGGCTGATTCTCCGCGACGGGCCGGGCTGGCGGGTGTCAGAGTTGGGGCGCCGACGAGCGGAACTTGCGCGCACACCGCGATAGTGAAGGTGCGTCGACGCGCGCGCCCCCTGGGCTGGCGAGCCGAACCCGGAGCTTCGATGTCGCTCAGCCCGGACAAAATACAGGCCCGGTACGTCGTGAAGCTGGAAAGTGCCCGGGACTATTGGCGTCTGGAGTCGTGTCCGGATCTGGACTGTTTCGAGATTCGGGAGGAACAAGCCTCCTTCGTCTTCCGGCGGCGGCCATCGAGATTGTTCCCGGCCCAAAAAATGCCGCCGAAAGCACGGGGCCGCCGAAGGAATGAGGCGGCCCCACGACAAGCTCCGTCGGGCGGGGAGGTCGAACCTCGCCGCGCCCGGGTACTCGTACTTTTACTGGATTGCCCGGCCTGAGGCTTCGTGACCCGCGGCGTTCGAGTGCTTGGCCTGCCGGCGAAGGGCGATGACCTGCCATGCGGCGCCGATCAGATAGATGAGGAAGCACAAGCCGATGATCGCGGCCAGCTTCGGATCCTCCGGTCCGCTCGCCCAAGGCCGCCCGGCCGGAAGCCGGGTCAGGGTCTCGGTGAAGCCGGGAATGAAGTGGAAGAAGAACGTCAGCGAATAGGTCAACGTCGATACGTAGGCCGCGGCGCGGCCGAACCAGCGGTAGCGCTCGGCGCCGGCGGCCGCGACCAGCGCGGCCAGGGTGAGCAGGCTCAAGGCATGCGGCGGGCCGAAGCCGCCGTGATGGAAAATGAAAAGCCCGGTCACGCAGGCGGCGACGGTCAGCCAGACGTAGCCGCGGCCGCTGCGCCAGGCCAGCGCGATGCGGCCATGGCGAAGCAGGCAGGCCACGCCTGCGATCAGTGCGAGCAAGGCCAAGGCGGTGTGGAACGCTCCGAACGGGGTGATTCCCAACATGGTCGCTACTCCTGGCTGAGCCGGGCCGCGGCGCGGCCCGGCGTGGCAAGCGGTCAGGACTTGAGGAACTCGAGCAGATCCTGGTTGAGCCGGTCCTTGTGGGTATCGGTGATGCCGTGCGGGCCGCCCGGATAGACGATCAGCCGGTTGTTCTTGATCAGCTTGGCCGAGGCGCGGGCGGCGGCGTCGATCGGCACGACCTGGTCGTCGTCGCCGTGCACGATCAGCACCGGTACGTCGATCTTCTTCAGGTCCTCGGTGAAGTCGGTTTCGGAGAAGGCCTTGATGCAGTCGTAGGCGTTCTTGTGCCCCGCCCACATGCCCTGCATCCAGAACCAGTCGATCGCGCCCTGCGACTTCTTCGCGCCGGGTCGGTTGTAGCCGAAGAACGGGCCGGCGGCGAGATCCTTGTACAGCTGCGATCGGTCGGCGATCGAGCCGGCGCGCAGGCCGTCGAACACGTCGATCGGCAAGCCGCCCGGATTGGCGGCGGTCTTGAGCATCAGCGGCGGCACCGCCGAGATCAGGCCGGCCTTCTTCAGCCGTGCGGTGCCGTGGCGGCCGATGTAGCGCGCCACTTCGCCACCGCCGGTGGAGAAGCCGAACAGCGTCGCGCCCTTGAGGTCGAGGTGCTCGATCAGCTGCGCCAGATCGTCCGCGTAGTGATCCATGTCGTTGCCGTCCCAGGGCTGGCTGGATCGGCCGTGACCGCGGCGGTCGTGGGCGATGCAGCGATAGCCGTTGGACGCCAGGAAGAGCATCTGCGCCTCCCAGCTGTCTGCGCAGAGCGGCCAGCCGTGGCTGAAGACCACAGGTTCGCCGTCGCGCGGGCCCCAGTCCTTGTAGTAGATCTGCACATCGTCTTTGGTGGTGATGGTACCCATGGTCTTGGCTCCTATGGCCGGATCGGAAGAAGGTGAGGGATCGGCCGTCGCAGCGGCCGAAGGGGTTTCGGAACTGCAGGCCGCTAGGCCCAGGCCGGCGACGGCCAGTGCGGAGCCGGCGATGAGCAGTTGGCGACGGGTTTCGTCGATACGGGGCGGATTGGGCATGGACGGCCTCGGTGAGCGGATTGCGGTGTACGGGTTGTAGCGACGAATCTGAGTCGGCACCGGCGAGAGCCCGGAATTGCGCGATCGCGCTGTGCGGCTCCGGATCGAGCGTCGGTACGTGCTGCTTCAACTCAGCCAACGTTCGCCGGCGAGGAAACCCAACGTCATCGCCAGCACGAGCAAGGCGCCTTGGAGCTTGGGCGGCGCCGGAACTGGAATATCGACCAGGCGGCAGGCTGCGCCGATCGCCAGCGCCAGGATCAGGCCGATCAAGGTAGCGGTCATGATTTGTCGCGCTCCGCGACGTCGCGGGTCAGTCCGGTGGGACCGCCGCAGTCGTGCACGCGCATCGCCGGGCGGCGTGCGAGGAAACGGTCGGCGAGCGTGTAACCCCCGGTCATCGCCACCACCAGCAGGGCGCCGGCCAGGGCCGGCGGCGCGGGCGAAGGGATGCCCAGCGCCCGGCACCCCAGGCCGATGCCGAAGCCCAACAGCAAGCCGGCCAACAGCTTTGGATTCATGCGAGCTCCAGCGCGAATGCGTTCGAAGAGAAGTCAGAATGCGAAGCAGGAGCAGCCCAATGCACCCCAGAAGCCGCGTTCGTCGGCCAACGGCACGGCATGCCGCGCGGCATGGCCGTGCGGATGTGCGTGGCAGGCGCCGCCGTGCGCTTGGGCGTGCGCCTGGCCCAGACCCGCTACGGCCTGGATCAACGTGCCCGGCTGGTAGCCGCCGAAGCGCCCCACCGGCGACCAGTCCGGCATCGGCGCCGGCAGTTCGGGCGCCAGCGGCGCGAACTCGCCGTCGCCGTGCACCACGCGCCCGCCGAGCACGGTCAGCAGACTGGTGATCGCCGGGATCTCGGCGTCGGCGACGCTGAAGTAGTCGGCCGACAGGACGGCGAAATCGGCGAACTGCCCCGGTATCAGCGCGCCTTTGCGGGTCTGCTCCGCAGAGAACCAGGCGCTGCCCTGGGTGTACAAGCGCAGCGCCTGCTCGCGTTCGACCAGGTTGTCGTCGCCGTACATCGCCAGCCCGCCGACGGTGCGACCGGTGCTGAGCCAGTACAGCGCGACCCATGGGTTGTAGCTGGCCACGCGGGTGGCGTCGGTGCCCGCACCGACCGGTACGCCGGCGGCGAGCATGCGCCGCACCGGCGGCGTACGCCGCAGCGCGTCCGGGCCGTAGCGTTGCAGGAAGTACTCGCCCTGGTAGGCCATGCGGTGCTGGATCGCAATGCCGCCGCCGAGCGCGCCGATGCGCTCGATGTTGCGGTCCGATATGGTTTCGGCGTGATCGATGAACCAGTTCAGTCCGCGCAGCGGAATTTCGCGATCGACCCGCTCGTAGACGTCGAGGATGCGATCGATGCTCTCGTCGTAAGTGGCATGGATGCGGAACGGCCAGCGCCTTTCGCCCAACAGGCGCACCACCCGCTCCAGATCGGGCTCCAGCTCCGCCGGCAGCTCCGGACGCGGCTCGCGGAAGTCTTCGAAGTCGGCCGCGGAAAACACCAGCATCTCGCCCGCGCCGTTGTGGCGCAGCAGGTCGTCGCCCTCGCGCGGCGCCAGCAGCGCGCTCCAACGCTCGAAATCGGCCAGTTCGCCGCCCTTGTTCTGGGTGAACAGGTTGTAGGCGATGCGCACGGTCAACTGATCGTCTGCGTGCAACTCGCGAATGATCCGATAGTCGTCGGGGTAGTTCTGGAACCCGCCGCCGGCATCGATCACCGAGGTGATGCCGAGGCGGTTGAGCTCGCGCATGAAGTGGCGAGTGGAGTTGCGCTGATACTCGATCGGCAGTTTCGGCCCTTTCGCCAACGTGGCGTAGAGGATCAGCGCATTGGGCTTGGCCAGCAGCAACCCCGTCGGATTGCCGGCCTTGTCGCGTTCGATCCGGCCGCCCGGCGGATCCAGGCTGTTTCTGTCGTAGCCGACGGCGCGCAAGGCCGCGCGGTTGAGCAGGGCGCGGTCGTACAGGTGCAGGATGAACACCGGGGTGTCGGGCGCGGCCGCGTTGATTTCCTCGAGGGTCGGCAGGCGCTTCTCGACGAACTGATGCTCGCTGAATCCGCCGACCACCCGCACCCACTGCGGCGCCGGGGTGCGTGCGGCCTGTTCGCGCAGCATCGCCATCGCATCGGCCAGGCTGCGCACGCCGTCCCAACGCAGTTCCAGGTGGTAGTTGAGCCCGCCGCGGATCAGATGGATGTGGCTGTCGTTGAGCCCGGGAATCAGGCGCCGGCCGCCGGCGTCGATGCGCTGCGTTCCCGGGCCGGCGAGCGCGGCGATCTGCGCATCGTCGCCGACAGCGAGTACACGGCCGTCGGCCACGGCCAGGGCCGTGGCCGACGGACGCTGCGGGTCGAGCGTGGTGACGCGCGCGTTGAGGACGATCAGGTCGGCCATGGCGGAGGAACCTCGCGGGGCGTGCACACCCCCGCCGCTTAGACAGCCCGCGAGCGGACCGGCCAGAGTGGCGGCGAGCAGGCGGCGGCGGGTGCGGTCGGTCATTTCGGAGGGCCGCGGCTCAGTGGCCGCCTTCGGAGGCCCCGAACAACGTCTTGGCGTACTGGATGCCGATCCCGTACGCACCGCCGTATTCGCGGGCGATGCCGGTGGTCAGATCATAGGTTTGCGCCCGTGCCCAGTCGCGCTGCAGCTCCAGGAGGTATTGCACGCTGGTCATCGGCACTGCACCGGCCTGCATCATGCGCTGCATGGCGCGCTCGTGCGCTTCGTCGGAGACGTCGCCGCTGCTGTCGGCGATGACGTAGACCTCGAAACCCTGCTCGAGGGCCGAGATCACCGGTCCGACGATGCACACGCCCGTCCACAGGCCGGCCATCACCAGCCGCGATTTGCCGCCGGCGTTGACCCGATCGGTGACCTGAGCGTCTTCCCACGCGTTCATGCTGGTGCGGTCGAGCGCCGCCACTCCGGGAAACGCGGCGGAGATCTCCGGGAACAGCGGACCGGAGAACGACTTTTCCGCGACGGTGGTCAGGATCGTATCGACCCGGAAGCCGGCGGCGGCGCGGGCGACCAGGGCGACATTGTTGCGCAGTGCGGCGATGTCGATGGAGTGGGTGGCGAACGCCATCTGCGACTGGTGGTCGATCAGGATCAGGGTGTGGTCGGTCGGGGTCAGCAGTCGCTTGCCGGGAGTCGGGGTGGCGGTGGGCATCGGAGGGGTTCCTGTGGCGAACGGGGACGGGGTGGCGCCGGGATCTTTCGGCGAATCGCCCATGTCGACGGCTGCCGGATTGCGCCGGCGGGCCTTCGCTACACGATGCAGGCAGCGCGCGCGGATGGATTGGATGCGCGTGCTGTATGCGCATCGACCCGCGATGCGACACGTCGGCGGCGGCGTGCCGCAAACCGCAGCGCCGGGTACAGCGTCGGCGTGCAGAGGCAGTCGCCGGCGGCGAAGCGCCCCGGCGACTGCCCGGTGGCCCTGCGGAACACCCGGGTGAAATGGCTCTGATCGAAGAACCCCAGGGTCGTGGCGATGCGGCTCAGGCAGGGCGCGGGCTGGCGCAGCAAGCGCTTGGCCGCTTCGATGCGCTGCAGCTTCAGGTACTGCATCGGGCTCAGGCCGGTGCGGGCGCGGAACACACGGGCGAAATGGAACCGGCTGATGCAGGCTTGCTCGGCCAGGTGTTGCAGCGAAATGGGCATGGCCAGGTGCGCGTCGACGAAGGCTTGCACGCGGGCCATCGCCGCATCGCTCAGGCCTTCGGCCGTTGCCGGCGGCGGCGCGCTGCGGCCGGGTGCGGGGAGGCGGGACTGGACGTCGGTGCGTTTCACGGCCGGCTCCTGCGGTGATCGAGGGATTGCGCGCGGCGCGAGGCCTGGCGGTCGGCGCCTATGCTCGCCACTCGCGGGCTGCGGTTGAATCCCGGATCGGGCAAGCGTCCGCTCCCTCGATCGGGGGAGGCGAGACTCACGGCCTCCGTTCCGGCAGACGCAGCACGCGCCGGCCGAACAGATGCGCATCCATCGAGTAGGCGCCCGGACCGAGCAGGCTCAACGCCAGTGCAGCCAGCGCCAGCGCCAGCGCGCCCGGCGACACGGCCCATGCGCCCAGGCACCAGCCGATGCAGATCGATGCGCCGCTCAACAGGCCCAGCCATGGCGTCAACACGCCGCCGAGCAGGCCCAGGCCGATCGCGGCGGCGAACCAGTGCAAGGTCGGGGCCGCGGTGGGCCAGTAGGCGGCCGGATCGTGCTCGTACAGGCTCAATGCCGCAGCCACGCGCAATCCGACCAAGCCCAGACCCGGGAGGCCATGCGGAAAAAGGGAATAGAGACGCTGCACGCATCGAGCCTAAGCGGACCGTGCAGATTCGGCCAACCGCGGTCGGGGCAGGCGCAACTACCTCTTCCGGGGGATGGAGGGGCGCATGAATGCCGTAAATTTGTCGCCCGAAGGTTCAGCCAGGTTTACAGACGAGGGCACTGCGTGGAGTCGAGGGCCGTGCCAGCGCGAATTTTGACCGCAGTCGCGCTTATCGCCTGGCTGGTCTGCATGCCGCGCGGCGTCTCCGCCAGGCCGCGCTTCGACGCGCCGCAGTATCACCACAGCGCCTGGAGCCTGCGCGACGGCGCGCCGGCGGATATCTGGGCGATCGCCCAGGGGCGCGACGGCTATCTCTGGCTCGGCACCGGTACCGGCCTATACCGCTTCGACGGGGTCCAGTTCGAACCCTATCGCCCGTCCGGTCCCGAGTTCGCGTCCAACAACATCACCGCCTTGACCGTCGCCGGCGACGGCAGTGTGTGGATGGGGTTTCTGATCGGCGGCGTCAGCGTCGTCCGCAACGGCCGCGTGCACCACTACGGGCCGGCCGAAGGCGCGCCGACGCAGCTGATCATGGACTTGGCCGCGGACCGCGACGGCGTGGTGTGGGCCGCCGCCGCCAGCGGTCTGGCGCGATACGAGCGCGGGAGCTGGCGCAGCATCGGCGCCGAATGGGGTTATCCGGGCCCGCGTGCGGACGCGTTGTGGCTGGATGCCCGCGGTACCTTGTGGGTCACCACCGGCACCCGGCTGGTCTACCTGCCGCGCGGCGCGCGGCGTTTCCTGGACAGCGGCGAACCGGCCGGCCTGTACGCATCCCTGGCCCAGGACCTGCAAGGCCGGATCTGGATATCCGACGGCGAGCACGGCACCCGCGCGGTCGCCGCGACCCCCGCCCTGAGCGCGCGTTTGCGGCGCACGCCCACCGCTTATGCCCGGCTGGCGCGCATGCGTGTGGATCGTCATGGCGCGTTGTGGGGCACCGACCGCAGTGGCGGCGGCGTGGTCCGGACATCGGCGTTGCCGCGTTTCGGAACCGGCTACAGTCTGCGCGCGAACGACCTGGACGCCGCCATCGGCAAGCGCAACGGCTTGACGTCCGACCGTGCGGTGCCGGTGTTCGAGGACCGCGAAGGCAACGTCTGGGTCGGCACCAATCTGGGCCTGCACCGCTTTCGCTTCAACCGCATCAACGCGCTGCCCGACGAGCGCCTGAACCAGCAGAACACCTATGCCATCGGCATCGACGGCGCCTCCGGCCGCCCGCTGGTCAGCGCCGGCGAGCAGTTGTTCCGGATCGATGCCGACGATTTGGTCCCGCTGGCGCGTTCCGGCCGCGGCGAACTGTTCGATGCGATCGCGCGCGGGGACGGCGGCCGCGCCTGGATCGCGACGCGCGCGAGCCTGTGGCGCCGCGACAACGGCGCGATGACCGCCTTGCCCGCCCCCATACCCGGCGCCGGCCCGCGTCTGCTCGCGCCCGCGCCGCACTCGCAGCTGTGGGCGATCTGGGAGCCGGGCGGGCTGCAGCACTTCGACGGCGGACATTGGCGCGCCGCGGGCGCCGGCGTGCTGCGCTGGCGCGACGCGACGGTGCTGGCCGGCGCCAGCGACGGTGCGGTCTGGATCGGCTACCCGCGCAGCGAACTGGCGCGCTGGGACGGCGTCGCCCAGCGCCGCTACGGCAGCGCCGACGGTCTGCGGATCGGCGCGCTCACCGCGATCGCCGAGCTGTCGCCGGCGCCGGGCTCGGCCGCGGGCGAGCCGGACATGCTCGTCGCCGGCGAGACCGGCCTGGCGCTGATCCGCGAGGGCCGGGTGCGGTCGTTGGCGGCGGACCGTCCGCAACGGCTGACCGGCATCACCGGCATCGTCGCCGCCGCCGACGCGGCGCTGTGGCTCAACGGCATGCGCGGCCTGGTCCGGATCGAGCGCGACGAGCTCGAACGCGCCTTGGCGAAGCCGGGCCATGCGCTGCGCACCCAGCTGTTCGACGACGACGACGGGCTGCCCGGACTGGCCCAGCAGGCGGTGGTGACGCCTTCCGCGCTGGCCACGGCGGACGGACGCCTGTGGTTCGCCACCAACCAGGGCGTGGCGACCGTGGACCCGGCGCAAGTGCGCGCCAATTCGGTGGCGCCGCCGGTGACGATCCGCGGCCTGGCCGCCAACGGCCGCCGCTACCCTCCCGGTCCCCGGCTGAAACTGCCCGAGCAAGCGCGCGATCTGCAGATCGACTACGCCTCGCTGAGCCTGAGCATGCCCAGGCGCGCGCAGTTCCGCTATCGCCTCGTCGGCCTGGACGGACGCTGGCGCGACGCCGGCAACCGGCGCCAAGCCTTCTACACCAACCTACCGCCGGGGGACTACCGCTTCGAAGTGATCGCGGCCAACGAAAGCGGGCTGTGGAACCGGCGCGCGGCGACGCAAGCCTTCTCGATCGCGCCGCGCTTCACCGAAACCTGGTGGTTCGCGATGCTGTGTGCGATGGCCGCGGCGGCGGCACTGTTCGGCGCGTACCTGCTCCGGTTGCGGCAGATTTCCGCGCGGCTTCACGCACGCCTGGAAGAGCGCCACCAGGAACGCGAGCGCATCGCCCGCGAACTGCACGACACCCTGCTGCAGAGTACCCAGGGTCTGATCCTGCGCCTGCAGGGCGTCGCCAACAAAGTCCCGCACGGCGATCCGACCCGCGCAGCGATCGAGAGCGCGCTCGATCGCGCCGACGAAGTCATCGCCGAAGCCCGCGATCGCGTGCGCGACCTGCGCGCCGGCGGCGCCGGCCTGCCGCAAGGCCTGGCCGACGCCTTCGCCTATGTCGGCGCCGAGCTGGCCGAACAGCACCCCGCCGAGTTCAAGGTGGTGGTCGAAGGCCGGCTGCCGGAGCTGGACCCCTTGCTGCGCGACGAGTTGTTCCGGATCGGCCGCGAAGCGCTCGCGAACGCCTTCCGCCATGCCCGCGCGCGGCATATCGAAGTCGAACTGGCCTGCGATCGCAAGCGCTTGCGCCTGCGGGTGCGCGACGACGGCCGCGGGATCGACGAGGCCGTCCAGCGCGCTGGCGGCCGCCCCGGGCACTGGGGCCTGTCGGGCATGCGCGAACGCGCACTCGGCGTCGGCGCGCAGTTCCGGCTCTGGAGTCGCAGCGGCGGCGGCACCGAAATCGAAGTAACGCTGCCGCTGGCGGCCTGTGCGGGACGCCGCAACACCCACTGGCGGCGCTGGCTGCGGCGGATCCGCACAGCGATCCGGAGGAACCCGACCGATGCCCCCTAGACCGACCCGAATCCTGGTAGTCGACGACCATCCGCTGCTGCGCGAAGGCATCGCCAGCGTGCTGGAGAGCGAATCGGACATGCGCATCGTGGCCGAAGCGGCCAACGGCCGCGAGGCCGTCGACGCATTTCGCGGCAGCCTGCCGGACGTGGTGCTGATGGACCTGCAGATGCCGGAACTCGACGGCGTCGCCGCGATCGAAGCGATCCGCGCCGAGTTTCCGGCCGCGCGCATCATCGTGGTGACCACCTACCGGGGCGACGCGCAGGCGGTGCGCGCGCTCAAGGCCGGGGCGCAGAGCTATCTGCTCAAGAGCTCGCTGCGCAAGGAGCTGGTCGAGACCATCCGCGCCACCCTGGCCGGGCGCCGCCGCATCCCGCCGGAGGTCGCGGCCGAGATCGCCGCGCATTCGGCCGACGCCGAGCTGACCTCGCGCGAACTCGACGTGCTCAAGGGCGTCGCCGGCGGCAACTCGAACAAACTCGTCGCCGCGCAGTTGAACGTGACCGAGGAAACGGTCAAGGCGCACATGAAGAGCATCCTCGCCAAGCTCGGCGCCAACGATCGCACGCACGCCGTCACCATCGCCTTGCGGCGCGGCATCCTGCAACTGTAACCACCGCAAGAAAGGAAATGCCGCAATGAGCCAAGCATCGACTCCGGCGCCCGCCGAAGGCCCGTGGGCGCCGCTGCGCGAGCCCGACTTCCGTGCGCTGTGGCTGGCGATCCTGGCCGGCAACATAGGCACTTGGATCCACGACGTGGCCGCGGCCTGGGTCATGGCCGAAACCACCCGATCGCCGCTGATGGTGGCCGCCGTGCAGGCGGCGACGACGCTGCCCGTGGTGGTGTTGGCCGTGATCGCAGGAACCCTGGCCGACATCGTCGATCGGCGTCGCTACCTGATCGTCGCCCAACTGTGGATGTTCGCCGCGGCAACGGTCCTGGCCCTGCTCGCCCATTTCGACCGGCTCGGCCCCTGGGGCCTGGTCGCGCTGACCTTCCTGCTCGGTTGCGGAGCGGCGATGGCGATGCCCGCGCAGCAAGCGACCACACCGGAATTGGTGCCGCGCCGCTTGCTCGGACAGGCGGTCGCGCTGGGCTCGCTGAGCATGAACATCGCCCGCGCGATCGGGCCGGCGCTGGGCGGCCTGATCGTGGCGCAGGCCGGCGCGGGCTGGGCGTTCGCGATCAATGCCGTCAGCTTCCTCGGCGTGGCCGTGGTGCTGGCGCGCTGGAAGCGCAACGCCGCGACCGCGGCCTTGCCTCCGGAGCATTTCGGCGCGGCCCTGCGGGCCGGCCTGCGCTATGCACGCCAAGCCACGGTGCTGCAGGCGGTGCTGATCAAGGCCGCCGGCTTCTTCTTCTTCGCCAGCGCGCTGACCGCGCTGCTGCCGATCGTGGTCAAGCAGGAACTGGGCGCCAGCGCCGGCACCTATGGCCTGTTGCTGGGTTGCATAGGCGCCGGCGCCATCCTGGGGGCGATCGGCTTGCCGCGCGTGCGCCGGCGGCTGGACGGCGACCGATTGGTGGCGCTGGCGACCTTCGTCTACGCCGGCTGCATGCTCGCGATGGCGCTGCTGCGCGACGTTCGCCTGCTGTATCCGCTCGCCGTCCTCAACGGGCTGGCCTGGATCAGCGTGCTGTCCTCGCTGCAGATCGCGGCCCAGATTTCGGTGCCGGCGTGGGTGCGGGCGCGCGCGTTGTCGCTGTACATCGTGGTGTTCTCCGCCGGCATGGCCGCCGGCAGCCTGGGTTGGGGAGCAATAGCCCAGCACTGGGGCAGCGATCGTGCGCTGACGATCGCAGCGGGCGGCGCAGCCGTCGCGGCGCTGGCGCTGCGGCGCTTTCGCCTCGGTGCGGCGGCGCAGCTCGACACCGCCCCCTCGGGTCATTGGCCGCAGCCGCTGCCGTTGGCCGAGATCGCGGGCGAGCGAGGTCCCGTCCTGGTCACCATCGAGTACACGGTGCGCCTGGATCGGCGCGGCGAGTTCCTCGAACTGATGGCCTCGCTGGGTCGAAGCCGCCGCCGCGACGGTGCGATCGCCTGGTCGGTAGTCGAGGACACCACGGCGCCCGGCGTGTATCTCGAGTACTTCGTCGGCAGCTCGTGGCTGGAGCACCTGCGCCTGCACGAACGCGTGACCGAGGACGAACGCAGCCTGCAGCAGCGCATCGCCGGCCTGCTGGAACCGGACTCGCGCCCGCTGGTACGCCACTTCGTGGGCGGCCCGCCCGGTGCGCCGGTGGCGCAGCCCGAGCTCGACGGCGGCCGCGCGGTCTGAACCAGCGCATCGCGGCGCCGCGATGCGGCGTCGACCTCGGCGAAGAGCTCGCGGATGCGCGCGCGGCCCGGGCGGAGTAGGAACCGGCCTGTCGCGCATCGAACGGCGAACGCCGAACGCGTTCGACGCCGCCGCGCGGGTGTTTCCGGCCCGGTCGGAGTGATAGCGTTGGGCGATCCCGGCGCCGCCCGACGACGGCATGCGCAGGATAGTGCCGGTGACGATTCCGCCCCCTCCGGATCGACCGGTCCAGCCGGCCGGCGCTGGCCGCCTGCCTGCAGACATGCGACCTTCAGAGGAACTGAGCAATGTCCGACCCCGCCAAGACGCTTTCCGACCGGCTGATCCGCAACGTTCATGAGGTTCCCCTGGAACGCTTCGTGCGCGGCTCGACGTACGCGAGCGATCGCGTGCGGATCACCGAGGGCACGGCCGCGCGCAAGCTGGCTGCGGCTTATGACGTCGTTCCGGCGGGGATGCGGGTGTGCCCTTACCACCTGCACTACGCGCAAGAAGAGATGTTCATCATCCTGGAGGGCTCAGGCACGTTGCGCGTCGCTG
Source organism: Lysobacter firmicutimachus (assembly GCF_037027445.1). Classification (NCBI taxonomy): domain Bacteria; kingdom Pseudomonadati; phylum Pseudomonadota; class Gammaproteobacteria; order Lysobacterales; family Lysobacteraceae; genus Lysobacter; species Lysobacter firmicutimachus. The sequence continues at coordinate 119,681 of NZ_JBANDL010000002.1, forward strand.
GCGAAATGCTCCCGGTGAAGGCCGGCGACGTCATCTGCATCCCGCCCGGGCCGGAATACCCGCACCAGCTCATCAACACGTCAGCGCAAGACCTGAAGTACATCTCGATCGGAACCACCGACGATCCGGAGATCTGCGTCTACCCCGATTCGGGCAAGTTCATGGCCGAAGCCAATCTGGGCGGCGCGGCGCCCTTCGAAGCGATCGAGCGGATCGGCGACGGCGTGGACTACTGGAGCGGAGAGATCTGATACGGCTGCGTGCAGTCGCGTCGAAGCCGGAAACGGCCGGAAGAGGGCGACCAAGCGCGCAAAAGTATCAGGGCGTCTACTGGTCCGGCGGACTAAAAAGAGGGCGGCCGGCTGGCCGCCCTCGCCATCAGCTCAAGTTCGGCAGAACAAACGCAAAGACCGCGCCCAGCGCCGTGCAGGCAGCCGCCAGCGACCACAGCGCCACGCTGGCTCGGCGCAAGCGCCGGCATGCCGCAGACAGGCCAGGGTCCAATGGACAGGGCAACGTTCGTGCCCGCAGCAACGTCGCTCCGGACACGGCCAGCATCGTCGCTGCGAGCGCGAAGACCGCCGCCTTGTGTTCGGACAGCCATACGAGCTGCGGCACCGCCGTCGCCAGCCCGGCGAGCGCGGCCCCCGCGCCCAGCGCGACCATGACCGCGGGGAGCACGCAACACACCATGGCGCCTGCGCTGGCGATCAGGGTGAGGAGCGCCATGCCGAGATTGCGGCGTAGAGGCGTTTGCGACCGGGTCTCAGTCATCGCGCTTCGCCCTCTTGCGCAGTTCGTCGAGCGAGCGTTCGGTCCGCCGGATAGCGACTACGGTGTAGCCCGAATCCTTGAGCGCTTTGCGCAATACGGCGTCGTCGATATCGACGCCGTCCCTCAGCTTCACCGCCACCAGGCGGTTCTCCAGGCTGACGAACACCGCTTCTGTCGCGGGCAGTTTCTTCAGCGTCTTCTCGATGCCCTGGGCGCAGAAACCGCACACCAGTCCATTGACGTCCATCTCGACGGTACGGGCGGCGGCGAATGGAGACGCGATCGCCAGTGCGATCGCGATGAGCAGCTTGTATCGGTTCATGAGTTGGGTTCCTGCCGAATCAGAAATTGAACATCGCCATGGCTTGGAGCTTGCCGTCGGTCGTCGCGCCGATCTCTACCCAGGCGCCCTTCTTGAAGAAGCGAACCAGGACAGCGGTTTCGGTACCGTCGAACAGGTCTCCGGTGTAGCGGCGTCCCTGGACGACGAACCAGGTGGCCAAGGTGTCGTAGTCGTGCTCGTACGGCGCCCATCCCAGTTGCAGCGTGTCGATGCGGTGCGAGAAGCGATCGCTTTCCTGCAGGTCGGAGCGGAAGGCCGCGTAGATGCGTCGGGTTTCGTAATCGACCTGCGTGCCCACGTTGCGAGCCGATGTGTCGCCGGCGAAGTCGTTCCCGGTCGCCTGGCCGAGGCCGCCCCAGACGAAGGCGTTGGCCTGGGCGCCCGGCAGGTTCCACCGCTTGACCAGCAGGTTCGCGCGCATGTAAGCGATGTGGCGCTGCTTCGATCCGTCTTCGCTGGAAAGCTCCAGCCAGCCGCCGCCTACCGAGTACCAGTAGCGCGGCGCATAGAACAGCTGAGCTTCGTTCATGGTTCCGGCACCGTACTCGGCCATGACGGTCGTGCCTTTGGCGAATGCGATCGGTTTGGCTGCCGCGACTAACGGCAATAGACCGAGCAGCGGAAGCGCTGCCCGGAACAAGAGGCGTTTCATGGTGAGTTCTCCGTGATCGCCGCGCACGGCGGCGTGCGGACGCAATGCGTCCGAGGTGGTTCGCTACGGAGAAATCAGGCGATCGGCGGCCTGAACGGGGTGGCGATCGGCTGCGTGGGGCGCCCGGGGACATTCCAGGACGCAGGCGCCATGTGCAGCGGAATGGCGGCCGCAAGCCGGGGGAACTCGAGCAGGCAGGCCGTGCCCAGGCAGGCGGACAGGTCGCACGACGCCGGCGTGCAGCAGTCGCATGGTGGATCGCGAGAGTCCGCGGCTCGCATCCCTTCGCCGCAGGGGGTGTCCGCCATCGCGACGGCAGCCGGCATGGCCGCCGCTGGATGCAGGGCGGAGTCCATTGCCTGGACCGGCGCAGCGAACGACGTGGCGATCAGAGTGATGATCACCAGCCAATGCAGCGCCTGACGGGCAAGCGGACGGAACGTCATGGCCGGATTCTAGCGCTATCGATGCGTCTCTCCACGCCATTGGTCGGGGCGTCCGGTCCATTCAGCCGGCGCCGGGCGGGGTCGTTTGCCTGTTCGACGGCGGGCCTCCAGTGACCTTGGGTTCCGGCACATGCCAACATGCCCCCGTTGGACGCCGCAAAGCATCGCGGGTATCGGCCCAGCTATCTTGGGAGCGTGCCGGCCGACAGAACCCGAAAACAGAAGAGCAATGAGCATGTTCGATGACTTGAAGTTGCAAGACGAAGTGGTGACGGGGACGTGCGCTCTTCATGGCGGCGTCCTGGACGTGGAGTTCGATCTGGAGCAAGACGGCGCCGATATCGGCGACTTCGCCGAGTTGATTTCCGCGTCCGAACGCTGGATTGCGGAATTCTCGTCGGAGACGCTGAGCAAGTTGAAGGGTGCACTGGCGAAAGAACTGACCGATTCCGCCTACGAAGGCTGGGAGGAGGGCGCAACGGATCGGGACTACGCCGGTCTGGAAAAGGAGCTGACGCTGACGAAGATCCGCTTCTTTGCCGATGAGGCCGTATCGCTGGTGTTCGTGGCGAAGCGGGAATACGCCGATATGGACATTTATTGCCAGATCGATAAGGCGTTCGAGATCGAAGACGTCATGGTGGAGTAGCGGGCGCTACCGCACCCGGACCCGGTTATCGACCGCGCGGACCCCGGCGACCAGCCAGGCGGCGTCCTCGACGGCGTTGCGGGCCCGCCAATCGGCGACCTTTCCTTTCAGCACCACCTCGCCCTGCTCGTCCACTTCCACGCGCACGCGCTCCGACTCCAGGTCGGCGCGGCGGCGCATGGCGTCCTTGATCGAACGCTTTACGTCTTCGCGGCAGCTCACGCGTCGAATCTCGATCCGGTTATCGATGGACGAAACGCCCGCCAGGCGACGCAAGTCGGTTTCCACGCGGTTGCGCTGGTACTGCCAGTCCACCATGCCGGTCAACAGCACCCGCCCCTTGTCGACTACGACGGTGACCGAATCCTTCGGCAGCGTGGCGTCCCAGGCCAGCACTTCGACGGCTCTTCTGGCGATCAATTCGTCGTCGGGACAGGTTTCCGAAGCGCAGCGCACTTCCACGTCGACGATTACGCCTCGCACGCCTCTGACCCTGGCCGCCGCGCTGGCCACGGCGTACTTGTCGGCCAGGCTGGGCACGTGGCCGGTCAGTCGGACGAAGCGGTCTTCGACGCTGACGCCGATGCCGCTGGCGTCGACCCGCGGGTCGTAGCCCAATTCCTGCAGCACGTATCTGCGCAATTTCTCGCTGTTCATGACCGCCGCCCGAGGCCAGGGACTACAGTCGACGCCGCGACCGGGGGCCGGTCGCTGACTCCGATCAAGTCCGCCCCATTCAGCTTCTGGCGATGCGAAGATCTCTTGATCCAAATCATGCTTGCTCCTCGCCGCGGGCGTGCAATGGCTACACCCCGGCCGGCACGAGGAGCGGCGTCATGTACAAGAGTCTGTTGTTGCCCCTGGTCGACCGCGACGGCGACGCCGACGCGCTGGACTTGGCCGTCCGTCTGGCGGCGCTCCACGGCGCACATCTGTCGGTGTTGGTCATGATCGATCTGCCGCCGCCGGTGGTCGATCCTTGGGGGCTGATGCCGGACCCGGTGACCGCGCAATCGCATGCCGATCTGCGCGAACGCGGCAGCGCCCGGCTGGCGGCGCTGCGCGAGCGCCTGGCCGCCGAAACGATCGATTGGGAGGCCCGCACCGTCGAAGCGATGAGCATGGGCGCGCCGCGCGCAGCGACGCGAGAAAGCTACGATTGCGATCTGGTGGTGCTCGGTGGCGCGATCGGCGATACGGTGGAGTCGGCGGTGCCCCGCGAATACTTCTCCAGCCTGCTGCTGGAGGCCGGTTGCCCGGTGCTGGTGGTGCCGCCGCGCTGCGCGGCGGAAGTGCCGACCCGGTGCATCACGATCGCCTGGCAGCCGACCCGCGAGGCAGCGCGCGCAGTCCGCGCGGCACTGCCGCTGCTTCGTGCCGCAAAGACGGTGGACGTACTGGCCATCGACGACGGCAAGACGCCCGATGCCGAACCTTCCGGACGGCGGATGATCGCTTATCTTCGCCGGCACGGCGTCGAAGCGTCTTGGGTCGCGCGTCCGGCAGGCGAAGAGACCGTCGCCACGCGAGTGCTCCAGTTCGCCCGCCACAGCCGTTCGCAGCTGCTTGTCGTCGGCGGCTACGGCCATTCGCGCCTGCGCGAATGGGCGCTCGGCGGCGTTACCCGCGAGCTGCTCATCGGCGCCGACCAGCCCGTGCTGTACGCGCATTGAGCAAGCCGGCCGCTTGAACGCCATGTCGGCCGCCGCTCCGCCGTCGTTGGTCGGCCTCGGGGTCGCCCTCGGTGTCGGCCTGTTGGTCGGACTGGAGCGCGAACGCGCGCACCGCGGACGCGCCGCACGCCAACCGGCCGGGATCCGCAGCTTCGCCCTCAGCGCGTTGATCGGCGCCACGTCGATGCAGCTGGGCGATGTCGGCCTGTTGGTGGCTGGCGCCACTGTCGGCGCGCTGATCGTCGCCGGCTACCTGAGCACACGCGAGCACGATCCGGGACTGACCACCGAAGCGGCCTGGCTGTTGACCTTTCTTATCGGCGCGCTGGCCATGCGCGCCGCAGCGGTCTCCGCCGCGCTCGGCGTGATCCTCGCGGTGCTGCTGGCCGCGCGCGAACGCCTGCACCGCTTCAGCCGGCAATGGATAGGACGCGAGGAACTGCGCGGCCTGCTGCTGTTGGCCGCTTGCGCTTTCGTCATCCTGCCGCTGTTGCCCGATCGCGCGCTGGACCCGTGGGGCGCGGTCAATCCGCATCAACTGTGGACTCTGGCGGTCGGCGTGATGACGATCAGCGCCGGCGGCTATCTGGCTACGCGCGTGCTCGGCGCCCGGGCCGGGCTGCCGATCGCCGGCCTGGCGGGCGGTTTCGTGTCCAGTACCGCCACCATCGCGGCGATGGCCGAACGCGCCCGCGCCATGCCGGCGCAGGCGCCGTTGGCGGCCAGCGCCGCGCTGATGTCGAACATAGCGACCGTACTGCAATTGGCTTTGGTGCTGGGGCTGATCTCGCCGGTCTTGCTCGCGTGGGCGGCGCCGGCTCTGGTCGGCGCGGGCCTGGCCGCGCTGGCGGCGGCCTGGCTGGCTGCACGCGCCGCCGCAACCCTGAAGGACGAGGCGGCGCCGGTCGTGGCGGGACGGCCCTACGACCTGTGGGCTGCGCTTCGAATCTCGGCGCTGCTGGCTACCGTGCTGGTGGCCGCCGCGCTTCTGCGCGCCTGGCTGGGGCCCGCAAGCCTGCCGTGGGTACTGAGCTTCGCCGGGCTGGCCGACGTGCATGCCGGAGCCGCCGCCGCGGCCCAATGGGTCGCCCAGGGCGGCGAGGCGCGCTTGGCGCATTACGGCCTGTTCGGCGCGTTCGCGGTCAACGGTGCCATGAAGTGCCTGCTCGCGCTGGCGCGCGGGGGCTCGGCATACGCATGGCGAGTGACGGCCGGCGTGTCGGCGATGCAGGCGGCTTTCGTTCTCGGCGCGGCGCTGTCGGCCTGGTGACGCATCAGCCTTTTCGCGTTCGTTCGGCGAGTTCTTCGTAGCGGCGACGGAACGCATCCAGGGACTCCTCGTCCAGTTCCTCGATGTCCATCAGCGCGTTGTTGGCTTGCTTGGTGGCGCGAATGAGTTCGTCCAGCTTGATGTGGATCGCCTCGGTGTCCCGGCTCTGAGTGTTCTGTATCAGGAACACCATCAAGAACGTGACGATGGTTGTGGCCGTGTTGATCACCAGCTGCCAGGTATCGGAGAACCCGAACAGCGGTCCGACCGCCCACCAGATGCCAATGGCCACGCCGGCCATGCCGAACGCCGCGGGCCGTCCTGCGAATCGGGCGGCGTGCTTGGCGAGACGATCGAAGGCGCGCGTCGCGGACATAAGTCGCCCTCGCCGAGTCGAGCTCGGCGCTTACAGTACGAGTTCATGAATGATCAAACTTGCGTCGCCCGGGTCGACACGGGCGCGAAACCCCAAGTGCGACGCCAGTTCGCGCATATCGGCGTTGCCGGCGAGATCCATAGAGTACATCCGGCGCAGGCCGCGGGCTCGGGCTCGTTCGGCCAGGTCTCGGACGAGTGCCGTGCCCAGGCCCTGATCCTGCCAGTCGTCGGCGACCACTACCGCGCATTCGCCGTCGACCGCGTCCGGCGACGCCATGCTGAATCGCGCCGCACCCACGATGCGTTCGGTGCCCTCGTACGATACGACCGCCACCAAGGCGGCCTCGCGCCGGGCATCTATGTTCACCAACGAATCGAGCAGCTTGTCGTCCGGCGACTTCAGCTGGGCCAGGAAGCGATGGCGGCGCGATTCATCCGACAATCCTTCGATAAAAGCGCGCTCGGCGGACCGGTCGGACGGCGCGATGTCCCGGATGCGGACGACGCGGCCGTCCCGCAGCGTTTGCGCGTGCGGCGGACCGGAGGGGCGGGAACTGTCGGAGATCTCATTCATTGCATCGGCTCCGGGATCGACAAGGCGAGCGTAGCCTCCCGCGCAGCCGTGCGATTGATCCGCGTCAAATCCGGCGCCAGTCAGTTGTGTCCCTGCTGCCGACATCGGCCCGGCCAGCGTGCCCGCGCGGGCGCCGCCCGCCGGCCGCAGCCATCGGCGAGCTATTGGCTGCTGGCCGGCTTCTGTTCGATCACGCGTTCCAGCACCAGGCTCGCGCCGGACGAGGGGGTGGCCGGCAGCTCCCGGACTTGCAAGACGTAGTCCGATCCCGGGCGGTAGTCGAATCCATGCACCTTGGCGCAGCGGCGTATCAAGCGGTTGCCCACGCGCTCCCGCACTTGGTAGTGAACGTTCTCGATGCCGACGCAATCCCGGCTTTGAACTATCTGGACCTGTTTGCCGACGCCGCTCGCGATACGCGATGCATCGTGCGCGGGAGCGCCGTCCAGCAGGATTTGCGAAAAGCAGCCGCTGCCGGACAACGCAAGCGCGGCGACGGCCAGTGTTCGGATTCCCATGATCGATCTCCCGGGGATGTGGTAAAGCTCGGATCGCCGCTTCCCATCGCATTCCTGCGGACGCCCTACTTCCCGCCACCGCTGCGGAAGATCGCGGAAAGCAGCCATATGCCCAGCAGCGAAGCGCCGACGAACCCCAGCAACCCGAACACGGGAAGCCCCAGAAAAGTCGGCCCACCCTTGACGGTCATGGCGATCGACGAGCCGACGATCAGGGCCGAAATCACCATGCTTCCGGCCAGGCGATTGGCCGAATGCGCCACTTGGCGACTGAATTCGCCGACTTCGTCGAGATCGATGCGCAGCCGCGCGTGGCCCGACTTCAAGGAGCGCATCAGCTTGCCCAGGTCGCGCGGCAGCGCAGCGATCAGGTTCGCGGCGTCCGTGATGGTGCGCGCGCCGCGTCGTGCGAGTGCGGCAGGGCCGAACTGGGCGGCGATCGCGCGGCGCAGAAACGGCCGCGCTTGGCTGGCCATGTCGAACCCCGGATCCAGCAGCCGTCCCAGGCCCTCCAAGGTCAGGCACACCTTGACCAGCAGGGCCAGATCGGCCGGCAGGGCGAGGCCGTGCCGGCGCAGTATCTGCATCGTATCCAGCAGCATGGCGGACAGATCGAGTTGCCCCAGCGGCACCCCGTAATAGCGATCGACGAACGCATCCACGTCGGCCGACAATTGCTCTTCGTCGATATCGGACCGCTGGGTCCAATCCAGCAGGGTTTCCGCGACCCGGTGCGCATCGCGTTCAACCAGGCCGAACAGCAGGCAGACGACTTCCTCTCGCCGCTGTCTCGACAACCGTCCTACCATGCCGAAATCGATCAGCGCGATGCGGCCGCCTGGGAGAACGAGAATGTTTCCGGGGTGCGGATCGGCATGGAAGAATCCGTGTTCCAGAACCATCTTCAGCACCACCTGCGCGCCGGTGCGCGCGAGCTGCATCCGATCCGCGCCGATGGCCAGCAGCCCAGGAAGATCGGCGACCGGCACGCCATCGGCGAAGTCCTGAACATTCATGTGTTCATTGGTGTAGTCCCAATGCACCTTGGGCACCAGAATCCGATCGTCGCCGGCGAAGGCCGCGCCGACGCGATCGGCATGCCGGCATTCGGAGGCCAGATTGAGTTCGTCCGTCAAGGCCTCGGCGAACTGGCGCACCACCTCGACCGGATGGAACCGGCGCGCTTCCACGAAGCGCGCTTCGATTTTCCTGGCCGCATAGCGCAACAACCTCAAGTCGGCGGCGACGATGGGCGAAATTCCGGGGCGACGGACTTTCGCCACCACGTCCCGGCCCTGCGGCAGCTTGGCCCGATGCACTTGCGCGATCGATCCCGCCGCCAACGGCGCGGGGTCGATCCACGCGAAGACGGCTTCCGGTTCCGCCCCCAGCGCCTGTGTCATTTCGGCCCGGATGGCTTCGAACGGCACGGGGGGCACGGTGCTGTGCAGGCGGCTGAACTCGGCGATCCAATCCGGCGGGAACAGATCCACGCGCGTCGCCAATACCTGGCCCAGCTTGACGAAGCTCGGTCCCATTTCCTCCATCGCGCGCCGGACCCGCGTATGCGCCGGCAAGCTCACCAGTTCTTCCAGGTGCCCCAGCGGCAGCACTCTGCCCGCTCGGGCCAGCACCCGCACGAGCCCGAGGCGTCGGGCCAAGTCGCCGAATCCGTAACGGCTCAGGATCGCTACCAGGGTCTGCAGTCGGCCCAGGTCGTGCGCTGCTACCAAGGTGTCCCACATGGCGGCGACTCCACTGCGCGGCGACGGCCTCGCGCGCGCCACCGCGCCGTCCGGCCGTCATCGCGGTCAGTTGAGCGCCGTGGCCCGGACCCGACTTTGATCTGGGTCAATTCATCGGCTGCGGGCGTTATCGTCCCCCAATCCGCCGCTCGTCCGTCGCCGGGCCGCCCTCTCGGCGGTGGGTTGACCCAGGTCAAGGCAGCCAGGCCGGCCCGCTAGAACCATGTCTGCCTGGGCTTGTCGCCGCGCGAGTCGCTGCGGGCTTGTCCGGCCCCGCGAGTCGGCCCCGACTCGTGCCGACGGGTCGGCAGCGGCGCATGCGGAGTTGCGCCCACGGCCAGGAAGCGCCCCCCCGCCGGCTTTCCGGGCGCCGTTGGCCATCCGTGGAGCGAGCATGACGATCCCTGACGCCGCCAGCGAGCCCCCCGACCCGCCAGGGCTATCCAGTGCGGAAGCGGCGCTGCGGCTGGAACGCAACGGCCCCAATCGCCTGCCGCAACCGGACCGACGCAACGGCTTGCGCATCGCTCTCGGCGTGGTCCGGGAACCGATGCTCCTGTTGTTGCTGGCCGCGGCCGGGCTGTATCTGCTGCTCGGCGATCCACGCGAGGCATCGGTGTTGCTGGCATCGGTCGGCTTGGTGATCGGCTTGACCGTGATTCAGGAGTACAGATCCGAGCGGGCGTTGCAGGCGCTGCGAGATCTCAGCAGCCCACGCGCGCGGGTACTGCGCGACGGCGATGTGCGCGTTGTGTCGTCGCAGGAATTGGTGGTCGGCGACGTCGTCGCCGTTGCGGAAGGCGACCGGGTTCCGGCCGATGCGCGGGTACTGGACGACTACGACCTGATGCTCGACGAGTCGATGCTGACCGGGGAGTCGATGCCTGTGCGACGCCAGGCCGGCCCGGCGGCCGACGTGGAGACGAACCGGATACATGCGGGCACGCTGGTCGTGCGCGGGCATGGCATGGCCGAGGTGGTCGCCACCGGGAGCGCCACGGCAATGGGCCGCATCGGCGATCAGTTGCGTTTCCAGCGCTCTCCGCCGACGCCGATGCAACTGGAAATACGCCGCGCGGTCGTGCTGTTCGCGACGCTCGGACTGCTGGTCAGCGGATTGATGACTGGCTTGTATGTCGCGATCCATGGCGGATGGCTACAGGGCCTGCTGGCCGGCGTTACGCTGGCGATGGCCAATATCCCCGAGGAGTTTCCGGTGGTGTTGACCGTATTCCTGGCGCTGGGCGGATGGCGCATGGCGCGTCGCCGAGCGCTGGTCCGCCGGGCGCCCGCCATCGAGGCGCTGGGCTCGGTGACCATTCTGTGCACGGACAAGACCGGCACCCTGACCGAGAACCGGATGTCCCTGGCCGAGTGGGTCACCGAAGACGGAGCGGCGCCGCCGGACCGCTTGTCCTCTCCCTCGCAACACCGGCTGCTGGAGATCGCCGACCGGGCGTGCCCGGATCGGCCCTTCGACCCGATGGAGCTCGCCATCCGCGCGGCCGCGACCGGACTCGGACCATCGTCGGTTCGGGTACGGATTCACGAGTACCCGTTCGGCAAGGACTTGCTCGCGACCACGCACGTCTGGGAAGACCCGTATTCCCCCGAGCTTCTGATCGCCAGCAAGGGGGCGCCGGAGACGATCGCCGCCCTATGCCGCTTGTCGCCGGAACGGACGGACGCGGTATTGCAGGCGGTCGAGCGCATGGCCGGGCGCGGCTTGCGGGTCATCGCCGTCGCCGTGGCGGCCTGGCCTCCCGGTCCGGTGGCGCTTCCATCGACGCCGCGCGACTTCCATTTCGAATGGCTAGGGCTGCTCGGCTTCGTCGACCCGCTCCGCGGCGGGGTAGCCGATGCCATCGGCCAGGCCCGCACCGCCGGCGTGCGGGTGATCATGCTGACCGGCGACCATGTGGCGACGGCGCGCGCCATCGCCGCTCAAGCCGGCATGGACCGATGCGACAGCGTCGCCCTCGGGGCCGACCTGGAGCGACTCGACGACGCTGCCGTGATGCGTTGCATCCAGGACACGGACGTTTTCGCGCGCGTCAAACCCGAGCACAAACTCCGCCTGGTCGAGGCGCTGAAGCGCGCCGGAGAAGTCGTCGCCATGACCGGCGACGGAGTCAACGACGCGCCGGCGTTGATGGCGTCCCATGTCGGCGTGGCGATGGGCGGACGCGGAACCGACGTCGCCCGGGAAGCGGCGTCGATCGTGTTGCTCGACGACGACTTCGTGACGGTGGTGCGGGCCATCCGCCAGGGACGCGTCGTCTACGACAACATCGTCCGCGCGATCCGCTACATTCTGGCCGTCCATGTGCCCATCACCGGACTGGCGTTGCTGCCCTTGCTGTTCGGCGCGGCGCCGATGCTCATGCCCCTGCACGTGGTATTCCTCGAACTGATCATCGATCCGGCGTCCACGCTGGTGTTCGAGCGCGAACCCGCCGCCCCCGGGGTCATGCGCAGACCGCCGCGCCCGCCATCGCAACGCTTGCTGGATATGCGCACATTGTTCGGTAGCCTGGGCGTAGGACTTGCGGTGTTCGCCGCCGTCGTCGCCGTCTACGTGCTGGGTCGCTCGGCGGCGCTGCCCACGTCGCAGCTCGCGGCGCTTTGTTTCACCGCATTGATCTCGGGCAACCTGGGCCTGGTCGCACTGAACTGCAGGCGCGGCGATCGCCGCTGGACCTGGCGCTCGAATCCGGCGTTCTGGACGATCGTCGCATGCGCGCTCGGTACGCTGGTTCTGATTACGCGCATCCCTTCCTTGGGCATATGGTTCCGCTTCTCGCCGCCGCCGGTGGCCGGGTCCTTGCTCGCGTTTCTGGCGCCGCTGGCGGGATTGGTCCTGATCGAGGCCGCAACCCGCGTCCTGCGGCGCCGGCGCTAGCCGGCTGCGGAGTGCGCCTGCCGGCATTCCCGAGCGATTTCCGCTGCTTCGTCCACATCGACGCGCCATACCCGCGCCCTGCTCGCGGAGGCTTCGATCCGCAGGCTGCCGCGCGAATTGGCGGCCTCGTCCAGTCCGATGCCGAGCCAAGCCAGATACGCCACGATCGCCGAACGAACCGGCGCGGAACGGGCGCCGATGCCGCCGGAGAACACCAGATGCTCGATGCCCCCCAGGCGCGTCGCCATCGCGGCGACGGCCTGCGCGATGCGCAGGGCGAATACGTCCAGCGCCAGGGCCGCGGACGGCGCGGCGGAGGCGAGCAGCCGGCGTACATCGCCTGTTTCCCCGGATATCCCGCGCAGGCCGGAACGGCGATACAACCCCTCCTGCAGACTGTCGACGGTCATGCCGTGGCGCAAGAGATACAACAGCGCGCCCGGATCCAGACTGCCGCTGCGGGTCGTCATCGGCACCCCGTCCAGCGGCGTGACGGCCATGGTGGTGTCCAGACTGTTTCCGGCACGGACCGCGCACAGACTGGCGCCGCCGCCCAAGTGGGCGAGAACGATCCGGTCGTCGCCGATTTCGCTATCGGCCCGGCTCAGTTCCCGCACCGCCGACGCGAATGCGAGCCCATGAAAGCCGTATCGTCTGACGCCCCAGGCGTGCCACTCCTGCGGTACCGGCAAACGCCGGGCGTTCTCGGGAAGGCCGCGGTGCCAGGCGGTGTCGTAAGCCGCGTATTGGCGCGTGTGCGGCCACCGCTGCGACACCGCGCGTACCAACGCCAGCGCCGGCGGCTGGTGCAGCGGCGCCAGAAGCGCAAGGCGCTGCAATCTCGCGAGTTCGGCCGCGTCGAGCGCGCGCGCTTGCACGGCGTCTCCGCCATGGACGAAGCGATGCCCCACCCAGGCCGGCCGGCCGGGAAACGCCAGCGCGTCGATCGCCGATGCGAGCCGAGCGTCCGCGTCGTCGCCGGCGGCCAACCCGACATCGATATGTCTCACCGGAACCGGACGGCGGTCCGGCTGCGGGTCGAACCCCGCGTACCACGCGGCCTTCAGCGTCGCCGAGCCCAGATTGAGCACCAAGCAGGCTTCCGAAGCGGGCCGGACCGCATTCACCCGTCCTGGCTCCACAGCACGTCCGGCGTCGCCAGTCCGCGCGTCGCGGCATATTCGGCCGGCGACAGCCATGTGGACGCCTTTCGCCCCGTCAGCCCGGTCGCAGCGGCCAAGACGTGCGCCCAAGTGCAGCGATTGGCGAACATCAGTCCGGGGGTGTCGAGCGTTCCGCCACGGTTTCGATAGCCCAGCGCCGCGGTCAGCGCCGGCCCGTCGTCGAGCCGGCGCAGCGCCCCCAGGAACGGTTCCGGGCGCATATGGGTCAAGAACACGCGCGGCCGTCCGGGTGCGAACCAGTGCCGAACCGCCTCGTCGTCGTGAACATGCTCGAGTTCCTGTTCGTCGCGCGGCGTCCTGAACCGTCCGGGCTCCCCGAGATAGATCAGGTTCGCTCGCACGTCGTATGAGCGGAGCCGGCGCCAGGCTTTGACGATCTCGTCCAACTGATAGGCGCCGGTGGCCACAAGGTCGATCTCGGCGTCGGGCACGTGTTTCAGCAGCAAGGCGCCTTCGCTGAGCAGGGACTGCGACTGGTCGCCGTCCAGCAGGACGGGCAACTCGCGTTTGGGCACGACCAGGCCCACGATGCCGCCGTGCCCGGCGTAGGCCGCCTGCAATGCCGCCTGGGCGGCGTTGGCGTCGGGCGGAAACACGACGCGCACGGTGTCCTGCATCTCGCCGAGCAGGACTTCCGACAAGGTCGGGTCTTGGTGCGATTGTTCGTTCTTCGCGTTTTCCCAGGTATGCGAGGTCATCGCCAGCGGCACCGACAACCACCCGGGCGGGCGCCCGGCCCTGCGCAATTGCCGTGCGAAGATCAGTTCCTGCCGTATCGCACCCAGCATTTTCACCGCGAATGCTTCGTAGGTGACGATCAAGTTGATGCCGCCCTTGTTGGCCAACGCCGCGCAGGCCACCGCTTCCTCGTTGAGCGCGGTGATGACGGCGCCGTCCTGGGCCTCGGCGATGCCGGCCTCGGGCGACTGCACGCGGTGCTTGAGCGCGTCGAGGGTGCGATCCAGGCGATTGCTGCGCAGCTCGTCGGGGTTGCCGACCCGGACCCGCAAGTGCGGGTTGGCTCGGACCACCGACACGAAGCACTCGTCGAGCGCGGCCATGGGCGAGACGCTCTCGCCGAGCGCGCGCCAGACGGGCGGCGGCAGTTCCGGAATCGGCACGCGACGCGTCGCCAGCGCGTGGTCGCGTTCGAGCGGACGTCCCTGCGAGCGATGATTGTTCAAGGCCACAATCGCCTGCCGCAACTCCGCCTCGGGAACTCGCAGATGCTTGCAGGCCGCATTGAAGAGGCCCCTGGAGGCCTCGTCCTTGGCTGGATTTCCCGGCAAGGGCAGATTATGCGCACGGTTGCTTCCGGCGCCGGGGAAACCGAAGCCCTTCGGCGCCTCGGCCATTCCATAGCGTATCGGCGCGCAGGTATCGAAGCCGGCGCTCGCGTAGGACGCGATCCGGGTCAGCTGCCGCAGTTCGATCTCGTGGATGCCCCAGGCGATGCTCGCCGGGTCGCGGCCGTCCAGCCCGACCGGCTCGAACCCGTTGAGGCGCAGGTGGGCGCGAAGCCAATGGCCGCCTCCTTGTTGCGCGATCTGGCTGCGCTGCTCGATGCGGCGGCCGTTCAAGATCATGATCGGAGCGATCAGCCCGCAGTCCTGCGGTCGCCACCATCGCGGCGCCCAGTCGCTGCCGCGCTGTTCCTCGAACGCGCCGTCGCTGAGAAAGGCTACGAGCCGCTCGCCGGGCAACGGGGCGTGAGCGTAGTGCAGTTCGGCGAAGCCCAGATAGCCGCCTTCCTGGAGGCTGCCGGCGGTGAAGGCATTGACGTGCGATCCCAGAGGCGACTGCGGATGCCCGTCCGGCCGGATTCGATACGAATAGAAGTCGCCGACGAAACGCGTGAGGCCGGCCTCGTCCCAGCGATAGCGCTCGGCGTGCTCGGCGCTCATGTTTCCGACGATCAGGTTGACCGCATCGATCGCCGCCACGCAATGCCCCTGGCCCATCATCCAGGCGCGGGTATGCCCGGTCAGCGCGTCGAGGGCCAGGTAGGCGACGTAAGCCGGCACCATGTTCAGCGATCCGCCGGTATGTCCCTCCGGACTGGGTTTGAAATCGGCGCCCGCCAGGTCCGAGCCGTCGAGCCTGACCCGAGCGGCGTACGTCATGTGGACGACCAGCCAGATCGCGGCGCTGGCCAGCCGATCGGCCGCCGCGAGGATTCGATAGCCCGATTCGGCGTCGGCAAGCGTCCCTTCCGCCCGCAACGATTCGACTAGCGCGTGAATGCGGACCTGGGTCAGCGGATCATGGACGATGACGCCGTACCCGGCGGCCCAGGCGGCGAAGGCCGGGTCGCTGCGTCGATACGCCGCTGCGACGGCGGCGATCTGCCGACGTTGGGGCGGGGCCAGATCCGAGCTGGCGGCACAGGCCCTGAGTACGTCGTCCGGGGTTTCGTCGTAGGTCATGGCCCGATCTCGATGGACGTTGCGGCCAGGCGCGCGGCAACCGCCGCGGCGATCGGTTCGTCCAGCCGGATGGCGTTGCTGGAATGGGGAATGCTGTCGGTACTGACAACGAGGCCTGCGCCGGCCCGATACAGGGATTCGAACGCGTCGCCGACGAACAGCGGATGGATCACCACGCAAATCGCCGGTTCGCACCTGCCGTGCAGATGCTCGAGTACCGCGCACATGGTTTTTCCCGTGGAGACGATGTCGTCGACCAGGACCGGAGTGCGGCCGCGCAGCCTCCGAACGTCGGGCAGGCTGACTTCGACGTCCGTGGGCCCATGCCGTACCTTGCGCAGCAGCTCGTACGAAGCGCCCGCTGCGGATGCCATGCGCTCCACCCACTGCGCACTCTCTTCATCCGGGCCGATCAGCAGCGGCTGTTCGACATGATCGCGAATCCAACCGGCGATCGGCGCGGCCGCGGAAACGCAATCGGCCGGTATCCGGAACACGCGGCCCAGCGCCTTGATGCGGTGCAGATGCGGATCGACGGTGACCAGCCAGTCGACGCTCTCGTCGAGGAACCGCGCGAACGCCCTGGCGCTGACGGCTTCGCCGGGATGGAACCGGCGGTCCTGGCGCATGTAGGCGAGATAAGGGGCGACCAGGCCGACGCTGCGCGCGCCCAGCTCGCGGGCGGTATCCGCCGCGAACCGCAACGCAAGCGCTTTGTCGTCGGGCCGGTTGAGGCTGGCGACCAGTACCACGTCGGCGCCGTCCACCGACGGGTCGATCGCTATCAGCGATTCGGCGTCGGGGAAGCGGGTCCACCGCAGCGTACCGACCCGGGCGCCCAGCCGCGTGGCCAAGGCGGTCGCCAAGGGCCCGTCGTCCGCCAGCGGCAACAATACGGCGCTCATTCCGGGCCGCTCCGGATCGCGAGGATATCCGCGTGGCCGGCGGCATAGTTCAGCGCATAGGCCAGTTCGCCTTCGGCCTCGGCATGGACCACGAACAACGGAGCTCCGGTGTCGATCGGGTCGCCTTCGCGCAGGGTGCAGACCACGCCAGCGGTCGGATCGTTCGGCGCGCCGGCCAATTTGGCGACCCTGGCCAGCAGGCGGTTGTTGATGCAGGCGACCCGCCCGGTCGTGGGGGATACGAACGCCCTGGCGAAACGCGCTTTGCCCGGTTCGCGAAAGCCGCCTTGCGCTTCGCAGATGGCCATGAACTTTTCCAATGCGGCGCCCGAATCCAGAGCCACCGTCGCCGCTTCCCGACCTCGCCCGGGGCGCGATTCCGGTAGCAGCTCCAATACCGCTCCGGCGATGTCCAGCGCCCGCTCGCGCAAATCGCGCGGCGCGTCGGGCGCACAGCGCAGCACCGCCAATACGTCCCGGGCTTCGAGTGCGGGACCGATGCCCCAGCCCACCGGTTGCCGACCGTCCGACAGGCGGATGCCGACCCGCAACCCCATCGCTTCGCCCACCAGCGTGAGTCGGCGGGCGATCGCATCGGCCGCGGCCGGTGTGCGGATCTTGGCCGTCGCGCCGACCGGAATGTCGATCAACACATGAGTCGAGCCGGCCGCCGCCTTCTTGGACAAGATACTGGCGACCATCTGTCCACCGCTGTCGATGTCGAGCGGGCGTTCGACCTGGATGAACATGTCGTCGGCCGGGCTCAGGCGTATCCGACCGCCCGACGCCAAGCAACCGCCTTCCCGCTCCACCACCCGGCGCAGTTCGCCCAGGTTGAGATCCACCGCGGTCATCGTCGCCATCACGTCGGCCGTGCCCGCCGGCGAGGTGATCGCGCGCGAGGATGTCTTGGGAATGCGATACCCCAGCGCCGCAACGATGGAGACGATGATCGGCGTAGTCCGGTTGCCGGGCAGGCCGCCGACGCAGTGCTTGTCCAGCACCGGCCCGGCGCCCCAATCCAGCCGGTCGCCCACCGCGACCATTGCCCGCGTCAGGGCGATGCATTCGTCCAGGTCCATGCGGTCGCCGGCGCAAGCGGTCACGAAGGCCGCCAACTCGATGTCCGACAAGCGCGCCGCCAGCACGTCCCGCAGTACGGCGGCGAAGTCCTGCTCGCCGAGGCGGGCGCCGTAGACCTTGGCCCGCAACAGACTGCAGGATTCCGCTGGGTCGGCGTGCGCGAACTCGGCCAGGGCGCCGGGTTCGGGGCGCAAAGCCTGCCACGCGGCCTCGGACAGGGCGGCTTCGTGCGCGCCGAGCCAATCGCCCGTGACGACATTCAACACCGCTACCGTGTCGCGGCCGCCGCTGCCGATCCTGACCCGGGTCAGGGCGGCGAATCCCTCGGCTCGGCAAACCGGGCAATCCCTGTGCAGGTACAGCACCGGCTGCCGGTAGGTGTCGATGCCCGCCCTGCGCACGGGCAGTCGGACCGGCGCCTCCCACGGCGAAGCGGCAACGGGACGGGGGTCGATCGCGTGCATGAGGGCGCCGAGCGATGTTTTCGTCCGAACCTACCCGCTTCGCGATCGCCGCCATTGATCCTGATCAACAACCGCGGTCGCAGCCAGGCCCGGCGAAAGCGGGGCCGAATGCGGCCCGCTTTCGAAGGAAGGCCTGGCCGAACCGCGGGGTCGCTTGCGCCCGCCGACCCCATGCGATTCGCCGGCGGGCCATTACCGAGCGGTGTAGCCTCCATCGATCACCAGGCTCGCCCCGGTGACGAACTTGGACTCGTCCGAGGCCAGATAGACCACGGCCCAGGCGATGTCGTCCGTGTCGCCGACATGCCCCAGAGGGTGAAGCCGCCCGAGCTGCTCGCGGGCCTGATCCAGGTCGTCCACGCCATTGGCGCGCAGATGGTTCACTACCATGGGCGTCCAGATATAGCCGGGATGCACGCTGTTGACTCGAATCCGATTCGGCGCGTAGAGCAACGCGTCCGTTCGGCTCATCAGCGTGACCGCACCCTTCGACGCGTGATAGGGCGGTACGTCCGGGGCGCCGACCAAGCCGTAGATGGAAGACAAGTTGACGATGCTGCCCCGGCCGGCGCGCAGCATATGGGGAATCGCGTGCTTGGTGCACAGGAACACGCCTTTCACGTTCACTGCCTGGACTTGGTCCCATTCTTCCTGGGTAATTTCGTGGGTCGGTTTGTTCACCCCCGATATGCCGGCATTGTTGATCAGCACATCGAGGCCGCCGAAGGTCTCGCCGACCGAGGCCATCGCATCCCGAACCGATCCCTCGTCGGTCACGTCGACGTGCCAGTAACGAACCTGGACTCCGCGGAATCGCAGCTCTTCCATCAGCGTATGCCCGGGCTGATCCACGACATCGAACAACGCGACGTTCGCCCCCTCTTCGGCCAGGCGCCTGGCGCACGCGCACCCGATTCCCAGGCTGGCTCCGGTGACGATGCAGACTTTGCCTTTGACGCGATTCATGTCCGCTCCTGAAATTCGCGGCGAGACTGTGCCGCTCTGCGCGACGCCCCGCCAATCGGTCATTCGAACGACTCGAGTTCGTGAACGCGCTCTCTCAACGTCATCTGACCCAGATCGCGCATTTGCGCCGACAAGGCCGCGTAAACGTCGTCGGCGGTGATGAGTCCGATCGGACGGCCGGCGCCGCCGAGAACCGGAAGGCGGCGAACGCCGCTGGAGCGCATGATGTTGACAGCCTCCGCGATATCCTGGTCGTCGCGACAGATGACGACGTCCCGGGTCATCGCATCGGCGACCGGAACCGCCTCGGCAGATGCCCCCATCGCCATCACCTTCAGCACCAGATCCCGGTCGGTCACCACCCCAAGCAAGACCGGTTCGCCGGCGAGCTCGTCGGCGACCAGCAAGGTAGCGACGTGGGCGTCTCGCATGATTTCGGCGGCTTCGCGGGCGGTCGTGCTGGGCCCGATTACATGTATTGCCTGCCGGCATATGTCACGCACTCGCATAGCAAATCTCCCGATCGCCGCTACCGAGCCAAAGGACGCGGCCGATTCGTCCTGGATGCGCCAGCGCGACGACGACCCGGCACACCTTCGGCGCACGGCGCCATGGCGCGATACCGTTGCTTGCGCTCCATCGGCGTGCCTAATCGATCGCGAGCGTAGTGACCGGCTCGGCCTGGGGCGAATTCAGGTCGACCGAAGCGCCGAATTCGGGGACGAAAGCCCTCCAGCCCAGCTCGCGTTCGATGCGTATCCGCAGCCGATCGGCTGCCTGGGGCTCGCCGTGGGTGACGAACACACCGCGAGGCGCGGCCTTCATCGTAGCGAGCCAAGCGACGATTTCCGAGGCGTCGGCATGCGCCGAGGCCGATTCGAGTTGAAGCACCTGTGCCCTGACCGCTACCTCCTGCCCGTAAATACGCACGTACTTGGCCCCTTCGGCCAGCAGAGCGCCACGCGTGCCGCCGGCCTGATATCCGCACAGCACGATTGCATTGTTGGGGTCCGGCGCGAATGCGATCAGATGATGCAGCACGCGCCCGCCCGTCGCCATTCCGCTCGCCGATACGATGACCATCGGCTCTTTGCGGCGGTTGAGCTCTTTCGACTCCTCCGGACTGTTCACGATATGCGTGTTCCTGCGCATACGGTCCAAGTCCGCGGCGTTGAGCCGAAGATGCTGCGGATACTGTGCGTACAACGCAGTGGCGTCGGTGGCCATCGGGCTGTTCAAATACACCGGAGCGGGCGGCAAATCGCCGGCGTCCTGCAATTCGGCAAGCGTGTGAAGCAGCGACTGGGCGCGCCCCACCGTAAATGCCGGAATCACGGCGACGCCCCCGCGTTGCAGCACCGGGAGCAGGGCCGTACGAAGCTCCTGACGCAAGTCCACGGCCGGATGCTCGCGGTCTCCGTAAGTCGATTCGGTGACCACCCAGTCGGTGCGATCCAGCGGCTGTGGAGCGTTCATCACAGCGTCGCAGGGGCGGCCGATGTCGCCGCTGAAAGTGATTCGTACGCCGCGATACTCCAAGCTCACCGCCGCCGCCCCCAGGATGTGGCCTTGACTCCTGAAGCTGGCTTTCAGTCCAGCGGCCGGCTCGAAAGGGTGTTCGAACTCGACGGTTCGCATCAGGCGCAAACAGGCGAGCGCGGCCGCCTCGTCGTAAAGCGGTACCGCCGGACGGTGCTTGGTGGTCTGTTTGCGATTGGCGTAGCTCGCCTCTTCCGCCAATAAACGGGCCGAGTCCGGCAGCAGTATGCCGCACAAGCGCCGGGTGGCTGGCGTGCACCAGATCGCGCCCTTGAACCCCTCATTCACCAAGCGCGGGAGATAGCCGCTGTGATCCAGGTGCGCATGTGTCAGGACAACGGAGTCGATCGAAGCGGGCTCTACCGGCAAGCGTGCCCAGTTCCTGAGCCTGAGCGCTTTGTAGCCTTGAAAAAGGCCACAGTCGACCAAAATGCGCTGCTGGCCGGCGTCGATGAGATAGCGGGACCCGGTCACCGTTTGTGTCGCGCCCAGAAATGTCAGGCGGAAACGGGCGTCGGGTGGGTTGGAGGTCGCTTCCATAGGGATTCTTCCCAGGCGGCTGAGGCACCAGCGATTCCGGAGGCCGACCGGATACCGCGGGCCTTTTGAATGCCACCACCACTTAGCTCGTTCCCGTTGGGGGCGGGCTTGATCCAGATCAAGCTTATTGCACGCGGCGGCGCCGAGCGACATCGACGCGTAGACGCGATGCGGACGAATTTCAGCGGATGTCGGGATTCGTCGTACAGGTTTTGTTGACGGCAGACGGCCGCAATGACGTCGCGAAGGGACTCAAGCTATGACGCCTTCAGAGCTGGGAAGGCGGCCTATCTTGGCAGGCGTAGGTCGCGCGCGTCGTCGTTGCCATGCCGGTGCGATCGCTTATCGGACGAATCGACGAAGATGGGCCGGCGATCATGCCCCTGTGCCGGCCGCGCTTGTTCCAGGCCGCACTGCACCGCACGCGCCGCGATGCACCACGAGACAGAACAGCGCTCCGGCCGGCGATCGGACCGTCAAGTTGCATCCAGCCGCGCCGGACAAGACGAGAAATCGCGACTCGGCGATCGCAATGTCGGCAGGACGATATCTCGCGGTTCCATCGGCTGCCGATACGTGCGAACCGCATTGAACGACCTTGCGCTATGCGCCCGCAATCGGGGATCGCTGTTGGCTGCCGTCGCGATCGCTGCGATCCGGCGTCGCCGCTAGCCCGGCCATTGCCATCGGTTCCATCGGACCACTCGCGACCCGCCCGCCAATGGCAACGTTCGACCGCGGACCCTGTGATCGCGATGGGTTCGAGGGCGCTCGGATGCGCGTAGTCGCCGTAAGCGGCGCCCGTTGAATGCTTTCTTCGGAACGCCAGAAAATTGGCGATGCCATGGCGCGCGCGAGCGGGGCGCCGATAGGCGAGCGCCGGTTTCGGGGCGGTAGCCGCTGCGGCAGGGCGTTTGCGCCGCGTATGTGGGTTCCGGGGCGGGCGACGGTGGCGGTGTCCGTTCGCTATGCTGGCCGGAAGCCGGCTGACATAGGCCGGGCCTGGGGGCGCGACTGAGCCGTCTGGAGCCGGGGACTGAATGGATCGACGCGGATTCGTCCTGGACGCGTTGTTGTTGGGAGCCGGGCTGCCGTTCTTCGCCCGCGCCGCTTTTTCCAAGTGCCCGCTTTGCGCGGGCGCGGTCGTTTCCGCCTCCGACCTGGCCGACGACTTGAGCCGGCCCAGCCGGAATCTGGACCTCTGGAGCCGGGCGGCGGATTGCCTGGCGACTGCCGACGAAGGCGGCCCGGTCTGTACCCGTTGCTGGTACGTCTTCAGGAGCGGGAACTGGAGCCGTTCATCGGAGCGGGCGGACGATTTCCATGTGCCGTTGGGCGCCGCTGTCGCGACGTTTCCGGTGCCCGAGCGGCATCGCAGCGACGGCCGCTTGATCTATCGGCAAATACTGCTGGGGGCCGACGGCAAGGGCGGGGCGGTCGAAGAGATCGCATTCTGGGCGCGCGGGTCGGTTCGCTATCGGGCGGCCATCCGACGGCACGCCGAGGTGCATGGGATGCGCCTGGAGATCGAAGCGCATCCGCGCGAGCCGGGCCAGATCCATATCGTCGCCGAGTTCGATCCGCGTCCGCAGCGGACGTCCGCCGACTAGCCCGGTGCGCGGTGGGCGCCTGCGTCGGCGCCGGGAGCTGCGAGGGCGTTGTTGCGTTCCGGAGCGGCCGCCTGTCGGCGACCGCCCGGCCGCGCCGGGACCGCGGACCAGGCGCGCGCGATCCCGGGTGCGTGCTGCTTAGCGCGGCGCGTCCTGTAGCACGATGTCGTCGAGGTAGAAGCCGGCGTTGTGATTGGCCGCTCCGCCCGAGCCCACCAGCATCACCCACACGCTTGTCGTCTGCGCAGGCGGCTGCACGTCGGCGACGACCTGGGTCCAGTCGTCGCCGGCGGCACCCAACGATACGTCGCTGAACGACGTGTCCTCGTTGCCGGTTGCCGGCGTACCGTCTTCCTTGAGCCAGCGCAGGCGCACGCGCGCGTTGGCCGGCAGCGACGGCGTGCCGGCGACGTGCTTGGTCCAGAAGCTCAGCCGCTTGGCGCTGCTGTCGGACAGGTATCCGGGGTGATTGGCGACGGTCACGCCCCAGTAGCTGTCCTCAAGGGTCACCTGCAGGCTGTGCGCGCCGCTGTGGCCGCCTGCGGCGTGGGCGACGCGGCTGCCGTACCACGCGGCCCACAGGCCGACCGAACCTTCCAGGGTCGCGGTCGCCGGGTCGAGCACGTTGAAGGCCGAGCCGTCGGTGGTGCTGCCCGCGTCCTGCAAATAGGGCGCGGCGCGCCAGGCGTTGAAGCTCATCGTTTCGCCGTAACGCTTGGCGAAACGCCATGGGCCGTAGTAGTGGTTGTTGGCGAAGCGATTGTTGTTGTTGAACATCACGTCGTTCTGCACCTGCTGCACCGTGTACGGCGACCAGCTGAGATTGTTCACGCCGGTCGCGTACAACGCATGCGCGCCGCAGAAGCCGGAGCTGCCGCACGGCACCGTCGCCGGATCGAAGTAGAACTCGTTGCCGGTCACTTCGATGTTCTTGGCGTGCCAGCGGCAGTCGCGCTGCAGAGTCGGGTCGCCGTTGATCTGGGTGTAGCAAGGATGCAGGTGGCTGACCGGGTCGGGGTACTGGGTCGGGTTCTTCGGGTCGGGACGCACGATCAGCGCCGGATGGACGAAGGGCGTGCAGTAGACCTGGCTGGTGTTGCCGTTGGAGTTGCAGAAGCGGTTGGAGCTTTCGTAGATCGACACGCCGGAGAAATTGTTCTCGAAGTAGTTGTCGTGGATGCGCAGAAGATCCGAGCCGCTGATGTCCTTGGGCAAGCGGCTGTCGCCGCCGGATTCGGACAGATAGATCGCGGGCGCGGGCGCGCCGCGATCGCTGTTGCCCGACACCCAGCCGTTGTTGATGAGCGTGTTGGCGCGGATGGTGGCGTTGTAGCTGATCTCGTACCAGATGCCGACGCCGTCGTTGTCGCGGATGTAGTTGTTCTCGAACAGGAAGTCGATGTTGTTGGTGTCGGCCCACAGTCCGGTGCCGCGGTTGTCGTGGACGTAGTTGCCGACGATCTTGGCCCCGCGCACGTCCCAGAACTTGCCGCCGCCGGTGCAGCCGCACTTGGTGCTGGCTTCCCAGTCGTCGACGTTGTTGCCGGCGATCTCGTTGTAGCTCAACTCGATGTCGACGATGGCCGAGCGGCCCGGCACCGGTTGTTCGGGCGTCGGCGGGCCGTCGCTCTGCAGCGGCCGCTTGTACATGCTGAAGCCGTATTGGCCGTTGTCCTTCAGGCAGTTGAAACGGACCTTGTTGTGGCTGCCCAGGAACACGCCGGCGCCGCGGTTGTTGGCGATGGTGTTGTACTCGATGGTCCAATGATCGCCGGCGTCGTGGTTGACCACGCCCTGGTCGAAGTTGCCGTAATCTTCGGCCGGGTCGCTGCTGTAGCGGCCGAAGTTGCGGATGGTCAGGTAGCGCACCGCGACGTTCTGCGCCGTGCTGGTGAAGGCGTAGTGATTGCGGTTCTGGCCGTCGATGATCGCGCCGGGACCGCCCAGGTAGGTGTTGCCGTCCTGGGCGATGATCTGGCTGTACTTGTCCGTGCCGAGGGTGTGCACGCCCGGCTCGAACCAGAACGTTACGCCGGCGCGGCGGAAATCGAAGCCGCTGTTGTCGCCGGCCGGAACCACGATGGCGCCCGGCGGCGGGGTGGCCGGGCCGCTCGGCATGACGCCGGCCTGGCAGTAGTTCGCCGGCGGTTCGCTCGGCCACATCAGGCCGGCATGGGCCTGGCCTTCGCTGCCGATGCGCGGCTGCGCCGCCAGGGCCGGGCCGGTCACCAGACCGCTTAACAACACGACCGGCAGCATGCGCATTGCGCGCCCGGACCGGGACGCTGAATTACGAGAGTCGATAGCCACTGCGAATATCCTGGAGGGTGACGGTGAATGCGGTCGGCGGCGATTGCACGCGAGGCGACCGCCCCGAATCCGGCTGCCACGGCCGGCGGACGGCATCCGCGAACGAGTCGCCCGGTCCGTTGGCGTACCGGACCCCGCGTTGATGCCATGCGCCGTCATGCCTTCGTAGTGGCCGCTGTCATGACATATGCAAGCTGTGATGCGCTCGCGATAAACGCCGGCTTCCGCGCGCGCCGGCGTCTTGCTGGGGCATGCGCAGCGAAGGCGGCCTGTGCGCGGCATGACGACGCGGTTGGCGTCGCCGTCGCTTGCGGTGGCCGCCGCATCGCCGGGCGGCGGTCGTTGCGTTCATCGTCGACTGCGCACCCGCGAGCAGCTTCGGCGTCGTTGCCGACGCCGCTGGCCGGCGCGGCGCTCGCCGACGGACTCGGCGCCAGCGTTCAGCGCCTCGGCCGCCGCACGCGAGCGCCGCCGCTTGCCGGGCCTGGTCGGATCCGCTCGTCCGGCCCGGCTCCGACGGCCCGTCCCGCCGCGCGCGCTACTCTATGCGCCATGGACCATGCCCCCTCCCATCCCCCGGTGCCGGACTGGCGCCGCCGCCTGTCCCTGTATTGGAAGCTGACCCGCGGCGACCGGCCGATCGGCTGGCTGCTGCTGTTGTGGCCGACC
Source organism: Lysobacter firmicutimachus (assembly GCF_037027445.1). Taxonomy (NCBI): domain Bacteria; kingdom Pseudomonadati; phylum Pseudomonadota; class Gammaproteobacteria; order Lysobacterales; family Lysobacteraceae; genus Lysobacter; species Lysobacter firmicutimachus. Next base: position 145,301 of record NZ_JBANDL010000002.1, read on the forward strand.
TGGTGGGGGCTGTGGATCGCCGCCGAGGGCGTGCCGCCGCTGTGGACCTGGTTCGTGTTCAGCGCCGGCGTTTGGCTGACCCGGGCCGCGGGCTGCGTGATCAACGACTACGCCGACCGCTGGCTGGACCCGCATGTGGAGCGGACCAAGCACCGGCCGCTGGCCACCGGCGAGCTGCGCGGGCGCGAGGCATTGGCGGTGTTCGCGGTGCTGATGCTGGTCGCGTTCGGCTTGGTGCTGACCCTGAACCGGTTGACCGTGCTGATGAGCTTCGTCGGCGTGGTGCTGGCGGCCAGCTATCCCTATCTCAAGCGCTACACCCATCTGCCCCAGGTCTACCTGGGCATGGCCTTCGGCTGGGGCATCCCGATGGCGTTCGCGGCGGTGCGCGGCGAGGTGCCGGCGGTGGGCTGGCTGCTGTACGTGGCCAATATCCTGTGGTCGACCGCCTACGACACCTGGTATGCGATGGTCGACCGCGAGGACGACCTGAAGATGGGTTCGAAGTCGACCGCGATCCTGTTCGGCGAGCTGGACTTGGTCGCCAACGGCGTGCTGTACGCGCTGATGCTGACCGCTTTGCTCTTGGTCGGCCAGCGCGTGGACTTGGGCCCCTGGTATTTCGGCGGCCTGGCGGTGGCGGCGGCGCTGATCGCCTACGAGTTCGTCATCGCCCGCAAGCGCGAGCGCGAGCCCTGCTTCCGCGCCTTCCTGCACAACCACTGGGTCGGGCTGACGATCTTCGCCGGGTTGGCGCTGGATTACGCCCTGCGCGCGCCGGCGGCCTGAACGCGGCGGCGAAACCGCAACCGCGGGCAACGACGGCGGCGGCGCGGCGCGCTGCAATGGCGGCTGGTTCGGTAGCCGGAGTCGCTCATGCGTTGGTGCCCCGCGGTAGTGCTGTGCCTGGCCGGCGCTTGCGCCGGTTCCGTTCGCGCCGATGAGGCGGGTCCCGCGCGGGTGCATCTGGCGCCGCCGGGCTGGGAGTCCTCGTATCACGAACTGCATTACTCGCCGGTGGTGCGGATCGGCGACCGGGTGATCGTGTCCGGCATCCCGGCCGTGGAGGGCGCGGACGACGAGGCCAAGGCGCGCTGGGCGTTCGCCGAGCTGGAGCGGCACCTGCGCAGCGCCGGTGCCGGGCTGGAGGACGTGATCGAGCTGCAGAGCTTCCACGTCGCCGCCGACCACGCCGAGTTCCGGCGCCGGATCGCGCCGGTGTTGAAGGTGCATCGCGAGTTCTTCCAGCGCCACTACCCGGCCTGGACCGCGGTCGCGACCGGCGCGCTGTACTCCAAGGACGCGAGCATGGAGTTGCGCGCGGAGGCGGTGGTCGGCTCGGGACGAAGGGCGCGGGCGGAGGTTGCGCCGCCGGTGGAGTGAGCGGGGCAGAGGCATTGGCTTCTGTTCTTGCGCCGCAGCTTGCGACTAAAGTCCAAGTGGCCCGCCCACCCCTCGCTCGGACAATGCCCGGGCCCGTCGCAGGAATCCCGCCATGCCCGCTGCCGACACCGCCGTCCACGACGGTCTGCTCGCTCGCTTCGCCCTGCGCAGCGCCGCCTGGGCCGAGCGCTGGTTTCCCGATGCCTATGTGTTCGCCGCGCTGGGCGTGGCCATCGTCGCGGTCGCGGCGATGGCCTTCGGCGCCACGCCGGCGGCGACCGCGACCGCGTTCGGCGACGGGTTCTGGAGCCTGATTCCTTTCACCATGCAGATGGCCTTCGTGGTCATCGGCGGTTATGTGGTCGCGACCGCGCCGGCGGTGGCGCGGCTCATCGACGCGCTGGCGCGGGTGCCGCGCAGCGGCCGCGGCGCGGTCTGCTACGTGGGCCTGGTGAGCATGCTGACCTCGCTGTTGAGCTGGGGCTTTTCGCTGGTGTTCGGCGGCCTGCTGGTGCGCGCATTGGCCCGGCGCGAGGACCTGGACATGGACTATCGCGCCGCCGGCGCGGCGGCTTACTTGGGCCTGGGTGCGGTGTGGGCGATGGGCTTGAGTTCGTCGGCGGCGCAACTGCAGGCCAACCCGGCCAGCATGCCGCCCGGCTTGCTGGCGATCACCGGGGTGATCCCTTTCAGCGAAACCATCTTCCTGTGGCAATCGATCGCCCTGACTGCGGCGCTGATCGCGGTGTCCCTGGCGGTCTGCTACATCACCGCGCCGCGCGGCGCCTCAGTCCGGCGCGCGCGCGATTTCGACGGCGCCGACCGCTTGGCCGAAGACGAGCGCAATGCCGCCGTGCTGCCGCCGCGCACGCGCCCCGGCGAATGGCTGGAATACAGCCCGCTGGTGACGGTCCTGCTGGCGGCGATGAGCCTGGGCTGGCTGGCCTACGAGTTCTCGGCCAAGCCCTGGGTCAGCGCGATCGCCAACCTCAACACCTACAACTTTCTGTTTCTGACCCTCGGCCTGCTGCTGCATTGGCGGCCACGCAGCTTTCTCAACGCGGTCGCGCGCGCGGTGCCGAGCACGACCGGCGTGCTGATCCAGTTCCCGCTGTACGGCGGCATCGCCAGCCTGCTGACCGCGGCCAAGGGCGCCGACGGACAGACACTCGCGCACCACCTGTCCAGCGTGTTCGTGCAGATCGCCACCGCCGACACCTTCACCCTGGTGATGGGCGCGTACTCGGCGGTGCTGGGCTTCTTCGTGCCCTCCGGGGGCGGCAAATGGATCATCGAGGCCCCTTACGTGATGCAGGCCGCGAACGATCTGCAGGTGCACCTGGGTTGGGCGGTGCAGGTCTACAACGCCGCCGAAGCGCTGCCGAACTTGATCAATCCGTTCTGGATGCTGCCCCTGCTCGGCGTGCTGGGGCTGAAGGCGCGCGACATCGTCGGCTTCACTTTCATCCAGTTGCTGGTGCACATCCCGCTGGTGCTCGGCTTGCTGTGGCTGCTCGGCCTGACGCTGAGCTACCACCCGCCCGTCATGCCCTGAGACGCGGCCGTTGCCTGTTCCGGCAGGAGCGGCGCACGCCGCGCCCACGGGACGTGCAGAAAGGCCCGCGCCGACAGCCCTCAGCGAGTAGCGAGGCCTTGGCCCATCGCGACCGCGGGCGCCGCCCGAGTCCGTCCCCGCCGAACGCGCATGGATAAAACCGCCGGCTGCCGCCGAAGCCTCGTTCCGGCGCGAACCGCACCGACCCCGTCGCCCATGTCTATAGGGCAATTCCTACCCCCGCTCGCGCCGATGCCCGACTGCGCCGGCCCGGCCTTCGCGCGATCCTGTGTCCGTGGAGAGCATCGCGAAGGAACGCCGCCGATGCCGCGCCGGAAACGGATGTCCGGCCTTCTCCACCACCCGCGCGATGCAGCGGGCTCGACGATGCGGATCCCCCGTCCGCACTCTCAGCCTCTGCGACGCCCGGGCGAGACAATAGCGGCACGGCAGGAAAGGACTCCGGCGTCGGATCGGGGTCGGGCCAGCGGACGCATCGCACCTCGTCGCGACGCATCCGCGGCCCGATCCCGGTCCGGCGGGAGCGGCGAAGGATCGCCGACCGACAACCCCCGCCCGATTCGATCAGGCGCGCAGGACGCGCCGAGCAGGGAGCGGCCGCCAAGGAGAGGCGGACGATCGGAATCGGGGTCGCGCCAGGACGGCGCGCGTGGCGGAAAGGACTCCGCCATCGGGCCGGGTGCGCGCCGGAATCGCGCCCGTGGCATCGATGCAAGGAATATCGCCATCCCCCGCCTCGCAGCGATGCGCTCCCAGGAGCCGCATCAGCGACAAGGGGAGGAGCGGCGCAAGCCGCGACCTCCAAGCGTGCAGAGAACGCCGCCGCATCGCCGCTCCCAGGAGCCGCGTCGGCTGCCGGGGGTAGGAGCGGCGCAAGCGGCGACCATGTCGCGCCGATTTCGCGCCGTAGCGACCGCGCCGCCTGCACGGTCCGAACCTTCGGCGTCCGGGCCGCGTCCGCCGCGATCCGCGGGTCCCTCGCCGCTGGGCGCAGCATCGATCGGCAGCGCAGCTGGCGTCGGTTCTGCGCCGGCCCGCCGTGGCCTACGCCGCTTCTGCTTGGTCTTCGCGGTTACAACGCGAAACTCAGATACCGCCCCTGCGCGGTCGGCGAGGTCGGGAACTCGATGCGCAAGGTCAGTCCGTCCAGCCGCTCCTTGCGCGGCAGCAGATAGGCATGGCGGAAGGCGAACGGGCGGCCGGGCAGGGCGCTGATCGGCTTGAAGTCGGCGCCGTAGCCGGTGCCGCAGGTATCGGGCAGCTTGTCGCCGCCCAGGCGCGGCAGTCCGGCGGGATTGGCCTCCCACTGGCGACCGCTCGCATCGGCGGTGCGGCCCTTGCAGCGGTCGAGGTCTTTGGCGACCGTGCCGGAGTCGGCGATCACCTCGAAGGTCGCCAGCAATACGCCGGCGTCCTTGCGCAGCGGGCCGCGCAAGCGCGGATCGCGCGGGGCCAGCGCCTGGGCGTCGACCAGGCGCCAGCGCGCGCCTTCGAAGGCGACCCATTGTCCGCGCGCGGCGACGATGGCCTGCTCGGGGTGGCGTTGCCGATACGACTGCAGCGCCTCGCGGTAGGGCACGATCATGGCCCAGGCGCCGAGCACGGCGGTGCCGAGCAGCCAGAAGGCGTTACGCCGCCACCAGCCGACCGGCGCCGGCGCCGTGCCGGCCGCTGGCGCGTCCGTGGCCGCGGCGGTTTCGTTCGTCGTCGCAGAGTTCATGGGCGCAGATCCAGTACCGGCTTGGCTTCGGCCATCAGCTTGCGGGCCTGCGCTGCGTCGATGCCGAGATCGACGTCGACCAGGCTGTCGCCGCCGTGCGGCAGCAGGCTGCCCCAAAAGAACTGCAGGTGCGCGCCTTGCAGCCGGTCGGGCGGCACTTCGAAGAACCAGGCGCCCTCCTCCGGCAGACCCGGCGCCAGCGCGCGGTCGCGCAGGTTGATCCCGTCGAGCTTGGGCCGGTCGCGGCTGGAGGCGACATAGACCAGGCCGTCGCGGGTGCGCAGTTGCGCGGTGACATAGCCCGGCTGCTGCAACGCTTCGGCCTGGCCGACCACCGACAGCCACACGCCCGGGGTGCGCAGCAGATGGTCCTCCGGCCGCGCGTAGTCGCCCTTGAGCAGATAGGCGCGGGCGACCTTGAAGCGTTTGACGTCGACCGCGAAATTGCGGCCCTGCGCGCGTACCGGCGCCGTCGCCGGCGCGCGCTGCAGCAGCGGCGCGTCGCGTTGTTCGTAGTCGGACTCGCCCTTGCGCAGGGCGACCACCGCCGCCAGCGCCAGTGCGATCCACAGCGCGTCGCGCCAGCGCCAGCGCGGCAGCCGCCGGCGCGCCGCCGCGGCGTTCGCCGTCGCCGGCGCGCTCACGGCGCCACCGCCCGGTCGCGCAGATCCTGCACCGCGATGCGGTACTTCGCCGCCGGCTTGCCCTGGACCCAGGCGCCCTCGTCGTTGAGATACGCCTTGGCCTTGTAGTCGCGCGCGAACACGCCCCAGGTTTCCTGCGGCGAATAGGCATAGCCGCGCGGCAGCGCCCAGACCAGGTCGACGCGCTGTTTCAGGCGCGGGTGCAGGTCGGCGGCGATGCTGTGGTCGTCGGCCATCAACAAGGTCTCGGCGGGAATCGGTTCGCGTTGCTTCGACAGCAGGATCAGATCCTGTTGCGGATAGCCGAAGCCGTTGATGCTGCGCCCGGTGCGGTTCTCGATCTCGACCTGCAGCACCAGGTACTGTTTGTCCGGACTGAATGGGTCGACCCGGCCGCCGGGCTTGTAGCGCGCGACCCAGGCGCGCAGCGGCTTCACCGCCAGAGCGCCGCCCTGGTAACGATGGCCGGCCTTGTATTCGGGCAGCGGCTTGCTCTTGCTCTTGGCCTCGCCGAAGCCGCCCAGCGCAGCGGTCGCGGCGATCGCGACCAGGACCACGGCGGCCGCGCCCTGCCACCAGGGGTTGCGCGCCGCGCCGATCAATTCGTCCTTGTTCGCCATAAGTCTGCCCGCTGCGAGTCGCGGCACCCTAGCACAGCGCGCCCGCGATCCCGGTCACCGATTTCGCATTCTCTCGATCAGGGGCGCGACGATGCCGCAATCGTTTCGAGCTGCGCACTGACATCTGTCAGATGAATGCGATGGCTCAGGCGCAGGGCGTCGAGCAGGCCGCGATCGTGGCTGGCGACGACGAAGGCGCCGGGCCAAGCGTCCAGCAGTCCGATCAGGGCCTCGCGGCTGTCAAAGTCCAGATGATCGCTGGGTTCGTCGAGCAACAGCAACGGCGTCGGCGGAGTGCGATAGGCCGCGCCGGCCAGCGCGGCGCGCATGCGCTCGCCGGCCGAGAGCGTGGCCATCGGCTGCCGCGCGCGATCGCCGGGCAGGCCGAGCAGGGCCAGGCGGGTGGCCAGCGCGGCACGCGCTTCGGCATCGGCGTCGCCGCCGCCGATCCAGGCCAGTACGCCCGTGTCGGTCGGCAACAGGCGCAGGTCTTGATCCAACCACAGTGCCGGCACCGCCGCGCGGGCCTGGCCGGCCGCAAGCGGGCCGAGTCCGGCCAGCGCGCGCAACAGCGTGGTCTTGCCGCTGCCGTTGCGTCCGCTCAAGCCGATCCGCACCGGACCGTCCAGCACTGCGCTCAGCGACTGCCGCGGCTGGGCCCGGCAGGGATGCGCGGCGGCGAATTCGAGCGTGCGGCGCCCGGCCGGCTGGCGCGCCGCGGTGCCGAGGAACACCGGCGCGGCGGCGGTGTCGGCTCGCGCATGGGCCTCGCTTACGGCGCTGCCGCGCTGGTTCAGGCGTTCGCGCAGTGCGGCGCGGCGACTTCCCAGATGACGCTCGGCCGTGTTCTGGCTGAAGTCGAGCAGCAGCTTGGACTGATTGGCCTGTGCGCCGGCGCGCCGGCCGCGTGCCGCGCGCCGGTCCAGCGCCTCGCGCTGGCGCACTTGATCGCGGCGTTCGCGACGCAGCGCCAGGCGCGCGGCGTCCAACGCGTCGAGCCCGGCACGGCGTCGGCGTTGGCGCTGATCGAGGTAGCGGCTCAGGCCGCCGCGGTGCTCGATCGCGCCCTCGGGGGCGAGCTCGAGGATGCGTTCGGCGTCGTTCAACCAGGCCGGATCGTGGCTGACCGCGAGCACCGCCGCAGAGCCGCCGCTGTAGCGCTGGAACCAATACGCCGAGGCATCGGCATCCAGATGCCGGCTGGGCTCGTCGAGCAGGACGACGGCGGCATCGGCGAGCCAGGCGCCGAGCAGGCGCAACTGCTGGCGTTGGCCGCCGGACAGGCGGCGTGGGTCGTGTTGCAACGACAAGCCGCTCAGGCCGATTTCGTCCAGGGACCGGGCCAGACGCTCGCGCAGATCCCAGCGGTCGGCCAGCTGGACCAGGTCTTCGCCGCTGCCGAGGCCGGCGGCGAGCCGGTCCAGGGCGGCCAGCGCCGGCGCGACGCCGAGCAAGCCGGCGACGCTGCCGGCCGAAGCCTCGCCGGCTTCGGTGGGCAAATGGACGAGCGTGCCGCGGCGTTCGATCCGGCCCTGGGCCGGCGCGGCGATGCCGGCCAGCGCGGCCAGCAGGGTCGATTTGCCCGCGCCGTTGCGGCCGACGAGGGCGGTGTAGCCGCGGCGCAGGCTCAGGTCGAGGTTCTGAAACAGGATGCGGCCGTCGTCGAGGACGGCGGACAGGCCGAAGGCCTGCAATCGGACCGGGTCCGAGGCGGGAAGGGCGGGCATGGAGGCTCCGGCGATGCGACGGGCAGGGCAACGGCACGCGGGCGCGCGGCGCTTGCGAAGGCGGCGTATCGGTTCAGAGCTCCATGACACTCCACTCGGTGGGCTGCCCGGGATTGTAGCGGCCCGCACCCGCGGGCGCTGAACGTCGGCTGGCGCGGTTCAGGCCGGCTGGTCGGGAATCAGCGCGCTTTCCAGCCGGGCGATGCAGTCCTTCAGCCACAGCTTGCGTTTCTTCAAGCGCTTGACCGTCAGCTCGTCGGCCTGCGGGTCCAGGCTCAGGCGTTCGATGGCCGCGTCGAGGTCGCGATGTTCCAGGCGCAGCTCGGCCAGCTGGCGGGCGATCTCGGCGGCATCGGTGCTGGCGGTCATATGCCCCAGCTTAACGCGCCGCCCGAGCGGGCGTCATCGCCTGCGGCGCGGCGACCGGTGCGGGGGCGTTCACCGCCCCTTGGCGTAGAATCGTCGGCCTCATGAACACCGTCCTGCCCCTGGCCGAACCCATCCGCCGCGCCCGCCCCGGCGCCGCCCCCGCCGCCGACGGCGAACGCCTGGCCACTCGCCTGCGCCATCAGGTCGGCCGCGCCATCGCCGATTTCGGCATGATCGAAGACGGCGACAAGGTCATGGTCTGCCTGTCCGGCGGCAAGGACAGCTACACCCTGCTCGACCTCCTGCTGCAGCTGCAGAAGAAAGCGCCGGTGAAGTTCGAGCTGGTCGCGGTCAACCTCGACCAGAAGCAGCCCGGCTTCCCCGAGCACGTGCTGCCGCAGTACCTGGAATCGATCGGGGTGGCCTACAAGATCCTCGAGCAGGACACCTACTCGGTGGTGACCCGGGTCGTGCCGGAAGGCAAGACCATGTGCTCGCTGTGTTCGCGGCTGCGGCGCGGCGCGCTGTACACCTACGCCGAGGAGCAGGGCTTCACCAAGATCGCGCTCGGCCACCACCGCGACGACCTGGTCGCGACCTTCTTCCTCAACCTGTTCTTCCACGCCAAGCTCAGCGGCATGCCGCCCAAGCTGCTGTCCGACGACGGCAAGCATGTGGTGATCCGGCCGCTGGCCTACGTGCGCGAGGACGACATCGTCGATTACGCGGCGATCAAGCAATTCCCGATCATCCCCTGCAACCTGTGCGGCTCGCAGGAAAACCTGCAGCGCAAGCAGGTCAAGCGGATGATGGACGCTTGGGAACGCGAGACGCCCGGCCGCATCGAGACGATCTCGCGCGCGCTCGGCGACATCCGGCCGTCGCAGCTCAGCGATCCGAAGCTGTTCGATTTCCTCGGCCTGGGCAAGGCCGGCGCGCCGCTCGCCCCGGCGCCGGTATGGCTGGACGATACGCCCGACGAAACGCCCGGCAAGATGGCGCCCGCCGCCGTGTAACCGGCTGCCGCGTCTTTCGTACGCCGACGCGCCCGCGCCGGCCCGCTTCGGTTGCGCGCTGTCCGCCGCCGAATTCCCATCCCGAATCCCCCATCCCGGTCCCGCATGTTCTTTCGCAACCTGACGTTCTTCCGCTTTCCCACCAGCCACGACTTCAGCGAACTCGACAAGGGCCTGGAAGAGTGCCGGCTCAAGCCGGTCGGCCCGCTCGAGCTGTCCTCGCGCGGCTTCATTTCGCCGTTCGGCCGCGACGCCGAGGACGCGGTGATGAGCAACCGCATCGGCGACGCGATCTGGATCACCTCCGGCGGCGAAGACCGGCTGCTGCCGGGGGCGGTGGTCAACGACATGCTGGCCAAGAAACTGGCCGAGATCGAACAGAAGGAAGGGCGCAAGCCCGGCGGGCGTACCCGCAAGCGGCTCAAGGACGAGTTGATCGTCGATCTGCTGCCGCGCGCCTTCGTCAAGCCCAGCCGCACCGACGCGATGATCGATCTCGAGCACGGCCTGGTGATCGTCGACACTTCCAGCCGCAAGACCGGCGAGAACGTCATCAGCGAGATCCGCCGCGCCATGGGCAGCCTGCCGGCGCTGCCGCTGAACGCCGAAATCGCGCCGCGTTCGGTGCTGACCGGCTGGGTCGCCGGCGAAGAGATGCCCGACGGGCTCAGCCTCGGCGACGAATGCGAGCTGCGCGACCCGGTCGACCAGGGCGCGGTGGTCAAATGCCAGCGCCAGGAGCTGGAAAGCGACGAGATCGCCAAGCACCTGGAAACCGGCAAGCAGGTCACCCGCCTGGCCCTGACTTTGGACGACCACGTCTCCTTCGTGCTCGGCGAAGATCTGGTGGTGCGCAAGTTCAAGCTGCTCGACGGCGCCGTCGACCAGCTCGAGCACTCCGAAGGCGACGGCTTGCGCGCCGAACTCGACGCCCGTTTCGCCCTGATGAGCGGCGAAGTCAAGCGCTTGTTCAAGGTGCTGGAGCCGGCGTTGAAGTTGTCCAAGGTCGAAGGCTGAGACCCTCGCGGCCCGCGCTGCGACTCGCGGCTGCGGGCGCAGCCGCGCGCCGATGCGCTCCGCGTTCGCCCGCGCACGACCCCGGCGGGCCCCGCTCCCGCGCACGGCCGGCGTGTTGGAACGCGCGATCGCCTCGCATTCCGACCTCCGCCGCCGCGCGCGATGCTGGCTCGCCCCTTTCCCGCGTGCGGGAGCGGGATTGGGGGGAGGGCTCCATCCGGGGGCGCGCGGCGCGAGGGCGCCGGCGTCGCCCGCCGGTCGCCTTCAGGCGCTATCCTCGGCCGATGACGGCTCCGTCCTCGTGAGCAACTTGTTGCTGCGCCTGCTGACCGGCAAGCCGCCGGCCTCGCCGCGCACGGTCTCGCGCGAGACCGTCGCGATCGAGCTCGGCAACGGCCGCCGGATCGAGGTCTTGCGCGTGCGCGACCCGCGCGCGCGGCGGATCCGGCTCAGCGTCGACGAACGCGGCCCGCGCCTGACCCTGCCGTTGCGCGCCAGCGACATCGCCGGCCAGCGCTTCGTGATCGAACACGGCGACTGGCTGCTGGCGCAGATGGCGTTGGCCGACAGCGGCGCACAGCCGCTGCAGCCGCATGCCGACGCGAGCGTGCCCCTGCGCGGCCGCGACTGGCCGGTGCGCTGGCGCAGCGCGCGCGCGCTGCGCGTGGAGCTGGCCGAGGACGCGCTGGTCATCGCGGTGCCCGACACGCTCAAGCCGGCCGCGCTGCCGCGCGCGCTGCGCGATTTCTACGAAGGCCAGGCGCGTGCCGACGTCGGCCGCTGGTTGCCCAAGTACTTGTCGGGCTTGCCGCGCGCGCCGTCGCGCCTGCGCTACCGGGTGATGTCCTCGCAATGGGGCTCGCTGGCGCCGGACGGCGCGCTGTCGCTGGACCTGTCGTTGGTGCTGGCCCCGCCGGCCGCGTTCGAATACGTGCTGGTGCACGAACTGTGCCACCTGATCCATGCCGATCACTCGCGCGCGTTCTGGCGCGAAGTCGAAGCGCGCTGTCCGGACTGGCGCGAACAGCGCGACTACTTCCGCGCCTCCGGCCGCAGCCTCAAGGCCGGCTTGCGGCGCTTGATCGCCGCGCAGTAGGTCGGGCGCGCGCTGCGCTGCGCCGGTTGCGATGACCCGCTCTTCGGCCGCTGCGAAAAACCGCGTAGCGTCCCGCGCCGCCGCCTCAACCCGCCAGAAACTCCCGGAACCGTTCCCCGATCGGCCCCGGCTGCTCCATATGCAGATGATGTGTCCCCGCCAGCACGTGCATTTCGCCGCGCGCGAGCAGGCCGGCGCGTTCGCGGCGCAGCGCGTCGGGCATGTAGGCCTGGGCCGGGTCGGCCCAGACCATGCAGGTCGGGCATTCGATCGCGCCGATCAGCGCGCGCATCTGCGCTTCGCTCATGCGCAGCGCGGCGGTCAGGGTCAGGCGCGGATCGCTGCGCCAGACATAGCCCTGGCGCTGCGCGCCCTGCGCAGGCGCGACGCCGCGCTCGACCAGCAGCCGGGCGACGCGTTCGCTGAGGTCGTTGGCGGCCATCCGCACGCGCACGGCCGTGGCGATGTCGTCGAACACCCGCAACTGCTTGCCGGCCAGCGCGGCCTGGCCGGCGAAGGCCTCGCGCAGGCGGGTGGCGACGCGTTCTTCCGGCTCCGACAGCGAACCCAGCGCCTCGACCAGCAGCAGTTTGTCGATTCGCTGCGGCAAGGCTGCGGCGAGCACGCTGGAAGTCGCGCCGCCGAGCGAATGGCCGAGCAGGTGGAAGCGGTCCCAACCCAGTGCGTCGGCCACCGACAAGGCCGCGCGCGCCGCGGTCACCAGGGTGTACTCGGCCGCCGCCGGCAGATGCGCGCTGGCGCCGTGCCCGGGCAGGTCCGGCGCGACCAAGTCGTAGCCTTCGAACCACGGCGCCAGCGGTACGAAGCTGGCGGCGTTGTCCAGCCAGCCGTGCAGCGCCAGCACCTTGGGCGCGCCGATGCGGCCGTTGCGCAGCCCGGCCAGGCGGCCGAAAGCGGTATCGACGACGAATTCCTGCATCGCGGCCATCAGGTCCAGGCGTCCAGTTCGCGCCGGGCGATGCCGGCCAGGGCCGACGCGTGCGCCGGCGAGTCGTTCAGGCAGGGGATGTAGCGCAGTTCGCCGCCGCGCGCGGCGAAGTCCGCGGCCAGCATGATCGCCACTTCCTCCAGGGTCTCCAGGCAGTCCACGGCGAAGCCCGGCGCGACCACGTCGACCTTGCGCACGCCGCGCGCCGCCAGCGCATCCAAGGTGTCGCTGGTGGCCGGTTCGAGCCAGCGTTCGCGGCCGAAGCGCGATTGGTAGCTCAGGCTCCAGGCCCCGTCGGACAGGCCCAGCGCATGGGCGATCGCGCGCGCGCCGGCTTCGCACTGGCGCGGGTAGGGGTCGCCGGCATCGGCGAAGCGCTGCGGCAGGCCGTGGAACGAGAACAGCAGATGTTCGCCCTCGCCGTGGTGCTGGCGGTGGCGATGGATCGAATCGGCGACCGCGCCGACCCAGGCCGGGTCGGCGTGGTAGTCGTGCAACAGGCGCGTTTCCAGGCCGGTCGCGGCCTGCAGCACGTCGCCGACCGAAGCGGTGGTCGAGGTCGAGTACTGCGGGTACAGCGGCAGCGCCAGCACCCGGCGCACGCCCTGCTCGCGCAGCCCGGCCAGCAACTGCTTCCACGAGGGTTGGCCGTAGCGCATCGCGTGCAGCACCCGCGCCTGCGGCAGCTCGCGCTGCACCGCCTCGGCCAGCCGGCGGGTGTGCACCGCCAGCGGCGAGCCCTCCGGCAGCCAGATGCTGGCGTACTTGTGCGCGACCTTGCCGCTGCGCAGCGGCAGGATGGCGAAATGCAGCAGCGGGCACCACAGCCAGCGGCTGAGGTCGACCACCCGGTGGTCGTGCAGGAATTCGGACAGGTAGCGCCGCACCGCAGCGGTGTTGGGCGCGTCGGGGGTGCCGAGATTGACCAGCACCACCGCGGTGTCGGCGGCGGCGCTGGCGTCGGCGGTGCTGGCATGAGCGGGCATCGGCATAGGATGACATCCGCGGGTGCGGCCACGGAATCTTTGCCGGATCGAATGTTTCGATCGCAGCGATAGATGGGGCCGGTACGGCGCGGAATTCCTCCGGCCGACGCCTATTCGCCCGGCAACGCTGTGTCGCAGCGGCGCCGGCGATGGCGCGACCGGGGCCACGCTCCGGCCGCGCGCGGATCGGCGATCCTGTGCACCGCGAGTGCCCGCCACGCGTTCGTCGTCTTCGCCGGCCCGGCCCTGTCCGACGGTTGCGCCCCCGGCTGGAGCCCGCATGAATCTTTTTCGTTCCCGCCCGATCCGTTTTTTCGCGTCCTGGTTCGCGGCCGCAGTGTCGTTGGCGCCGCCGGCCGCCGCGCAGCAGGTGTCCGACCGCGACTACCGGCCGCCGATCGCGCGACCGGCCTATGCCGCCGGCGCCGGTCCGCGCCTGTGCCTGGACGAGGGGCATCACAATTTCCATACCCTGGACGGCCGTTACTGGAGCTTCGGCGAGCTGTTGCGCCGCGACGGCTACGCGTTGCAGCCGCTGCGTGCGCGGCTGAGCGCGGCGTCGCTGCGGGATTGCTCGATCCTGGTGATCGCCAACGCCCAGCCCGGCGACGCGGACTGGAGCGACTACCCCACGCCGACGCCGTCGGCGTTCGATGCCGGCGAGGTGCGCGCGGTGCGGCGCTGGGTCGAACGCGGCGGGCGCTTGTGGCTGATCGCCGACCACATGCCGCTGGCCGGCGCCGCGGCGAGCCTGGCGCGTGCGTTCGGGGTCGAGTTCCTCGACGGCTTCGCCAGGCCCGGCTTCGATGCCGATCCGCAGCGGCGCGCGGCGCTGTTCCAGCGCCCGACCGTGTTCCGGCGCGGCGACGGCAGCCTGGCCGCGCATGCGGTAACGCGCGGCGGCGCCCCCGGCGAGGCGGTCGAGCAAGTGCGCAGCTTCACCGGCCAGGCCTTTCGCCTGCCGCCGCAGGCCGAACCGGTGTTGACCCTGCCGCCGGGCTACGTGTCGTTGCAGCCGGCCAAAGCCTGGCGATTCGACGCCGACACGCCGCGGGTCGAGGTCGGCGGCTGGTCGCAGGGCGCCGTGCTGCGGCTGGGCCGCGGCCGCGCTGCGTTCTTCGGCGAGGCTGCGATGTTCAGCGCGCAGCGGCAAGGCGCGCAAGGCAAGCCGATGGGCATGAACGCGCCGGGTGCGGAGCGCAATTACCAGCTCGCGCTCAACATCGCGCACTGGCTGTCGGGGCGGCTGGATGCGCCGCCTGCGGCCGGCGGCGCAGTTCCGTAGCGATTCATCGCCGCGCCGCTAGCCTCAGGCCGATGCCGGAGGCGGCGTCCTTGCTTACCATGGGCGCCGCACGCCGTTTTCTTTCTTTCGTACGTTTCGTACGCCCCGCCGGAGTCCGCCATGTCCCGTTCGCTGCCCCGCGCCCTCAGCCTGAGCCTCGCCCTGAGCCTGGGGCTCGCCGCCACCTCCGCCGTGGCCGGCGAGACCGAGGACCAGCGCGCCCGCGATGCGGTGCGTGTGCTCGCCGACATCCAGCAGATTCCCGAGTCCTCGATTCCCGACAAGCTGTTCGACGAGGCCCGCGCGATAGTGGTGGTGCCCGACACGCTGAAGATCGGCCTGGTGGTCGGCGGCCGCCGCGGCCATGGCCTGGTCTCGGTCAAGAACCCCGACGGCACCTGGTCCAACCCCAGCTTCGTCAAGCTCACCGGCGGCAGCGTCGGCTTCCAGGCCGGCGTGCAGTCCTCCGACATCGTATTGGTGTTCCGCGGCGCGCGCGGCCTGGATTCGATCGTCAACGGCAAGGTCACCCTGGGCGCCGACGCCAGCGTCGCCGCCGGCCCCGTCGGGCGCACCGCCGCCGCCGCCACCGACGGCCAGCTCAAGGCCGAGATCTGGTCGTGGTCGCGCGCGCGCGGCCTGTTCGCCGGCATCGCCCTCGACGGCGCCGCGCTGTCGATCGACGACGACGCCAACCAGGCGGTGTACGGCGAAGGCAGCACGCCGCGGATGATCTTCGAAGGCCGCGCGGCCGGGCAGCCCTCGACCGCGGTGGTGGACTTCCGCGACCGCCTGGAGGAGGCCAGCGCCACCGCGCGCGCCAATCGCAGCGCCGAGGATCAGCGGCCGGCGTTGGGCGCCACGGTCTACCCCGAATCCGGCGCGGCGCCGGTCGCGCCGCGCGCACCGGCGCGCGAGCGCCTGGCCCCGGCCCAGCCGGCGCAGCCCGCCGAGCCGGGCCAGCCGCAGCCGTTCGAAACCGTGCCGGCCAATCCGGCCAAGGTCGAACCGCTGCCCTGAACCGCGCCGCGGGCGTGACTGACGGCCTATTGCAACGAAAACCCCGCAATTGCGCGCTGCGCGCGGTCTGTGCTGTCGCCGAGGTTGCGGTATCCTCGGACTCCCGGGTCGTGCGCAGCGATCGCCCGGCCGCGGGGCGTTCGCCGGCCCGCCGGTTTCAGGGCCAGGCCGCCGCCGTTCCGGTTCATCTACAGGTTCCTACAGGACACCGCCATGGGCAGCATGAGTTGGATTCACTGGGTCGTCGTCCTGCTGATCGTCGTTCTCGTGTTCGGCACCAAACGCCTGGGCAACATCGGCAAAGACGTCGGCGAAGCCGTCAAGGGCTTCAAGAAGGGCATGCAGGACGACGACAAGCCGTCCGCGCAGCTCGGCGACGAAAGCCGCCGCAACGACAGCAACGCCGCCTCGCGCAACGACGAGCACACCCCGCGCTGACGCCGCGGCGCCGACGCTTCCGCCCCCGCCCGGCTTTACCGCATGTTCGACATAGGCTTCTCTGAAGTCTTCGTGATCGCGATCGTCGCTTTGATCGTGCTCGGACCCGAGCGCCTGCCCAAGGCAGCGCGCTTCGCCGGCCTGTGGGTGCGGCGCGCGCGCGCGCAGTGGTACTCGGTCAAGTCCGAGCTCGAGAACGAGCTCGCCGACGAAGAGCTCAAGCGCAGCCTGCGCCAGGCCCAGTCCGACCTGCGCGACGCCCAGGCCCAGCTGCGCGACAGCGGCCAGGCGATGCGCAACGAGGTCGACGAGCTCAACCGCCGCATCGCCGCGCCGGCCGGTGCCGGCGCGACGCAAGCGCCGGCGGCCGAAGTTCCGCCGGACGATGCCGCGCCCGCCAGCGCGCCGCCGGAGCCGGCGCGCGACGATGCGGCGAACGTCGCCGCCGGCGACACGCCGTTGCCGACCCACGACGCATCGTCGTCGTTCGATCACGGCCACGCCGGCGCGGCCTTGCCCGACTACCGCCCCCGCAGCCCGAGCACGACTTCCGACGATGAGCGACGCTGATCTTCCGCCGCACGGCGACGCCGGCGACGCGACGGCCGAGCCGCGTCTGCTCGACCATCTGATCGAACTGCGCGCGCGCCTGCTGCGCGGCGTGGTCGGCCTGATCGTGGTGTTCCTCGGCCTGTTGCCGTTCGCCAACAAGCTCTACCACTACCTGGCCACGCCGCTGCTGGCCAAGCTGCCCGCCGGCAGCCAGCTGATCGCGGTCGAGGTCGCTTCGCCGTTCTCGGCGCCGATCAAGCTGGCCTTCTTCGCCGCGCTGATGATCTCGATGCCATGGCTGCTGTACCAGGCCTGGGCCTTCGTCGCGCCCGGGCTGTACAAGCGCGAGAAGCGCCTGGCCCTGCCGCTGCTGGTGTCGGCGCTGTCGCTGTTCTACATCGGCTGCGCGTTCGCGTTCTTCCTGGTGCTGCCGTCGGTGTTCGGCTTCCTGGTCAAGGTCACCCCGAGCGGGGTGGCGATGATGACCGACATCAACGCCTACCTGGATTTCGTCCTGATCCTGTTCCTGGCCTTCGGCATCAGCTTCGAAGTGCCGGTGGCGCTGGTGATCCTGTCCCTGCTCGGCTGGGTGACCCCGGCCCAGCTCAAGGAAGGGCGCGGTTACGCGGTGGTCGGTATCTTCATCATCGCCGCGGTGATCACCCCGCCCGACGTGGTCTCGCAGCTGATGCTGGCGATTCCGATGTGCGTGCTCTACGAACTCGGGATCATCGCCTCCAGGTGGGTCGCCTCCGACCGCGACCGCAGCGAAGCCGGCGACGCGCCCGGTTCATGACCGCGCCGGCCGGATTCTGGCCGCGCTATGCGGCCTGGTCGCTGGATGCGGCCGTCGTCGCCGCGGCGACGACGGTGCTGGGCGCGCCGTTATGGAGCGGATATTGCGAGGCGATGCGCCGCGGCTGGGCCGCGATCGGCCGCCGCACGGCGCAGATCATGGCCGACTCGGCGTTGGCCGATCTGAATTTCGCCGGCTTTTTTCGCCGTCTGTTGGCCGATCCGGCGCTGCACGCCGCCCTCGGCGAGGTCGGCGTCGCCTTCGGCGCCCTGCTGCTGGGCTGGCTGCTGGCCTATGCCGCGCTCGGCGCGGTCTACGAGGTGGCCTGCGTCGCCGGCCCGTGGCGGGCCACGCCGGGCAAGCGCGCGCTGGGCCTGCGCGTGGCCGCCGCCGACGGCGGCCGGCTCGGCGCCGGCCGCGCGGCCTTGCGCTACCTCGGCGGTGCGTTGTCCTGGCTGACCCTCAACATCGGCCATCTGGTCGCGGTGGCCAAGCCCGAGCAGCGCGCCCTGCACGACCGCCTGGCCGGGGCGCGGGTCGACTGCATCGACGCGCGCGGCATGCCGGCCTGGGCCTGGGCCTGGATCGGCCTGCAGCTTTTGGCCGCGCTGGCGGCCACGGCGTGGCTGAGCCTGGCGTTGCAGGCGGCGCTGGAGGCCGCGCTGGATCCGGGCATGCTGTGATTCGGGATTCGGGATTGGCAAGAGCGGCGATGCCGCCGTTGTAGGAGCGGCGTGAGCCGCGACCGCGACTTCGCGATTACGACGCGACCGGCCGCAGCGCGTCGCGGCTCACGCCGCTCCTACAGAAGCGGCGCCACGGCAGCCTGTCGTCAGGCCTCGAACTGGCCCGGGCGTGGCGTCGATGCGGCCGCGGCGGCGGCATCGGCTTCGTGGCCGAACACATCGCGCCAGGCGAAATAGCAGGTACCGCACAGCACCACCAGCACGGTCGCGCCGTAGGCGATCAACAGCACCATCGCCAGCAGCGAGCCGACCGCGGGGTGCAGCAGCGAACCGATCTGGGTCGCGACCATCGCCACCAGGGCGACGATCAGGCCGGAGATCATCACCGCGGCCATGAACAGCATCGCCGCCAGCAGGTAGGCGCCCAGGTTCCACAGCGAGGCGCCCAGGCTGCGCTTGACCGCCTCCGACAGGCCCAGGCCGGAGAACATGATCAGCGGCACCGCGATCAGCAGAATCGCGTTGGTGAAGTAGTTCGACAGCAGCTGCACCAGCATCATCAGGCCCGGATGCTCGGGCTCCGGCGGCGTCGCCACCCGGCCGCTGAGCGCATCGCGCAGCATTTCCAGATACTGCGACCAGTAGTCCTGGCCGGCCAGCCACACCACCAGCGCGCCGCTGATCAGGGTCAGCGCGATCTGGATCAGGCCCACGCCGGCCAGCGCCGACAGCTTGTGCTGGCGCAGCGGCGCGAACAGGTCGCGGGCGCGGGTCGGGCGCCCGGCCTCGGCTTCGCGGATCACGTGCATCAGCCCGGCCAACAGCACCGGCAGGGCCAGCACCAGCAGCACGAACATCGGAATCAGCGCGGTCGCTATCCCGCTCATGTCCGGGTCGGCGCTGCCGGCCAGGCTGCGCGCCGGCGTCGCCAGCAGCACCGCGAGCAGGTACAGCACGGCCATGAACAGCACCGCGGCGCCGAAGATCGCACGCGGGTTGCGAGCGCCCAGGTTGACCGCGCGCAGCAGCCATTGCACGCCGTGGCTCAGCGGCACCTTGCGTATCGGTTGGGTCATCGGTTCGGTCCCGGGGCGGGGCCCCTCGGTTGGAGCGCGCCCCGGCCGGGGCGCGCGATAAGGCGGAGAACACGGCGGCTCAGCGTCCGTGCAGGGCGCGGGCGTGGCCGACGAAGCGGCGCAGCACGCGCCGCGCATGCGGGGTCGCGCTCACCGCGCCGGCGATCGACTTCGGGCAATGGCCCTCGGTGCGCAGCGCGTCCTGTCGCGCACGTACGTAGCCGCGCATGTGGGTGGCGCTGAACTCGGGGTGGAACTGCACCCCCCAGGCGCGCTCGCCCCAGCGGAACGCATGGCAGGCATCGTGCGCCGAGCGCGCCAGCACGGTCGCGCCCTCGGGCGCGCGCAGCACGGTCTGCAGGTGGGTGGCCTGGGCCGGAAACTGCGCCGGCAGGCCGCCGAACAGCGGGTCTTCGCCGGCGCTGGGGTGCAGCTCCAGCGCGATCGTGCCCATCTCGCGCCCGCCCGGGTGATCGCCGACCTCGCCGCCGAGCGCGTGCGCCAGCAATTGGTGGCCGTAGCAGATGCCGAACAGCGGCAGGCGCGCGTGCGCGGCCTCGCGCAGCCACTGCGCGCTGCGTTCGCTCCACTCGGCGCGGTCGGTGACCATCGCGCCGGAGCCGGTGACGATCGCCCCGGCGAACCCTTCGCGGCTGGGCAGCGGCTCGCCGTGCTCGACATTGACCACGACGGCCTCGTCGCGGCTCAGGCCGGCGGCGACGCGGATCCAGTGCGGAAAGCCGCGATGGCGGCGCATGGAGGCGACCGGCTGGCCGGTCTCGAGGATCAGGAAGGGCGGATTCACGATCGGGCGGCGAGTGGGGGAGGCGCTGCGAAAACCGGGCCGGACCGTCGATCTGCGAGCCCGTCCAAAGCCCGGTATTGACAGGCTCGCGGGCCCGCCCGGCGGGGCTCGCCGTATACTAACCCGCTTTGCTGCACTGCGATGAGACCATGGACGCCAGCGACGCACCGACCCCGGTTCAGGGCCAGGACCCGACCCCCCAAGGCCTGACGTTCCAGGCCATGATCCAGCGCCTGAACGCCTATTGGGCCGAACAGGGCTGCGTGCTGATCCAGCCGCTGGACCTGGAAGTGGGCGCCGGCACCTTCCACCCGGCGACCTTCCTGCGCGCGCTGGGCCCGGAGCCGTGGAACGCCGCCTACGTCCAGCCCAGCCGCCGCCCGACCGACGGCCGCTACGGCGAGAACCCGAACCGCCTGCAGCGCTACTACCAGTACCAGGTGGCGATGAAGCCCAGCCCCGACAACATCGTCGAGCTGTACTTCGACTCGCTCAAGGCGCTCGGCGTCGACCCGCGCGTGCACGACCTGCGCCTGGTCGAGGACAACTGGGAATCGCCGACCCTCGGCGCCTGGGGCCTGGGCTGGGAGGTCTGGCTCAACGGCATGGAAGTCACCCAGTTCACCTATTTCCAGCAGGCCGGCGGCCTGGAGTGCAAGCCGGTGCTCGGCGAGATCACCTACGGCCTCGAGCGTCTGTGCATGTACCTGCAGAACGTCGACAACGTCTACGATCTGGTTTGGACCTACGGCCCGGACGGCACCCCGGTGACCTACGGCGACGTCTACCACCAGAACGAAGTCGAGCAGAGCGCGTACAACTTCGAGCACGCCGACGTGGCCGAGCTGTTCCACCGCTTCGACGCCTGCGAGAAGGAAGCCGCGAAGCTGATCGAGCTCGGCCTGCCGCTGCCGGCCTACGACCAGGTGTGCAAGGCCAGCCACAGCTTCAACCTGCTCGACGCGCGCCGCGCGATCAGCGTGACCGAGCGCCAGCGCTACATCCTGCGCGTGCGCAAGATCGCCCAGGGCGTGGCCGAGGCCTATTACGCGCAGCGCGAGAAGCTCGGTTTCCCGGGCCTCAAGCAGCCCAAGGCCGCTGCCTGACCCGATTCGCCCCTCTCCCGCCCGCGGGAGAGGGCCGGGGTGAAGGCGCCCCGACTCCGCACGCAACACCCCACATTTCCGGCGCCGTCCGCAGGACGCGCAGCGACAGCGCAAAGGCCACCGCATGAGCACGACCCAACCTCTCCTGATCGAACTCGGCACCGAGGAATTGCCGGTCAAGGCCCTGCCGGGCCTGGCCCAGGCCTTCTTCGACGGCGTCCTCGACGGCCTGCACAAGCGCGGCATCGGTTTCGAGCGCGACGGCGCCAAGCCGCTGTACACCCCGCGCCGCCTCGCTGTGCGGCTGAACGCGGTGCAGACGCAGCAGCCGGAGCAGAAGAGCGAAGTGCTCGGCCCCTATCTCAACATCGCCCTCGACGGCGACGGCCAGCCGACCAAGGCGCTGCAGGGCTTCGCCGCCAAGGCCGGGATCGACTGGACCGCGCTGGAGCGCACCAGCGACGCCAAGGGCGAGCGCTTCGTCCACCGCGCGGTCAAGCCCGGCGCCGACACCGCCAGCTTGCTGCCGGAGATCGTGCGCGAGGCGCTGGCGGCGATGCCGATTCCCAAGCCGATGCGCTGGGGCGACCACGACTATGGTTTCGCCCGCCCGGCGCACTGGCTGGTGCTGCTGTTCGGCAAGGACGTGGTGCCGGCGCAGGTGCTGGGCATCGCCAGCGACCGCATGAGCCGCGGCCATCGCTTCATGCACGACAAGCCGGTGTGGTTCAGCGCGCCGGAGGACTATGTCGAATCGCTGCGCAGCGCGCAGGTGCTGGTCGATCCGGACGAGCGCCGCGAGCGCATCGTGCGCGAAGTCGAACAGGCCGCGCGCGGCGCCGGCGGCGTCGCCCGCATCGACGAAGGCATCCTGGAAGAGGTCAACGGCCTGACCGAATGGCCGGTGGCGATCGCCTGCGGCTTCGAGCGCGAATTCCTGCGCGTGCCGCAGGAGGCGTTGATCGCGACCATGGAAGCCAACCAGAAATTCTTCCCGGTGCTCGACGGCGAAGGCCACCTGACCGAGCGCTTCATCGGCGTCGCCAACATCGTCAGCCGCGACGAGAACGAAGTGCGCAAGGGCTACGAGCGGGTGATCCGGCCGCGCTTCGCCGACGCCAAGTTCTTCTACGACGAAGACCTCAAGCAGGGGCTGGCGTCGATGGGCGAGGGCCTGAAGACGGTCAAGTACCAGGACAAGCTGGGCAGCGTGGCCGACAAGGTCGCGCGCGTCGCCGCGCTGGCCGAAGCGATCGCGCCGGCGGCCGGCGTCGACCCCGCACTGGCCAAGCGCGCCGCGTTGCTGTCGAAGAACGACCTGCAGTCGCGCATGGTCAACGAATTCCCGGAGTTGCAGGGCATCGCCGGCCGCTACTACGCCCTGGCCGCGGACGAGAGCGCCGAAGTCGCCGCCGCGATCGACGAGGCCTACATGCCGCGCTTCGCCGGCGACGCGATCGCGCCGTCGAAGCTGGGCCAGGTGGTGGCCATCGCCGAGCGTCTGGACACCCTGGCCGGCGGCTTCGCCGCGGGCCTGAAGCCGACCGGCAACAAGGACCCCTTCTCGCTGCGCCGCAACGCCCTCGGCCTGGCGCGGACGATCATCGAATCGCAGTTGTCGGTTTCGCTGGACGCACTGTTCGCCAAGGCCAGCGCCGCGGTGGTGCCGGTGGTGCATGCCTACCTGGAAAGCATCGAGTCGCCGAAGAAGCGCAAAGACGAAGAGGCGCGCGTGCATCCGTTCCTGCCTGCGGCCGACGGCGGCAACGGCGTCGAGTTCGCGATCGATCTCAACGACTTCACCCGCGAGCGGCTGCGCAGTTACTACGCCGACGTGGGCGTGACCCATCCGCAATTCGAATCCGTCCTCGAACGCGGGTCCTCGGACCTGTTCGATTTCGATCGCCGGGTCCAGGCCATCGTCGAATTCGCCAAACTCCCCGAGGCCGAAGCCCTGGCCGCCGCCAACAAGCGCAGCCGCAACATCCTCAAGAAGATCGAAGGCGCGTTGCCGGAGGCCATCGACGCGGCGCTGTTCGCCGAGCCGGCCGAGCGCGAGCTGGCCGAAGCGGTTGACGCGGCGGCGGCGGACACCGATGCGCTGCTGGCCCAGCGCGACTACGTCGCCGTGCTCGGCCGCCTGGCCCGGCTGCGGCCGCAGGTCGACGCCTTCTTCGACCAGGTGATGGTCAACGTCGATGACGCGGCCGTGCGCAACAACCGCCTGGCCCTGCTCAAGCGCCTGTCCGACCGCCTCGGCAGCGTCGCCGCGATCGAACATCTGTCGATCTGAGCCGCGCCGCTCCCGGGCAGGAGCGGCGTCCCACGGGATTTCCTGCGGTCGCCAGCCGCGACCGCGCTGCGAGCGATCGCGGCGCGGTCTGCGGGCGTGGGCGCGTTCGCATCGACCGTCACATCTGGCACAGATGCGGCGTTCGTTTCGATAAAGCGCGTGGGCCTCACGTGCCCTTAACGCGGACGCAGGCCGCAGGCTTCAAACTGCCCGGAAAAATCCTCAGGCAATACAAGCCGTTGCCGGTTAATCTGACGCATGCCCCCGACCCCCCGCCTGTTACTCGCCGCCGCCCTGTGTTTCGCATCCGTCGGCGCGGCGCAGGCGGCGAAGGTGGAAAAGGTCGACATCCGCGGCCTCGACGAGGCCATGACCCAGAACGTGCGCGTGTCGTTGTCGCTGGTCGACGCGATCGGCAAGACCGTGTCGGGGCGTCGCCTGGGCTATCTGTTGCGTGAGGCCGAGGACGAGGCGCGCGAGGCGCTGGAGCCGTTCGGCTACTACTCCCCGACCATCACCGTGGAAGACTCGCGCGGCAATCGCCGGCGCAGCGAGTCGCAGGCCGGCGACGCAGAAACCGAGCGCGAGGCGGTCGCAGCCGATGCCGCGGCGGCGCCGGAGCCGGCCGCGGAGCGGGCCCCGTCCAGCGCGCCGGTATCGGTGGTGATCACCGTCGACAAGGGCGAGCCGGTCAAGGTGCGCCGCTCCGACGTCGCGATCCTCGGCGCCGGCAGCGACGACCGCTATCTCAATCAGGATCTGGCCGCGTTCCGTCCCGGCCCCGACCAGGTCTTCAATCACGAGCTGTACGAGGCCAGCAAGACCAAGATCAGCCGCCGCCTGGCCGAACGCGGCTATTTCGATGCGGATTTCTCGTCGCGCCGGGTCGAGGTGACCCGGGCCCAGAACGCCGCGGATATCGATCTGGTCTGGACCAGCGGCCCGCGCTACGACATGGGCCCGATCAGCTTCGAGCAGACGCCCAAGCGGATCATCCGCGACAGCCTGCTGCAGCGCCTGGTGTACTGGGAACAGGGCAGCTACTACCACCAAGGCAAGCTCGACCGCTTCCGCGAATCGCTGGCGCGGTTGGATTACTTCTCCAGCATCGACATCGAACCGCAGCCGGACGCGGCGGTCGACGGCCAGGTCCCGGTCAAGGTCACCCTGACCCCGGCCAAGCGCAGCATCTACACCGCCGGCCTGAGCTACGGCACCGACAGCGGCGCCGGCGTGCGCCTGGGCCTGGAGCGGCGCTACCTCAACGATCGCGGCCACAAGGCCCTGGCCCAGGTCGACTACGCGCAGCGGCGCAAGACCGCGACCCTGCAGTACCGCATCCCCGCCTTCGCCTGGGTCGACGGTTGGTACACCTTCAGCCTGCAGGGTTCGGACGAGCAGACCGACTACATCGACACGCGCCGGATCGAACTGGTCGCCAGCCGCAGCGGCAAGATCAACCAGCACTGGACCGCGACCGCCTCGGTGCACGGCCTGCGCGAGCGCTGGGCCTACGCCGACGAGGACGACGACGATCCGACCACGCCGGTCGATTACCGCACCGCGACCTTCCTGTATCCCTCGCTGCGCGCCGAATACATCGACGCCGACGACCGCCTGTACCCGCGCAACGGCATCGGCGCCACCGGCATGATCCGCGGCGGCCTGCAGGGCGCGGGTTCGGACGCCAACTTCATCCAGGCCCACGTCACCGCGCGCTGGTACAAGGGCCTGGGCGAACGCAGCCGGCTGATCGCGCGCGGCGAACTCGGCCATACCTTCACCAACGAACTGGTCGACCTGCCGCCGAGCCTGCGCTTCTACGCCGGCGGCGACCGCAGCATCCGCGGCTACGAATGGCGCGAGGTCGGCCCGCGCATTCCGCCCGGGCCGGACCGCAAAGCCTTCGCGCTCGGCGCTAAGAACGTGATCACCGGCAGCGTCGAGTACGAGCAGTACTTCAACGACAGCTGGGGCGGCGCGGTGTTCGTCGACAGCGGCAGCGCCTTCGACGACACGCCCGACCTGCGCACCGGCGTCGGCATCGGCGTGCGCTGGCGCTCGCCGGTCGGCCCGCTGCGCATCGACATCGCGCGCGGCCTCGACGATCCGGATTCGAACTTCCAGATCTACCTCAACATCGGCGCCGAGTTCTGACCCGGACCCAAGGACGTATCCGCAGCCCATGAGCGAGACGGCGAAAACCCCGGAGCAACTGCTGATCGAGCGGCGCCAGCGCCGTCGCGCGGCGGCCAAGCGCTGGGCCTGGCGCAGCAGTTTCATCGCGGCGACGCTGACCTTGCTGTTCGCGTTCGCGGTGTATTGGCTGATCGCCACCATCGCCGGCCGCGACCTGCTGCTGCGCCAGATCGTGGCCCGCCTGCCGGCCGATTCCAGCTTCACCTGGCGCAGCGCCGAAGGCCCGATGTCGGGGCCGCTGACCCTGCGCGACGTGCGCTTCAGCTACCACGGCACGGTGTTTACCGCCGAACGCATCTACGTCGATCCGGCGCTGCGCCCGTTGCTCGGCCGCAAGCTGCGCCTGGACGCGCTGCAGGTCGAGCAGGCGACGCTGGACCTGGCCAAGAGCGACGAGCCGTTCGAACTGCCGCGTTGGCCGGAGGTCTTGCCGCAGATCGAGCCGCCGCTGGCCGTGCAGGCCGACGACGTGCGCATCGACGGCTTCAAGCTCAGCCAGGAAGGCAAGCCGCTGGTCGACGTGCGTCGCCTGCGCGCCGGTCTCGATGCGCAGGCCGGCCGGCTGCACGTGGAGAAACTCGAGGCCGATACCGACCGCGGACGTTTCACCCTGCATGGGCAATACGAGCCCTACGACGACTTCAAGACCGACCTGGTCGCGACCGCGGTGTTGCCGGCGGGCTTCGGCCGGACGCCGCCGCGGCTGGGCCTGGTCGCACGCGGCGATCTGTCGCGCATGGACGTGGCCCTGGCCGGCGCCGCGCCGGGACCGCTGCGCGCGACCCTGACCCTGCGCGGCAAAGACGATCCGCGATGGCAATTGCGCGCGCGCAGCGACGCGCTCGACATCGGCCTGCTGACCTCGCCCGGCGACGCCCCCGGCGACGCGCCGATGGCGTTGCGCTTCGAGGCCGAAGGCGTCGGCGGCAACGCCGACCTGCGCGGCGAGTTCCGTCAGGGCGAGCTGGCGATCGACGTGCTGCCGTCCAAGGTGTCGCTGAAGGACCAGGTGCTGGACGTGCAGCCGCTGGCGCTGCGCCTGTTCGACGGCACCGCGACCTTGCGCGGCCACGCCGACTTCCGCGACGCCGACAACGGCCAATTCAAGTTCGCGGTCAATGCCCGCGGCCTGACCTGGGGCGGCACCGCGGCGCCGACCACCCTGGCCACGGTCGGCAAGCCCGCCAAGGCGGTCGCCGCGCCGGCGACGCCGGCGGTGACCTTGGAAACCGCCGATCTCGGCTTCGCCGGCACGGTCAAGGCCTGGGCCGCGATCGGCACCGCCAAGCTGGTGCGCGACAAGCAGGCGGCGACGGTCGAGTTCGACGGCCGCGGCGACGACCAGCGCATGACCCTGAAGTCGCTCAAGGCCAGGATGCCGACCGGCCGCCTCGACGCCAGCGGCGACGTGGCCTGGGCGCCGTCGCTGCGCTGGGATGCCAAGGCGACCCTGTCCGGCTTCGACCCGGGCTATTTCGCGCCGGAGTTCAAGGGCGCGGTCGACGGCCAACTGGCCAGCACCGGCACCACCCGCACCGACGGCGGCCTGGAGATCCAGGCCAGCGCCGAACGCCTCGGCGGCCGTCTGCGCGATCGCCCGCTCGGCGGCCGCGGCCGGTTCGCCATGCACGGCGCGGCCAGCGGCAAGACCGGCGACGCCTACGACGGCGACGTCGCCCTCACCCTCGGCGGCAGTCGCATCGACGCCAAGGGCAAGTACGCCCAGGCCATCGATGTCGACGCCACGCTGGCGCCGTTGCAGTTGAACGATCTATTGCCGGGCGCCGCCGGCAGCCTGACCGGCACGCTCAAGCTCAAGGGCGCGGCCGATGCGCCGGACATCGACGCCGACCTCAGCGGCAGCGGGCTGAAGTACGGCGATTACCGCGCCGCCAGCGTCAGCGCCAAGGGCCGCCTGCCCTGGCGCGGCCGCGGCGGCGAACTGATCGTGCGCGCCAGCGACCTCGACGCCGGCCTGGCCTTGTCGTCGTTGAACCTCGACGCGCGCGGCGCGATCGAGGCCTTGCAGCTGCAGGCGCAGGCCAGCAGCGAGGTCGCCGCGCTCGAACTGACCGGCCATGCCGACAAGCGCGGCGCGACCTGGCAGGGCGCCCTGGCTTCGCTGCAACTGACCCCGAGCAAGGGCGCGTCCTGGCGCCTGCAGCAGCCGGCGCAGTTCCGCTGGGACGGCCGCAACGGCGCGCTCAGCAACGCTTGCCTGGCTTCGAGCAGCGGCGGTTCGCTGTGCGCGAGCGCGGATTGGCCGCGGCGCGGCGTGGACCTCAAGGGGCAAGGCCTACCCCTGCTGTTGGCCCAACCCTATTTGCCCGAGCGCAGCGACAAGCGGCCGTGGCTGCTGCGCGGCGAGATCGCCGTCGACGGCAGCCTGCGTCCGCTCGGCAACGGCTGGCGCGGTCAGTTCGATGTGAGTTCCGCCGGCGGCGGGCTCAAGTTCAGCGAGCGCTCGCGGCGCGAATTGCTGCGCTACAACCAGCTCGCGCTCAAGGCCGAATTCGATCCGCAGCGGCTGCGCGCCGAACTCAAGGCCGGTTTCAACGACGACGGCCGCATCGAGGCCGACGTCGCCACCGGCTGGGACGCCTACGCGCCGCTGTCGGGCGCGATCGCGGTCGATACCGACGAGCTGACCTGGATCGAATTGCTCTCGCCCGACATCGTCGAGCCCAAGGGCAAGCTGGAAGGGCGCATCAGCCTGGCCGGCACGCGCTCGCAACCGCTGCTGGGCGGCCAGGCGCGGCTGTCGCAGTTCAGCACCGAAGTGCCGTCGCTGGCGATCGTGCTGCAGGACGGCGACGTGCGCCTGGACGCGCAGCCCGACGGCAGCGCGCGCATCGCCGGCAGCGTGCGGTCCGGCGAAGGCACGCTCAACGTCGACGGCACCCTCGGCTGGCAGGGCGAGGACACGCCGCTGGTGCTCAATCTGCGCGGCACCAACGTGCTGGCCTCCGACACCCGCGACCTGCGCGCGGTGGCCAATCCGGAGTTGACCGTGCGCTACGCGGCGAAGCAACCGCTCAGCGTCACCGGCAAGGTGACGATTCCGTCGGCGCGGATCGACCTGGAGCGCCTCGATCAGGGCGTGTCGGTGTCCGAGGACGTGGTCGTGCTCGACCCGGTCGATCCGGAGGACACCGGCAGTTCGCCGCTGGACCTGGACCTGACCTTGGCGGTCGGCGACGACGTCAAACTCAACGGCTTCGGCCTGGAAGGCAAGCTCGGCGGCCAGATGCGGGTACGCTCGCGCCCCGGCCGCGAGATGACCGCCAGCGGCGCGCTCAACGTCGAAGGCCGCTACACCGCCTACGGCCAGAAGCTGCAGATCACCCGCGGCAACCTGGTCTGGAACAACGGCCCGGTGTCGGACCCGATCCTCGACATCCGCGCCGAACGCGAAGTCGGCGCGGTCACCGCCGGCGTCGACATCAGCGGCCGGGTCAGCTCGCCGCAGGTCTCCGTCTGGTCCGATCCGGCCAGCTCGCAATCCGAAGCGCTGGCCTATCTCGCCCTCGGCCGTCCGCTGTCCTCGGTCACCGGCGACGAGAGCAAGCAGCTCAACGCCGCCAGCGCCGCGCTCTCGGCCGGCGGCGGCCTGCTGGCCTCGCAGCTCGGCGCCAAGATCGGCCTCGACGACGCCGGCGTGATGGAAAGCCGCGCCCTGGGCGGCTCGGTGCTCGGCGTCGGCAAGTACCTGTCGCCGCGGCTGTATGTCGGCTACGGCGTGTCCCTGCTCGGGACCGGCCAGGTGCTGACCCTGAAGTACCTGCTGCGCAAGGGCTTCGACATCGAGATCGAGTCGAGCACGTTGGAGAACCGGGCGTCGATCAACTGGCGCAAGGAAAAATAGGCCGGTGACGGGCGCGGCTTGCGTCGACCCTGCCGGCACGAGCACGGGCACGGGCGCCGGCTCGAATGTCGGGAGGCGGCTGCGATGAGTCTGCGCGAATACGCCGTGTCGATGGCCGGCTACAACCGCTGGATGAACCAAAAGGTCTACCAAGCGAGTTCACGCCTGCCGCACGAGTCGCTGGCCGAAGATCGCGGCGCGTTCTTCGGTTCGATCCTGGGCACGCTCAATCACCTGATGGCCGCCGATCTGATCTGGCTGCATCGTTTCGCGAGCCATCCGGCCCGCTTCGCGGCCTTGGAGCCGGTTCGCGGCATGCCGCGTCCGACCGCCATCGACCGGATCCTGCACGATCGGCTGGCGCCGCTCCAGGCGCAGCGGTGCGAACTCGACCGCGTCATCGAGGCATGGGCGGCGGGCTTGCGCGACGAGGATATGGAGCGGGTGTTGAGCTACGCCAACACGAAGGGCGTCGTTTCGCACCGGCGTTTCGACGGTCTGGTGATGCATTTCTTCAATCATCAGACTCATCACCGCGGCCAGGTCGCGACCTTGTTGACTCAAGCCGGCGAGGACGTCGGCGTTACCGATCTGCTGGCGTTGCTGCCGACGCAGGCGCCGGAGTGATGCCGGTCGGGTTCAGTCCGCGCACTGCGCACGCAGCCGCTCCACATTGCGTTTGATCTCGCTGCCGTCGGTCCGCGCGTCCGCGATCGTCCGTAGCAACCCGTCCAGTTTCGCCCGCGCCTCGCCGCGCTGCGCGCCCTGGCAGCGCACCTGCGCCGCGTACGCCTGTGCGCGCCAGCCCAACTCGCGCAGGGTTTCGTCGGTGATCGGCAGTTCGGCCAGCGAGTCGAGGTGGATCAGGGCGGCGGCGTCGCCGGCGTCGGCCTGGGCGCGGGCGAGTTCGATCTCGGCGCGGCGAGTGTGCGGGTCGCGGTCGCCGTAGTGGCGGCGGGTCAGGTCGACCGCGCGTTGCAGGCGGGCGCGGCCGGATTCGCCTTCGCCCAGGGCCAGTTCGACTTCGCCCAGCAGGCCGTCGGTGTCGCCGACCTGGCCGTGGGTTTCGCCGAACAGCACCACGCGCAGTTCGCGCACCTGCAGCAACAGCGCACGCGCCTCGACCGGACGGCCGCTGTCGAACAGCACCTGGGCGTGGTCGAACAGGACCGTGGCGAGGCGGGCGCGGTCGCCTTGTTTGCGGGCGATGCTGGCGGCGCGTTCGAGTTCGCCCAGCGCCCGCTCTTCGTCGCCGCGCTCCCAGGCCACGCGCGCCAGTTGGCGATGGACCTCGGCCAGTTCGAGGTGGTCCGGCCCCAGGCGCACCACCAACAGGTTGCGGATCTGCTCCAGCTCGCCCTGGGCCTGGGCGTAGCGGCCCTGGGCCACGTGCAGCGCGGCGAGTTGGCGGCGCACGTCCAGGGTCGAAGGATGCTGGGCGCCGTTGACGTCCAGGGCGATATCCAGGGCTTCGCGCGCGTCGCGTTCGGCCGCGTCGAGCTGGCCGAGCTCGCTGCGCAGCATGGCCAGGTTGCGGCCGATCTCGACTTGCAGCGGATGGCGGTCGCCGACCGCCTGCTGCAGGCGGCGGCGCGCCTGCTCGAAGCCGAGCAGGGCCTCGCGGCTGCGCTGCGCGTCGGCCTGCAGGCCGGCCAGGTCGATCAGGTTTTCGACTTCGGCGACCTCGTTGTTTTCCAATTGCTCGCGGCGCAGCGCCAGCGAGCGTTCGAACAGTTGGCGCGCGCCCTGGCGCTCGCCGTTGGCGCGGCGGCAACGACCGAGTTCGGAGTAGAACTCGCTGACCTGCGACGGCAGCTGCGCCTGTTGGCTGCGCGCCGCGTCCAGCGACGGCTGCATCAGTGCGGCGCAGTCGCGCGGCAGCCCGAGCAGGCGCAACACCTTGCCGCGTTGGGTCAGCGATTCGATGCGCAGGCTTTCGGGAATGTCGTCGGTGCTGCCGATGATCGCGGCCTGGCGGTCGAGCAGGGCGCGCGCTTCGTTGTAGTCGCCCAGGCCGGTGCGCATGCGCGCGACCACGCCGAACAGCTCGGCGCGCGCGCGCGGTTGGCGGGCCAGCTCGCGGGTGCCGCGCGCGACCGAGGCGTCGAGCAGGCCGCGCAGGTCCAGGGCTTCGCCTTCCGGCGTGCCGCGCGCGCTTTCGAACAGGCCGACCATGAAGTCCTGCATCGCCTGCGCGCGGCTGGCTTCGCCCAAGGCCTCGCGCGCCTGCCAGGCGACGATGCCGAGCGCGGCGGCCAGCACCACGGTCACCAGGGAGGCGG
The DNA here is from genome assembly GCF_037027445.1 of Lysobacter firmicutimachus. Taxonomy (NCBI): domain Bacteria; kingdom Pseudomonadati; phylum Pseudomonadota; class Gammaproteobacteria; order Lysobacterales; family Lysobacteraceae; genus Lysobacter; species Lysobacter firmicutimachus. The sequence continues at coordinate 176,807 of NZ_JBANDL010000002.1, forward strand.
TGGCCAGGGCCCAGCGATGGCGGGCGACGTATTTGTTGAAGCGGTAGCGCAGGCTCTGCGCGCGCGCCAGCACCGGCCGTCCGGACTCGAAGCGCTGCAGATCCAGCGACAGCGCCTCGACCGAGGGATAGCGCTGCTCGGGCCGCTTGGACAGGGTCTTGAGGACGATGTTGTCGAGATCGCCGGCGAGCTGGCGGCCGAGCCGGCGCAGCGCGCCGGGATCGACGTCGGTGGTGTCGACGTGGCGCATCACCGCCTGCGAGGGCCGCAGCGGATCGGCGGCGAGGATCGCCTCTTCCCATTCGGCCGCGGTCTGGCGCTTGAGCCGGTAAGGCTTGGCGTCGGTCAGCAGCTCGTACAGCACCACGCCCAATGAGTACACGTCGGTCATGGTGGTGACCGGCTCGCCGCGCACCTGCTCGGGCGCCGCGTAGTGCAGGGTGAAGGCGCGCGCGCCGGTGCGGGTCTGTTCCGGCAGCGGCACGTCGCTGCTGTCGAGCAGCTTGGCGATGCCGAAGTCGAGCAGGCGCACGTCGCCGGCCGGCGTGACCAGGATGTTGGACGGCTTGAGGTCGCGGTGGACGATCAGGTTGGCGTGGGCGTGGCTGACCGCGTCGCAGATCTGCTGGAACATGCGCAGGCGCTTGTCGAGCGGGGTGCGCTGGTTGCGGCAGTAGTCGGTGATCGGCTCGCCTTCGACGTATTCCAGCGCCAGATAGGGCAGGCCGTCGCGGGTCACGCCGGCGTCGAGCAGACGGGCGATGTGCGGGTGGGCGAGGCGCGCCAGGATCTGCCGCTCGCGGGTGAAGCGGCTGCGCAGGTTGGTGTCGGCCAGGCCCGGGCGCAGCAGTTTCAGCGCGACCCGGCGCTGGTACAGGCCGTCGGCGCGCGAGGCCAGCCAGACCTGGCCCATGCCGCCTTCGCCGAGCAGACTTTCCAGGCGGTAGCTGCCGACTTCGGTGCCCGGGCGCATGGCGCCGGTGTGCTGGGTCGGCACCAGCGGTTCGGACAGGAAATCCTGATGATCGTCTTCGAGCGCGATCAGCTCGCTCAGTTCTGCGGCGAGGCCGGGATCGTCGGCGCGCAATTCCGCCAGCCGTTCCGCGCGCGCAGCCGGCTCCAGCTCGAGCAGGGCATCGAGCAAGGGAGACAGGCGTTGCCAGCGTTCGGCATCCATGCGGCGGTCAGCCGGCGGTCCTGCGGCGGTCTACGGCGTTGGAGCTCATGGCGTTACCCATACTGAGCGAGCGCGTCGCGCGGCACCAGGGCCGGGGCGCAGCGCAACGGCATCCGATCAGCGGTTGGGCTCGTCCTGCAGCGAAGCCAGCAGGAACAGGCGCGCTTTCTGCCAGTCGCGGCGGATGCTGCGTTCGGAGCGCTGCAACAGGGCGGCGATCTCCAGCTCCGACAGGCCGGCGAAGTAGCGCAGCTCGACCACCTGGGCCAGGCGCTGGTCGACTGCGGCGAGTTTGGTCAGGGCGGTGTCCAGGCCCAGCGTGTCTTCGTCCAGGCGCAGGCCGCCTTCGACGTCGTCGGGCAGTTCGGTGACCCGGTGCAGGTCGCCGCCGCGTTTCTGTGCCAGACGCTGGCGGGCGTAGTCGACCACCACGCTGCGCATCGCCGAGGCGGCGTAAGCGAAGAAGTGCGCGCGATCGTCGAATTGCGCTTCGCGCCGGCCGACCAGTTTCAGGTAGGCCTCGTGCACCAGCGCGGTGGCGTCCAGGGTCTGGCCGTGCTGGCCGGCGAGCTGGCGCCGGGCCATGGTATGCAGCTCTTGATAGAGGGTCGCCAGCACGCGATCGAGCGCACTGCGGTCGCCCTCGCGGGCCGCATCCAGCAGGATGGTGATGTCTGCGCTATCGGCCATATCGCCCCTCGACTGGGGCAAGACTATAGCGCGTTCAGTTTTACTTGGTAGCGACCGCCGGCACCCTGCGGGATCGACCCTCGATATGGCCGCTTTTGCCCCATTCCCCCGTCACGGGCGATTCTGCCGATCCCCAATCCCGGCTTCACCGCTGACAATGCCCGCACCAGACCGTGGTGCGCTGGCCGATCGAGGCCTGCTTGAGCGGCCGGCCGCAGCGCGGGCAGGGCTCGCCGCCGCGGCCGTAGGCGGCCAGTTCCTGCTCGAAGTAGCCGGGTGCGCCGTCGGGGCTGATGAAGTCGCGCAGGGTGGTGCCGCCGCGCTGGATGGCATAGCCGAGGATGGTCTTGATCGAACCCGCCAGTTCGCCGTAACGCTCGCGCGAGACCTTGCCGGCGGCGCGCAGCGGCGAGACGCCGGCGGCGAACAGGGCCTCGGCGGCATAGATGTTGCCGACCCCGACCACCACCCGCTGATCCATCAGGAAGGTCTTGACCGGGGCGCGGCGGCCGCGACTGAGTTCGAACAGATAGTCGCCGTCGAACTCGTCCGACAGCGGTTCCGGCCCCAGGCCTTGCAGCAATTCGTGGGTTTCGCCCGGCGCCTGCCACAGCAGGCAGCCGAACCGGCGCGGGTCGTTGAAGCGCAGCACCCGGTCGTCGTCGAGCAACAGGTCGACATGGTCGTGGTCGCGCACCGGCGTATCCGCGGGCAAGACCCGCAGGCTGCCGGACATGCCCAGGTGCAGCAGCGCGCTGCCGGCCTGGGTATCGATCAGCAGGTACTTGGCGCGCCGGCGCACCGCGTCGATGCGCTGGCCGGGCAGCAAGGTTTCGATGTCGGCCGGGATCGGCCAGCGCAGGTCGGGCCGGCGCAGGATCGCGGTGACGACGTGGCGGCCTTCCAGGTGCGGGGCCAGGCCGCGCCGGGTGGTTTCTACTTCGGGCAATTCGGGCATGGCGCAAGCGTACTATCGGTACGGGCCGCGCGCCGTTCCGATGACGGTCGCGCGGAACGATCGCGCGAAAACGAGGGCGGCATGTCGAAAAAAACCGCACCGGCCGTCGACGCCGAAGCGCCGGCCGAAGCCGGGCGACCGCCGGGCCGGCGCCTGCGCGCCTACGCCTCGCGTGAGCTGGAGGCGGCTATCGAGGCGCTGGGCTGGCGCGGCAGCCGTCTGCATCTGGGCGTGCATCTGGCACGCAAAGGCCTGCGCCGGGTGCGCGCGACCCTGGCCCTGGGCGGCGCGGCGCTGGGGCCGGGCGCGGCCTGGGTCGACCGCGGCTTGCGCGACGCCAATCGCGACCTGTCGGCGCTGCGCGATGCGCAGGCGCTGGTGGAAACCTTCGACCGCCTGCTGCGCGTTGCGGGCGACGAGGCCCATCGCACCTTGTTGCGGCGGGGCCGCCGGCGCGCGGCGGCGGTGCGGGCGGCGGCGGCGCGGCAGGCGCGCGCCGAAGATCCCGACCTGAGCGCGCGCCGCGGCCTGCTGCGGGTGTTGCACGCGGCCTTGCGCGCTCTGCCCTGGGAGCCGTTGGCGGCGCCGCACTGGCGCGCGGCGGTCGCCGATAGCCTGCGGCGGGTCGAGCGCGCCCGCCAGCGCGCCCGCGCCAGCGGCGTCGACGAGGACTGGCACGAGTGGCGCCGGCGCGCGCGCCGGCTGTCGCAGCAACAGCGCGCGCTGCAGGCGGCCGGGCTGGGCGAGGATGCGCCATCGTTCGACAAGCGCCAGGCCGAACGCCTGGGCGAGGCGCAGGACCTGAACCTGCTGCTGGACCATTGCGGCAAGCGCTCGCCGTTCGCCAAGCCGGACCGGCTCGCGCTGCGCGCCTTCGCCCGCGACGAGTTGGCGCGCTCGCGCAGCGGCATCGACCCGCATGGCAGTAGCTGAATGCGGCGCTCGCCGCATCGCCGCCGGTGCCGACCACAAACCTGAACGCGGTGGCTGAATCTCAGCGGTTTTTGCCGCTGCCGCCGCACTTGCGCGTTGGAATGAACGACCCCATCACAGTGCCGAGCCGTACCGGCGCGAACGGGCGGCCCCGGGTGGCATCATCCGGTGCAGGATCGGCCTGTTGCGGCCGGTTTCGTTCGTGTTTTCCGGAGTCCGTATGCCCGCTTCCCTGATCGATTTCCTTGCCGGCGGCCTGGCCCAGGCCGGCCTCTGGGAACTCGTAGCGTATTTCCTGGTGGTGACCCAGCTCACCATCATGTCGGTGACGCTGTACCTGCACCGCTCGATGGCGCACCGCTCGGTCGACTTCCATCCCGCGTTGGCGCACCTGTTCCGTTTCTGGACCTGGCTGACCACCTCGATGATCACCAAGGAGTGGGCGGCGATCCATCGCAAGCACCACGCCAAGTGCGAGACCGAAGAAGATCCGCACAGCCCGCAGTTCAAGGGCATCGACACGGTCATGTGGCGCGGCGTCGAGCTCTACCGCGAAGCGCGCGGCGAGCGCGAGGACATCGAGAAGTACGGCAAGGGCTGCCCGGACGACTGGATCGAACGCAAGCTCTACACCCCGCACGCGACGATGGGCCCGGTGCTGTTGCTGCTGATCAGCTTCGTCCTGTTCGGTTTCGCCGGCGTGGCGATCTGGGCGCTGCAGATGCTGTGGATTCCGTTCTGGGCCGCGGGCGTGGTCAACGGTCTCGGCCACTGGTGGGGCTATCGCAACTTCGAGACCACCGACACCGCGACCAACCTGACCCCGTGGGGCTTCTGGATCGGCGGCGAAGAGCTGCACAACAACCACCATGCCTTCCCGAGTTCGGCCAAGTTCGCCCTGCGCAAGTGGGAGTTCGACATCGGCTGGACGGCGATCCGCGGCCTGCAGGCGCTGCGCCTGGCCAAGGTGCTGCGCGTCGCGCCGACCCTGGACGTGCGCCCCAACATCGCCATGCCCGACGGCGAAACCCTCAAGGCCCTGCTGGCGATCCGCTTCCAGGCCATGACCGATTACTACCGCAACGTCACCTTGCCGGCGCTGCGCGAAGAGGCCGGCCACGCCGGCGATCGCATGCGCGCGCTGCCGCGGCGCCTGCGCAAGGGCCTGGCCGACGGCGGCCGCTGGCTCGACGACGGCGCCCGCGCGCGCCTGCAGAGCTGGGTCGCCGAGCGGCCGCGCATGGCGACGCTGGCCGATTTCCGCCAGCGCCTGGCGCAGGTGCTCGACGACCGTTCGCACGACGCCCAGGCGACCCTGGCCAAGCTGCACGCCTGGTGCGTGGAAGCCGAGGCCAGCGGCATCCAGGCGCTGCAGGCCTTTTCCGCGCGGCTCAAGGGCTACGCTTTGGCGCCGGCCCGGGGCTGAGCCGCGCCCGCCCGGCCGCGATCGGCGGACACCGCGAACCCGCGCAGCGATGCGCGGGTTTTTTGTTGCCTGGCCTCAGCACGGCCGCGCATGCGCATGCCGGCGCGCGCCAGATCGGCATACCGCGACGGCGAGCCGGTTTCGCGGTCGCGCCGCGGTGTAGCGTCGCCGCGAATGGAATTCGTCGCGACGGCAACGCCGTCCGCCGCACAGGGGAAGTGCCGCCGTTCCGCCCCGGGACGGCTCGCGCCGGCCTTTGCGCGTCCGGCGCCGCACCCGCGTTGCGAATCCCCGGCGCCGATGCCTCGGCGCCGCGCCGTCGTCGGCCAGGGAAGGAACCGTACACGAACGCGCCGCGCGCCACGGACCGGCGGCCGCGCACCCACTGCGCACAGGAGAACGCACGCATGACGGCTGTTCGTAACTCGCGGTTGAAAAGGGTGCTGCTGGCGGCGCTGTTCGCCGCTTCGATCGGCTTCGGCGCGGCCCAGGCCGACGGCCCCTACGCGGAAGGCTGCTCGCCGCGCGCGGGCTGCCTGTTCGGCGGCGACCGGCACGGCTGCTGCGTCGACGACAGCTGAACCCGGCGTCAGCCGGCGCTTCCTTTGATTTCGCTTCCCACCGACCAAGGAGAGAGAGCATGAAACTGTTCAAGACCCGCCGCGCCAAGTCCGTGGCGCTGATGGCGCTGTTCGCCCTGTCGACCGGCTTCAGCTTCGCCCAGGCCGACAGCCGCCTCGCCGAGGGCTGCAATCCGTGGCCGGGCTGCGACTACGGCGGCGGCTATATCTTCTGCTGCGTGCCGGAATGACGGTCTGATGGATCGTCCCGACGCGACCGGCGAGGGGCCGGCCGCGTCGGGGCGGGTCCGCTCGCGACCGGCCGGGGCTTGCCTGGGCGGCGTCGAGCCGGCAGGCTTCGCGCCATCTCCCTCGCTACGCGTAGGCGCATGTCCCGGCGACTGCTCGCAATCGCGCTCTGCCTGCCCGCCCTGGCCTCGGCCCAGCTCGCTTCCACCGGCGACTACCTTTCGCGCATGGACGGCGACGGCGACGGCAAGATCTCCCTGCCCGAATACCAGGATTGGCTCAGCTACGCCTTCGACGCGATGGACGCCAACCGCGACGGCGTGCTCGATGCGTCCGAGCAGCCGGCACGCGCGCACGGCGCCGGCCCCAGCGTGACCCGCGAACAGCACCGGCGCACGCTCGCCGAACGCTTCGCCAAACAGGACCGCAATCGCGACGGCAGCCTCGACGCGCGCGAGCTCGCCGCGCCGCCGCAGTAGCCGCGCCGCGCATCGATTCTCCGCCGTGCATCGCAGTGCGCGGATTGCGTCATTGCCGATCGCGCGCAGCGGATGCTATCTAGGCGCGATGGACTACGCACTGCCTTGCGGCGAACTCGATACGCTGTTCGCCGGCCCCCAATCCGTCACGCCCGAACAACGCCGCGACCTGGTCGACGAGATCGTCGCCGCCCTGCGCCGTCGCCATGGCGAACGCCTGCTCGCGGTCGCGTTGTACGGATCGACCGCGCGCGACGGCGACGGCCCCTACTCCGACGTCGAACTGTGGGCGGTGCTCGACGACGAGGCCTACGGCGAGGACTACGACGAATCGCTGGAATGGGTGCACGGCCGCGGCAAGGCCGAGGTCAACCTGATGTCGCGCAGCGCGATCGAAGCCTATGCGCGCGAGGTCGACGAAGCCTGGCCGATCAGCCACGGCCAGTTCGTGCATGCGCGGGCGCTGTGGATCGCGCCCGACCATGGCGCCCTGGTCGAAAGCCTGCGTTCGCTCGCCGCGCACCCCGACGACGCCGCGGTGGATCGGGCCATGGCCGAGCTGGTGGTCGGCGAGCTGTACGAACTGGTCGGCAAGCTGCGCAACCGTCACGGCCGTCAGCCGCTGGCCCTGTTGGCCGGCCGCTTCGCCGAGCATCTGGCCTGCCTGGTCGGACTGGCCGAGCGCCACGTCTACGTTTCCGCCGGCAGCCTGTTCGACGAGGCCGTCGACCTGGGCGGCCCGGACGGCGCGGCGGAGCTGTTCGCCCAGGTGGTGCGCGGCGATTTCCGCGACGAGGCGGCCACCGTCGCCGCGCTCGAGCGCGCCTGGGCCGGGCTGGAGCGCTGGGCCGACGCGATCGGTCTGGAGCCTGCCCTGCGGCGCCGCTGCCAGGCCGGAGAGCGCTGAGGCGCGGGCACGGTTAGAGTCTGCAGGGCGCGCGGTCGCGACGGTTGCGCGCTGCCGATTGCGAGCGGAAACCGCACCCATGTCTGCCTGGTTGCATCCCTGGTTCGCCGAAGCCCGTTACAACCTCGCCCGCGGCGATGCCTGGTGGCGCGGTCGGGCGGTGCGTGCCGCCGCACTGGCCCTGGCGACGCCGTGGCTGTTGCGTCTGTGCGGCGAGCAGGGCTCCGCCCTGGCCGCGGCGGTGCCGCGGCTGATCATGCAGCTGCCGCTGCCGTTCGCCCTGATCGCGCTGACGCTGGGGCATGCCGCCGCGCGCGCGCGCTTGGTCGCCCTGGACGAACATATGCGCCTGGGCTGGTGGGCGGCGGCGCCGATCGAACCGCATCGCAGCACCTGGACCTTGACCGTGCTGGCCGCGCTCGGTGCGGTCGCGGCCGCGCTGCTGGCCGCGTTGGCGCTGCGCGCCTGCGGCGGCGACGGTGCGATCTGGCGCAGTGCGAGCCTGGTGCTCTCCGGCAGCGTGGCGGTCGGCGTCGCACTGGGTTTGCTGTCGGCCTTGCGCCATCGTCGGCACCCGGTGCGGCGTCTGCGCGAGGGCGCGCGCGAGCCGCTGTTCGGCCTGCGCTGGCTCGACGATGCGCGCCTGCCGCACATCAGCGACTGGCAGCGGCGCGAGGCCCTGCTGCGTTGGCGGCGCGGCGGCCGTGCCTGGATGATCGGCGCGGTATTGCTGGCGATGCCGGGCGGCACCGGCCTGGCGCCGGGCGCCGGGGTGCTGGCGATCGCGGTCGCGCTGGCCTGGTTCAGTCTGGTCGCGCAGGCCTGCACTGTGGCGGCGCGCGCGGCCGCGGCGTTGCTCGCCGCCACGCCGCAGCCGCCGCAGGCGCTGGCGCGCGCCGCGTGGCGCTATCCGGCGTTCGCCTTCGCCTGCGCGGCGGCCTGCGCCAGCGGCGGTGCGGCGCTGCTCTCGCTGGGTTGGACGGCGCTGCCCGCGTTGTGGGGGCTGCTCGCCCTGACGGCGCTGCCCTTGCTGCCGGGTTGGCGCCGGGGCCGCGTGGACGCGCGGCCATGAGCCCGTTCCGGAACCGATCCGCGGGCGACGATGCGCCGCCGCCCGATCGCGCCGAGGCGGCGATCGCGGGCGATGCGATGCTGCAAGTGGAGGGCGTGCAGCATCGCTACGACGAGCACGCGGTGCTGCACGGCATCGATCTGGTGCTGCGCCGCGGCGAGTTCGCCGCATTGATCGGCCCGAACGGCTCCGGCAAGACCACCTTGCTGCACTGTCTGGCGGGCCTGCAGCGACCGAGTGCAGGACGGGTGCGGATCGGCGGCCACGATCTGGCGCGCGCGCCGGCCGCGGCCCGCGGCCTGCTCGGCTTCGCGGTCGATCCGGCGCGCTTGCCGCCGCTGCTGAGCGGACGCGAATGCCTGCGCCTGTTCGCCGGCACGCGCGGCCTGCGCGAAGTGCCTGCGCCGACCCTGGCCTTGAGCGAGTTGCTCAACCTCGGGCCGATGCTGGACCGGCGGGTCGGCCACTACTCGCTCGGCACCCGGCAGAAGCTCGCGATCGCGCTCGGCCTGCTCGGCGAACCGCCGCTGCTGGTGCTGGACGAACCGCTCAACGGGCTGGACCCGCTCAGCGCCTACGCGCTCAAGCGGCATCTGCAGGACCTGGCCCACGGACGCGGCACCACGGTGCTGCTGGCCACGCACTCGATCGACGTCGCCGAACGCTTCATCGACCGCGCCCTGCTGCTGGTCGACGGTCGCCTGCGTCGCGATTGGACGGCCCAGGAACTGGTTGCGATCCGCGCCGACCCGCAGCGTTCGCTGGAGCAAGCGATGGTCGAAGCGCTGTCGGCCGCCGGCGAGGCTTGAAGCGCAACGGCGCCTGTAGGCGCGGGGGTAAGCTGCGACGCGGGCTGGCCGACTGCATCGTTACGGCGGGGTCGCGGCTTACCCCGCTCCTACCGGCGACGCCCCGGCGCAGCAAGGGCTATGCGCGGCATTCCACGGGATTTCCTCCGGTCACAAGCCGCGACCGCGCCGTGGCCGGTCGCGGTGTCGTCGTGGTGCGCGGTGGGGCCGGCGACGGCGTAGTTGTGGCCTCGCGGTCGCGGCTCGCGCCACTCCTGCCCTTTGAAGCGGACCCGCTCTTGTAGGAGCGGCGTAAGCCGCGACGCGCAGCGGCCGGTTGCGCCGCTGCGGGAAGAAAGCGGCCGGCTTCGTCCACCGGAGTGTTACCATGCCGGCCGTTGCAGAAGAGTGGCGCCGGCCTGCCGGCCGCGCCCGCCGAAGGCGCAGGCTCCCATAATCGCTCAGGCTCGGCCCCGGCCGGAACACTGCGACGACATCGCCGATCTGGAGAGAGGCCGCGCAGCGGCCCACCGAAGGGGCAAGCGGCCGCATGCGGTCCGCGCAAACTCTCAGGTAAAAGGACAGCGGGAGCGGCACCGCGGCTTCGGTCGCGAAGACAGCCCAGGCCTGCGCGGGGAGCATTCCGCGCAACCGCCTTCGTTCGTGCGCCCGACGCGCTCGCCGCCGCCCGCATCGGTGCGGCGCCGGCGCGCGCGGACGCGGAATCGCTGAGCTTCGCTGCCAACCGCGGTTTCCCTGTCCTTCGCCGGAGTACCGCCGTGTTGCTGTCCCTGATCTACCTCATCGCCATCAGCGCCGAAGCCATGACCGGCGCGCTCGCCGCCGGCAAGCGGCGCATGGACCTGTTCGGCGTGGTCATCATCGCCTGCGTCACCGCGCTCGGCGGCGGCTCGCTGCGCGACATCGTGCTCGGCCACTACCCGCTGGGCTGGGTGCGCCATCCCGAGTATCTGGCCTATACCGTCGGCGCGGCGCTGGCCGCGACCTTCCTGGCCAAGCGCCTGCAGCGCCTGCGCCGCGCCTTCCTGTGGCTGGATGCGCTGGGCCTGATCGCGTTCACCCTGATCGGCTGCGCGATCGCGCGCGAGGCCGGCCATGCGCCGGCGATCGTGGTGATCGCCGGCATGCTCACCGGCGCCTTCGGCGGCGTGCTGCGCGACGTGCTGTGCAACGAGATCCCGCTGGTGTTCCAGCGCGAACTGTATGCTGTGATCGCGCTGCTGACCGGCGTGGCCTATCTGCTGCTGTTGCGCCTGGGCGTGGCCGAGAATGCGACCGTGCTGATCTGCCTCGGCGGCGGATTCGCCGCGCGCCTGCTGGCGATCCGCTACGAATGGGAGATGCCGAAGTTCGTCCTCCCCTGAGCGGATCAGCGACCTTGCGCCAAGACCTCGGCGATGCGCTTGCGCAGCGCCGGCAGCAGCTCGCGTTCGAACCAGGGATGGCGCTTGAGCCAGGCCCGGTTGCGCGGGCTCGGATGCGGCAGGGCGACGATCCGCGGCCAATGCGCGCGCCAGGCCGCGACCGCTTCGGTCAACGTGGCCCCGGCTTCGGGCAGATGCCAGGCCTGGGCGTAGCGCCCGATCGCCAGGGTCAGGCGCACCTCGCGCAGCTGCGGCAGCAGGCGCGGATGCCAGGTCGCGGCGCATTCCGGCCGCGGCGGCAAGTCGCCCGACGCGCCCTTGCCGGGGTAGCAGAACCCCATCGGCACGATCGCCACGCGTGCGGCGTCGTAGAACGCGTCCCGGTCCAACCCCAGCCAATCGCGCAGGCGCTCGCCGCTGGCGTCGTCGAACGGAATCCCCGAGGCATGCACCTTGCGCCCGGGCGCTTGCCCGGCGATCAGCAACCGCGCCCGCGCATCCGCTTGCAGCACCGGCCGCGGCCCATGCGGCAAGTGCGGGGCGCAGAGAGTGCAGCGGCGGATTTGTTCGAGATCGGGATTCGCGATTGGGGATTCGGGATTCGGGATTTGGGATTTGGGATTAGGGATTAGGGATTAGAAAAAGCGAAGACTGCTCTAGCTCTCGCTTTGATCCTATCCCAAATCCCAAATCCCAAATCCCAAATCCCAAATCCCGAATCCCGAATCCCGAATCCCGAATCCCGAATCCCGCCGCAAAGCGAAACGCCGGCCACAGGCCGGCGTTTCGCTTTGCGGAACCCGCGCCGCGGGCTCAGGCGGTGATGTCGCGGTCCTTGGTTTCCGGCAGGAACAGCGCGCCGATCACCACGGTCATGGCCGCGACCACGATCGGGTACCACAGGCCGCTGTAGATATTGCCGGTGGCGGCGACGATGGCGAAGGCGGTGAACGGCAGGAAGCCGCCGAACCACCCGTTGCCGATGTGGTAGGGCAACGACATCGAGGTGTAGCGGATGCGGGTCGGGAACAGTTCGACCAGCCAGGCCGCGATCGGGCCGTAGACCATGGTCACCAGCAGCACCAGGAAGGTCAGCAGCGCGATCACCATCGGCGTGTTGATCTGCGCCGGATCGGCCGAGGTCGGGTAGCCGGCGGTCTTGAGCGCGTCGCCGAGCTGCTTGGCGAACGCGTCGGACTGCGCCTTGAAGTCGTCCTTGCTCAGCGATTCGCCTTCGAAGCTGGTCAGGACGGTGCCGCCGATGCTGACCGTGGCGATGCTGCCGGCGGCGCCGGGCGCGTTGTTGTAGGGGATGCCCTTCTTCGCCAGCGCCGACTTGATGATGTCGCAAGACTGCTTGAAGGTCGCCTTGCCGACCGGGTCGAACTGGAACGCGCAGCGGTCCGGATCGGCGGTGACGGTGACCGGCGAGGCGGCGACCGCGGCTTCCAGGGCCGGGTTGACGTTATGGGTCAGCGACTTGAACACCGGGAAATAGGTCAGCACCGCGATCAGGCAGCCGGCCAGCACGATCTTCTTGCGGCCGATCTTGTCCGACAGCCAGCCGAAGAAGATGAAGCCGCCGGTGGCCAGGGCCAGGGCGACGGCGATGTAGATGTCGGCCTTGTTCGGGTCCATGCCCAGGGTCTTGGTCAGGAAGAACAGCGAATAGAACTGTCCGCCGTACCACACCACCGCCTGGCCGGCGGTGGCGCCCAGCAGCGCCAGCAGGGCGATCTTGCCGTTCTTGGAGAAGAAGCTCTCGGTGATCGGCGCCTTGGAGGTCTTGCCCTCGGCCTTCATCTGCTGGAATAGCGGCGATTCGGCCAGTTGCATGCGAATCCACACCGACACGCCGAGCAGCAGCACCGAGAACAGGAACGGGATGCGCCAGCCCCAGGCTTCGAAGCTTTCCTTGCCCAGGTAATTGCGGCAGCCCCAGATCACCAGCAGCGACAGGAACAAGCCCAGGGTCGCGGTGGTCTGGATGAAGCTGGTGTACAGGCCGCGCTTGCCGTCGGGCGCGTGCTCGGCGACATAGGTCGCCGCGCCGCCGTATTCCCCGCCCAGGGCCAGGCCCTGCAACAGTCGCAGGGTGATCAGGATGATCGGCGCGGCGATGCCGAGGGTGGCGTAGCTGGGCAGGATGCCGACCACGAACGTCGCCAGGCCCATGATCACGATGGTGACCAGGAAGGTGTACTTGCGCCCGATCATGTCGCCGAGCCGGCCGAACACCAGCGCGCCGAACGGCCGCACCGCGAAGCCGGCGGCGAAGGCCAGCAGGGCGAAGATGAACTGGCTGGTGTCGTTCAGACCGCCGAAGAACTGCTTGCCGATGATCACGGCGAGCGAGCCGTACAGGTAGAAGTCGTACCACTCGAACACGGTGCCCAGGCTGGAGGCGAAGATGACCTTGCGGTGGTCCTTGGTCAACGGCGTCGCGCGGGACTGCGAAAGGCTGGCGGTGGTGCTGGACATGAGCTGTTCCCCCGAACAGTGGGATTGGAGCGGGCTAGGGCCCGCCGGGGCGATACCGGACGCGTCGCCGGCGGTCGCGGCGGACGGCCGCGACCGCTGCGATCGTCAGAAGCTGTACTTGACGTGGGTCTGCAGGCGGTTGATCTCGCCGCGGTCGCCGGTTTCGATCTCGCGCTGGCCCCAGATGTATTCGGCGCCCACGTCGAGCTTGGGAATCGGCGTGTAGATCAGATTGATGTGCGCGGACTGCGCCGACTTGGTGATGCCGCGTCCGGTCAGGGCGGTGTCGTTGTCGTACTCGGCGCGCGAGTAGAACAGATTGCCGCGCAGCTTCGGGCTGAACACGTGGCGCCAGCCGACGAAGCCCGAGATCAGGTCGATGTTCTCCAGATCGCCGTTGGCGTCGAGCACCGCATCGTTGTTGAGCGCCAGGCCGACGTAACGGCCGATGCCGCTGCCGGCGGTGACCATGTAGCGCAGGTCGTCGTTGGCGCCGACGTTCCACTTGCCCGACAGGCTGATGCCGTAGCCGGTGTTGGTGTCGTTGATCCGCCCGGACTGGTACTTGAGCTGGCGCGCCAGGGCGCCGACGCTGAAGTGGCCCCAGTCGCCCTTGGCGGTGTAGCGTGCGGTCACGTCCGGCACCGCACCGTCGTCGCCGGCGACCTGGGCCATGTTGCCGCGATAGGGGGTGTAGACCGTCTCCGGATTCTCGATCGAGAACGACCACGGCCCGCTGGTGTAGCGCAACTGCGCCTGGCGCACGAACACCGTGCCCTCGGTGGGACCGAGGAAGTCGACCGTGTCCGGCAGCGCCGCGGTGTCCTGGAAGTTCGACCAGGCCTGGCCGGCGAGCCACTTGTTCCAGGTCACATAGGCCTGGCGCAGGGTCAGCGCATAGGTGTTGGTGGCGACTTCGTTGCCGGTGAAGGCGGTGCTGCCGCCGCCGTAGAGATCGAACTCCAGATAGCCCTTGAGCTTGTCGCCGCTTTCCAGGTCGGTGTCGGCGGCGAACCAGAAGCGCGAGAAGTTGGCGCCCATGTCGGTGTCGCTGCCGCCTTCGCGGGTGGCCGCGCCGCCGACCGGAATCGCCTTGGGGACGTAGAACAGGCGTCCGACCGAGCCGTCGGCGATGTCACCGTCGTTGGTCGAGGTGACCGAGGCGTCGAGCTTGATGAAACCGCCGTAGCTGAAGCGCGTGCCCGGGTTGGCGGAGGGACTGATGGTGGTCGCCTGGATCGGGTTCTTGACCGGCGCCGCCGCGATCGCGGCCGGCGCGGCGGCCTGCGCCGCCTTGACCTCGGTGACCTGGGTCTGCACCTGCTGCTGTTGCGACACCAGTTGCTGGACCATGCGCTCCAGTTCGGCGACCCGCGCTTCCAGCTCCTTCTCCTTCGCGGTCTGGGCGAAGGCCAGACCCGGCAACGCAAGCGCGACCAGCAGCGCCGCGGCCAGGGGCCGTGGCCGCGCCGGCGCGCGGCGTAGTGTGATCTGGGTAGACGTACCCATGGACATCGTGACTCCCTCCCGAAGAATGCATTGCCGCCTGTGCCGACGGTCGCGGCCAGCCTGCGCGCGGCTCCGGCGAGCCAACCATTCGCCTTTGGTCGTAACACGACGCAGTCAGCAAAGCTTTTACGACCAAGGTCTAAACCGGGTTCGCAGCGGCGAGCGCGCTGAATGCGGCAAACTGGCGGCCCTCGCGCGCACGCGCGAAGGGGGCCGCGACGAGCGCCGCGGCCACCCGACCGGCGGGGCAAGACCAGAACCGCGCCGGGTCGGCTATAACGCTCGTCTGCGTCGTTACCGCCAGCCTTTCGGAGCCCCCATGAACCACCCCGCCAGCGTCTACCCGATCGATGCCGACTTCGCCGCGAAGGCGCGCTACCGCAGCGACGAGTACGAGCGCCTGTACGCCGAATCGGTGAACGACCCCGATGGCTTCTGGGGCCGCGTCGCCCAACGCCTGGATTGGTTCAAGGCGCCGACCAAGATCAAGAACGTCAGCTACGGCCTCGAGGATTTCCGCATCAAGTGGTACGAGGACGGCGAGCTCAACGCCAGCGTCAACTGCCTGGACCGGCATCTGGCGCAACGCGGCGACAAGACCGCGTTGCTGTTCGAGCACGACGACCCCAAGCTGCCGGCCGAGCGGATCAGCTACCGCGAACTGCATGCGCGGGTTTGCCGCCTGGCCAACGCCCTGCGCAACCTCGGCGTCGGCAAGGGCGACCGCGTCACCATCTACCTGCCGATGATTCCCGAAGCGGTGGTGGCGATGCTGGCCTGCGCCCGGGTCGGCGCGATCCACTCGGTGGTGTTCGGCGGCTTCGCCCCGAATTCGATCGCCGACCGCATCGCCGACTGCGCCAGCAAGCTGGTCATCACCTCCGACGAAGGCCTGCGCGGCGGCAAGAAGATCCCGCTCAAGGCCAACGTCGACGCGGCGCTGAAGCTGCCCGGCACCAACTCGGTCGAGACCGTGCTGGTGGTGCGCCATACCGGCGCCGCGGTCGATATGCAGATGCCGCGCGACCGCTGGTACGACGCGGTCGTGGAAGGCCAGCCCGACACCTGCGAACCGGAGCGCATGAACGCGGAAGATCCGCTGTTCATCCTCTACACCTCCGGCAGCACCGGCAAGCCCAAGGGCGTGCTGCACACCACCGGCGGCTACCTGACCTACGCCAGCTTCACCCATGAGGCGGTGTTCGACCTGCGCGAAGACGACGTCTACTGGTGCACCGCCGACGTCGGCTGGGTCACCGGCCACAGCTATATCGTCTACGGCCCGCTCGCCAACGGCGCCACCGCGCTGGTGTTCGAAGGCGTGCCGAACTATCCGGACGTGTCGCGGTTCTGGAACGTCATCGACAAGCACCAGGTGACGATTTTCTACACCGCGCCGACCGCGATCCGCGCGCTGATGCGCGACGGCGACGAGCCGGTCAAGAAGACCTCGCGCGCCTCGTTGCGCCTGCTCGGCACCGTCGGCGAGCCGATCAATCCCGAAGCCTGGCGCTGGTACTTCGACGTGGTCGGCGATGCGCGCTGCCCGATCGTCGACACCTGGTGGCAGACCGAGACCGGCGGCATCCTCATCACCCCCCTGGCCGGCGCGATCGATCTCAAGCCGGGCTCGGCGACCAAGCCCTTCTTCGGCGTGCAGCCGGCCCTGGTCGACGCCAACGGCGGCGTGCTGGAAGGCGAGGCCGAAGGCAATCTGGTGCTGAAGGATTCCTGGCCGGGCCAGATGCGCACCGTGTACGGCGACCATGCGCGCTTCATCGAGACTTATTTCAAGACTTACCCGGGCAGTTACTTCACCGGCGACGGTTGCCGCCGCGATGCCGACGGCTACTACTGGATCACCGGCCGCGTCGACGACGTCATCAACGTCAGCGGCCACCGCATCGGCACCGCCGAGGTCGAGAGCGCGCTGGTCTCGCATCCCAAGGTCGCCGAGGCGGCGGTGGTCGGTTTCCCGCACGACCTCAAGGGCCAGGGGATCTACGCCTATGTGACCCTGATCGCGGGCGAAGCCTCCAGCGAGGACCTGCGCAAGGAACTGGTGGCCTGGGTGCGCAAGGAAATCGGCCCGATCGCCACCCCGGACCACTTGCAGTGGGCGCCGGGACTGCCGAAGACGCGCTCGGGCAAGATCATGCGCCGCATCCTGCGCAAGATCGCCGAAAACGCACCGGACCAGTTGGGCGACACCAGCACGCTGGCCGATCCGTCGGTGGTCGAGAACTTGGTCAGCGAGCGGTTAGGGCGGTGAGGTAGGGCTCTCGCTAGGGCAACAGCAAATCCCCTTTTTTCAAAGGGGGAGCCGGCAGGTCGGGGCGATGGGAACTCGTCGTGCGCACGCGGTTCATCGAAACACATGCGTATCGCCGCCGTAACCTCCATGGTCGATGCCATTCGCCATTGTCATTGCTGTTGAAGCTGCTGATGCAGCTGCTGATGCAGTTCCCCCCCCTTTGAAAAATGGGGGGAGGGGGATTTGCTCCTGGCTGTCAGCCCTGTGCTTTTGCTCCTTCCAGCAACCGCCGCTCCACCGCCCGATGGATCTCCTCCATCACCGCCGCCGTCTCCTTGAGCACTTGTAGATTGTCGAACCGGATCACCCTCAGCCTCAGCGCCCCCAGATCGGCCGTGCGTCGCGCGTCGGCCGCCACACCCACCTCGGTCGCGTGCTGCGAACCATCGACCTCGATGACCAACCCCGCCGCAGGCGCGTAAAAAATCCACCACATCAGGCCAGCAACGGTTTCTGCCGATGCACCCGCACGCCGAGCACCTGCCAGCGCCGCAGCAGCCGCCACGGCCGCTGTTCGGCCGCGCTGAGATCCCCGCGCAAGCGCCGGGCCGGGGTTCTCAGACGGCGTTCATACGGTTGCACACCTGCATTTCACCCGACTTCACCCATCGTCCAATAGCGGGCGAGCCCCCGACAGGACGTAAGATTCCCCCATGCACGTCGTCCGCAGCGCCGCACCCCAGCCCAGGCCCTCCCTCATGCCGACCCTGCTGATCGCCGACGACCATCCGCTGTTCCGCGAAGCCCTGCGCGGCGCGGTCGCCCGCGTCCTGCCCGACGCGGCCCTGCGCGAGGCCGACAACGTCGACGCGCTGTATGCCCTGGTCGAAGCCGAATCCGACGCCGACTTGTTGCTGCTGGACCTGAACATGCCCGGCGCGCAGGGCTTCAGCGCCCTGGTGCATTTGCGCGCGCTGCACCCGCAGTTGCCGATCGTGGTGGTATCGGCGCGCGAGGAGCCGGCGACCATGCGCCGCGCGCTCGATCACGGCGCGGTCGGCTTCATCCCGAAATCGGTCGACGCCGCCACCTTGGGCGAAGCCCTCACCACCGTGCTCGACGGCGACCGCTGGGCACCGGCGGCGGCCATCGCCGCGCCGGCCGCCAACGCCGAAGAGCACGATGCCGCGCATCGCTTGCGCGACCTCACCCCGCAGCAGTTCCGCGTACTGCAGATGCTCGGCGCCGGCCTGCTCAACAAGCAGATCGGCTACGAGCTGGGCGTGTCCGAGGCCACGGTCAAGGCCCATGTCACCGCGATCCTGCGCAAACTCGGCGCCAACAACCGCACCCAGGCCGTGCTGATCGCCGGCCGCCTCGCCCTGGACCCGGGCGCGATCGTGCCGCCGCCGGAAGAGGCTGAATAGGCCGGCGCGCCGTCAGCCCGCGACAACGCAAACGGAAGTGGACGCCGGCGCTTGAGGTCCTTGCGGTCGATTCGTCGCTATCCGTCGCAACGCGAAATGGCCAGGCATCCATGGATAATCGTGCGGATGTCCGGCGCCGATCTCAAGACGAAGAACGCGTCTTGCCAGGCGGGATTCAGTTCTGGAGTGAACGATTCAGCCGCGCCTCGGCTTTGCGGAGCGCATGTTCATGCCGGGGCGGCAGCCATGGCCTGCCGCCTGGCGCTTCACAAGAAGGACTGCGGCCGATATTCGCGCCGCAACCCCGCGGACACGGACCGCGGGTCGGAGGTGGACTTGCTGCCCCACGCCAACCCGGAGAGGATGCCGCATCCGCCATCCGCCATCCGCCATCCGGCTTTGCGTTCCCGTCGAGGCCCCATGCAGCGCTTGCTCCTTGCCGCAACGATGCTCTTCCTGTGCCCCACTGCCGCAGTCGTTGCAGGCGAGGTGTCGCGCACGGGCAGCGCCGAATCGCGAGACGTCGGCTTCGAGGGGCTGTTCGACGGACGCAGCCTGCAGGGCTGGCACAACCACGGGCGTCGCGGCGAGCCGGTGCGCGGTTGGGCGGTGGTCGACGGTGCGCTGGTGCGTAGTGGCGACGGCGGCGATCTGGTCAGCGACCGCGACTACGCCGATTTCGAACTGCTTATCGAGTGGAAGATCGCGCCGGGCGGCAACAGCGGCATCTTCTACCGCGCCAGCGAGAATGCGCAGCCGATCTACCGCAGCGCGCCGGAGTACCAAGTGCTCGACGATCTGCG
The DNA here is from genome assembly GCF_037027445.1 of Lysobacter firmicutimachus. NCBI lineage: Bacteria > Pseudomonadati > Pseudomonadota > Gammaproteobacteria > Lysobacterales > Lysobacteraceae > Lysobacter > Lysobacter firmicutimachus. The sequence goes on from NZ_JBANDL010000002.1 coordinate 195,905, forward strand.
TCATCCCGATGCCGCCAACGGACCCGACCGTCTGGCCGGCGCCTTGTACGGCCTGTATGCGCCGAGCCGGAAAGCCGCCCGCCCGGCGGGCGAGTGGAACCGCAGCCGCATCCTCGTACGCGGCGACGCGGTCGAGCACTGGTTGAACGGCGTCAGGCTGGCGGACTTCCGGATCGGCTCGCCCGACTGGAACGCGCGCTTGGCGCACAGCAAATTCAAGGATTGGCCGGAGTTCGCCGCCGCGCGCCGCGGCGCGATCGGCCTGCAGGATCACGGCGACGAAGTGGCTTATCGCAATATCCGGATACGCAATCTCGAGCCGTGATCACGAGGCAATCTCTGGCCGTTCATCGGACGGCTTGATTGAAGTTTCGGACAACCTTGTATTTTATCGCGCGGTTGGTTGCTTCAACGATTTCAATTTCGGCGCCTTTGTAGCCGATCGTCATGGACTCCCCTAAGTCGTACTCGACATCGTTGTTGAACGACGGGCGAGCTATGTTGTTAGAAAACTCTCTATACGAAATGTTGATTTTGTTGCCTATGCGGCCGCTGTAAAGCAGGGTCTGCTGGAAGCCGTCTTGGGTAAGGGCGGGGCGCTTCACTCTGGTGAAAGGCGCGTTCTTGCTGCAAACCTTGGCTCCGAAAACGGATACCCCGCATAGTGTGGGCGAAGACTTGGACACAAGTAGTGTTCTGTAGGGGTCTGCGAGCAGCGACTTGTCTACTTTTCCGCCCTCTGGACTTGGCTCGGGGCGATAGAACTCGTTCTTGCCATCCTCACCTTCTCTCACGTAATAGCCTCTGGAAAAGGTATAGGCGCCGAGCACTCCGACTTTAACTGTGTCGTGCAGGAGGATGGCGTCGCTTTCCACATATTTTCCCTGCTGAAGCATCGTTCCGCCCACTTCGGCGGTCACCACTTGCCCCAGCGGCGGTTCGCTGATCTCAACCGCAACGGGTCGGTAGTTGGTGTTGGTCGTAGCGCAGCCGGAAATGAAGAGCGGCGCTAGGGCGAGGATTGCGCGTTTCATCGATGAGCGCTCCGAATGCCAGCCATTGATGGATTGAGCCTGCGCTAGGCTTCAACACGCGCAACGTGATTTCCGCGATGCACCGGCCATGGGCGCCCGCGGCCCGGCTCAGTTCAGCGCCTGCCGCTGCGCCGCCAGAAACGCACGCAGCGAGGCCGGCTTGATCGGTTTGGTCAGCACCCGGCAGCCGCGTTCGCGCGCGGCGTGCTTGAGCGCGTCGCTGCCGTCGCCGGTGAGCAGCGCCGCCGGCAGGACGAAGCCGAGGCGCTCGCGCAGGGCGTCGATCGTAGCCAGGCCGTCGAGGCGGTCGTGCAGGTGGTAGTCGACCAGCGCCACGTCGGGCGCCTGGTCGAGCAGGGCCAGGGCGTCGTCGACGGTGGCGGCGAGCAAGGCGGTCGCGCCCCAGCGGTCGAGCAGGGCTCGCATGCCGTCGAGGATTTCGCGGTCGTTGTCGATGCACAGCACGCGCAGGCCGGCGAGCGAATCGCCCAGGGCGGTGTGGGCATTGCCGGCGGCGGCGGCGGCGCGCGGCGCCTGGCCGCAGGGCACGGCGATCGAGAACACGCTGCCGCGGCCGATCTGCGAGCGCACCCGCAGCGGATGGTCGAGCGTGCGGGCGATGCGCTGGCAGATCGACAAGCCCAGGCCGAGACCGCGTTCGCCGCCGCCGCCGGGCTGATCGAAGCGGCGGAACTCGTCGAAGATCTGCTCCAGGTGGTGCTCGGGAATGCCGGGGCCGGTGTCCCAGACCTGCAGTTCGACGTAGCCCGGTTGCGCCGGCTCGGAGCTGGGCCGTGCGCGCGCCGCCATCAGCACGCCGCCCTCGCGGGTGTAGCGCAAGGCGTTGGCGAGGAAGTTCTGCAGCGCGCGGCGCAGCAGGCGGCGGTCGCTGCGCACCGGCATCGAGTCCTGGGCGGTGCGAACGCGCAGCTCCAGGCCGCGGCCGGCGGCGCTGGGCGCGTACTGGGCGGCGAGTTCGCGCAGCAGTTCGCCGGCCTCGAAGTCGCTGAGTTCCGGGCGCAGCGCGCCGGCGTCCAGGCGCGAGATGTCGAGCAGGCCGTCGAGCAGGTCTTCGGCGGCGCGCAGCGACGCGTCGACGCGTTCGGCCAGTCGTCGCTGCTCGCCGGGGTCGGCGCTCTCGCGCAGGGCGGTGGTGAACAGGCGCGCGGCATTGAGCGGCTGCAACACGTCGTGGCTGACCGCGGCCAGGAAGCGGGTCTTGGACTGCTGCGCCGATTCGGCTTCCTGGGTGCGTTGCTCGACGCGTTGCTCCAGGGTTTCGTTGGCTTCGCGCAGAGCCTGCTCGGCGCGTTTGTAATCGGTGACGTCGCTGTAGCTGGTCACGTAGCCGCCGCCGACCAGCGGGCGGCCCACCATTTCGATCACCTGGCCGCTGGCGCGCACGCGTTCGAACACGTGCGGCGCGCCGGCGCGCAGGTGGGCGAGGCGGCGCCGCACCTGCTCGTCGATGTCGCCGGGACCGAGTTCGCCGCGTTCGGCGTTCCAGCGGATCAGGTCGCTGACCGGACGGCCGACGTAAAGCATGCCGTCGGGGTAGTCGAGCAGTTCCTGATAGCGCCGGTTCCAGGCCACCAGGCGCATCTCCGGGTCGACCACGCTGACGCCCTGGCTGATGTTTTCCAGGGTGGTCGACAACACCTGCCGATTGAAGCGCAGCTCCTGGTTGGCCTCGTCGAGCAGGGCGACGACTTCGCCCAGCTCCATACCCGAACCGCGCAGCGCGCTGGTCAGGGTCAGGCGCGCCGAGGCGGCGCCGATCGCCGCGGCCAGCAGGCGCTCGGTGAACTGGGCCAGGGCGCGGTCGGCCAATTGTTCGGGCTGCCAGGGGCGGCCCTGTTGCTGGGCGTAGTCCTCGAACGCGCGGCGCGCATGGCGTTCGCCGACGATGCGCTCGGCCAGCGCCAGCAGATCGCCGCTGCGCACGCTGCCGGCCCAGCCGCCGGGGCCGAGCGCCGGACGCCGCACGTACGGGTCGAGGAACGAGGCGGCCAGCAGCTGCTCCTGCAGCCGCGGCCGCTGCCGCGCGGACACGAACAGGAACGCGCCGATATTGGACAGCAGCGACCAGAACGTGCCGTGGGTCAGGCCGTCCCAGCCGACCAGGCCGAACAACTGCTCCGGCCGCAGCCAGCCGATGCCGAGCGGACCGGTGGCGAGCCAGTCGCCGCCGATCCAGCCGCCGCGCGCCAGCGCCGGCAGCAGCAGGGTGTAACTCCACACCGTCGCGCCGGCGATCAGGCCGGCCAGCGCGCCGGCGCGGCTGGCGCCGCGCCAATACAAGCCGCCGATCAGCGCCGGTGCGAACTGGGCGACCGCTGCGAAGGCGAGCAGGCCGTGCTGGGCCAGGCCGTTGGCGCCGAGCGAGCCGCGGTGATAGGCATAGGCCATCAGCGCCAGCACGACGATGGTGAGGCGGCGCACCCACAGCACCTGGCGATCGAGTCCGGCGCTGTCGCGCAACGCGCCGCTGCGCAGCAGCAAGGGCACGATCAGGTCGTTGCTGACCATGGTCGACAGCGCCACGCTGGAGACGATGACCATGCCGGTCGCGGCCGAGAAACCGCCGATGTACACCGCCAGCGCCAGCGCCTGGCGATCGAGCTGCAGCGGCAGCGCCAGCACGTAGGTGTCGGGCGAAACGCCGCTGGAGGCCAGCAGCGATTCGCCGGTCAGGGTGATCGGCACCACCAGCAGGGTGATCAGCAACAGGTAGCCGCCGAACAGCCAGCGTGCCGGGCGCAGATCGTTGGGGTCCTGGCATTCGACCACGGCGACATGGAACTGGCGCGGCAGGCAGACGATCGCGGTGAAGGCGAGCAGGGTCTGGGTGACGAAGCCGGCCGGCAGCCCGGGCTGGATCACGATGTGCGCGGCATCGCCGATGCGCTGGGCGAGGCTGCCGTCGCCGGGCAGGTGGATCAGCGCGAACACGCCGATGGCGATGAAGGCCAGCAGCTTGACCAGCGACTCCAGCGCCACCGCCAGGACCATGCCGTGGTGGTGCTCGGTGGCGTCGATGCGGCGAGTGCCGAACAGGATCGCGAACACCGCCAGCATCATCGCCACGTAGAACGCCGGATCGGCGAGCAGGCCGCGGTCGGCCGGCACGCCGGCCAGCACTTCCACGCTCATCGCCACCGCCTTGAACTGCAGCGCCACGTAGGGCACCGCCGCGGTCAGTGCGACCGTCGCGACCAGCGCCGCCAGGCCGGGCGCGCGGCCGTAGCGCGAGGACAGGAAGTCGGCGATGGAGACGATGCGGTGTTCGCCGGAGATCAGCACCAGGCGTTCGAGAATGCGCCAGCCGAAGGCCAGCATCAGCAGCGGGCCGAGGTAGATCGGCAGGAACCCCAGGCCGGTGCGCGCGGCGGTGCCGACCGCGCCGTAGAAGGTCCACGAGGAGCAGTACACCGCCAGCGCCAGCGAGTACACGGCGGTGCGCAGCCAGCGCGCGCGCGGCGTGCGTTCGCGCTGATCGCCGTAATAGGCGACCGCGAACAGCAGGCCGACGTAGCCGGCCGATACCAGCAGCAGGATCCAGCCTGGGATCAAGGGCGCGGCGTCGGGTGGATGATGCGGTCGAGTTTACGGCCTCGGCGGCGGCTACGGACCGCGGCGGGCCTGCGACTTGGGCCGGGCGGTTCGCAGGAACGGCGGCAGCCGGGTTTGCCGCGGTCGTGGGCCGATTCAGGGCGCCACTCGAGCCGTCGTGTCGGCGTGGGCCGGAGCGCTCGAACGACCTTCAAGCCGTCGCGTCCGCGCAGGCGGGTCTCCGGAGACTCCGGCGCGATGCCCGGCGCGATGCTGGGTGAAGCCCCGGACTCCCGTTTTCATGGGGAAGACGAGAGGAGGCTTTCGTGGACATGACGACAGGCGAGGTGGCGCGGTGGTTTGCGTGCGGGCCGCGTCGGCGCGCCCTGGAGGGCGCATGCACGAGGCGCCGGAGCGCCACCGAGCCGCGCATTGCTGTCCTGCCGCATCGTGGGATGCCGCGCGCGCAACGTCCTGAACGTTGTCCACCCTCGCCACAGTCGGGTTGAGCCGTCTATCAAGGTTCCGCGCTGCGTCCGCGCTCCCGCGCCGCGGAGCCTACCGCGATCACGGTTTGCCGCGTCCGCATTTGCCAAGGTCGCCCGCGCACGGCCGGGCCAGGCCGTGCGCCATCCCAGTCACCCCCGGCGCAGCAACCGCCACGCCTGTCCGCCGCCCGTTGCCGGCGCGGCGGACCGGCGCGCGTCCGCACGCTTCCCTGTTGCCTTCGCGCCACCACGCCACAGGAGGATTCGCGAATGAACCACGGACTGCAGAACCCGCCCGTTTCCAAGTTGCTCGCTGTCAAGTCGCTGGCTCCCGCGGTGCTCGCCGCGGCCTTGGGCCTGGCGCTGCCCGCCGCGGCGCAGACCGCGCCCGCGCCGCTCAAGATCGCCGACGTGCGCGCGGTCGACCTGCAGTTGGGCGCGCAGCCCGGCCGCGTGGGCCGCGCCGGTGTCGATGCGGGCGCCAAGGCGGTGGAGATCCGTACCCCCGATGCATCTTTCATCAAGGTGCATTTCGAACACTTCTCGCTGCCGGCCGGAGTGACCCTGGAAGTCGCCAGCCCGGACGGGCGCGAGGTGTATCGCTACAGCGCCGACCGCCGCGACGGCCACACCGTCGCCGCCGATCTGGGCGAAGACGGCAAGACCCGCTTCTCGGCGATGTCGATCTCCGGCCCGGTCGCGGTGCTGCGTCTGGTCGGCGCCGCGCGCGAGCCGTGGCGTGCCGATCACGGAATCAAGGTGTCGCGCTATCTGGAAGGCTATCCGGAAGACATGCTGCCGGAGCTGCAGAACGAAGGCTTGCTGAGCACCGACGCCGGCGGCAAGTCGATCTGCGGCACCGACAACAAGCAGGCGGCGGCCTGCTACGTCACCAGCGACCCGTTCGCCTACGCCCGCTCCAAGCCGGTGGCGCGCGCGGTCATGAGCGGCGGCAGCCTGTGCACGGCATGGCGTGTGGGCGCGCAGAACCGCATGTTCACCAACAACCACTGCATCAGCACCGCCGCCGGCGTGGCCGGCGCCGAATTCTGGTTCAACTACCAGCGCAGCACCTGCACCGGTGCGCAGGCGACGGTGACCAAGGTCGCCGGCGACCAGATGCTCAAGACCAACACCACGCTGGACTACACGCTGTTCACGGTGAAGAACTTCGCCAGCATCTCCGGCTTCGGCTATCTCGGCCTGGACCCGCGCGCGGCGGTGGCCAACGAAGGCCTCTTCATCGCCGGGCATCCGGGCGGGCGGATGAAGGAGCTCAGCATCGCCGACACCCAGAACAGCGGCGGCAAGTGCCGCGCCGATGCGCCCAGCGTCACCGGCAATGCGCCCAACAGCGACGTGGGCTATTACTGCGATACCGAAGGCGGCAGCTCGGGCTCGCCGGTGATCGCGCGCTCCAGCGGCAAGGTGCTGGCGCTGCACCACTTCGGCGGCTGCTTCAACTCCGGCGCGAAGATCTCGCTGATCTGGCCGCAGGTGTCGACCTACTTCGGCGGCGTGATTCCCTGATGCGACGCGGCTGAGCGACGTGCGGCTCCGGCGCCGATATCGGCGCCGGAGCCGTGCGCACGACGGCGTTCCGGGGCGTCCGCGCGCGATCGGTGCCGCGGTTGCGGAAAGCCGCTGGCCTGCGGCGCGGCGACGATCTAGGGCTGCTGCGCTCCGCGACGGCGCCGCACGTTCAGCCGATGCGCACACCCGCGTTGCGCGGTGCGTTCAAGTTCCGGACATCGGCCGACCGAATCTGATGCGGTTCACGTTTATGCGCGCAATCGGCCGCGCCCGGCGCGCCTGTGCGGCGCCGTCGCTGTGCAAGCTCGTGCCCGGCGCATGCGCGACGATCGACGTCGCGCAGCGAGCGCCGGGTCGTCATCAAGGAGACGATATGTCCATCGCAAACCTGCCGTTGTGTACGCTCGGCCTGTTGGTGAGCGCCTGCCTGTCCACCGCATCGGCGTTCGCCGCCGAGCGCCCGGCGCCGCTGCGCGCCGGCGAAACCCGTGCCATCTCCCTCAGTCTGGGGCCGCAGCAGGGCCTGTCGAAGTCGGCCTGGTCCAAGCCGGTGCAGATCCGCGCTGCGGACGCGGCCTACATCAAGGTGCATTTCGAGCACTTCGCTTTGCCCGCCGGCGTGACCCTGGAAGTGTCGGACCCGCAACGCCGCGAGGTGTACCGTTATAGCCAAGGCGACCTGGGCCGGCACACCGTCGATGCGAGCCTGGGCGAAGACGGCAAGACCCGTTTCGGCGCGATGTCGGTCGCCGGCGACACCGCGGTGCTGCGCCTGGTCGGAACGCCGACCGAACCGTGGGCGCCGCATCACGGCGTGCGCATCAGCCGTTACGACGAAGGCTTTCCGCAGCCGCTGATGGGCGAGTTGGGCGAGGCCGGCCTGCTCGGCGGCGATGCATCGTCGAAGTCGATCTGCGGGGCCAAGGACAGCCGCCCGGTGGCCTGCTACGCCGCCACCGATGCGACGGCGGTCGCGCGCTCCAAGCCGGTCGCATTGATCCTGCTCAACGGCACCAAATGGTGCACCGCCTGGCGCGTCGGCGCGGGCAATCGCGTCTTCACCAACAACCACTGCCTCGACAGCGCCGCGGACGTGGCCGCGTCCGAGTACTGGTTCAACTACCAGGCCACCACCTGCGCCGGCACCGCCAGCGGCGCGGTGACCAAGGTCGCCGGCGACCAGATGCTCAAGACCGACCAGACCCTGGACTACACCCTGCTGACGGTGAAGAACGCTGCCGCCATCTCCGGCTTCGGCTATCTCAGCCTGGACGTGCGCAAGCCGGTGGTCGGCGAAGAGATGTACATCAGCGGCCATCCGGCGACGCGCATGAAAGAGCTGTCGGTGGTCAGCGATCGCGACGGCGGGGGCCGTTGCAAGATCATCGATGCCGATGCGGACGGCTACGGCACCGATACCGATGCCGGTTACTACTGCGACACCGAGGGCGGCAATTCCGGTTCGCCGGTGTTGGCGCGCTCTTCGCACAAGGCGGTGGCGCTGCACCACTTCGGCGGCAGCTGCAACCTGCAGGCGCCCAACCGAGGGGTGAAGATGCAATTGATCTGGCCGCAGGTGAAGTCGTTCTTCGGCAACGTGGTGCCTTGATTCGAGGCGCCGTCGCGAGGCCGCGGACCGCGCGGCCTCGCGGCGTCGAATCATGGCGACGGCGGCGGTGGATACCGGTTTTTTATTGGGTGCCGGGACGGGGAAAACCGCGACGCATCCGATTGAACGTCGTCTCCGCGGAAGTGGGCGTCGCTTTACTTCGGCATGAACCCGCGGGGCTTTATCGGGGTATGGCGCTGAAGCCTCTGGATGCCCGCCTGCGCGGGCGTGGCGGTTTGGAGAGGTGGCGCCGAGCCCGCCCGTCGCCGTTCCCGCGACGCCGGGAGGCCGGGAGGCCGGAGTGCTATCCAGGCGCGGCCTCGGGGCCTCGATCCTCTCTCCAATCCCGAATCCCGAAAAGAAAAAACCCGCCACGAGGGCGGGTTCTTTCCGAAGGCTCTGGATTCCCGCTCTCGCGGGAATGAGGCGATGGCAGCGGCGTTCGCGCCGGGCGCGAACGCGCCATGGCCTCACTTGATCTTGCCTTCCTTGTAGATCACGTGCTTGCGAACGACGGGGTCGTACTTCTTGACCTCCATCTTGTTCGGGGTGTTCTTCTTGTTCTTGTCGGTCGTGTAGAAATGACCGGTGTTGGCCGTCGAGATCAGGCGGATCTTGTCGCGCTTGGAAGCCATGGTTCAGTCCTCCTCAGATCTTTTCGCCGCGAGCGCGGAGCTCGGCGAGGACGGCGTCGATGCCGTTCTTGTCGATGGTGCGCAGGGCATTGGCGGAAACGCGCAGCTTCACCCAACGGTTCTCACTGGCGACCCAGAAGCGGCGCTCGTGCAGGTTGGGGAGGAAACGGCGGCGGGTCTTGTTCATGGCATGCGAGACGTTGTTGCCAGTCGTCGTTCGCTTGCCCGTTACTTGGCATACGCGGGACATTACGCACCTCGAAAGGAGTCTGTGCTTCCCTTAGCCAGGGAGGCGGCGGCCCCGGCACCGGCATCGAAAGATGCTTGCGCCACGCGATTCGGGCAGGAATCCGCGCTGCACGTGGCGGCCCGGAATCGCGTTTCCGGACCGCCCGGTCGTTCCTGGGAACGGGCCGGACGCAGCGAGCCGCGCATTATGCAGGCAAATCCCTATCCGGACAAGCACTTGGCGGGTCGCCGGCCGAAATGCCCTGCGGTCGCGTGAATCCATGAGATGGAGCGCCCTCCCCGCCGGTAGGAGCGGCGTGAGCCGCGACCGCCGCAGCGGTGGTCGGCAGCGCGGTCTCCGCGGCCGGATCGTCCAAGGACTGCCACGTCCGATCTTCGGGGCTAAAGCGGTGGCCTCAGTCCTGTTGCGGGTGGTCGCGGCTCACGCCTACAAGGGCGCGTCGCACCCGCGCAGGTGGCCGACGAGGCCTCAGTGGCTGGCCTTGTCGCGGTGCCAACCGCGGTGCTTGATGTCCAGGTACAGGCTGTAAGCGGCGGTGAAGGCCGGGAACAGGTTCTGGATCACCCCGACCGAGTCCTGCTTCTGCGAGAACAGGAAGTAGCTCAGGGTCATGGCGCTGCCGACCAGGCTCATGTACCAGAACAGGCGCGGGATCACCGGCTTGCCCATGCGCTTGCTGGCGACGAACTGGACCAGCCAGCGGCCGCCGAACATCAGCGCGCCGACCAGGCCGATCAGCTTCCACGGCGACATGTGCAGGCCGGTCCAGGCCAGCCATTCGATCGGCGAATTCATGAAGTCCATGGCGGCGCCTTCAGCGTTCGACCACCGCGGTGACCTTGCCGCGGCGGATCAGCCAGGCCACCCCGCGCAGGTCGGCGATGCCGACCAGGGCGCGGTTGAGATTGTTGTACTTGGATACGCCGGCGCCGCGCGGGCGATGGTTGACCGGCACGCTCAGGGTCTTCCAGCCGGCGCGCTGCATCAGCGCCGGCAGGTAGCGGTGCATGTGGTCGAAGTAGGGCAGGTCGAGAAAGGCGGCGCGCTCGAACAGCTTGATGCCGCAGCCGGTGTCGGGGGTGTCGTCGCGCAGCATGCGGCGGCGGATCGCATTGGCCCACTTCGAGGCCCAGCGCTTGCTGCCCGAGTCCTGGCGGTTGACCCGCCAGCCGGCGAACAGCTTCACCTCCGGCGCCGATTCGGCGCGCTTGGCCAGCAGCTTGGGGATGTCGGCCGGATCGTTCTGGCCGTCGCCGTCGAGGGTCGCGATCCAGGCGCCGCGCGCGGCCTTGACCCCGGTGCGCACCGCGGTGCTCTGCCCGCTCTGGGTCACGTGGTGCAGCACCCGCAGCTCGGGCACGCCGGCCTTCAGGGCCTGCAGCGCGGCCAGGGTGCCGTCGCGCGAATGGTCGTCGATGTAGACGATCTCGAAGTCGCCGCCGTCGGAAGGCGCGCGGCCGCGCAGGGCGGTGGTGATCTCCTGGATCAACGGCGCGACGTTGTCCTGCTCGTTGAACACCGGAACGACGACGGACAGCTGGGGCGATTGGGTCATGGCTCGGAAACTCGCGTTGGGCGCTCGGGGCCGGGGCCGTCTACTGCAACGGGAACCGCGGCCGCCGCGGGCCTTTCTTATGGGCCGCCCGCTCCCGCGAGAGAGGGGCGAATCGTACCGGCGCGGTACGTTGCCGCGCCGTGAGGCGGTCCGGCCGGCGGATCCTTCCGCAAACGGGGCCGGACCGCGGGTTCAGGCATTCTCGCCGAAATAGGTCCGGCACCATTCGACCACAAGCGGCAGGCCGCGTTCGATCGCGGTCGCCGGCTCGAAACCGAACGCAGCGTGGGCGCGGGCGGTGTCGGCCATGGTCTCGACCATGTCGCCGGGCTGCATCGGCTTGTACACCTTCTGCGCCGGCTTGCCGGCCGCGGCTTCGATCACGCCGATGAAATGCTCCAGCTCGACCGGGGTGTGGTTGCCGAGGTTGAACACCCGGTGCGGCGGGGTCTCGGCCGGCGGGTGGTCGAGCGCGCCGAGCACGCCGGCGACGATGTCGTCGATGAAGGTGAAGTCGCGGCGCATCTTGCCGTGGTTGAACACCTCGATCGGGCGTCCGGCCAGGACCGCGCGCGAGAACAGCAGCGGCGCCATGTCCGGCCGGCCCCAGGGGCCGTAGACGGTGAAGAAGCGCAGGCCGGTGGCGCGCAGGCCGTACAGCTGGGCGTAGGTGTAGGCCATCAGCTCGTTGGCGGCCTTGGTCGCTGCGTACAGTGAGCGCGGTTTGTCGATGCGCTGGTCTTCCGAGAACGGCGGCACGGCCGAATCGCCGTACACCGAGGAGGAACTGGCATAGGCCAAGTGTTGCACGCCTCGGTGCCGGCACAGCTCGAGCAGGTTGACGAAGCCGACCAGGTTGCTGTCGACGTAGGCGTGCGGATGGCTCAGCGAATAGCGCACCCCGGCCTGGGCGGCGAGGTGGATCACCCGCTCGGGGCGGACCTCGTCGAACAGCGCGGCCAGGCCGTCGCGGTCGCCGAGGTCGAGCGCGCGAATATCCACGTCCGGGCACAGCGCGGCGACGCGGTCGCGCTTGAGCTGCGGGTCGTAGTAGTCGTTGTAATTGTCCAGGCCGACGACGGCGCGGCCCCGGGCGCGCAGCGCGCGGCAGACGTTGGCGCCGATGAAGCCGGCTGCGCCGGTGACGAGGATGGTCATGGAAGCTGCGGCGGAATGGGGAGGGACGGTTTGCAGATTGAGCGAAGCGGCGTCGGAGCCGTGTCGCTGCGCCCGCGGCAGCTTGGCCGCGGGCGCCTGAAGCGTAGTTCACTGCCGATTGCCGCAGTGCGGCGGGCGATTTACTGCGCCGAGATCTGCCGCGCCAGGCCGAAGGCCTCGTCCAGCTGCTCCTGGCTGGCGGCGTCGATCCAGACGTAGACCTTGACCTTGCTCTTGGGCTTCTCGCCCGGCAGGGAGATCACCGTCTCGCGCGAGTAGGGGCGGGCGTTGCCGACGGTGGCCTTCTTGTGCCAGATCACCGCCTGGCTGCCGACCGTGCCCTTCTCGGCGCGCGCCTTCTTGGCCGGCTTGAAGCTGCGCTGGCCCAGGTACACGCCCAGGCCGGTGCCGGTGCCAAGGCTGGACGGCAGTTCGAGGTAGCAGATGGTGTAGTTGGCGCCCTGGCGCTGGCCCCATTTCAGACTTGCATCGTTGAGCTCGGGGCAGGTCCCGTTCGACTGCGCCCAGGCCAGGACCGGTGCCAGCATCAGTGCGGCGGCGGCCATCCATTTCATATGCATCTCCTTCTCGGTGTCGGGTTCGGTCGCAGCGGCGACGCCCAAGGCCCGGCCGGAGGGAGATCCGGCTGGGCGGGCGGCGATTGCGGAGGCGCCAGTTTAGTGGATAACGGCGCCGGTTCCGGCGTCGGGGTCACAAGAAAAGCGGCCGGGACCCAGGCGCGGGGCCCGGCTCAGTCGACGGCGGCTGCGCGGTCTTCGTGCGGGTGCCCAGGATAGAAAGCCAGGTCCAGGCCGATCCCGAGCCGAGCCGCCGCGGCCAGCAGGTCGGGCTCCAGTTCCAGGCCGCAATCGTCGTCGCAGAACAAGCCAATGAAGAACCCGGCGCGGCCGCCTTCCTCGCGCAAGGCCCGCAAGGCCTCGGCATGCAACGAAAGCCGCCGCAGCCATCCGGCCAGGAATTCTTCCAGGGGCTGCCGTCGCGAGTAGCAGGGCTGCGGCCCCGCCGTGAGGTCGGCGCTCCAGCTCGATTCGCGGTAGGCCCCGGGCAGGGCCCGGCCGCTCGGGGTCGCGCGAAGATCGCCGGCGCGGCTGTGCCGACAGATGGCTGGATCGAGCTCGAGACCTTCGGTCCAGGGGCCCAGGTCGGCGTCGGGATGCCGCAGTCGCAGGCTGACCCGGTAGCGGTACGGGTTCAGGCCTCGACCTTGCCGCGCAGCTTTTCCAGCACGCCTTCCAGCGAGTCCAGGTCGGTGTAGTGGATCACCAGGCGGCCCTTGCCGCCGCGGCCGTGGAGCACGTTGACCTTGGCGTTGAGCGATTCCGACAGCTCGCGCTCCAGGGTCAGGATGTCGGCCTGCGGCTTGGCCTTGGCCGGCTTGGGCTTGCCGGCGGTGGGGATCTTGCCGGCGGCGAGCTGCTGCACCCGGTGTTCGACGTCGCGCACCGACCAGCCGGCCTCGGCGGCCTGGCGGGCCAGGGCGATCGCCGCCTGCGGGGCCAGGGTCAGCAGGGCGCGGGCGTGGCCCATCTCCAGGGCGCGGGTCTCGACCAGCACCCGGATCTCGGCCGGCAGTTCCAGCAGGCGCAGCAGGTTGGACACCGCGGCGCGCGAGCGGCCCACGGCCTCGGCGGCCTGAGCGTGGGTCAGGTCGAACTCGTCGATCAGGCGGGTCAGCGCCTGCGCCTCTTCCAGCGGGTTGAGGTCTTCGCGCTGGATGTTCTCGATCAGCGCCATCGCGACCACGGTGCGGTCGTCGACTTCGCGGATCACCACCGGGATCTCGCTCAGCCCGGCCAGGCGCGAGGCGCGCCAGCGGCGTTCGCCGGCGATGATTTCGTAGGTCCTGCCGCCGCGTTCGCCGATCTCGCGCACGACGATCGGCTGGATCACGCCCTGGGCCTTGATCGACTCGGCCAGCTCGGCCAGCTTGTCTTCGTCCCAGTGCTTGCGCGGCTGGTACTTGCCCGCGCTCAGCGAATCCACCGGCAGGTGGCGCAGCAGGTCGCCGGGCTGGGCCTCGACCAGGGTCGGCGCTTCGGCAGCCGCCTTGGGGCCGAGCAGGGCTTCCAGGCCGCGGCCGAGGCCGCGCTTCTTGGCGGTCATGCCACGGTCTCCGCGGTGGCGGCGCGCGCGGCGGCCTTGGCGGCCTGCTCGCGTTCGCGCTGACGGCGCAGCACCTCGCCGGCCAGGCCCATGTAGGCGATGCCGCCGCGGCTGGCCTTGTCGTAGCCGACGATGCTCTGGCCGTGGCTGGGCGCTTCGGCCAGGCGCACGTTGCGCGGCACGATGGTCCGGAACACGCGGTCGCCGAAGTGATTGATCAGTTCGGCCGAGACCGCGTTGGCGAGGTTGTTGCGCACGTCGAACATGGTGCGCAACACGCCTTCGATTTCGAGTGAAGGGTTGAGCCGGGCCTTGAGCGCCTCGATGGTGTCGACCAGCGCGCTCAGGCCTTCCAGGGCGTAGTACTCGCACTGCATCGGCACGATGATCGAATCGGCCGCGGTCAGCGCGTTCAAGGTCAGCAGCGACAGCGCCGGCGGGCAGTCGATGATGATGAAGTCGTAGCGGTCGGCCAGCGGCGCCAGCGCGCGCTTGAGCCGCTGTTCGCGCTCGTCCTCGGCCATCAGCCGGATCTCGGCCGCGGTCAGGTCGATGTTGCCGGGCAGCAGGTCGAACTCTTCCGGGGCGCGCACGATCGCGCTGCCGACTTCGGCTTCGCCGAGCAGGACGTCGCAGACCGAATCCTCGAGCTGGCGCTTGTCGATGCCGCTGCCCATGGTCGCGTTGCCCTGCGGGTCCAGGTCGACCAGCAGCACGCGCTTGGGCGCGCGCGCCAGCGCGGCGGCCAGGTTGACCGCGGTGGTGGTCTTGCCGACCCCGCCTTTCTGATTGGCGACGGCGATGATGCGGGCCATGCGGCTCGTCCCCTGCTGATTCGGTGTGATGACGGGAGACGGCCGGCGCTCGGCGCCGGCCGGACTGGGCATTATGCCCCAGGGCGGGTTGCGGGGTTCGCGGCCGCGGCGCCGGCTTCGCCGCGGCGGCCGATCACCACCATGTGGCGCTCGGCGGCCAGGCCGGGCACGCGCATCGGCTCGACCGCGCGCACTTCCCAGGCCGGCGGCAGGGCGGCGATCTCGTCGTCGGGGCGCACGCCCTTCATCGCCAGCAGCACCCCGCCGGGCTTGAGCAGGTGGCCGCCGAGTTCGAGGATCAGCGGCAGCGTGGCCAGGGCGCGGGCGGTGATCGCGTCGTAGGCGCCGGGTTCGGCGAAGGCCTCGATCCGCGACTCGGCCACGCGCGCGTCCTTCAGGCCGAGCTGGCGCAGGGCCTCGCGCATGAACCGGGCTTTCTTGCCGTTGCTCTCGACCAGGGTCACGCGCAGGCCGGGCTTGACGATGGACAGCGGGATACCGGGCAGGCCGGGGCCGGTGCCCAGGTCGGCCAGGGCGCCGCCGCGGCGCGCCAGCGGGTCGACGTAGGCGTGCATGGCCAGCGAATCGAGCAGGTGCTTGGCGACCATCTCCTGCGGGTC
Organism: Lysobacter firmicutimachus; assembly: GCF_037027445.1. Classification (NCBI taxonomy): domain Bacteria; kingdom Pseudomonadati; phylum Pseudomonadota; class Gammaproteobacteria; order Lysobacterales; family Lysobacteraceae; genus Lysobacter; species Lysobacter firmicutimachus. The sequence continues at coordinate 211,278 of NZ_JBANDL010000002.1, forward strand.
GCGGACCGCGGTCAGGTTGTAGGTGCGGTTCCAGCGCGCCAGCAGGGCCAGGTAGTCGAGCAGCGGCGCGGACAGGGCCGGTTCCAGGCCGAGCGCGGACAGGCCGGCTTCGAGCTCGCTGCGCAGCCCGGGCGGCAGAGGGGTGGGGGTCGTCATCGGCGACAGTATCGCCGATGCCCGGCGACGGACGGAAACCCGGGCCGGGGTCAGGCCGGACGCGGGCGCCAGGCCAGCGCGCCCAGATAGCCGGGCGCCGGCTCGATCTCGCGCAGGGTCCAGTCCGGCGCCGCGCCCAGGGCCGGGTCGCACTCGACCAGGCGCAGTCCGCCGGCGCCGTCCTCGAAGCGCAGCTTTTCCAGGCCGAACGACAGGCCGTGGCCGTGCGCCTTGAGCACCGCCTCCTTGGCGCACCACAGGCGCAGGAAGGCGCGGTCGCGGTCGGGGTGATCGCGCAGCCAGTCGGCCTCGGCGACGCTGAAGAAGCGTGCCGCGACCTCCAGCGCGCGCGGCCGGCGATGCAGCCGTTCCAGGTCGACCCCGATCCGGGCCTGCCGCGCCAGCGCCACCAGCAGGCGCTCGCCGCTGTGGCTCCAGTTGCAGTCGTAGCCCTGATGAGGCGGATTCAGGTGCGGGCGCTGGCGCTCGTCGCGGCTCAGGCTCAGGCCCGGGTCGCCGAGCTGCCCGGCCAGCCAGGCCCGCGCTTCGGGTTCGGCGGGTTGGCCGTGACGATGCGCCAGCCAGGTCCAACGCACCGCATGCGGACCGGCTTCGGCATGGACATCGGCGGGAGCGGAGACGGACATGAACGGCGTGCTTTGGCGTCGGCCGGGCCGGTCAGCGTAAGCTAAATGCGGGGAACGGACTCAGCCGGCCGGCGTGGCGCGCGACACGCGCCGTCAGCGCAGGATCAGGCGGGTCCGGGCAAGTTGCAGCGCATGAAGCGGCCTCGGCGGCCGCGGGAAACCACACCAGGATGTCAGCCGTCGTCGATTCCAGCCTCGTTGCGCTCAGCCAGGACGCTGCGCCGCGCGAATGCCAGACGTTCGCTTTCGTCGCCGGCGATGCGGCCTCCGCGCTCGCGTTCGGCCGCGACGGCGCGATCGACCGTGCCCGCTTCCAGGCCGAAGTGCGCGCGCTCGCGGCGAGCCTGCCGGCGGCGCGCCATGCGGTGAACCTGTGCGAAGACCGCTACCGCTTCCTGGTCGCGCTGTGCGCGGTGGCGGTGCGCGGGCAGGTCAACCTGCTGCCTTCCTCGCGCGCGCCGGCGGTGATCGACGACGTGCTCGGCCGCTATCCCGACAGCTATTGCCTCGGCGATCTGGCCCTGGACCCTTTGCCGCCGCGCTACGTCCGCCTCGACGCCGAGTTGGCGCGCGCCGACGCCGCGCCGGCGCTGCAGGCCGATGCCTCGGCGCTGCTGGCGATCGGCTTCACCTCCGGCAGCACCGGCCAGCCCAAGCCCAATCCCAAGACCTGGAGCGCGTTCCGTACCAGCACCGCGCAGAACCTCGCCGCGCTGCACGACCTGCTGCGCGAGGACGGCACCACCTGCGTGGTCGCCACGGTGCCGCCGCAGCACATGTACGGCATGGAGATGTCGGTGCTGCTGCCCTTGCTCGGCCCGGTCGCGGTGCACGCCGGCCGGCCGTTCTTCCCCGACGATGTCGCCCGCGCGCTGGCCGACGCGCCCACGCCGCCGCTGCTGGTGACCACGCCGGTGCATCTGCGCGCGCTGGTCGAGTCCGGCGTGGACCTGCCGCCGCTGGCCGGGGTGGTCTCGGCCACCGCGCCCTTGCCGGTGGAGCTGGCCGTCGCCGCCGAGGCGCGTTACCGCTGCGAAGTGCGCGAGGTGTTCGGTTCCACCGAGACCTGCGTGTTCGCGCGCCGCCGCACCGCGCGCGAAACCGCGTGGACGCCGTTGCCCGGCGTGCGCGTGTCGCCGCAGCCGGACGGCACCGCCGTGCATGCGCCGCACCTGCCCGAGCCGGTGGTGCTGGCCGACCTGATGGAGGTCGACGCCGACGGCCGCTTCGTCCTGCGCGGGCGCAGCGCCGATCTGTTGGAAATCGCCGGCAAGCGCGCCTCGCTCGGCGATCTCACCCGCAAACTGCTGGCGATCGAGGGCGTGCGCGACGGCGCGGTGTTCCAGCTCGACGCCGCCGACGCGTTCGGCGTGCGCCGCATCGCCGCTCTGGTGGTCGCTCCGGATCTGGACGAAGCGACGATCCTGCAGGCGCTGCGGCAAAGCATCGATCCGGTGTTCCTGCCGCGTCCGCTGCGCCGGGTCGCGGCCTTGCCGCGCAACGAGACCGGCAAGCTGCCGCGCAGCGCGTTGGAAGCGATGCTGCACGCCGCCGGTTGAGCGATGCGGCGGCCGGCCGTCGCTTCGCCGATTCGATTCGAGCGGCGCATGTGGCGGATGAGCGGGTGAACATAGCCGTTCAGTGCGGATCATTGGGTGCGTTTCCTGCACCGCGCGCACTTCGCGACCGACGGTCGCAACCGGCCGCCGACCGGCGAGGTCGAGGCGCGAATAGCGCGGTTCGCAAAATCGCCGAGCCAGTCGCGGGCGCGCGGCCGCTTCGTTGCCGCCGACGCTCCCGGGGCGGCGGAAACCCGTCCGCAGGTCGGCCGAAACCGACCGTTCGCGCGGCCCTCGCGAACGGCTGCGCACCGATCTTCACGACGCGAAAACACCTTGTTTTCGCGGTTACTGTGCTTCACGCGACACTGATATCGCTCTGACGCAACCATCACGGTGCGCGATTCAGACTGCGAGCGTCCCCTTTGAAAGGGACGACGGCGGCGCTGCCGCCGCCTCGCGCATCACCCGTGAATCGCTAGGAGAACGCACATGCTCGGTATCATCATTTGGCTGGTCGTAGGCGGTGTCATCGGCTGGATCGCCAGCATGATCATGAGGACCGACGGTCAGCAGGGTATCTTCCTCAACATCATCGTCGGCATCGTCGGCGCGTTCCTCGGCGGTTGGCTGGGCGGCGTGCTCGGCATCGGTTCGGGCACCATCAACAGCGGCGCTTTCAGCCTCTCGGGCCTGTTGCTGTCGCTGGTCGGCGCGGTGGTGCTGCTGGCCATCGTCAATCTGTTCCGCCGCGGTCGCGTGCGCTGACGCGCCGCGTTGCCGCAACGAAAAAAGCCCGGCTTCGGCCGGGCTTTTTCGTTGCGGCGGGGATTGGGGATTAGAGATTCGTCAAAGCAAGAGCGATCTCGCTCTTTCGAATCCCGAAGCTCTAATCCCGGCTTTTTACCAATCCCGAATCCCTAATCCCCGCTCAAAGCCACCCACGCCGGCGCATGATCGCTGGGGCGGTCCCAGGTGCGCGGTTCGCGGTCGATGCCGGAGGCGACGCAGCGGGCGCGCAGGGCGTCGGAGACCAGGTTGAGGTCGATGCGCAGGCCGAGGTTGCGGCGGAAGCCGGCCTGGCGGTAGTCCCACCACGAGAACTGGCCTTCGTCTTGGTTGTGCAGGCGGTAGCCGTCGTGCAGGCCGAGCGCGAACAGGCGGCGCAGCGCGTCGCGTTCGGCGGTCGAGGTCAGGATGTGGTCGTCGTTCCACACCGCCGGGTCGTGGGTGTCGCGCGCTTCCGGGGCGATGTTGAAGTCGCCGAGCACGATCATGTCCGGGTAGCGCTGCAGTTCCTGCTGCAGCCAGGCGTGCACGGCATCGAGCCAGCGCAGCTTGTAGGCGTACTTCTCGGTGCCCACGTCCTGGCCGTTGACCACGTACAGGTTGACGATGCGCAGGCCGCCGACGGTGGCGGCGATGACGCGCTTTTGCTCGTCCTCGAAACCGGGGATGCCGACCTGCACGTCCTCGGCGCTGTCGCGCGAGAGGATGGCCACGCCGTTGTAGGTCTTCTGCCCGGCGAACACGCTGCGATAGCCGGCCTCGGCCAGGGCGGTGTCGGGGAAGCGGTTGTCTTCGAGCTTGGTTTCCTGCAGCGCGACGATGTCCGGCGCGAAGCCGGCCAGCCACTGTTGCAGGTGCGGCAAGCGCACGTTGAGCGAGTTGACGTTCCAGCTGACGATTTTCATGCGGGGCAGTGTAGCGTCAGCGCCGGCCGCTGTCGGCCCGCCCGGCCGCCGGCGCGGCCGGCTTGCCGGACGGGCACAGCGCGGCGCGGATGCGTTCGGCCGCCGCGTTGCGCTCGGCGGTCCCGATCGCGTCCGCCTCGCTGTTGCGCTCGTCGTCGAGGAAGCGGTCGCAGGGCGTCCACGTGCCGCCGTTGCCCGCCGGGTCGGCGCCCGCGGCGCGCAGCGCCTCGACGGTCTCGGCCAGCGCTGCCGGTTGCGGCGCCTGATCCAGGCGCTTGGACAGCCCGTCGGCCTGCGCCGACAGCGCCCGCGCGCCCAGCACCGGATCTTCGCGCAGTTGCGCGGCGATCGCCGGCGCGGCGTCCAGCAGGCGCGCGAGTTGCTGCTTGGATTCCACTGCGCGCAGGGCGGCCAGCGACTGCCCGGGGCCGAAGCCGATACCGGCGTCGAGCCAGGCCTGCAGGCCCGGGCCGCGCCATTGCTGCAGCACGCGTTCGGCCGGGTCGCCGATCCGGCAGTGCTCCGGGTCGGCGTCGTCTTCGAACAGCAGCGGCGCCGCGGCCGTCGCCGTCGGTAAGGTTGCGCGCCACAACTGCGCCCATCGCGCGAAATGCGCGGCGTCGGTTTCGTGTTCGGTCAGTGCGCGCAACACCACCCGCAGCGCGCTTTGCTTGGCTTCGCGGGTGGCCGGTCCGGCGACCACGGCTGCGGCGGCGGTCAACAGCTCCGCGCCGTCCTGGCGCGGTCCGTAAGCCTGTTCGTCGAACCACAGCCAGCGCACGTAGCGGTAGCTGGGGCCGCCGCTGAGCGCGCACAGCGCCTGCGCCGGCGTCGGCTGTTCGGGCAGGGTCGCCAGGCCGGCGCGGATGCGCGCCGGGTCGCCGCCGCGTACGGTCGCCGCGAACGCCTCCAGTCGCGCCTGCTTGGCCTGGAAGTCGCGTTCGCGCAGGTCGACGATCGCCTGGCGGCCGAGCAGGGCCAGCGCCAGCGCGGCCATGCCGCCTAGCGCCAAGCCGAGCAAGGCCGGGCCCACGCGGCGGCCGCGTCCGGCCCAGACCAGCAACGGCAGCGGAGCGAGCGCGGCCACGGCGGCCGCGACCCAGCTGCCCTCGTAGGCCACCCACCCGCTCACGTCGGAGCGATGCAGGCGATGGGCCAGCCAGATCATCCAGACCGCGACGATCGCCGGCCAGACGGCGAAAGCGATCAGGCCGATGCGGAGCGCGGAAGGTGCGGCGTCCGACGCGGGAGCGGCGTGGGTCATGGGCGAGTTCCTTCTCGATGGGCGATGCGATGCGCCGATCATCATCGCATCGCCGACACAGGCGGTGCGCCCGCCGTGTCCGTTACTTCGCCAGCCAGCGGATCATCGCGTCGATCTTGCCGCGGTACGGCGGCTTGAGCAGATCGCTGCCGGCCAGCCGGCGCTGGTGGAACACCGGCAGCAGCTTGCTGAAGGTGTCGAAGCCGTTGCGGCCGTGGATGGCACCGATGCCGCTCGGGCCGATGCCGCCGAACGGCAGGTCGTGAGCGCCGAAATGCAGCAGGGTGTCGTTGACGGTGACGCCGCCGGCCAGGGTCTGGGCCAGGATGCGTTCGATCTGGGCGCGGTCGTGGCCGAACGGGTACAGCGCCAGCGGCCGGTCGAGCGCGTTGATGCGCGCGATGGCCTCGTCAAGATTGCGGTAAGAGATCACCGGCAGGATCGGGCCGAAGATCTCGTGCTGCATCACCTGCGCCTGCGGGTCGGGCTCGATCACCAGCGCCGGCGGGAACAGCCGCTCGGCCTGGCGCTGCGCCTGCGCGGCCGGGGCGGCGAAGGGCTCGATCACCTGCAGCCCGCGCTGGCGCGCATCGTCCAGGTAGGAGGCCAGCCGCGCGTACTGGCTGGCGTTGATGATCCGGGTGTAGTCGCGGCTGGTGCCCAGGTCGGCGCCGTAGCGCGCGCGCAGTTGCGCCAGCAGCGCCTGGACCAGTTCGTCGCGGCGCGACGCGTCGACCAGCACATAGTCCACGCCGATGCAGGTCTGGCCGGCGTTGAACCACTTGCCGCTGGCGATGCGCGCGGCGGCGCGCTCGATCGGGTAATCCGGGCACACCAGTGCCGGCGCCTTGCCGCCCAGTTCCAGGGTCACCGGGGTCAGGTTCGGCGCCGCCGCGGCCATGACCTTGCGTCCGACCGCGGTCGAGCCGGTGAACAGCAGATGGTCGAAGGGCTGGGCCGAGAACGCCGCGCCGAGTTCGGCGCCGCCCAGCGCGACCGCGACCCGGTCGTCGGGGAAGACGTCGGCGAGCAGATCGCGCAGGAACTGCGACGTGCGCGGGGTGTGTTCGGACGGCTTCAGATAGACGTGGTTGCCGGCGGCGATGGCCGAGGCCAGCGGCACCAGGGCCAGGTTCACCGGGTAGTTCCAGGGCGACAGGATGCCGACCACGCCGACCGGCTCGGGGCGGATCTCGGCCCGCGCCGGCCAGAAGCGCCAGCCGACCGCGGCCCGGCGCGGCTTCATCCAGCGCCGCAGCTGAGCCAGGGCGTGGTCGATTTCGGCCAACACGATCATCGCTTCGGACAGCAGGTTCTCGTGGCTGGAGCGATGGCCGAAGTCGGCGCGGATGGCCGCGTCCATCTCCGCGCTGCGGGCGCGGAAGGCGTCGCGCAGGCGGATCAGGTCGGCGCGGCGCTGGGCGTAGTCCGGCTTGCGCGCCTGCCAGGCGGTGCGCAGGCGTTCGCGGGTCGCGGCCAGATCGGCGATGGGCGTGTCGGCGAGGATGTCCATACGCGGCAGTGTAGTCGCGTCCGTGGCCGTGGAGCGTGACCGCGGTGGGGCGAGCGAGGCCAGGCGAGGGGGGCGTGGCGGCCGATCTGCGCGCGCCGGTCGCGCACCGGTCCCGGCCCGACGGGGGGCGGACCATGCGACGACCGGGCCGACCCGAGCAAGCCAGAACCGGTGCCGCGGACTACAATGGGCGCATGAGCTTGCGCCCCTACCTCGATGCCTTCCCCAACCTCGGCGAGCGCGTCTACGTCGACCCCGCCGCGACCGTGATCGGCGCGGTCGACCTGGGCGACGACGTGTCGATCTGGCCCGGTTGCGTGGTGCGCGGCGACGTCAACACGATCTCGATCGGCGCCCGCACTAATGTCCAGGACGGCACCATCGTCCACGTCACCCACGAGGGGCCGTTCACCCGTCCCGGCGGCCTGCCGACCGTGATCGGCAACGACGTGACCATCGGCCATGCCGCGATCGTCCATGCCTGCACCATCGAGGAATTCGCCCTGATCGGCATGGGCGCCAAGATCCTCGACGGCGCGCGCGTGTCGCGCTTCGGTTTCGTCGGTGCCGGCGCGGTGATCGCGCCGGGCAAGACGGTCGGCGAAGGCGAGCTGTGGCTGGGCAATCCGGCGCGCTGCGTGCGCAAGCTCAGCGAGCGCGAAATCGAACAGTTGCGCTACAGCGCGCAACATTACGTTCGCCTCAAGGACCGTTATCTGGGCATGCTCTCGTCGGGCTAGTCACGGAATCGGGCGGCGTTTACAGTCGCGCAGGGGAAAAGCGCGACTCAGGAGTCGGGGCAACATGGAAGAACCGCAGAATCCGTACGCCGCACCGTCGGCACTGCCCGTGGCGGGCGAAGACTACAGCGTGCGCGCCGACCGCGGCACACGCCTGATCGCGCGTCTGATCGACGGCGCCCTGTACATGGTGTGCATGGCGCCGGTGTTCGTCGCCGTGGCGGTCGATCCCAACAGCGAACAACCCTCGCCCCTGCAGCTGGGCATCATGAGCCTGGGCTTGCTGTTCGCCCTGGCCCTGTTCGCCTACAACCTGGTGCTGCTGGCGCAAAGCGGGCAGACCCTGGGCAAGCGCTGGCTGAAGATCAAGATCGTGCGCCTGGACGGCAGCCCGGCCTCGCTGGGCCGCATCCTCGGCCTGCGCATGATCGTGATCGGCCTGATCGAGTCGGTGCCTTGCCTGGGCGCGCTCTTCAGTCTGGCCAACGCACTGTGGATCTTCGGCGACGAAAGCCGTTGCCTGCACGATCTGCTCGCCGACACCAAGGTGATCAACGCCTGATGCTCGACACCTACCGCCAGGTGGTGACGCCCGAAGGCGTCGCGCTGCACCTGCGCGCTGCCGGGCCGGTGCCGCGCGCGCTGGCCTGGCTGCTCGATCTGGCGTTGCGCGCGGTGATCTACGCCGCGCTGTTCCGCGCCCTGGTCGGCCTGTTCGGCGAGGCCGGCTACGCCGTGCTCGCGCTGGTGGTGTTCGTGATGACCTGGTTCTACCAGGTGCTGTTCGAAGTGCTGATGCAAGGCCGCACGCCCGGCAAGTGGGCGCTGGGGCTGCGCGTGGTCGCCGCCGACGGCGCGCCGGTGGGCTGGATGGCCTCGTTCACCCGAAATCTGCTGCGGGTGGTGGACGCGTTGCCGGTGGGTTACGCCGTCGGTCTGGTCGCCTGCCTGTTCGATCCCTGGGGCCGCCGGCTCGGCGACATGGTGGCCGGCACCCTGGTGGTGCACGCGCCGCGGCATACGCCGCAGACCGCGGCGGCGGTGGTCCCGCCGCTGGCGCCGTCGTCGCCGCTGTTGCCGCACGAGCAGGCGGCGATGGTCGCCTTCGCCGAACGCGCGCCGCGTCTGACCCTGGCGCGCCAGATCGAGCTGGCCGAACTGACCGAGCCGCTGACCCGCAGCCGCGGCGAGCAGGCGGTCGACCGGGTCTACGGCATCGCCAACTGGCTGTTGGGGCGGCGATGAGACAAGAGCACTTCGTCGCCCGCCACGAATACGAATGGCGCGAGTTCGAGCGCTGGCTGGAGCATCGTTCCGCCAGCGCCCGCCACGCTCGCAGCCACCGCCGCGAGTGGAACGGGCTCAGCGACGATCAGTTGCCCGAACGCCACCGCCGGCTGTGCCAGCAACTGGCGCTGGCGCGCCGGCGCGGCTACAGCGCGGTGGTCACCGATCGTCTGCAACAACTGATGCAGCGCGGCCACAGCGTGCTGTACCGGACCAAGCCGGTGCATTGGCGGCGGGCGATCGAGTTCCTGTTGGCCGGTTTTCCGCGCCTGGTCCGGGCCGAGCGCCATTGCATGCTGGCCGCGGCGCTGCTGTTCGTGCTGCCGCTGGCGAGCATTTTCGTCGCCATCCAGATCAAGCCCGATCTCGCCGCCGGCCTGTTCGACGTGCAGAGCCTGGCGCGCTTCGAGCAGATGTACGACCCGGCCGGCAAGAGCGACCTGGGCCGCACCGACGAAGACGATCTGCAGATGTTCGCCCATTACATCGGCAACAACGTCGGCATCGGCTTCCAGACCTTCGCCAGCGGCCTGGTCGCCGGCCTCGGCACGGTGTTCGTGTTGATCTTCAACGGCGTGATGATCGGCGGGGTCGCCGGGCATCTGCAGGCGGTCGGCCACGGCGACCCGTTCTGGCGCTTCGTCGCCGGCCATTCGGCGCCGGAACTGACCGCGATCGTGATCGCCGGCGGCGCCGGCCTGCGCCTGGGGTTGAGCCTGATCGCCCCCGGCCAGCGGCGACGGATCGATTCGCTGATCCACGGCGGCCGGCGCGGCGCCAAGATCTGCATCGGCGTGTTCGCCATGCTGGTGTTCGCCGCCTTCGTCGAGGCGTTCTGGTCGTCGATCGCCGGGGTGCCGGCGCCGGTCAAGTACGCGGTTGGCGCGGCGCTGTGGGTGCTGGTCGGGCTGTGGCTGCTGCGCGGCGGCCGCAACGCCGCCTATCGCGACGACGAAGACGCCGCATGAGGCTGGAAGCGCTCACCGTCGCGCTGCGCCCGCGCAGCGCCTGGGAGGCCGCCGAACTCGGCATGGCCCTGGTGCGGCGCCATGCCGGCGCGATCTGGAAGCCGTGGCTGCTGACTTCGCTGCCGTTGCTGGTCGCGCTCAACGCCGTGGGCTGGGCCCTGGATCTGCTGTGGCTGGCCGGCCTGCTGATGTGGTGGCTCAAGCCCTGGTTCGACCGCATCCCGCTGTTCGTGCTGTCGCGCGCGGTGTTCGGCGAAACCCCGGACACGCGCCAGACCGTGCGCGCGGCGCTGCGCTGGGGCGCACGCTGGTGGTTGCCGTATCTGACCTGGCGCCGGCTCGGTCCGGCGCGTTCGCTGTACCTGCCGGTGGATCTGCTCGAGGGCGGCAGCGGCAGCGAGGCCCGTCATCGCCGCGGCGCGCTCGGCGCGCCCGTGTACGGCGTCGGGTCGCTGCTGACCCTGACCTGCGTCCACTTCGAAATCGTGATCGTGCTCGGCGCCCTGCTCGGCGCGCTGATGTTCGTGCCGTTCGATTACCTGCCGGACACGTTCAAGGCCCTGTTCGAAGCGGTCGCGGCCCAGCCGCAATGGTTCGACGCCACCCTCAACGGCCTGGCCTGGCTGGCGACCGCGCTGATCGAACCGTTCTACGTCGGCGCCGGCTTCGGCCTGTACCTCAATCGCCGCACCGAGATCGAGGGCTGGGACATCGAGATCGTGTTCCGTCGCCTGCGCGCGCGCCTGACCGCGGCCGCGGCGCCGTTGTTGCTGGTGTTGTGCGCGATGGTCGGTTTCGCGCCGGACGCGGCAGCGCAGGCGGCGGACGCGTCTTCCGCGGCGCAAGCGCAGGCCGCGGCGGCCGTCGAAGAAGAGGCCGCCGGCGACGAGACGGTGGGCGAAGCGGCGGCCGAAGCGGCGGCCGAAGAAACGGCCAGCGACGAAGAATCCGCACCGCCGTACGCGCCGATCCGCGACTACGTCGACGACAGCCGCAAGAGCCGCCGCTTGCCATCGACCCTGGGCGAGGTGTTCGGCGAGGACCGCCGCGACGACCGCGCGCTGCGCGAGGCGGTGGCCAAGGCGATGCAGGACCCGGCAGTATCGCCCAAGCGCACCCAGACGGTGTGGAAACCCAAGGCCGAGCGCAAGGACCAGGAAAAAGAGCGCAAGCCGTCCAGCCTGGAGATGTTCGACGGCCTCGGCGGCAATCTCGCCGCGGTGGTGCAGTGGCTGCTGTGGGGCGTGGTCGCGGCGATCGCGATCGCCCTGCTGTGGAGCGCCTCGCGCTGGCTGGGCTGGTTCCGCGGCGGCGAGGAAGAGGAGCCGTCGCCGGGCGAGGTGCGGGTCGGCGCCGCGGCCGAGCCCGAGCCCCTGCCCGACGACATTCCGACGGCGATCCGCCGCCTGTGGCGCGCCGGCCGCGCCCGCGATGCGTTGGCGCTGATGTACCGCGCCGCGGTCGAATCGATGGCGCAGCGCGCCGATATCGTGTTGGTGCCGGGTGCGACCGAGGCGCAATGCCTGCGCGCCTCGCGCAAGCTGGCCCTGGCCGACGACCGCGAGGCCTTCGCCCGCGCCGTGCGCACCTGGCAGTACGCGGCCTATGCCGACGTCCTGCCGGACGACGAAGAGTTCGACGATCTGGTCGGCCTGCTCGGCCGTCGTTTCGGGTGGACCGCATGAGCCGCGCCCGTCTGGCGATCGGCGCGCTGCTGGTGGTCGCAGTGGCGGTCGTGGCCGCAGTCGGCGTCGCGGTCTGGCGCGACGGCTACACCCGGGTCGAGGAGAGCGTCGACGCGCCGCGCAGCGGCGAAGCGGCCAGTAACCCGTTGTACGTGCTCAAGCTGGCCCTGCAACGCGATCGGGTCCAGGTCCAGGCGCGACAGCGTCTGGCGCTGGGCCTGCACCCGCTGAAGCCGCGCGACACGGTGCTGATCTTCCGCGACCCGCGCACCTTGAGCGCCGACGACGCCAAGGCCTTGCTGGCCTGGGCCGAGCGCGGCGGTCATCTGATCGTGCGCACGCCGCCGCTGCACGAACAGCTCGGCGAATCGCCGGTGCCGGTGTTGACCGAACTCGGCGTGACCTTGCTCGACCGCAGCGACGTCGCCGACGAGGAGGAGCTGCGTTCCGGCTGCGTCGGCGTGTACGAGCGCGGCCTGGAAGCGCAGAGCCAGTTCTGCGGCGGACGCCGGTTCTACTTCTACAACAGCGACATCGAGCCCGCGCATGCCTGGGGCGACGAGGACAGCGCCTACGTCTATGCCCGCTTCGCCCACGGCCAGGGCCATGTCGACGTGGCGTCGGACCTGGATTTCCTGTCCAACGACACCGGCTCGGACAATCCGCTGCTGCGCGGCCTGCGCTTCTCCGACGACCGGATCGCCAAGCCGGCCAATGCCGCGCTGGCGCGCCAGCTGCTGGCGCCGAACTACCGCGCCGGCACCGTGCACCTGATCTATGCGGCGGAAGTGCCGTCGCTGTGGAAGACCCTGATCGAACGCAGCTGGATGGCCTGGCTGCCGCTGCTGCTGTGGCTGCTGGGCTGGCTGTGGCTGCGCATGCAGCGTTTCGGCCCGCTGCGGCCGGCGCCGGCGCTGGAGCGGCGCTCGCTGCTCGAACACATCGTCGCCAGCGGCGAACACGTCTACCGTTACGGCTACGGCCCGCGCTTGTACGAGGCCGCGCGCCGCGCCTTCCTGGCCCGCCTGCGCCGGCGCGACCCCTACGCCGCCGGCCTCGACGGCGAGCCGCGCGTGGCGCTGCTCGCCGAACGCTTCAAGAGCGCGCCGGCCTTGTCCGCCGACGAGATCCGCGACGCGCTGACTCCGCCGCTGGCGCGCGAACACACCGCGTTCCGCACCCGCATCGCCACTTTGATCCGCATGAGAAACCGCTTATGACCCTCGACGCCGCTCCGCTCGTCCCGATCACCGGCGCCGCGCTGGCGCAACGCGCCGCCGACGTGCGCGAGGAAGTCGGCAAGGCCTTCATCGGCCAGGCCGAGGTGCTCGACCAGATCCTGATCGCCCTGCTCGCCGGCGGCCACGCCCTGCTCGAAGGCGTGCCCGGCCTGGGCAAGACCTTGGTGGTGCGCGCCCTGTCCAAGGCGCTGGACTGCGGCTACGCCCGGGTCCAGTTCACCCCCGACCTGATGCCCAGCGACATCAGCGGCCACGCGGTGTACGACCCGAAGACGGAGAGCTTCAATATCCGCCGGGGCCCGGTGTTCACCAATCTGCTGTTGGCCGACGAAATCAACCGCGCCCCGGCCAAGACCCAGTCGGCGCTGCTGGAGGCGATGCAGGAGCAGCAGGTCACCATCGAAGGCCACAGCTTCGAACTGCCGCCGCCGTTCCTGACCCTGGCCACGCAGAACCCGGTCGAGCAGGAAGGCACCTATCCCCTGCCCGAAGCGCAGCTCGACCGCTTCCTGCTCAAGATCCTGATCGGCTATCCCAACCGCGCCGACGAGAAGCGCATGGTCAGCGCGGTCAGCCTGGGCCGCAGCGCGTCGGACTTCGACCTGTCGCAGGTGCGGCGCGTGCTCGGTCCGGAGGAGATCGTGGCGATGCAACAGGGCACGGCGCTGGTGCGGGTCGACGAGGCGGTGATCGACTACGTGGTGCGGATCGTCGGCACCACTCGCGATTGGGCCGGCATCGCCCTCGGCGCCGGTCCGCGCGGCAGCCTGGCCCTGGTGCGCGCCGCGCGCGCCCAGGCGGTGCTGTCCGGGCGCGACTTCGTCACTCCCGACGACGTGCGCGAGATCGCCAAGCCGGCGCTGCGCCATCGCATCGCGCTGGCGCCGGAGCTGCAGATCGAAGGCCAGTCGCCGGACGACGTGCTGCACGCGCTGTTGGCCAAGGTCGAAGCGCCGCGGCAATGAGTCGGGCCGTCCCGCCGCCGTTGCCGGTCCATGCCGCCGCACCGCCGGTGCCGCGCGAGCGTGCGCTGGCGCGGCGCAGCTGGCTGCGGCCGGCGCCGCGGGTGGGCGCACTGGCGCTGGCCTGGTCGGCGCTGGGCCTGGCGGCGAGCGCCGGCTGGGCGCCGGCCTCGGCCTGGTGGCTGGCCAGTGCGGCCTTGTTCGCGTTGCTGCTGATCGACGGCCTGCGCCTGCGCGGCGCGCCCACGCCGCAGGTCGTGCGGCAGATGCACGACACCTGGGCGATCGGCGTCGAACGCCCGGTCACCCTGGTCGTGGAGACCCTGCGGCGTCAGCGCCTGGACCTGTTCGATCTGCATCCGGGCGAGTGGGCGATGCGCGATCTGCCGCGCCGGGTCGAGTTGCGGCGTGGCGAAAGCGCGAGCTTCGAATATCAGCTGCGCCCCGACCGGCGCGGCGATTTCCAGTTCGACGGCGTGCAACTGCGCCTGCATTCGCCGTGGGGGCTGTGGTGGCAGTCGCGCCTGGGCGGCGAGGTGCAGCGGGTGCGCGTGTTTCCCAATTTCGCGCCGCTGGCCAAGTTCGCGATGTTCAGCGCCGAACAGGCGTCGCGCCTGGTCGGCGCGCACGTCAAGCGGCGCCGCGGCGAGGGCACCGATTTCCATCAGATGCGCGAGTACCGGGTCGGCGACAGCCTGCGCCAGATCGACTGGAAGGCCACCGCGCGCGCGCGCCGGCTGATCTCGCGCGAGTACCAGGACGAGCGCAACCAGCAACTGGTGCTGATGCTCGACACCGGCCGCCGGCTGATGGCCCGCGACGGCGCGCTGTCGCATTTCGACCACGTGCTGGATGCGGCGCTGGTGGTGGCCTATCTGGCCCTGCGCCAGGGCGACGGCGTCGGCCTGCTGGCCAGCGGCGGCGAAAGTCGCTGGGTGCCGCCGCAGCGCGGCGTCGGCGCGATCGACAACCTGCTGCGCGCCAGTTACGCCTTGCAGCCGCAGGCGGTGGCGACCGATTTCCTGGCGGCGGCGACCGAGCTGTCGCTGCGCCAGCGCCGGCGTTCGCTGGTGATGCTGGTGACCAACCTGCGCGACGAAGACATGGACGACCTGCTTGCCGCGGTGCGCATGCTGCGCGGGCGCCATCTGGTATGCGTGGCCAGTCTGCGCGAGGGCTCGCTGGATCAGGCCTTGGGCGACGAGGTCGTCGACCTGTCCGGCGCGATCCGCGCCGGCGCGACCGCGCAGTACCTGGAGCAGCGTGCCGCCGCGCACGACGCGCTGCGCAACCACGGGGTGATGGTGCTGGACGTGAGCTGCGAGCAACTGGCGGCGTCGCTGGTCGAGAAGTATCTGGCGGTCAAGCGCGACGGTTTGCTTTGAGGCGCCGCGCCGGCCGCAGCGGCAACTCCTCCACTTTCGCTGCGCGATCGTCGCCCCTGGGTCGAAGGGGGCAGCGGCAAGGTCGTACGCCGGTCAGGCCTCGGTAGCGCGCAAGGAAGCTGCCGGCGTCATGCCCGCCATCGGGTCGTTCGCCGACGAGTCGTCCTACCGCTCGTGCCATGCGATCACAAAGCGCAGTTCGCCGGGCGTCCCGCCGCGACCCCGTCAAACGGCGCAAACCGCCGGTCGCCCTGTCGCTAACCGGCCCAACGGCGTAGCCGCCTGCCGATCCCCCTTCGAAAAAGACAGGGGGAACTCCGTTCCTGCTTGGCCTGAGTGCTGGTCGATCCAAGGCATCGCGCCTCATCCCGGCCGGGTTTGCTCTTCCAGCCAGCCCAGCCACTGCATCGCCTGTGCGCGGTCTTGCCCGCACATCTCGCCGGTCGGCTGCAGCGAGCCGCAGAACGCCGGACGCTCCGGTCGGCCGAACAAGCGGCAGCGCAGCTCGTCGTCGAGTTGCACGCAGGGTATGCCGGCCGGCTTGCCGTGCGGCATGCCCGGGATCGGGCTGTTGATCGACGGCGCGATGCAGCAGGCGCCGCAGCGGTCGCGGCAGGCCCGGCTCATGCCGGCTCGCGTACGAGACGCAAGTCGTTCATGGCGCTTCGAACGGTTCGACCGCGCGCACCGCATGCAGCGGAATCGGGCCGTAGACGTGCGGGTAGTGATCGCCGCTGCGCGCGCTCCAGTCGTAACGCAGCGCCGCGCCGAGCGCGGCCGCGTCCAGGCTCAAGCGCAGCAGCGCGCCGCGGCCGCGCTGGTGACGCTCGATCACGCCGGCCAGCTGCGCCTGCGTCGCGCAATGCAGGAAGCCCTCGCGCGCCAGCGACTCCGGCGCGTACTCGCCGCGCGCCTGCGCCGCGGCCCAGTCGGCCGGTGCGGCGAAGTGATAGACGAGGGCGGGCGCGGGCCCGGCGAACGCAGGCGTGGGCGCGGAACCGGCGTTCGCCATGCGCTCAGTCCGCCGTGACCAGAGCGTCGTCGCGCTCGCGCAGCATCGCGTACACCGGATCGGTGTCCGGACGCTTGCGGTGCCAGCGTTCGAAGCTTTCCGCGGCCTGTTCGACCAGCATGCCCAGGCCGTCGACGCGGTCGTGCGCGCCGGCGACCTTGGCCCAGGCCAGGAACGGAATCGCCGCTTCGCCGTAGCTCAGGTCGACCGCGGCGGTGCGCGGCGTGGCCAGGCTCATCGGCAGCGAAGGCATGCCGTCCTCGCGCGCGGCCGAGGTCGCGTTGACGATCAGGTCGAAGTTGCCCAGCGTGCCGACGTCGGCGAGGTAGCGCGGATGCACCCGGCCCGGCATGCCCAGCGCGTCGGCCAGCGCGTCGGCGCGCTCGCCGGTGCGGTTGACGATGTACAACTCGCCGATGCCGGCGTCGAGCAGCGCCGGAGCGACGCCGCGCGCGGCGCCGCCGGCGCCGATCAGCAGAGTACGGCGCGCGCGCAGGTCCAGGCCGTGGCGGTCGGTGAGGTCGCGGATCAGGCCGACGCCGTCGGTGTTGTCGCCCTCCCAGCCGGTGGCGGTGCGGATCAGGGTGTTGACCGCGCCTGCGCGTTGGGCGCGCTCGCTCAGATGGGTGCAGATGCTGGCCGCGCGGGTCTTCAACGGCAGGGTGATGTTGGCGCCGAGGCCGCCCTCGGCGGCGAACTCGGCCAGGGCCACGTCGAACTGCTCCGGCGCGGCGTCGATCGCGCGGTACTCCAGGGCGATGCCGAACTGACGCGCGAACGCAGCGTGGATGCGCGGCGACAACGAATGGGCGACCGGATGGCCGAACACGGCGTAACGCAGGACGGGACTGGACGAACTGGAATCGATCGACATGGACGCGCCTCGTTCTAGACTGGAGACCTTTCCTGTTGGGAGACGCACGATGCGGCACGCCAGGGTCCGGTTCGGCTCCAGTCTACTCCTCGCCTGCGTACTGGGCGTCCCGGTCCAGGCCGGTTTGGCCGAATTCGGCATAGAAGGCATGGGCGTGGTGTCCACCCCCGACAGCGAGGTGCGAGCCACGGTGAGTCCCGACGGACGGCGTATCGTCTGGGGCAGCGATCGCCCGGGCGGTCCGGGCGGCCGCGATCTGTGGCAGGCGGAACGGGTCGACGGTCGTTGGCAGAACCCGCAGCCGCTGGCCCTGAACGGCCCGCACAAAGACTACGACCCGATGTTCAGCGGCGACGGCCGCTGGCTGTATTTCTTCTCCGACCGTCCCGGCGGTCAGGGCGCCGAAGACCTCTATCGCGCCGCGGTGCGCGCCGACGGCTTTGGTCCGGCCGAGAATCTCGGCCCCGGGGTCAACACCGCCGGCCGCGAATGGGCGCCCGCGCCGAGCCGCGACGGCCGCTATCTGTTGTTCGCCAGCGACGGCCGCGGCGGCGCCGGCGGCCAGGATCTGTGGATCGCGAGCTGGAACGGCCGCGCCTTCGCCGATCCGAAGCCGGCGCCGGGCCTCAACACCGCCGCCGACGAATTCGATGCGACTTGGCTCGGCGACGGCCGCGCGATCGTGTTCGCGCGTTCGCGGGACGTCGATGGCGATGGCGACGTGCGTGTGTACCTGGCCCAGTGCGACGGCGCGCGCTACGGCGAAGCGACGCCGCTGGCGCTGTCGTTCAACGCGGCCGGCGCCTACACCTACGGCCCGGTGATCGATTGGAACAAGCCCGGCGAGCTGCTGCTCAACGGCACCGCCAAGGCGCCCAAGGCCGGCAAGCAGGACATCTACCGGATGAAGGCGCCGACGGTCACCGGTCAGGACGGTTGCGTCGGCCCAGGCAAGGGCTGAAGCGCTGCGCCCAGCCGCTCGCCGTCGAACTTTTGTAGGAGCGGCGTAAGCCGCGACCGCTCAAGCGCTGGACGCAAGCGCCAGGGCCGTAGTCCGGCCGTGCGGCGCCTCTGCCTTGGCGCACGGTTCTATCGGTGTCGAACACGAACGTGGCGCGACACCGCTTCGGTGGTCGCGGCTTACGCCGCTCCTACAGAAAGCAAGCTGCTGCCGTTGGAGTGGGAGAGGTTTCCCACGGGGATGCCCTCCGGGCGCAGGCCGCGTCCGCGCTGGCCGACGTAAGCGCCGAAAAAAACGGCCAGCCTCCGGTCGCGGACGGGCGGCGCCGGCATTTCCGCCGATACCGGTCGAACCGCCGCCCATCGGAACCGTTCCGCAGCCGGGCGGGCGCGCGCCGTCGCGTGGCTATGCTGCGCCGGCCACGCTGTGTGGCCTATGAAAAGGACTTTTCATGAACGTCTCGAAAGCCAAGTTGGGGGGACTGCTGTTCGGGTTCGTGTTGTCGCTCGCCGCTTTGCCGTCGCTCGCCGCCAGTTCCGGCGGCGCGACGCCGGTGCCGTCGGATCCGGCCCGCTTCGGCGAATGGAAGGCATCGGTGCGCTGGCTGCAGCCGCACCGCGTCGACGGTCCGGGCGGTTCGATGGTGTATTCCTGGACTTACGCCCACATCACCGCGCTGAGCCAGAGCGAGTGCGAAACCCAGCTCTATGGCTACGCCAGCCAGCTCAATGTCCAAGTGGTGAACTACTGCGCCTTCTACCCGTACTGATGCACGCTGCGGAGCCGCCGTGCGCGGCTCCGCAGTTCTTTCATGCGCTCAGTACGGCGCTTCGAGGTTCTGCCATGGCAGCGGGTTGAAGTCGTACACCTGTTGCCGCGACAGCGTGCCGTCGGCCGCGATAGCGCCGCGGAACAGGCCGCCATGTTCGACCCACAGCAGCTCGCCGCGGTCGAACTCGGCCCACTCCCAGTCCGGCAGGTCGATCAGGCGTTCGCTGCGGCGGTCGTAGAGGGCATGGCGATCGTGGCAGTGGCCGCGGCCGGGACGTTCGACCAGGCCGGCGTAGGCGATCTTGCGCAGCAGCCAGTGGCCGCCGGCAGGCTTCTCGAAGGTGGTCAGGGTCGAACCCGAGCTCGGGTCGGCATGCTTCAGCGCCCAGCCGTCGCGTTGCAAGCGCAGGTAGTACACGCCCGTGCAGTCGCTGCCGTAGCGCTCCGGCGAGGGCGGTTCGCTGCGCCGGCGCAACCCGGAGTCGGTGCGTTCGACACAGTGGCTGCCGTTCAACCAGTACTCGCCCCGGTCGAGAAACAGTCCGCCGCCCTGATAAGTGTCGCCCTTGGGAAAGAAGTCCAGCGTCTTCAGGTACGGCGCGCGCGAAACCGCGCTCCACGACGAGGGCCGGCGGCCTTGGTTGGAGGCGAAATAGAGCAGGTGGCGGCCGTCCGGCGACAGGTCGCATCGGCGTTCGTAGATGCGGCCCTTGAGCCACTGGCCGACCGCGACGCGGTCGTCGTCGCGGTTCCAGCCGAGCACGCAGACCCGCTTGCTCGGGCCGCGGCGCAGCACCACTGCGGTGTTCGCGGCGCGCGCC
The DNA here is from genome assembly GCF_037027445.1 of Lysobacter firmicutimachus. Taxonomy (NCBI): domain Bacteria; kingdom Pseudomonadati; phylum Pseudomonadota; class Gammaproteobacteria; order Lysobacterales; family Lysobacteraceae; genus Lysobacter; species Lysobacter firmicutimachus. The sequence continues at coordinate 230,818 of NZ_JBANDL010000002.1, forward strand.
AACAGAATGTGGACGCGCGCCGGAATCCGCGCGATCACCGCGCTTCGCGCATCCATTGCGCCGCATCCAATGCGAAATAGGTCAGCACCCCGTCGGCGCCGGCGCGCTTGATCGAGGTCAGCGATTCCAGCACGCAGCCGCGCTCGTCCAGCCAGCCGTTGCCGATCGCCGCGCGCAGCATCGCGTACTCGCCGCTGACCTGATAGACGAAGGTCGGCGCGCCGAATTCGTCCTTGGCCCGGCGCACGATGTCCAGGTAGGGCAGGCCGGGCTTGACCATGATCATGTCGGCGCCTTCGTCCAGATCCAGCGCGATCTCGCGCATGGCCTCGTCGCTGTTGGCCGGGTCCATCTGGTAGGTGTACTTGTTGCCCTTGCCGAGCGCGCCGGCCGAGCCGACCGCGTCGCGGAACGGGCCGTAGAAGCTGGAGGCGTACTTGGCGCTGTAGGCGAGGATGCGGGTGTGGATGTGGCCGCGCTGCTCCAGCGCTTCGCGGATGCGGCCGATGCGGCCGTCCATCATGTCGCTGGGCGCGACCACGTCGGCGCCGGCGGCGGCGTGCGACAACGCCTGCTTGACCAGGGCTTCGACGGTTTCGTCGTTGAGCACGTAGCCGCTGTCGTCGACCAGGCCGTCCTGGCCGTGGCTGGTGTAGGGGTCGAGGGCGACGTCGGTGATCACGCCCAGCTCCGGAAAGCGCTGCTTGAGCGCGCGCACCGCGCGCTGGCACAGGCCGTCGTCCTGCCAGGCGGCTTCGGCGGTCAGCGACTTGGCGTCCGGCGCGGTCACCGGGAACAGCGCCAGCGCCGGCACGCGCAGCTCGCTGGCGCGTTCGGCGACGCGCAGCAGTTCGTCGATCGACAGCCGCTCGATGCCGGGCATCGAGCCGACCGGCGCGCGGCCGTCGAGTTCGTGCACGAACACCGGATAGATCAGGTCGTCGGCGGTGAGGACGGTCTCGCGCATCAGCCGGCGCGAGAATTCATCGCGGCGCATCCGCCGCGGGCGCGTGTAGGGATAGCTCATGGGCGCCTAGTCTACTCCCGCGGCCGGCGCGGGCCTGCGACCGCGGGTCGCGGCGGGCGGGGACGCAGCGTTCCGGGCACGACGGGCAAGCTCGCGTCGCAACCGACCCGTGTCGCAGCCGACCAAGCCCGGCACCCGCATTGCACCCTTTCCCGCAAGCCAGAGAGGGGGCCGCCGGCCTTCAGGACTGCGCTCGGTGTCAGTCGGAATACACCCGGTAGCGCAGCGGCCGCACGTGCACGGTGCTGCCGGCGGCCGGGATGACCGCGTCCGGGGTCGCGGCCAGGTCCAGTTCCAGCGGCCGGTGCTGGCTTTCGATCGCCAGTTCCAGGGTGATCCGCTCGGCCAGCCGGTGGGTCGAGACCACCCGCGCCGGCAGGCCGTCGTCGCCGTCGACCAGGGCCATGTCGTGCGGGCGTACGTACAGCTTGGCGCGGCTGCGGCTGTGGCTGTCGACCGGCAAGCGCATGGCGTGGCCGTTGACCGACAGCTCGCCGCCCTCGGTCTGGCCTTCGATCACGTTGGCGCGGCCGATGAAATCGAACACGTAGGCCGAGGCCGGCGTGCTGTAGATCTCGTCGGGAGTGCCGATCTGTTCGATCCGGCCGTCCTTGAGCACCACCACCCGGTCGGCCAGTTCCAGCGCTTCTTCCTGGTCGTGGGTGACGAACAGGGTGGTCTGCCCGGTCTGGTCGTGCAGTCGGCGCAGCCAGCGGCGCAGCTCGACCCGGACCTTGGCGTCGAGCGCGCCGAAGGGCTCGTCGAGCAGCAGCACGGTCGGGTCGATCGCCAGCGCGCGGGCCAGGGCGACGCGCTGCTTCTGCCCGCCGGACAACTGTTCGGGATAGCGCGCGCCCAGTTCCGGCAGTTGGATCAGGCCGAGCAGTTCCTGCACGCGCTTGGCGATCGTCGCCTTGTCCGGGCGCCGCGAGCGCGGCCGGCTGCGCAGGCCGAAGGCGATGTTCTCGGCCACGGTCATGTGCTTGAACAAGGCGTAGTGCTGGAACACGAAACCGACGTTGCGTTCGCGCAGGCTCAGCCGGGTGGCGTCCTGTTCGCCGAACAGCAGTCGGCCCGAATCGGGCTGCAGCAGGCCGGCGATGACCCGCAGCAGGGTGGTCTTGCCCGAGCCCGAGGGGCCGAGCAGGGCGACCAGTTCGCCGGAGGCGACCTGCAGGTCGACCGCGTCGAGCGCGGCGACGCCGGCGTAGCGCTTGGCGATGGCGTGGAGATGCAGGTCCATGTACGAAGCCTTGAGTCAGTGCCGGCGGTGCGAACGTGCGAGCGCGTCGCCGTGGCGCGCTTCGAGCCAGATCTTGATCACCAGGGTGACCAGGGCCAGGCCGGCGAGCAGGGAGGCGACCGCGAACGCCGCGGCGCCTTCGCCGCCGAGCTGCTTGTACAGCACCTCGACATGCAGGGAGAGGGTATTGGTGCTGCCCATGACGTTGCCCGACACCACGGTGACCGCGCCGAACTCGCCCATCGCCCGCGCGCTGCACAGCAGCACGCCGTACAGCAGGCCCCATTTGATGTTGGGCAGGGTGACGCGGAAGAACATGCTCCAGGCGTTGGCGCCGAGCGAGCGCGCGGCCAGTTCCTCGTCGCTGCCCTGCTGCTCCATCAGCGGAATCAGCTCGCGCACCACGAACGGAAAGGTCACGAACAAGGTCGCCAGGACGATGCCCGGCGTGGCGAACAGAATCTTGAGGTCGTAGCGGTTGAGCAGGTCGGCGAAGAACCCGTGGGTGGGGCTGAACAACAGCACCAGGCACAGGCCGGCGACCACCGGCGAGACCGCGAACGGCAGGTCGATCAGCGCCAGCAGGGTGCGCTTGCCGCGGAATTCGAAGCGGGTCAGCGCCCAGGCCATGAACACGCCGCAGACCGCGTTGACCGGAACCACTATCGCGGTGGTGATCAGAGTCAGGCGCAGCGCCGACACGGTGTGCGGGTCGCGCACCGCGGCCAGCCACACGTCCAGGCCGCTGCCGAACGCGGTGCCGAGCAGCATCAGCAGCGGCAGCACCACGACCAGCAGCATGATCGCCACCGCCGCGCCGATCAGCGCCCAGCGCACCCAGGCCGGTTCCTGCAACTGGTCGCGCGCCTCAGCCATCGGCGCGGCTTCCGTGCGAGAGCCAGCGCGAGCCGGCGTTGATCGCGACCAGGCACAGGAACGACATCAGCAGCAGCAAGGTCGCCAGCACGATCGCCGCGGTCACCCCGCCTTCCTCTTCCAGGCGGATGGTGATCAGCAGCGGCGCGATCTCGGTCTTCATCGGCAGGTTGCCGGCGATGAAGATCACCGAGCCGAACTCGCCCAGGCCGCGGGCGAAGGCGAGCGAGAACCCGGTCAGCAGCGCCGGCAACAGCTCGGGCAGGATCACCCGGCGCAGGGTGGTCAGGCGCGAGGCGCCGAGCGAGGCGGCGGCTTCTTCCTGCTCGCGGCCCAGGGTTTCCAGCACCGGCTGCACGGTGCGCACGGCGAACGGCAGGCCGATGAAGATCAGGGCGATGACGATGCCGGTGAGGTTGTTGACCAGTTGGATGCCGAACGGCTGCAGCAGGCCGCCGACCCAGCCGTTCTGGCCGTAGATCGCCGCCAGGGTGATGCCGGCGACCGCGGTCGGTAATGCGAAGGGCAGGTCGACCAGGGCGTCGAGCAGGCGCCGGCCGGGGAAGCGGTAACGCACCAGCACCCAGGCCACCACCGCGCCGAACACCAGCGCGATCAGGGCGGCGACGAAGGCGGTGCCGAAGCTGACCTTGAGCGAGGCGACCACGCGCGGGTCGGAAATCGCGCGCAGCCAGCCGGCCAGGCCGAGGCCGCCGGAGCGCAGCACCAGGGCGGCCAGCGGCAACAGCACCACGACCCCCAGCCAGGTCAGGCCGAGGCCCAGGCCGAGGCCGAAGCCGGGGAGCGGCTTGCGCCAACGCGTGGCGGAAGCCGGCAGGGTCAACGCGTGCTCGCTCATGTGGCGGTGGGCGGCCGGTGGCGGGGGACAGAGGGGTGTGACGCTATCGTGGGTTTGCGGTCCTGGGGAAATGCGCGTTGGTTGTTAGCTAGTGCGCGATGGCGATATCGGGCCGGGCCACGATGACCGCCGACGGGTTCGCGGGCGGTGAACGCGGGCCCGGAGACGGGGCGGCGGCGAACCGGACCGGACCGGACCGCCGGCAGGGAGCGATCAGTCCCCCGATCGCCGGGGACAGGAGCAACGCAAACCGAGATCGCCATGCCCGGAACTCGTCGCGTCGGCTGGCCGCCCCCTGTAGGAGCGGCGCAAGCCGCGACCGCACTGCATCCGTCTCGCGTCGTCCGTGTCCGAAGGCTGCGAAGCCACGTGGCCGCCCCTAAGTGGGGGGGCGAGGGCGGTGGATCAAGCGCGCTTGCCCCCCGCCGCCCCAGCGCGATCACTTCGGCAGATAGATCTTGTCGAAGAACCCGCCGTCGGAGAAATGCGCGGCCTGGGCCTTCTTCCAGCCGCCGAAGGCGTTGTCGATGGTCACCTGCTTGACCGCCGGGAACTTGGCCAGCTCCGCCGCCGGCACTTTGTCCGGCTCGGCGGGGCGATAGCCGTGCTTGGCCGCCAGGCGTTGGCCTTGCGGGGTGTAGAGGAAACGCAGATAGGCCTCGGCCTGCTTGCGCGTGCCGTGCTTGTCGACGTTCTTGTCGACCCAGGCCACCGGCGGCTCGGCCTTGATGCTCAGGCTCGGCACGACGATCTCGAACTGGTTGCGGCTGGCCGGTTCCTGCAAGGTCAGCAGGGCCTCGTTTTCCCAGGCCAGCAGCACGTCGCCGATCTTGCGGTCGACGAACGTGGTGGTCGAGCCGCGTGCGCCGGTGTCGAGCACGGGCACGTTCTTGAACAAGCGGGTCAGATAGTCGACCACCTTGCCGCCGTCGCGGTACTGGGTCGAGGCCCAGGCCCAGGCGGCGAGGTAGTTCCAGCGCGCGCCGCCGGAGGTCTTGGGATTGGGGGTGATCACCGACACGCCCGGCTTGGCCAGGTCGTCCCAGTCCTTGATGCCCTTCGGGTTGCCCTTGCGCACCAGGAACACGATGGTCGAGGTGTAGGGCGAGCTCTGGTGCGGCAGGCGGCTCTGCCAGTTGGCCGGCAATTGCTTGGCGTTGGCGATGGTGTCGATGTCGCCGGCCAGGGCCAGGGTCACCACGTCGGCCTCCAGGCCGTCGACCACCGCGCGCGCCTGCTTGCCCGAGCCGCCATGCGAGGCGCGCAGGTTGAGGGTTTCGCCGGTCTGCTGTTTCCATTGCGCGGCGAACACCTGGTTGACCTCGGCGTAGAACTCGCGGGTCGGGTCGTAGGACACGTTGAGCAATTCGGCGTCCTTGGCCGCGGCGGCGCCGGCGGCCAGGGCCAACGCGAGCAGGGCCCATCGCAACGGCGTCTCTCGGAAAATGTTCTTCATGGTTCGGTCCTGTACGAAAGGAGGAAAAGTCAGAAGGCGAGTTGGGCGCGGGTGAAGAAGGCTTTTTCGTCTTCGCGGTCGCGGCCGGCGGCGGCGCCGCCGTCGAACGCGGTCTGGGTGTAGTTGGCGACCAGCTTGAGATTGCCGGTCAGGTACCAGTTCAGGCCCAAGCCCCAGGAGCGCGCCGCCGCGGCCACCGCGTTGCGGTCGGCATAACGCGGGAACGCGGCCTCGTCGATCTCCAGGCGGCCGTAGCGCGCGACCAGTTCGAACGCGCCCCAGCCTGCGCCACCGACCGTAAAAGGTTGGTTAGGCCGGGCCACGCCCTTGTAGCCCGCGTCTTCGCCGGTGAGCACGTAGCCGGCGGTGACCTGCCAGGCGCGGTGGTCGAGTTCGCCGGCGAAGGCGCCGTTGCGCACTTCCTGGCTGGAGCCGACGTATTCGCCGATCACGCCGAAGGCGTTGCGATAGAACCACGCCTGCGGCGACCAGCGGCTGTGCGCGCCGTCGGCCAGCACCGCGCTGCGGTAATTGAAGAACTGCACCTGGCCGGGCGTGCGGTAACGCGGCAAGGCGTTGTTGCCGCCGCCGCGCTTGTCGCCGCGGCTGCCGGCGAGGCCGAAGCCCAACCCCGACAGCGCGCCGCCGTCGTTCTTCCACGGTTCGACGAACACCCGCCCGGCCAGTTCGAACTCGTTGTCGGGATTGACCGTCGGGCTGTCGCGGCCGTCGACCGCGCCGTTGAACACGCCCAGGGCGTACGACACGGTGGCGCCGGCGAGTTCGCCCTGCAGCTGCACGCCGAGGTCGCGGTTCGGGGTCAGCTCCGAGGCCAGGCCGAGCTCGATCAGCGCATTGGAGCCGCTGGACTGCAGCCGTTCCAGGCCGACCGGGCTTTTGAACTTGCCGATCCGCACGCTCGCGCGCGGATCGAACTTGAGGTCCAGGTAGGCGTCGTTGACCGTCGCGCTGTCGCCGGCGAATTCGGGCGTCAGGCGGAAGCCGACCAGCGAACCCCAGGTGCCTTCCAGGGTCGGCTGGATGCGCCGGAACAGGAACGTGTCGTTTTGCGGCGAGCGCTCGTCGCCGATGAAGAAGCGGCCGTCGGCCTGGACCAGCGCCTTGAGCTTGACCTCGACGTCGCCGGGCGGCGGCGATTTGATCGCCAGGCCCTTGCTTGCGCTCAGCGACACGCTTGGCGTGCTCGCGGCCTTGGCCGCGGCCTCTTCGGCCTGCAGCTCCAGCTTGCGTTCGATGATCCGCAAGCGCTGGTCGAGTTCGGCCAGGCTGCCGCTGTCGGCCGAGGCGCCGGCGATCGCGCCGCCGCCGCCGAGGCGTTGCTCGATCGCGCGCAGGCGCTCGGCCAGCGCCTGGACCGTGAGTTCGCCGGCGGGCGGCGGCGTTTGCGCTTGCGTCGGCAGCGCCAGGGCGCAGGCGATCGCGCCGCACAGCCAGACGGTCGCGGCGCGGGCCGCATGCGGAGGTCGAACCCGGATATGCATGATGTGCTCCTACGAACGGGCGGAACGGTGAGACGATCCGGGTGGCGCGGAAACGCGGTGGAGGTGGCGTGATGCATCGGCCCGGTCGCGGCCGCGCCTGCGCGCGTTGGCAGGAGGGCAACCCGGCCGTTCGGCGTCGCCCGCCGCCGGCCCCGGATCGGCGGCGAAGTCGGCGCGGCTCAGTCCCAGGATTCGGCCGCGGCCGCGACCGGCAGGCGCTGACTGCGGACGATCTCGACGATCCGCGCCTGACTGACCCGCACTTCGATCCGGCCCTCTTCCAGCCCGCGCAAAGCCTGCAGCAGGGCGAACTCGGTATCGCTGAGGTTGACGATGTTGATGTCCGGTTCGCGGTCGCGGGGCGCGGTCGCGGCTCTGTCCGCGCGCCGTGCGGCGCTGCGTTTTCCGGCCTCCGCCGCGTTGCGGTTCACCGGGCGTCTCCTTCCAGGTTGAGCAACGTCGGCGTCGACGACGCGCGGGCGAATTCGGCCAGGCTGCGTCGATCGAGCACGTCGGAAATGGCGTCGCGCGCCTCGCGCATCAGCGCGCGCAGGGTGCAGCCGTCGGGGTCGCGGCAGTCGGAGCAGGGCCGGTAGGCGCTGACGCTGGCGCACAACACCGCGGCCAGCGGTCCGTCGATGGCGCGGATCAGGTCGCCGACCATGATGTGCTCGGGCGGCCGGGCCAGCGTATGGCCGCCCTTTTGCCCGCGCCGGCTGTCGATGAAGCCGGCCTCGCGCAGGTCGACCAGGATCGACTCCAGGAACTTGCCCGGCGCGCCGCTGTGTTGGGCGATGGTGCGGGCCTGCAGGCGCGGGCCGTCGGCGCGATCCGCCCCGGGCCGGCCGTGGGCGCGCGCCAGCGCGCACATCGCGCGCAGGGCGTACTTGGCCTTCATCGTCAGCATTTCCCAGTCTCCATGTAGGAAATGTGGCCGGGGCCGGGGGCGGAGGGAAAAGGTTTTGCCTCATCTGCATATGACGGGGCGGTATGTGGCGTGCGGGGCAGCGGGCGCGCGCTGTGCGGCCGTGTCGGATGGGCGGCGGACGTCCGTGGCGCCGGGGGCGGCGGGGATTGCGCGGTGGTCTTGGCGGCGCGGGGAAAGCCAAAAGGCCCAGCCGAAGCCGCTCCCCCCTGACCTGCCCTTTTCAACGGGGGGAGCCGCGCCGCGGCGGCTTGGGCACGCGCCGGGAACCGTGTCCTCGTCCGCGCCGAGCGGCAGCGGCTGTTCCTTGCCTTTCAAAAAGGCGGGCTAGGGGATTCGCCGTCGCTCTTGCTCCGCTCGGGAACGGCTTCGGCGATGCGCCGTGCCGACGCCGCAGAACGGCGACCGGCGGCCCCGCCGTGGCCGGACATCGGGCGGGTCGACCCCGGTCTGCGCGAGCCTGTGCGCGGACGAAGCCGTTACGATGAGCGCCAATGCGTTCTCTCGCCTCGCTTCCGCCGCTCGCCCGCACCTGTCTGTCGGTTCTCGCCGTCCTTGCCGCCGTGTGTTGGCTGGCGCCCGGGATGAGCCGTTACGGGCCGATCCTGCCCGACTGGGACGCGTTGTCGGCCGCGCCGGGCACGGCCGGGCATTGGTTCGGCACCGATGCGATCGGCCGCGACGTGTTCGCGCGCACGCTCGCCGGCGGGCGGCTGTCGCTCGGCATCGGCTTGTTGGCCAGCGTGGTCGCGCTGGCGATCGGGCTGGGCTACGGCGCGATCGCCGGCCTGGCCGGCGGCCGCACCGAGCGCGCGATGCTGCGCGTGCTGGACGTGTTCTCGGCGCTGCCGTTCCTGCTGGTGGTGATCTTGCTGCTGACCTTGTTCGAACGCTCGCTGTGGCTGTTGCTGGTCGCGATCGGCGGCTACGTCTGGATCGACCTGGCGCGGGTCATGCGCGCCGAGGCCGCGCGCCTGCGCGAAGCGCCGTTCGTACTCGCCGCGCAGGCGGCGGGGGCGAGCTTCGGCCAGCGCCTGCGCTGGCACGTGTTGCCGAACCTGCTGCCGCTGGCCTTCGTCTACCTCGGCCTGATCCTGCCGCAGGCCATCCTGGTCGAGAGCTTTCTCGGTTTTCTCGGCCTGTCGATCGACGAGCCGTCGTCCAGTTGGGGCGGTCTGCTCGCCGAAGGCGTGCAGGAGCTCGACAGCGCGCCGTGGACGCTGTTGTTTCCGGCCGGCTTCCTGGTGACCACGCTGGCCGCGTTCCAATTCCTCGGCGACGGCCTGCGCGACTGGCTCGACGTCAAGCGCAGCGCGCCGCGCGGCGAAGAGGCCGCGGCATGAACTCGGTCGCATTGCGCGGCCTGCACGTGAGCGCGAACGGCGGCGCGCGAGCGCTGCTCGGCCCGGTCGACCTGGAGTTGCACGCCGGCCAATGCCTGGGCGTGGTCGGCGAAAGCGGCAGCGGCAAAAGCCTGACCGCGCTGTCCCTGCTCGGCCTGCTGCCGCCGGGGCTGCAGGCGCGCGGCGAGCTGCGGGTCGACGGCGAAACCCTCGGCCTCGGCGGCGCGGCGCATGCGCGCCTGCGCGGCCGCGGCCTGGCCTGGGTGCCGCAGGACCCGCTGGCGGCGCTGCATCCGCTGCGCCGGGTCGGCGCGCAGCTGATCGAAACCCTGCGCACGGTACGCGGACTCGGCAAGGACGAGGCGCGGGCCCGGGCGCAGCATCTGTTCGAGCGCGTGCAATTGCCGGAGCCGGCGACGGCGTTGCAGCGCTATCCGCATCAATTCTCCGGCGGCCAGCGTCAGCGCATCGCCATCGCGCTGGCCCTGGCCACCGCGCCGCGGGCGCTGATCGCCGACGAACCGACTTCGGCGCTGGACGCGCGCATCGCCCGCGACATCCTCGATCTGCTCGACCGGCTGCGCCGCGAGGATGGCCTGGCCTTGCTGCTGATCAGCCACGACCTGCCCCTGGTCGGCGCCTACGCGCAGCGGTTGTTGGTGCTGCAGCGCGGCGTCGTGGTCGAGCAGGGCGAGGCCGCGCGCGTGTTCGCCGCGCCGGCGCAGGCCTACACGCGCGAACTGCTGGCCGCCGACCGCATCGAGGCTTTGCCGGAGGCGAGCTCGGACGCGCCGGTGTGGCTGCGCGGCGAAGGTCTGCGCATGCACTATCCGCGCGCGCCGCGGCCGGCCTTGGACGCGGTCGATATCGAGCTGCGCCGCGGCGAAGGGCTGGCGCTGGTCGGCGAAAGCGGCAGCGGCAAGAGCACGCTCGGCCGCGCCTTGCTGCGTTTGCTGCGCGGCGCGCAAGGCCGGGTCTGCGTCGACGGCGCGGATCTGGTCGGGTTGGACGCGGCCGCGCTGCGCCGCTGGCGGGCGCAGACCGGCGTGGTGTTCCAGGATCCGTATGCCTCGCTCGATCCGCGCCTGCGCGTGGCGCAGATCGTCGCCGAGCCCTTGCGCATCCACACCCGCTCGGACGCGGCGGCGCGCCGCGCGCGCGCCGCCGAGCTGCTGGCCGCGGTCGGGCTGGACGCTGCGATGCTGGACCGCTATCCGCACCAGTTCTCCGGCGGCCAGCGCCAGCGCATCGCGATCGCGCGCGCGTTGGCGACCGAGCCCAAACTGCTGGTCTGCGACGAAGCGGTGTCGGCGCTGGACGCGCACCATCGCGCCGCGATCCTCGCCCTGTTGGCGCGTCTCAAGCGCGAGCGCGGTCTGGCCCTGTTGTTCGTGACCCACGACCTGTCCGCGGCCGCGGCGGTGGCCGAGCGCATCGCCGTACTCGAAGCCGGGCGCATCGTCGAAACCGGACCCACCGCCCAGGTGCTGCGCGCGCCGCAGCACGCGCATACCCGCGCCCTGCTCGCGGCACGACCGCAGGCCTGACGCTGGGATCGGCGCGCGTGCGCCGATGCGGCGTCTATCCGGCGGCGTTCAGATGAAACCGCCGCCGAGGCCGAGCCGGACCACGCCGACCAAGATGGCGATGCCGTTGAGCCACAGCCCGGCCTTGGCGCGGGCGTTGTGCTCGCTGCGGGTGAACAGCAGGCCGATCGCGGCGATCACCGCGCCGATCGCGGCGAACGGGATCATGAACCAGTTGCCCCAGCCCAGGAACGGGATCAGGGCGGCGATCATCCACAGCACGGCGACGATGCCCCAGAGCAGACTGATCAAACCCATCGACGTGGCTCCGCAAGCGGCCGGATCGGCCATGCCTGCAACGTAATGTCTGTCCGGACGATTGCAAGTGCCGCAGGTCGGCGTGACCGACGGCGCGCTCAGCCGCCGTGCACGCCGTCGATCTCGACCCGCAGCTCGTGGCGGCAGATCGCCGCGTGCACCAGAATCCGCGGCACGCGCTCGCCGAAGCGCCGGTCCAGCGCTTCGGCCACCGGCGCCATGTCCTCGGCGTCGCGCACGTAGACCTTCAGTCGGGTGCCGGCGCCGAACGCGGCCGGCAACTGCGGCCGGCGCTGGCGCGCCGCCGCGAGCAGGCTGTCGAAATTGGCCAGGGTTTCCTCGAGCTGGGCCAGCACCGAGTCGGCGTGGCGCGACTCGTGGCCGACCACCGCCGCGGTGCCCGACAGCAGCAGCGGCATCGCCGCCGGCTGCGGCGGCAGCATCGCCCGGGCGAAACTTGGCGATTGCGGACCGTATTGGCGCGGGTAGCGGTAGGCGCTGACCTGGCGCGGATTCTCCAGCGGCGTACCGGCGCTGCGCGCGGCCAGCCAGTAGACCTGCAGCCGGCGCGCGCCGTCGACGCGGCCGATCGCGGTCGCCGCCGGCAGCTGCGCGGTGTCGAAGTCGCCCAGTCCGCGCGCGCGGCCGACGCAGAACACGCGATAACGTTCTTCGTCGCCGTGACCGAGGGTGATGCCGTCGAGGTAGTTCCAGATCCGCAGCAAATGCGGATAGCCGCGCTCGGCGGTGAAGGCGAGCAGCTTGCGGTACAGGTACTCGGCGGCGCGCGCGATCTCGCCGTTGGCGGCTTCGCCCGGCAGCGGCTCGGGTTCGTCGAACTCGATCACGCCGAACTGCAGCGCGCCGTCCTCGGACCAGGCCAGGTCGCCGTCGCGGCCCTTGCTGACCGGGCCGGTGCCGCGCCAGCGCTCCAGGCGGGCGTCGCCGAACGGCTCCAAGGCCACGCGCAGGTAACGCGGATCGTCGTGATGCGGGGCGCCCCCGCCGAAGCCGAACACCGCCAGGGTGTCGTCCTGCGCCAGCAGCGTCTCGGGCGCGGCGTCCAGATAGTCGACCTGCAGGCGCGGGCCGGCCAGCATCGTGGCGGCCGCGCTCACGGGTTGCCCCGCTGCAGCGTGTCGCCGCGGAAGTCGACGCCGACCTGGCGCTTGCGCCGCAGCCAGCCGCGCAGCGCCTGCGGCGCCATGCGCACCGCGGTCAGGGCGTAGATGAAACGAAACAGCCGCAAGCGGTTGAGCACCGCGCGGTTGTCGAAAACGTCGCCGGCGAGCATCGAGATGACCGCCTGCTCGACTTGCCAGAAGTTGCGTGGAGCGTTGAACAATTCGCGCATGACCGGGGTGGTGAAGCGATAGATGAACCACTGGAAATGTTTCAGGCCGCGCTTGAGCCGCACGGTCATTTCGTCCTGCAGCGCGGCCTCGCGGGCCGGTTCGCGCAGCGCGCCGTCGACCACGGCCGCGGCCTGCTCGCCGCTGTTCATGCCGAGGTAGACGCCGGAGGAAAACACCGGATCGACGAAGGCGTAGGCGTCGCCGACCATGACCCAGCCGGGGCCGGTCATGCGGCTGCAGGTGTAGGAATAGTTGCCGGTGACGTGGACCTCGCCGCAGCGCTGCGCGCCCTGCATGCGCGCCCACACCGAGGGCTCGGACTCCAGGGTCCGCATCAGGAAGGCTTCGCTGTCGCCGCGACGCTGCTTGAGGTACTCGGGGAAGCACACCGCGCCCACGCTCATCACTCCGCGCTGCAGCGGGATCAGCCACATCCAGCCGTGGGCGAAGCGCTGCACGGTGATGTTGCCGGCGTCTTCGCCCTCGCGGCGCTGGACGCCGGTGAAATGGCTGAAGATCGCCGCCGACTGGTGCAACGGATTCTTGCGCTTGAGCTTGAGCTGGCTGCCGAGGACGGTGTCGCGCCCGCTGCCGTCGACCAGATAGCGCATGCGCACCTGCAGCGCGGCGCCGTCGGCGCTGCGGGCATAGGCGAGGGCGGGGCGGCCGTCGGCGCCGAATTCGATCCGCTCGACCTTGACCTGCTCGCGTGCGTCGACGCCGTTGCCCTGGGCGTGACGGAACAGCAGTTGATCGAACTCTTCGCGCTTGACCTGGAAGGCGTAGCCGAACACCGGATCGAGCGCGCGTTCGAAACGGAAAGTGTTGTAGCGCTCGGCGTCGATCGGAAACTCGGCCCCGGGCTTGTGCACGCCGATCGCGCGCACCTGCTCGAACACGCCGAGGCGTTCGAGGATGGCGAGGTTCATCGGCAGCAGGGATTCGCCGATGTGGAAACGCGGGTGCCGGTCCTTTTCCAGCAACAGCACCTTCCAGCCCTTGCGCGCCAGCAGGGTCGCCGCGGTGGTGCCCGCCGGGCCGCCGCCGATCACCAGCACGTCGACCTCGAGGGTCTGCGCGGGCGCCTGGGCGGGGGCGGAAGCGGGGGCCGCGGCGGTCGCGCCAAGCGCGGATTCGGACGGAGTCATGCGCAAATCATAGCCTGCCGCCTCCGCCGGCTGTGCAGTCTGCGGCGTCGGGCCGCGCCGGTGGACCGCGTGCCCATGGGCTGCAAGTGCTTGATATGACAGGGACTGTCGCGCCATCGGCGGAGGCGTCGGGACGGCGGACGGCGCCGCCCGGTTGCGCCTGCGGCGCCGATGGCGGATCGTGACCGCCCTTCGTCATAGCCCCACCGGATCGTCCCGATGTCTGAACAAAACCCTGCCGAACGCGAACTGGCGCAGCTGCTGGTCGAGAGCCTGAACCTGGAAGACGTGGCGCCGGAGCAGATCGATCCGGAAGCGGCGCTGTTCAACGACGGCCTGGGCCTGGACTCGATCGACGCGCTCGAACTGGCGCTGGCGATCAGCAAGCGCTACGGCTTCCAGCTGCGTTCGGACAACGACGAGAACCGGCGCATCTTCGCATCGCTGCGCGCCCTGTCGGGCCACATCGAGCAACACCGCGCCGCCTGAGCGGCGCCGCGGCCGCTTCGTTTGCGTTCCCCGTTTCCGTTCCGGCCGCGCGCCGCCGTCCCGTGACCGCCTCTTCGTTCAGCGCCCCGGCGCGCTTGCTGCTCGCCGTCGCCTATCCGCTGCTGGCGCACTGGGCCAGCCACGACGGCGGCGGCGCGGTCGCGGCCCTGGCCCTGGCCGACCTGGTGCTGTTCGTCGCCATCGACGGCCTGTTGGGGCTGCGGGCGGCGGCGTGGGCGGCGGTGCTGGCGCTGTGCGCCGGCCTGGCCCTGGCGGCGCGCACGCCGTTGGCGCAGATGCTGTTGCTGGCGCCGCCGATGCTGTTCAACGCCTGGCTGGGCTGGTGGTTCGGGCGCAGCCTGCGCGCGCCGCGCGAGGCGCTGATCACCCGCATCGTCGCCGCCCTGCACGAACGTGCGCCGGCGGCGCTGGACCCGCCGCTGTACCGCTATACGCGCCGGCTGACCGCGCTGTGGGCGGCGGTGTTGCTGCTGTTGGCGTTGGTCAACGGCGCGTTGGCGACGATCGCCGTGCCCGACGGGCTGCTCGCCCGGCTCGGCCGCCCGCCGGCGTTCGCGATCACCCAGGAGCAATGGTCCTGGTTCGCCAACCTGCTGAACTACGGCATCGTCGGCGGCCTGTTCGCCGGCGAGTACCTGGTCCGGCGGCGCTTGTTCACTCAGCGTCCGGAGACCGGCTTCTTCGACTTCCTGCAGCGCATGGCCCGGCTCGGTCCGCGCTTCTGGCGCGACCTGTTTTCCTGAGTTCCGGCGTTGAACGCAGCGGGCCGGGCCCGCGCCGCCGACCGCTCCAGCGCCGCCACACAACCGGGCGCACGGCCAGCGGCGGCGGTCGCAGTTCCACACGGCCGTAGCGGCCGGTGCTTTATCCTTTCCCTACGATCCATCGCTCGCCGCCGCTCCGATCCCGCATGCGCTTCGTCATCGATTCCGACCATCCCTGCCTGCCGGGCCATTTCCCGGGCCGGCCGCTGGTGCCCGGCGTAGTGGTGCTGGAGCGGGTGATCGCAGCGATCGAGGCCGAGCACGGCCCGCTGCCGGGCCTGCGCCTGCCGCAGGTCAAGTTCGTGCAGCCCCTGTTGCCGCAGCAGAGCGCGCAGATCGAACTGGACGCGCTGGGCGCGGGGCGCTGGCGGTTCCGGGTGATGCGCGAAGCCGAACTGATCGCCAGCGGCGAAGCCGTCGCCGACGGGGCCGGCGCATGAGCGCGCACTGGAAGCAGCGTCCCGAGGGCGGCGGCCGGTTCGCGTTCCGATTGATCGCGTTCGTCGCCCGACGCGGCGGGCGGGTCCTGGCGCGCCTGACCCTGTATCCGATCGTGGCTTATTTCCTGGCCGTGCGCGGGCCGGAGCGGCGCGCCTCGCGCGCGTACCTGAGGCGTGTGCTCGACCGCCGGCCGGGCCTGCTCGACATCGCCCGCCACATCCACACCTTCGCCGCGACCATCCTCGACCGGCTGTACCTGCTGGGTGGGCGCATGCAGCCGTTCGACATCCGGGTCAGCGGCCTGGAGGCGCTGGAACGGCATCTCGACCGCGGCCAGGGCCTGCTGCTGTTCGGTTCGCACCTGGGCAGCTTCGAAGCGTTGCGGGTGCTGTCGCGGCAGCGGCCCGGGCTGAAGCTGCGGGTGTTGCTCGACCGCGGCCACAACCCGGCCCTGACCGAACTGCTGGACACGCTCGACCCGCAGATCGCGAGCACCGTGATCGACGCCGGCCAGGACGGGCCTTCGATCGTGCTGGCGATCAAGCAGGCCACCGACGAAGGCGCGATCGTGGCTCTATTGGTCGATCGCGTCGGCCCGGGCGAGCCCAGCGTCGCCGTCTCTTTCCTCGGCGCCAGCGCGGCGTTCCCGAGCGCGCCGTGGCTGATCGCGGCCGCGCTCAAGGTGCCGGTGGTGCTGGCCTTCGGCCTGTACCGGGGCGGTCCGCGCTACGACCTGATATTCGAAGCGTTCAGCGACGGTGTGGCGATCGAGCGGCCTAACCGCCCGGCTATCCTGGCCGCGCTGGTCCAGCGCTATGCCGAGCGGCTGCAACTGCACACCCGCAGCGCGCCCTACAACTGGTTCAACTTCTACGATTTCTGGCATGCCGATGACGATCAAGCCCTGCCTGTGGACGCTGACGCTGACGCTGCTGTGCGGCGCGGCGTCGCTGCACGCCGCTCCGGTTACTGAGCCGGCCGCCGCGCAGTCCGCGCCCGCGGGCGCGGCGACCGCCGTGCCGGGCGAAGCCGCAGCCGCCGATCCGGCCTGGATCTTGCCGCGCCTGGCGCAGCCGGTGCCGGCGCGCACCGATTTCGTCGAAGTGCGCGGCTCGGCCCTGCTGAAGGCGCCGCTGCGCCTGTCGGGCGAATACCGCCGGCCCGACGCGGCGACCCTGGTGCGGGAAGTGCGCGCGCCCTACGCGGAAACCACCACCATCCGCGCCGGCGCCAAGCCGGGCCAGGGCGAGGTCAGCATCGTCCGCCCGAACAAGCCGGCCAAGCGCTTCTCGCTGGCGCGCGCGCCCGAGCTGGTCGCGTTGCAGGCTAGTTTCGGCGCCCTGCTCGGCGGCGATCGCGCCCTGCTCGAGCAGCATTACCGCCTGGCTGCGGAGGGCACGCGCCGGCAGTGGGCGATCAGCCTGACCCCGAAAGACGCCGGCTTGGCGGCGCGCGTACGCGAGATCGTCCTGCTCGGCCGCGACGACGAATTGCGTTGCATCGAAACCCGGCCCGCGCGCGGCAGCGAACAGCAACGCACCTTGTTGGCGAGCGCGGCGCGCGCCGCCGCCAACGTCGCCGACGCCAGCCAGCTCGCGGCGCTGTGCCGCGGCCACGGCGCGGCGCGTTGATGACGCCCGCGCGCCGTATCGCGCTGGCCCTGCTGTGGCTGGCGGCGCTCGCCGTCGCCGGATGGGTGATCGGCCAGCGCCTGCAGCTCAGCGGCGACCTGCGCCGGTTCATGCCCACGGCGCAGACGCCGGCGCAGAAACTGCTGATCGACGAGCTCGGCGAAGGCCCGGGTTCGCGCTTGCTGCTATTGGCGATCGGCGGCGACGCGCCGCAGGCGCTGGCGGCGCAATCGCAGGCGCTGGGCCAGGCGTTGGCGGCGCAGGATGTGTTCAAGTTGGTCGCCAACGGTGCCGGGCAGGGCCTGGACGCCGTGCCCGAGCGCTTGCGTCCCTACCGCTATCTGTTGTCGCCGACGTTGGACGAGCAGACCTTCGACGCCGACTACTTGCGCGAACAGCTCGATCAGCGCGTGCAGGACCTGGGCTCGCCCGCCGGCGAGCTGATCGAGCCCTTGCTGCCCGGCGATCCGACCCTGGAGATGCTGCGCCTGGCCGAGGCCTGGCAGCCGGCGCAGGCGCCGCAGACCTTGCACGGGGTGTGGTTCGACCGCGCCGGCCGGCAGGCGCTGCTGGCGGTGGAAACCCGCGCCGCCGGCTTCGACCCCACCGGCCAGCACAGCGCGATCGAGGCGATCCGCAGCGCATTCGCAAGCGCCCGCGGCGCCAGCCCGGCGCAACTGACGATCAGCGGCCCGGGCGCGTTCTCGGTCGAGATCGGCGGCCGCACCCAGCGCGAGGCCAGCCTGATCGGGACCATCGACGGCATCGTCTTCGCCCTGCTGCTGTGGCTGGCTTACCGCAGCTGGAAAGTACCGCTGCTCGGTGGCCTGCCGCTGGCGACCGCCGGGCTGGCCGGCCTGGGCGCGGTGGCGGCGCTGTTCGACGGCGTGCACGGCATCACCGTCGCGTTCGGCTTCACCCTGATCGGCGTGGTCCAGGACTATCCGATCCATTTGTTCAGCCACCAGCGGCCCGGACTGTCGCCATGGGCCAGCGCGCGCAGCCTCTGGCCGACGCTCGGCACCGGCGTGGCCTCGACCTGCATCGCTTACCTGACCTTCTTCGTCTCCGGCGTCGACGGCCTGCAGCAGTTGGCGGTGTTCACCATCGTCGGCCTGGCGACCGCGGCGCTGACCACGCGCTTCGTGCTGCCGGCGCTGATCGACCCGGCACCGCGCGACGCCGCCGGCTCGCCCTGGCTGGCGCGGGCCTGGACGCGGCTGGCGCGCTGGCCGCGGATCGGCCTGGCCGGCAGCGCCTCGATCGCGGCGCTGGCGCTGGCGGCGATCGTGTTCGTGCCGGGGCCGTTCTGGCAGAACGACCTGGCCAAGCTGACCCCGGTGCCGGCCGACGCGCTGGCGCGCGACGCGCAGCTGCGCGAGGAACTCGGTGCGCCCGACGTGCGCTACGTGATCGCGATCGAACGCGGCGACGCCGAAGCCGCGCTGCAGGCGTCCGAAGCGCTGATGGCCGAGCTGCCGGCGCTGCGCCGGCGCGGCGCGATCGCCGGCTACGACCTCGCGGCGCGCTACCTGCCCAGCGCCAAGACCCAGCGCGAGCGCCAGCGTCGCCTGCCCGACGCCGCGGCGCTGCGCGGTGCGCTCGCCGCGGCGGTCGCCGACACGCCGTTCCGCAGCGATGCGTTCGGCGATTTTCTCGCCGACGTCGAGCGCGCCCGCGCGGCGCCGCCGCTGAGCGCGCGCGACCTCGCCGGTACGCCGTTGGCCGTCAGCGTCGACGGTCTGCTGCTGCAGCGCGCCGGCCATGCCACCGCGTTGGTGTCGCTGACCGGGCTGGCCGACCCGGCCGCGGTGGAGGCCGCCGCTCGCCGCCACGGCGGCCGACTGCTCGATCTCAAGCAGGCGTCCGAATCGTTGGTCGCCGACTACCGCGGCCGGGTGCTGATGGCGTTGGCGCTGGCCGCGGTGCTGTTGGCGGCGGCGGTGTGGATCGCGCTGCGCTCGCCACGGCGGGTGCTGCGGGTGCTGGCGCCGATGGCGTTGACCACGCTGTTGATCCTGGCCGTGCTGCGCCTGGCCGGGGTCGAGCTCAATCTGTTCCATCTGGTCTCGCTGATCCTCGCCGCCGGCCTGGGCCTGGACTACGCGCTGTTCTTCGATCACGCCGGCGACGACCGCGCCGAGCAATTGCGCACCCTGCATGCGGTGATCGTGTGCAGCCTGACCACGCTGCTGGTGTTCGCCCTGCTGGCGCTGTCGTCGATACCGGTGTTGCGCGCGATCGGCGTCACCGTCGCGCTGGGCGTGGCCGCGAACTTCGCGCTCGCGCTGTTGATCGTGCGCGCGCCGGCGGCGGCCGCGACGGAGGGCGCGCATGCGCACGCGTGAGGCCATCGCCGCGTTGATCCCGCACCAAGGATCGATGTGCCTGTGGGAAGAAGTGGCCGAATGGGACGAGGCTTCCATCGTCCTGCTCAGCCACGGCCACCGCGATCCCGCGCATCCGCTGCGCCGCGACGGTCGCCTGCACGCCGTGCATCTGTGCGAGTACGGCGCCCAAGCCATGGCCGTGCACGGCGGGCTGCTCGCCGTGCGAGCCGGCGGGGCGGCCAAGCCCGGCGTACTGGTGGCGCTGCGCGGCGTACGCTTGCATCGGGCGCGGATCGACGACCTGGCCGGCGCGCTGGAAGGGCGCGCGCGGCAACTCGCGGCCGGCGCCGACAGTTGGCAGTACGAGTTCGAGATCGCGCACCAGGGCCGGCTCGTCGCCAGCGGCCGCGCCGCGGTGATGGCGCGCGGCGACTGAGCGCCGCACGCGAGGACCGGTTCACGGCCGCGGCGCGGCCGCGTTTGCGTGGGTAACCTCGCCCCAGACGCGCGCCGATGCCGTTCCAGTTTCACTTCGAAAACCCGCATGCGCTGCACGAGGACGGCCGGATCGGCCACGAGTTCCGCCTGCGCCTGGCGTTCGCGCACCGCGAGGGCGCGCGGCTGCACTGGATCGAGCGCAGCGACCGGCCTTACGACGAGGACATGCTGGCCGGCCGTTGGGTCGACATGCATGCGGTCGCCGGCGCGCGGCTGGCGACGTTCCTGCCGTGGCTGGAAACCTCGGCCGCGAGCGGCGCGGTGGAGCTGGACTTCGTCCATCGCGTCGGCCTGCGGCGCCGGCCGCTGGCGCAGCGTCGGCTGGAATGGTGGGTGCTGGCGTTGGACGGCCCGGACCCGGACGACCCCGACGATGAGGAGCGCGACTGGGCGCTGTGGTGCGGCGAGCAACGTCTGCAGTGCGACGGCGCCGGCATCGCGATCGCGCACGATCTCGAGGAAGTCGAGCGTCGGCACGGTCGCGGCCGGCCGCCGTA
Organism: Lysobacter firmicutimachus; assembly: GCF_037027445.1. Lineage (NCBI taxonomy): Bacteria > Pseudomonadati > Pseudomonadota > Gammaproteobacteria > Lysobacterales > Lysobacteraceae > Lysobacter > Lysobacter firmicutimachus. Next base: position 251,067 of record NZ_JBANDL010000002.1, read on the forward strand.
TCCGCCCGGGTTCGCGCCGCCGGATTGAATGCGTCGGAAACCGGAGGCGAGAAGCGAAGAACGAGCGTCGAGCGCAGCCGGCGATCCACGACGGGACTCGCCGCTGGCATCGTTGCGCTCGCTTCCCGTTCCGCCCGCATCCGGGGACAATCGGGCTTTGCCGATCGGAGCCGCCCGCATGTCCCAGCCGCTTTCCGCGCCGCGCCGCGTCCTGGTCACCGGCGGCAGCGGCGATCTCGGCGGCGCGATCTGCCGTCGTCTGGCCGGCGCCGGCTGGCAGGTGATCGTGCACGCCAGCGCCGGCCTGGAACGCGCCGAAGCGCTGGCCGCGCAGATCCGCGCCGGCGGGGGCGCGGCCGAGGCGGCGGCGTTCGACGTCGCCGACGGCGAGGCCGCGCGCGCGGCGCTGGAGCGTCTGCTCGAGGCCGGGCCGATCCAGGGCGTGGTCAACAACGCCGGCATCCACGACGACGCGCCGATGGCGGGCATGAGCGCGGCGCAATGGACGCGGGTGATCGACGTGTCCCTGCACGGTTTCTTCCACGTCACTCAGCCCTTGTTGCTGCCGATGGCGCGCACGCGCTGGGGACGCATCGTCAGCGTGTCGTCGGTCGCGGCGGTGCTCGGCAATCGCGGCCAGACCAACTACGCTGCGGCCAAGGCGGCGCTGCACGGCGCGTCGAAATCGCTGGCGCGCGAGATGGCCAGCCGCGGCATCACCGTCAACGTGGTCGCGCCGGGCGTGATCGAGGGGCGGATGGCGGCCGGGGCTTTTCCGCCCGAGGCGATCAAGCAGATGGTGCCGGCCGGCCGCGCCGGCCGCGCCGACGAGGTCGCCGCGCTGGTCGCGTTCCTGTGTTCGGACGATGCCGGTTACATCAACGGCCAGGTGATCGGCGTCAACGGCGGCATGGGCTGAGTCGCGAGCGGTGGGCGCGCCGCCGCCCGCGGCGGACGGCGCGCGATCGCGTGGCCGCGACGGATCAGAAGCCGGTTTGCCAGGTCACCGACAGATTGCTCAGGTACAAGGTGTAATCGCGGTTCGATGTGGTCGAGGGCGCGATGTAGTAGCCGGTTTTGTTCGGGTAGCCGGCCAAGCCGCCGGGGTAATGCGCGGCCGCGTTGTAGGTCTGGCCCTGGATCGGCGCCAGCGTGGCGCTGTCGGTCACTTGGTACTGGATCGCCCCGGCATCGGAGACCTTCACCGTCACCCGATAGGAAAGGTTGTTCTGCATCGGGATCGGGTCTTGGAACTTGTCGTTCGGATCGTAGCTGCGACCGAGGCTCTCCATTGAGACGCATGAATTCGGGACGGATGCGTGGTTCCGCGCCGCTTGGCCTTGGACGAGCCGGACGGCGTGCGGCGAGGACACGCGCATCAAGCCATGCCGCGGTCGCAGGCGCGGTGACCGGCGTCGGAATGCGCGACGCGGCGCACCTGCCGGCCGCGTCGCAGGTGCGGCTGTGCCGGCCGTCGCCGGTCGGCGACCGCTCGCCGGGCCCTCACCCGGCGCTGCGCCGCGCGGCGTAGCATGGGCCGTCCGCCGCGCAATCCGCCGGGAGATCTCCATGCCGCGCACCCTGCTTGTCGTCCTGTCCGCGCTTGTGCTGTCCGCCTGCGCCAGTTCCCATGTCCTGACCGGGCGGCCGCGGCCGCCGGTGCCGGTCTCGCAGGTGCGGGTGTACTTCGCGCCGCCGCCGGGCCGCTACGAGGAAATCGCCCTGTTGCAGAGCAATAGCGGCCCGTTCACCTACGGCGAACAGAACAAGATGGACTCGGTGATCGGCAAGCTGCGCAACGAGGCCGCCAAGCTCGGCGCCAACGGGGTGCTGTTCCAGGGCACCGAAGACGGTTACGGCGGCGGCGGGGTCAGCGTCGGCGCCGGCGGCGGCCGCATCGGCGGGCGCAGCTACACCGGCGGCGGGGTCGGCATCGACATCAGCCCGCGGCAGAAATTCGCCCACGGCGTGGCGATCTACGTGCTGGATCCGCCGCCGCTCAGCGATCCGGGACCGCAAGGCCCGCCGCCGCGTCCCTGAGTCAGGCAGGCGCCGGGGATCAGCGCAGGTGGGTCTGCGGCTTGGCCGGCGCGGAGGCGAATTCGCCGCTGGGATCGTCGATCAGCGGCGGATTGGCGCGGATGCTGCGGTACATCGCCGGTACGCCGCCGCGGCGCAGGCACTGCAGCACGATGTGCGAAGTGATGCGGGTGAAGTCGCGCAGCGGCTTGAAATGGCTGGCGCGGAACTGCTCGTCCGAATCCTGGCTCCGGTAGCGCGATTCGATCGGCACCGAGACGCAGCGCGTGCCCAACTGCTGCGCCGCCGACATCAGGATCTGCGCCTCGAACACGAAGTCTTCGCCGGGCACCTCGCGCAAGGCCATGACTTCGGCCGGGTACAACCGCTGCCCGCTCTGGCTGTCGGCGATCTGGTAGCCGGTGCCCCAGGCCACGCCCCAATCGCCGAAATTGTTGGCCAGCCGGCGGTAGGTCGGTTGCGCCGCGCGCTTGCGCAGGCGCGCGCCGATGACGATGTGGCCGGGATGGCGATTGGCGCTGTCGATCAGGCGCGCGATGTCGCCGGCCGAATGCTGGCCGTCGCCGTCCATGGTGACCGCGGCCAGAAAGCCGCGCCGCAAGGCTTCGGCGAAACCGTCGCGCAGGCTGGCGCCCTTGCCCTGGCGCTGGGCGTGGCGCAACACGGTCACCGGCAGATCGGCGATGCGCTCGCCGGTGCCGTCGTCGGAGCCGTCGTCGATCACGATCACGTGCGGGCACTGCGCCAGCGCGCCTTCCACGACCTCGCGGATGCGCAGGGCTTCGTTGAGCGCGGGAATCACCACGGCGACGTTGTTGCGGTCCAGCCGCGCGGCGCGCGGTCGGTCGGCGGCGTTGCCCGGGGCGGCTGCGTCGCGTCGCGGCGACCCGGCGAGATCAGTCATGGGCGAACTCCACCCGCAGAATCCGGCCGGCGCCCGCCGGCAGTGCGAGCCGATCATGGCCCGAGGCCAGGGCGTCGAACAAGGCCAACATCGGCGCGCCGGCGTTGCCGGTTTCGCGTCCAGACAGCTTGCCGCCGTTGGGCCAAGCGGGCTCGCCATCGGCGTCGTCCATCCACGCGGACAGGCGCGGCCCGTGCGCCGCGGACGACACGTGCGCCAGCACCAGCGCGGCGCCCAGCAGGCCGCGGCTCGGCGCCACTTCCTGCAGCGGGCCGGTGGCTGCGCCGTCGTAGCCGACCAGCAGCACCGCTTCGTCGCCGGCGGCGAGTTGCGCCAGCGCTTCGATCAGGCCCTGGGCGAAGCTGGCTTCGAGCGCGCTGATCGCGGTCGCCGGGCGCATCGCACCGGCGCCGATGGTCCAGTAGCCGGCGGCGGCGTTGTGCACCGAGTTGTGGAAGCGGGTCGGCGAGATCGTGCGCGGCTCGCGGGCAAGGGTGGCGCACATGTAGTCGGTGATGGCGATGTCGCCGTGGCTGGAGGCGAACACCGACGGCAGGCTGGCCGGATCGCGGCCGGCGTCCTGGCAGGCCGCCAGGGCCACTTCCAGCGCCACCGCGACCGTATCCGGCGCGCGCCGGCGCTCGTTCGGCGCCAGCAACTGCGGCGAGGGCCGGCTCGGCGCCGCTTCGGCGTCGCTGCCGTGGGCGACGAACTCGCGCGCCGCCGCCCACGAGGGCAGGCCGCGACTCCAGTAACCGATGCCTTCGACGATGGCGCTCAGGCCGGCAGACGCGCCGGTGCGGGGTTGCGTGACGGCGGAACTCATGCGCGGCCGAACACCAGCGAGCAATTGTTGCCGCCGAAGCCGAAGGAATTGTTCATGGCGTAGCGGATCTCGGTGCGGGCGTCGGCGAAACGGATCTGCGGGCCGTTGCCCGGGTCCGGCGCGACGCTGTTGAGCGTGCCCGGCAGATGACCGCGCTCGAGCGCGAGCAGGGCGATCGCCGATTCGACGATGCCGGCCGCCCCGAGCGTGTGCCCGGTCCAGCCCTTGGTCGAACTGGCGTGCAGGCCGGGCGGGAACAGCCCGGCCACCGCCAGCGCCTCGATCGAATCGTTGGCCGGCGTGGCGGTGCCGTGCAGGTTGAGATAGCCGACCTGGCCGGCGTCGATGCCGGCGCGGGCGAGAGCGTCGCGCATCGCCAGCCGCGCGCCCAGGCCTTGCGGATGCGGCGAGGACATGTGGTGGGCGTCGCTGGACTCGCCGTAGCCGCACAGTTGCAGCGCGGCCTCGTCGCCGGCGTCGAGGCGTTCGAGCACGGCGAAGCCGCCGGCCTCGCCCAGCGACAACCCGTCGCGCTGCGCGTCGAACGGGCGGCAGGGCGCAGTCGACACCAACTGCAGCGAGTTGAAGCCGAACAGCACGCTGCCGCACAAGGTGTCGACGCCGCCGACCAGGGCCGCATCGGCGAGCCCGGCGCCGATCAGGCGCGCGGCCTGGGCGAACACTTTGGCGCTGGACGAGCAGGCCGTCGCCACGGTCACGCAGGGGCCGCGCAGGCCGGTGGCCGCGGCGACGAAGGCGCCGAGCGAATGCGGGGTATGCAGGGACGGCCGTGCCAGGTCCTCAGGAAAGCGACCGTCGTCGCCGAGCCGCGCATAGGCCTCCTCGGTGGCGCCGATGCTCGAGGTCGAGGTGCCGACGATCACCGCGACCCGCTCGGCACCGTGGCGCGCGACGGCGGCGGCGATCGCCGTTTCCATGCCGTCGGCTTGCAGGCTCAGCCAGGCCAGGCGATTGTTGCGGCAGTCCCAGTCGGCCAGAGGCGCCGGCAGGGCGGCCTCCTCCAGCCCCTCGACCCGACCGATCCAGCAGTCCAGCGGTGCTTCGCCCGGCGCCAGCGGCACCAGATCGTTGCGGCGCAGGCCGCTGCGGCGCTCGCGCAGGGCCTGAGCCTGGGCCTCCAGGCCGCGGCCGAGCGCGGTGGTGGCGGTATAGGCGCGGACCGCCAACGGCGGCATCGGAGCGGGTGCGGACGTCACGTAGTCGGTAGAATCGGGCGAGGGGAACCGCCGGCAGTATAGCGAGGGGGCCGCGGGGCCCGCCGGACCGCCCCGGCGGGGCGCGCTGAACGCTTCATCGGCCGCCGCCGCGCGCACCCGGGTTTTCGTCCACACAGGTCGCCGAGGTTTTCGCGCCGCATCGCATGAGCAGTCGCCTGTCCCATCGCCTGTCGTTGTTCGGCGACCGCGACGTGCTGCACGTCGCGGCGGTGGCGTCGGCCGCCTGCGTGCTCAGCGCCGGCCTGGTCTACGTCGGTTACTTCGTCCATGTCCTGCGGGTGGCGCGCAATGCGCCCTGTCAGCCCGAGCGCGGCGAGTGCGTGTTGCTGTTCGGCAAGCACGCGCCGGGCGGACGCCTGGACCACGATTTCGAAGCGCGCCTGGACCGTGCGGTGTCGTTGTGGCGCGAACGGCCGCCGGCCAGCGTGGTCCTGCTCGGCGGCGGCGCCGACGACGAGCCCACCGAAGCCGAGCTGGCCCGTTCCGGGCTGCTCGCGCGGGGGCTGTCCGCCGATGCGCCGTTGCGTCTGGAGGCCGAATCGCGCGACACCCTGCAGAACCTGCGCAACGCCCGCGCACTGCTCGGCGAGGGCATGCGCTCGCGGGTGACCCTGCTCAGCAGCCGCTACCATTTGGCGCGTTGCGCCTTGTTCGCGCGCCAGCTCGGCTACGACTGGGAACTGTGCGCGGCCGAGCCGCGGCTGCAGCTGAGCCCGCGCATGCTGTTGCGCCTGGCCGGCGAAGCGGCCTACGTGTGCATGAGCGACATCGGCGCGCGCTGGGCGCGGCTGATCGGCAACCGGCGCATGCTCGAGCGGATTCGCTGATTCGCTGATTCGCTGATTCGGGATTCGGGATTGGGGATTCGGGATTGGGGATTGGGGATTGGGGATTGAGGATTGGGGCGATGCTGCGGGCGCACATCGCCGGGGCGGTCCGTGCGGGGGCGACGGATGTCGTTTTTCCTTGTTTTCCAGGTTTTTTTACGGGTCCCGGACGGTACGGCGGCGGCGTCGCCCGATTCCGGGGCGGGGGCCGCGTTGCGAAGCCGCTCACGGTTTGCGTGCGTGGCGGCGAAGGCCGCGCGGGCATGGGCTAGAGTCGGGGCAGCTTCGCTGCGGGCGTACGGAGGTACGCGCGGTACGCCGCGAAGCGCTCGTGCGCGGAGTCGCCGTCGGTGTCTCTCCGCGCGTCGCAACGCGTCGTTCAAGGAGAGCCATCGTGAAGCAATCCAGTACCGCGAAAGCGTCCGCACCGGTCGTCGCACCGGTCCCGCGCGTCAAGCTGCAACCGACTTCGGCGCCGCTGAGCAAGCACGCGCCGGCCTCGGCCTCGGCCTCGTACGCGCCGCGTTCGTGCAGTCGTTTCATCTACTGCGTCTGATCCTGCGTCCCTGGCTGCGGCGCATCCGCGCTGCGGCTCGCCAACCGTCGAAGGAGATGGTCCGATGAAGATGAAGAAGTCCAAGCCCGCCCCGACCACCGCGTCCAAGCAGCGCCAGGCCGTACCGGCGCTGGCGATCGGCGAACTGCGCAAGCAGGCCGCTTCCGGCGCGAGCTTCGTGCCGGCCACCTGCCGCCGCATCTATTGCATTCCGTGAGCGGCACCGCGGCCGGCGCCTCGCGCCGGCCGCGCCGTTGCGAGGGCGACGCGGCGCGATGAGCGAATCCCTGCTGGACCTCGCGCCCGCGCCTGCGCGCGCGGCGCCGCCCGCTTCGCCTGCCGCCCGTCGTCTGCTGGCGGCTGTGGCCGGCGGCGGCTCGGCCTGGTGGTGGCCGCGGCGCGCGCGCATCGGCGAGGACGGTTTGCTCGTCCCTTTGCGCGCATGGCGCGGCGCGCGTGCGGCGCGCCGCATCGGCGCGGCCTTGCACGACGCGCGTCTGGCGCCCTGGCTGCGTTTTCTCGATGCGCTCGATCGCGATTGCGCCGCGCTGGCGCGCGCGCATGCGCGACGCGTGGCGCCGTCCGCGCTGGCGCTCGACAACGGCGAGTTGCATGCGCCGGTGCTCGACCTCGCCCTGCATTGGTGCCTGGCGCCGCGCCGCCCGCGCCTGGAAGCGCGCCTGCGCGCTCTGCGCGAGCGCCACCGTGAGTTCCTGGCCTTGTTCCTGCGCCGGCTGCGGCGCGATCTGCGCAGCGGCGCGCTGCAGCGGCAGGCCGGGGCCGACGGCCGCGTCGCGGCGTTGTGGGCGCATCCGGAAGAAACCCACCACGGTGGCCAGCGGGTGCTGCGTGCGACCTGGGACAACGGCGTCGCCCTGGCCTACAAGCCGCGGCCGGCCGATGCCGAAATCGCCTTCCTCGGCGCCGACGGCGTATTCGCCTGGATCAATGGCCTGCGCGGCGGCCCCGCTGCGCTGCGGCTGCCGACACTGAACAGTTTTCATGGCGATGGCCGCGATCGCGACTATCTGTGGCAGGAGTGGATCGGCGCGCCGCCCGGCTACGGCCGCGTGCGCGGCGGGCCGCTGCGCGCCGTACGCTTGAGCCGGTCCCGGGCGCGACGTCTGTGGCGCGACGCCGGCGCATTGGCCGGCGCCTGCTTCGGCTTCGGCCTGGTCGACCTGGGGCCGGGCAATGTGGTCTGCGGCCTGCGCCGCGGTCGCCCGCAGTTGTTGCCGGTCGACCTGGAGGTCTGTCTGTTTCCGGTCCAGGGCCTGGAGGACACCGGCCTGACCGTCGGCGACCGCGACCGCGGCCGCTATCCGGCCGGGTTCGAGCGCGATCCCGGGCGCGGCGACAGCGAAGGCCCGGACTGGGCGTTCTTCGATGCCGACGACGGCTCGGCGCGATTGTGCGCGGTGGCGCGGCCCTGGCGGCGCGAGAGCGCGCCGGGGCTGGTCGCCGATCGCGACGGCCGGGTCGGCTACGGCGCCTATGCGCCCGATTTCCTGCGCGGCTTGTTCGATCTGTGGATGCGCATCCATTGTCATCGGGACGCGCTGGGCGCCGCCGTGGGGGGACGATTGCGCGGGCGCCTTACCCGGGTGTTGTTGCGGCCGACCCCGGCGTACGCCGAGGCCTTGGATCCGTTCGCCGGTGCCGCACCGGACCTGCGCGGCTATGTCGCCGCCGAGCGCGCGCAGCTGCGCCGCGGCGACGTGCCGTACTTCTACACCCGGCTCGACCGGCCGGCGCCGTTGCTGACCTTGCCGCCGCCCCCCGGGACGCCGCACGCCGTCGCCGGGCGCTTGCCGCATCCGCGCGCGCAGCTCAATCCGCAGCCGGCGCGCGCGCGCGGCGAGGGGTTCGGGTTGCTCGATCTGGCGGTCGCGGCGCGCGACGCGATCGCCCACGTGATGGCCGATCTGAGCGCGGCGCACGGCGTCTGCGGCGAATTGCACGAACCGCGCCTGGGCGTGCGCCTGCAATGGTGGGGTGCGCAGGACGGCGAGGCGTGTTTCGACTGGGCCCGGCAGGACCGCCGGGTGATCTGCCGCTGGCAGGGCGAGCAGGTCGGCCTGCGGGTGGAGGCCTTGGCGGCGCCGGCCGAGCCCGCTGCGCCGCAAGACGACGCCGAGGCGATGGCCGCGCGCCTGCTGCGCATCGACCGCATCGACGCGGCCCTGCGCACGCCCTGGACCGACGGCGGTTTCGCCGATCCGGCATTGGAGGCCAGGCTGGACGCGCATGTGCGGGAATCGATGGCATGGTTGCAGGCGGTGGTCGATCGTCACGGTTGGCCCGGACGCACCCTGGTCGGCGAGGCCGCGGCCGCGGCGGCCTGCCGCCTGCTGCAACATGCCGACGGACCGCGGGCGTTTCAGGACCGTTGCCTGCGGCTGATCGCGGCGGCCGCGCGCGCCGGCGACATGGCACTGCGCGAACTGGCCTATCTGACCGACGCCCTGCGCGTGCAGCGCGGGCGCAAGCAGCGCTACGGCACCAAGTTCCGGCGGCGCGGGCAGGGGTTCGAGCCTTGTCCGATCGAGCGCCCGGGCCAGGTCGACCACCGCCGCCTGGCGATGGGACTGGAGCCGTTGGCCGAGTACGCCGAGCGCATCCGGCGCCAGTTCGCGGCGGCGCGCGGATGAGCGCGCCGATCGACTGGAGCGGCTTGCGCGCGCACTGGGGGCGTCGCGCCTGCCGCTTGCCGGGCGCTGCGCCGGCGTTGGATCCGGTCCGGGCCTACGCGCTGGTGCGCCGCGCGGCGCAGCCGTTCCGCGCGGGCACGCGCTTTCTGGCTTTGCCGGACGTGCGTTTCTACGTAGACGGCGGTTGGATGCGCGCGCCGGGCGATCTGTTGCCCGGCGCCGAAGACGCCGATCCGGCCGGATACGCGCAGCGGGTGCGGGCGCGGCTGGACGGGCGCCGATTCCAGTTGCGGGTGACCCAGCCGCTGTTTCTCGATTACGAACTCTGGGCGCAGGCGCGCGCGGCCCTGGCCGGTTTGTTCGCGCAGGTCGGTCAGCCGAGTCTGGCGTTGACCGCGACCTTGTGGCTGGGCGACGCCGATGCCGCCACGCGCGGGCCGCAAGTCGAGCCGGCCGCGGCGAGTCTGCGCCTGCCGCTGTTGGGCGGTTGCCTGGCGCGTTGCCGCCGCACCCGTCCGCGCGCGGCAGGCGCGGCGGGGCGGACGCTGTGCGCCGATGCGGGCGAGGCGCTGTACTGGCCGGCGGGCCATTGGGTCGAAGAGGCCGATCGGGGCACGACGCTCGGACTGGCGGTGAGCATTCCGGTCGGCGGCGAAGAAGCGGCGGTAGCGGTCAAGGACCTGTTGGCCGACCTGGTCGACGCCGAACTCGGCACGCAGGCCGAAGTCGCCATGCTCGACTATCCGCCACGTGCGCGCGGCCGCGATGCGATCGCGCCCTTGCGCGCGGTCGCCGCGCAGATGCGCAGCGCGGTGGCCGGCGGCGCGCTGGAGCGCGCGTTGCGCGCCAGTTGGGCTGCGCGCGCCAGCGCGGCCGGCCTGGAACCGCCACCGCCGCCGCGCGCGGACGATGCGCTGAGGCCGGCCGACCGCGTCCGCCTGGACCGGCGCAGCCCCCTGCTGCGGCTGGCCGAGGGCGCGCAAGAGTGGTGGGCCGTCAACGGCCATGTGTTCTCGGTGCCGGTGCATCCGCGGGCGCAGGCGCTGTGGCGGGCGTTGCACGAGCCGGCCGCGGCGACGGTCGCGCAGCTGTGCGCAGGGCCGCGCCGGCGCATCGACCCGGGGGCGCTGGCCTTGTTGCAGCGCTTGCACGATCTGCGTGCGCTGCAGTGCGAGCGGGCATCGGCATGAACGGCCCCTTCGTGCTGCCGCCGCAGGCGCCGATCGAGCGCGACGCGTTGGACTGGGACACGTTCGCGGGCGAAGACTGGGACCGGCGCCCGGTGCTGTTCAAGGGCGTGCTCGATCGCGCGGGCCCGTTTCGCCTCGACGAGGTCTATCGCAGCGCCCTGGTGGCGACCCGGCGCAGCCGCGCGCGCCTGCCGGGCGATCCGGACAATGCGGTGGTGACCTTGGACCGCTTGCAGCAACTCGATCCTGCGCCGTGGATGCCGCAGGCCGCGGACGGTTCGTTGGCCGGCTATCGGCGGCGCATGCTCGACACGCTCGGCGCGCGCCGCTACGCCCTGGTGATCAGCGCCTTTCATTCCTTCCACCGGCCGTTGTGGCGGCGCGAGCGCGCATTCTTCGCGCCGCTGTGGCGACGCACCGGCTTGCCGTTGACCGGGGCGATCACGACCTTGTTCCACGGCAACTACGAGTCGACGCCGGTCGGCGTGCACCGCGATCGCTTCGCCACCTTCATGGTGCCGGTGGAAGGCCGCAAGCGCATGCGCTTCTGGGCGCAAAAGCCGTGGACCGAGGCGGTGTCGACCTTGCCCGACTACCGCGCGCATCTGGCGACCTCGTTCCTGGTCGAGGCCGGCCCCGGCGACCTGCTGTACTGGCCGGCCGACTATTACCACGTCGGCGAGAGCGTCGGCGGCGGCGTCTCGACCAGCGTCAACATCGGCATACCGCGCACCGAGCACCGGCCGGTCTACGACCTGGAGGACCTGCTGGTCGAGATAGGCGACGCCGCATCCCTGGTCGATCCGGCCGCGCCGCTGCTGCGCGCGCGCATGCCGGCCGGGGTGGCGGCGCTGTGGGACGCTGCCGCGCCCGCGCCGGGGCATTTGCCGCCGCAGTTGCCGCCGGCCCTGGAGGCGGCGCTGGGCTTGCTTCGCGCCGCGGCGCAGGCGCCGGCGCTGGCCGCGCGGGTGGGCGCGGTGTCGTTGCAGCGCTGGTCGGCCGGCGGTTTCGAGCCGGTGCCGCCGTTGCGGCGCGTCGCTCGGCCGCCGGCATCGGCGCGGCTGGCGCTGCGGCCCGACAGCGTGGTGTTGCAGCGGCGCGAGCGCGGCGGCTGGCGTTTCGCCGCCGACGGCCACGGCCTGCGCCTGGACGGCGATGCCGCCGCGGCGCGGGCGCTGCTGGCGCGGCTGCGCGCGGGCGGCGCCCTCGGCCCGGCCGAGGCCGTGCGCGATGCGAGCCGTCGCGGCCGCGGCGAACGCGAGAGCGTGCTGCGCTGGCTGCTGGCGACCGGCGCGCTGCAAGTGCGGCGCGGCCGCGAATAATTTTCCGATCGGGAAAATCCGGCGCCGTGACCGCCGTTTGCGGCCGCTGTGACGGGTATTCGCGCGCCGCCGTGCGCGCGGTCGGACCCCGCGCGGCCGTTCAGCCGGACAGCCGGTGCGGCTGCGCCTCGCGCGGGGCTTCGATCGCGTAACGGTTCGACAGCGCTGCGCGCAGATGGTTTTCGTTGCCCGAACACACTGCGAGCAGACGGCAGGGGCCGGGCGCGGCGGCGATGTAGGCGTGGCCCATGGAGCTGTCGAAGTAGATCGAATCGCCGACCTCCAGGCGCATCGGTGCATACAGCTCGCTGTGCATCTCGACGCAGCCTTCCAGTACCAGCGCGAACTCTTCGCCGGCGTGGCGGATCAATTCGCCGAACTCGTCCAGGCTGCGCGCATGCACGTCGACGATGATCGGCACCAGCCGTTTGTTGAGCAGTTCCGAAGCCGGATATCGATGATCGTAATGCTCGCTGCGGATCGCATAGCCCTCGCCGGCGCGGGTGATGCTGCGGCGGCCGGCGAACTGGTCGCTGCCGCTCGCCGCCGGCGCCGCGAACAGTTCGCCGATGTCGACTTCCAAGCCCTGCGCGATGCGGGTGAGCTTGTCGAAACTCAGCGACATCTTGCCGTTTTCGATCTTCGACAAAGTGGAGATCGGCAGGCCGGTGCGCGCGCCGATCTCGGCCAGCGTCCAGCCGCGCTGCCGCCGCAGCGCGCGCAGCGCGACGCCGGGATTGTGGGCGCTGGGAGCGACGGCGGTTACGTGCTTGCTGCGCATGGCGGGCATGGGAGCGGCCGTAAAGGTTGCCTGCAACGACTCTAGGCGCGCCGCGGGGGCCTTGCCAAGCGGGGGACGGCCCCGTCGCATGCAGGCAAAAGCGATTTTGCGAAAGGCGAAATGCGCGCGCAGCGCGAACGCAGGCGAGGGCCGCGCGCGCCGAGCGCGTACACTGCGCGCGGCGTTGCGAACGGTTTCTGATCGCCATCACATCGCGTCGCGGGCCGGAGGGCTCCGCACGGATCTTGGCGCCGAGGGCTTGCGGGGGACGAATGAAGGCGAGAGCGAACAAGAGCGGTTGGCTGGCGGCGCTGCTGGCGGCCGGGTTGTGCGGGGCCGGGGTCTGGGCGCAGCCCGCGCCGCGGCCGGTGGACCCGGCCGAAGTGCGGCCCGACCCGCCGCCGATGTCCGCCGACGCGCCGGCGCCGGCCGCGCCCGGTGCCTTCCCTGCCGCGACCATGCCGGTGCCGTTGCGCACATCGCCGGTCGAGGCGCGCATCGCACCTGCCGCCCCGGCCGAGGCGATCGATCCGCAGGCGCTGGCGCTGGACGTGATCCCGGCGCCGAAAGCCGGCGCGGCGCGAGCGCCGGTCCTGATCGAGCTGCCGCCGCCGATCGAGCTGCCGGCGGCGTTGGCCGAGCCTGCGGCGGCCGACGGGGCAATCCTGCTCGAGCCCGGTACGCGCCTGCCGGCGCCGGCGGTGAGCGCGGCCGACCTGGAGGCCTACGTCGACGGCCTGGTGCCGTCCGCGCTGGCGCGCGGCGGCCTGGCCGGTGCGGTGGTCGTGGTGGTGCGCGACGGCCGGACTCTGCTGTCCAAGGGCTACGGCTATTCGGACCTCGCCCGGCGCCGGCCGATGGACCCGGCGCGCACCCTGGTGCGGCCGGGCTCGGTGTCCAAGTTGTTCGTCTGGACCGCGGTGATGCAATTGGTCGAACAGGGCCGGCTCGATCTCGATGCCGACGTCAACCGATACCTGGACTTCCGTATCCGCGACTACGCCGGCCAGCCGGCGACGTTGCGCCAGTTGATGACCCACAGCGCCGGTTTCGAGGAATCGACCAAGCATCTGTTCGCGCGCGACGCGGCGCACTTGCAGCCGCTCGGGCGCTATCTGCGCGAAGTGCAGCCGCAGCGGATCTATCCGCCCGGCCGGGTGCCGGCCTATTCCAACTACGGCGCGGCGTTGGCCGGTTACATCGTCCAGCGCGTGTCCGGACTGCCGTTCGACGACTACGTCGAGCGCCGCATCCTGGCGCCGCTGGGCATGCGCCATTCCAGTTTCCGCCAGCCGCTGCCGAAGGGGCTGGCGGCGGACCTGGCCCAGGGGTATGCGACGGCCGGCGGACCGCCGATCGGCTTCGAGTACGTCAATCCCGCGCCCGCCGGCAGCCTGTCGGCGACCGCGCAGGACATGGCGGCGTTCATGAACGCCCAGCTCGGTGCGGGCCGTTACGGCGATGCCGTGCTGTTGCAGCCGCACAGCGTGCAGCGACTGCACGCGGCAAACTGGCGGCCGATCGCCGGCCTGGACGCGATCGGGTTGGGCTTCTTCCGTCGCGACGGGCGCGGCCCGTTGGCGATCGGCCATGGCGGTGCGACCGAGGCCTTCCAGAGCATGCTGGTGCTGTTGCCGGAGCACGGCGTCGGCTTGTTCGTCTCCGCCAGCGGTCCGGGACGCGCCGGCCGCGCGCTGCACCGCGACTTGGTGGACGGCGTGATCCGGCGCTACTTCCCCTCGTCGGCGCCGGCGCGGCCGACCCTGGCCACCGCGCGCCTGCACGGCGAACAGATCGCCGGGCATTACGAGAACAGCCGCAGCTCGGCGAGCAACTTCCTCGCCATCGCGCGCTTGCTCGGAGGCGCGAGCATCCGTGTCCACGACGACGCCACGGTCAGCGTGTCGACCCTGCGCACGACGGACGGCCGGCCCAAGCGCTGGCGCGAGGTCGGCCCCTATCTGTGGCAGGAGGTGGGCGGCGACAGCCTGCTGGCGGCCAAGCTGCGCGGTCAGCAAGTGATCGCGGTGAGCAGCGACGACGTGCCGGCGGCGATGTGGCTGCAGCCGGTGCCGGCCTGGCGCTCGCCGGCGTGGGTGCTGCCGGTGCTGGGGCTGGCATTCGCGCTGCAATTGGCGGCTGTAGTGCTGTGGCCGGTCGCCGCGCTGGTGCGCCGGCACTTGCGCCGTGGGCTGGGCCTGGACGCGCGGGCGCTGCGCTGGCGCCGTTGGCTGCAGGCCGGCGTCGTCGCCAACGTCGCGCTGGTGTCGCTGTGGGCGTGGATCCTGGCCCGCATCGAGTCCTCGGTGCGGATGCTGGACGGCGGCCTGGACGGTTGGCTGCGTCTGGCGCAGGCGCTGGGGCTGATGAGCGTCGCGACGGCGACGGTCGCCGTGTTGTATGCGCACCGGTTGTGGCGCTCGCCACCGCATCGCCTGCGACGAGCGTGCGCGGTGGCGATCGCGCTGGCGTGCGCGGCGACGGTCTGGGCGGTGTTCGCGTTGAAGACGGTGACGCCGGCGCTGGTCTATTGAGTCCTCGCCGCAGGAGGCGGGCGCAAGCCGCGCCCCCTGCGATTGCGTCGCGCCTTGGCACTGGCCCCTGCAGGAGCGGCGCAAGCCGCGACCGCGGGACGCGCAGAGAAATCAACGCCTTCGCCATCAATCGAAGCTCGAAACCCTCGCGGGGTAGGAGCGGCGCAAGCCGCAACCGCGCGCGCTCCCGCTCGCCGCGTCTTTTTCCTTGGCCCCTGTAGGAGCGGCGTAAGCCGCGACCACGGGACGCGCAGAGAAATCAACGCCTTCGCCATCAATCGAAGCTCGAAACCCTCGCGGCGTAGGAGCGGCGCAAGCCGCGACCGCCATCCTTCACTCTCGCCGCGTCTTAGTCCGGGGCCTCCTGTAGGAGCGGCGTAAGCCGCGACTGCGCTCGTGCGGTCTCGCGGCGTTTGTCGTTCGAAGGCCTCTGAGGCTTTAAGACGCAAAGCGCAAAGCCAAGCTTCCGTCCGCAAGCGGCCGGGTCACTTTCTTTGTCCAGGGCGACAAAGTCCTACTGGATTTCCTTCGGTCAAAAGTAACCAAAGAAAACGCCATGGCTGTTTCGGATCAAGAGCCACTATGGTTCGGAACTTGCGCAGGGCTGCTCCGCACAGGCCCTCCCTGGCCTGGCTGCGCACGGCCCGCCTCCCTGTGGGCCGCCCTTCGGGGCTTGAGGGCGTTCTCGCAAGATCGATGCGGCGCCAAGCTCTTTACGGCAACGGCAACGGCAACGGCAACGGCAACGGCAACGGCAACGGCAAGAGCCGCATCGCAGCTGTTGGGGTAGGAGCGGCGCGAGCCGCGACCGCCATGCGCCGATCTCGCGGCGATCCCTGGTAGGAGCGGCGTAAGCCGCGACCGCCGGAGCCGTGCGATACCAGGTGGGTTCTCGAAGCTCGAACTTGCGGGAGACGTGTCCGGTGGGCCGGGCTTCGGCGGCATGAGTTTGCGTGCGTAATTTCGGTTGGTCGAGGTTTGCGCTGCTCCTACAGGCGGACCGCAGCGAAAACGACGAAGGCCGCGGTTCGCGCCGCGGCCTTCGTCCGGCGTTTGCGGGCCGGGTCGTTCAGCGCTTGCTCTGTTGCGGCACGAACTCCTCGCGCACCGCCTGGCCGAGCAGGCCCGGCGGCAGCAGGCCCTGGTCGAGCAGGAAGTTGTTGAACTTGAGCCGGTCGAAGCGGTCGCCGAGCTTGAGTTCGGTTTCCATGCGCAGCTCCAGGATCCGGCTGTAGCCGTAGAAGTAGCTGCCGGCCTGGCCCGGTGCGTTGAACATGTAGCGGTCCAGTTCCTGCTTGGTCATCGCCTCGGAGAAGCCGACCTGCTCGGACAGCACCTTGCCGGCGCTGGCGCGGTCGGTCAGGCCGAGGTTGAGCATCGGGTCGAGGATGGCGCGGGCCGCGCGCAACAGGCGGAACTGCAGCGCAATCAGCTGACCGTCGAGCGGCTCGTACGGCACCATCTCGGCTTCGGCGTACAGCGCCCAGCCTTCGACGTTGACCGAGTTGAACGCGAACATGGTGCGCGCCAGCGACACGCCGCGCTCGACCATGGCGGTGAATTGCAATTCATGGCCCGGGCGGCCTTCATGCGCGGACAGGGTCCAGGCCGCCGACTCGTAATTGAAATCGTCGTACTGCAGCGCCTTGCCGCCGGGGCTGGGCACCGCCACGGGCAACACGAACTGGCCCTGCTGGCCGGTGTTGCCGACCAGCGGCGCGGGCAGGAAGTGCGGCGCCGGTTGCGCGGCGGACTCGGCCTCGCTGCCCAGGCGCATCACCATCGGCCGCTGCGGCACGTCGACGATCTGCTCCTTGCGGATGATCGGGTCGATCGCGTCGATGATCTTGCGGTAGCGCGGCTCGAGCTGATCGTTGGGGATGGTGTCCTGCTTCAACGCGCGGATCACCGCCACGTAATCGTGCGGGTCGGCCACCTTCAAGCCCTTGGCCTGGGCCACCAGCGGCGCGAGCTGGCGCATCGCCGCGCGGGTTTCCATGAACTCGACCTGGGCGCGGCGGATCAGCAGCTGCGGGTCGACGTCGATGCCGTACTGCTTGAGCGAATAGGCGTACAGCTCCGGCGGCAGGCGCGCGTCGCTGCGCGCCTTGGGCAGCACTGCCGTGCGGGTCCATTGGCCGTACTCGCGCAGCTGGGTCTCCATCGCCTTCAGCGCCGGCTCGGCGCCTTCGACCTTGTACTTCTCGAACAGCTTGCGGATGCCGGCGACGTAGGTGTCGACATTGCCCAGCGCCTGATCGACCTCGAGCTTGGTCGGTTGCAGCAGGTTCTTGTCGGCCAGGCGCTCTTCGTAGCGCTGGCGCGCCAGCACGGTCAGCGGCTGGCTGCCCGGGGCCAGGCCGACGTAGGCCTGCAGGCGTTCGAGCGCGCGGGCGCGGCGCTCCGGCGGGGTCTGGTCGGAGAGCAGGGCGCGCATGCCCGAGAACACCGTCTGCGGCGCATCGAACCACGGCAGGACCAGGCGTTCGTTGAGCGCGCTGCCTTCGATGTTGTCGCTGGCGGCCTGGATCAGGATCTCCAAGTCCTGGCGCACGTTGGGATCGCGCTCGGTCGCCAGCTTGGCCTGCAGCTCGCGCTTGGCCTCGGCCATCGCGGCGCGGAAACGCTTGCCGACCTCGGGCTTGAGGTCGCTGACCTTGTCGTCGTAGCCGGGCACGCCGAAGAACGACATCTGCTCGGGCGAGAACTGGCCCTGGGCCTTGATCAAGATCTGGGTGTATTCGTTGCTCTGGGTCACCCAGGCCGGGGCCGGCTTGGCGGCGGGAGCGGCCGCAGCGGGAGCGGCGTCGGCGGCGTGGGCGAGGATGGGCGCGGACAGCGCCAGGGCGACGGCGAGGACGAGCGGCTTCATGGGCGGTCCCGGTGGATGATTGCCGGCCAGCATCGGCGCTGGCCCGACCCCAGCCAAGCGCCGAAGGTCATGCGTGCGATGGCCCGCTCGTTTCCCCGCGCGAACCCCTGCAGGAGCGGCGTCCCACGGGACTTGCTCCGGTCCTCAGCCGCGATCAACCGCGGCGCCGCACGCAAGCGCAGCCGTCGAGCCTGGGGGCTCGGTTTCGCCCTGGGAAAAATTGGCTTACCCAAGCCGCGCGGTATGTCACCGTTTTGATGGCCGTCGCTCGCGCCGCTCCCACACGAGCAGCCCACCGCTTATGCCAATCCCCCATCCCGAATCCCTAATCCCCGCCCTCAAGCAAATCGATGTTCTCGTGGCTGTCGTCGATATCGACCTGCATCACCCGGTAGTCCCAGGCGCGGTCGCGGTAGGTGCCTTCGACTTGCACATCGGCCTTGCCGCGCGGACCGCGGACGAAGATGAACAACTGTGCGGCGCCGCCGTCCTTCTGCTCGACCGCGCCGAGGATGGTGCCGGTGGGTTCGATGGGCTGGCCCAGGGCGGCGATCGCGCGCGGGTGGGATTGAGTGCGCCGCATCGCCTCGCGGTAGGGCTCGGAGTCCTTCATCGACGACATGAACAGGTACATCATCCCCAGCCCCACCGCGCCCGACAACGCGATCATCAGCACCAGGCTGAGGATCAGCAGCAGGATCCAATGCCGCTGGACCCAGGGTTTTTCGGCGGCGCGGGCGGGGCGGGGAGCGTTCATGCAGTCGATTCCGTTCGTTGCGTGGGCGTGTGGTCAGCGCTTGAGGCAGCGGTCGAAGAAGTCTTCGGTCAGGCGGTAGCGATGCAGGGCATCGCGGCCGCGCAGCCCGTGCTTGGCGCCAGGATAGGTCATCAACTCGAACGGCTGGCCGCGCTGCTGCAGCGCGCTCATCAGCACGGTGGAGTTGCTGAACAGCACGTTGTCGTCGGCCATGCCATGGATCAACAACAACTTCGAGCGCAGGCCGTCGAGGTGTTCGAGCACGCGGCCTTCGCGGTAACCGTCCGGATTGTTCTTCGGCAGGTCCATGTAGCGCTCGGTGTAGTGCGTGTCGTACAGGCCCCAGTCGGTGACCGGCGCGCCGGCGGCGCCGCAGGCGTACTGGTCGCTGGCCTTGGCCAGCAGCATCAGCGTCATGTAGCCGCCGTTGGACCAACCGTAGACCCCGATCTTGGCGCCGTCGACCCAGGGCTGCGACTTCAGCCACTTCACCCCCTCCAGCTGGTCGGCCACTTCGACCGTGCCCTGTTGGCGGTACAGCGCGCCGCCGAAGGCCGCGCCGCGGCGCGGAGTGCCGCGGTTGTCGATCGAGAACACCACATAACCCTGCTGGGCCAGGTACTGGTTGAAGTCCGGCGTCCAGGTGCGCTTGACCGTCTGCGTGGCCGGGCCGCCGTAGACGTACACCACCACCGGATAGCGACGGGCCGGGTCGAAGCCGGTCGGCTTGATCAGGCTGTAATGCAGTGCGGTCCGGCCGTCGGCGGCCGGGATCGTGCCGAACTCGGTCGGCCGCTGCGCCGCGCGATAGGGCGCGAACGGATGCTCGGGGTCGGCGAGATCGTTGTCGATCAGCGCCGCGATGCGGCTGCCGTCGTTGCGGTAGAGCTCCAACTGCGGCGGCGTGGTCGGGTTCGACCAGGCGTCGACATAGACGCTGGCGTTGTCGGCGAAGCTCGGCGAGTGATAGCCCTCGGCCTGGGACACGCGCTCGATCGCGCCGCCGGCCAGCGGAACGCGGTAGATCTGGCTGTCCAACGGCGAGTCCTTGCCGGCGGCGAAGTACACCTGGCCGGCGGCCTGGTCGACCGCCAGCAGGCTGTCCACCGGCCATTCGCCCGAGGTCAGCGCGGTGGCCTCGCGGCCGTCCTCGGACAGCAGGTACAGGTGCTCGTAGCCGCTGCGCTCGCTGTTCCACAGGATCCGGCCGTCCTTGAGGAAGCGCAGGTCGTTGTGCAGCGGCACCCAGGTCTTGCTGGTCTCGGTGACCAGCACGCGCTGCTTGCCGCTGCTCAGCTCGGTTTCGATCAGCTCCAGGGTGTGCTGGTCGCGCGACTGGCGCTGGAAGGTCAGGCGCTGCGGATCGCGCCAGTCGACCCGGGCCAGGTAGATGTCCGGGTTCTTGCCCAGGTCGACTTCGCGCGGCGCGCCGCCGCGGCGGCCGATCGGGGCGACGCGCAACGACACGCGCACGTTGGGGTCGCCGGCGGCCGGGTAGCGCTGTTCGATCACGTCGGTGCGGTCGGGGTAGACCTCGTAGCGTTTCTGGATCGGCACCGGGGATTCGTCGATGCGCGCATAGGCGATCGCCGAATCGTCGGGCGCCCACCAGTAGCCGGTATGGCGGTCCATTTCCTCGTCGGCGACGAACTCGGCCACGCCGTTGCCGATGGTGTCGCTGCCGTCGGAGGTGAGCCGGGTCGCCTTGCCGTCGGCGAGGTCGATCACCCACAGGTCGCGGTCGCGCACGAAGCTGACATAGCCGCCCTTGGGCGAGAGCTTGGGATCGGTGGCGAAGCCCTCGCCGTGGGTCAGCTTGCGCACCGCGGCCTTGCCGCTCTTGCTCAGATCGTACAGGTACAGCTCGCCGCCGAGCGGAAACAGCAGGCGCTTGCCGTCCGGCGACCATTGGTAGTCGACGATGCCCGACAGCGCGGCGATGCGCTGGCGTTCGCGGCGCGCTTTCTCGGCGTCGCTGAGCACTTCCTCGCCCGGCAGCACGTCGTCGGAATCGACCAGCAACCGGGTCTTGCCGCTGGCGATGTCGTAGGCCCACAGGTCGAGCCGGTTCTTGTCGCGCTGCTTGCCGCGCAGGAAACCGACCCGGCTGCCGTCCGGCGCGATCTTCGGCTTGACCAGGCTCGGCCCCGACAGCGGCGCGTCGCCGGTCAGCGCTTCCAGGGTCAGGCGGCCGTCGCCGGTGGCCGGGGCGGCGGGAGCGGCGAGCACGGGGGGGGCGGTCAGCGACATGGCGAGCAGGCAGAAGGCGAGGCGGGACAGGCGCGGTTTCATGCGGGCGAAAGTTCCGGTGCGGGCGTAGAGCGCGCCGTCAGGGCGTCGGCGCGGGCGTGCCGAACAGATGCTTGCGCATCTCGTCGGTCATGGTCTTGTCGGCGCGGTACGCCTTGCCGATCTCGTAAGCGCGCACGAACGCCGGCCGCGCGGCCAGCGTTTCGTACCAACGCCGGACGTTCGGGTAGCGGGCCAGGTCGACGTGATGCCATTCGTGTTCGCGGGTCCAGGGGTGGCAGGCGAAATCGGCGATGCTGAGTGTATCGGCGGCGACGAACTCTCGCCCGGCCAGGCGCCGGTCCAGCACTCCGTACAGGCGCTCGGTCTCGCGTTGGTAACGGTCGATGGCATACGGAACCTTTTCCGGGGCGTAGCGGTTGAAGTGATGGTTCTGGCCCAGCATCGGGCCGTAGCCGCCGACCTGCCAGAACAGCCACTCGGCGATCTCGACCCGGTCGCGTGCGGTTTCGCCGCCGTAGCGGCCGGTCTTTTCCGCCAGATACTGCAAGATCGCCCCGGATTCGAACACGCTCAGCGGCGCGCCGCCGCCGGCCGGGGCGTGGTCGACGATCGCCGGCATGCGGTTGTTGGGCGAAATGCGCAGGAAATCGGGCTTGAACTGGTCGCCGGCACCGATGTCGACCGGCTTGATCGAGTACGCCAGGCCGGCGCCGTCGGCGTTGGCTTCTTCCAGCAACAGGGTGATTTTGTGGCCGTTGGGGGTCGGCCAGTAGTGCAGGTCGATCATGGGGGATGACTCCGCTGGCAAAGGCCGCAGTGTAAGTGCGGTCCGGCGCGCGGGGCCGGCTTGCCGATGGAATGGCGTGTGCCGCCGGCCGCCCCCGGGGCGCCCCGACATGACGGCGGGCCTCGTCGCGGGCTACTCTTGGGCGCTGTATCTGTCTGATTTCACGAGTAACCCATGTCCGATCCCAAGATCAACCGACTCAATCCCCTGCCGGCCCTGATCTTCAGCTCGCGCTGGCTGCAGTTGCCGCTGTACCTGGGCCTGATCGTCGCCCAGGGCGTGTACGTATTCCAGTTCGTGCGCGAACTGATCCATCTGGTGCACGACGCCGCCACGCTGACCGAGCAGTCGATCATGCTGATCGTGCTCGGCCTGATCGACGTGGTGATGATCTCCAACCTGCTGGTGATGGTGATCGTCGGCGGCTACGAGACCTTCGTCTCGCGCCTGCGCCTGGAGGGCCACCCGGACCAGCCGGAATGGCTGAGCCACGTCAACGCCAGCGTGCTCAAGGTCAAGCTGGCGATGGCGATCATCGGCATCTCCTCGATCCACCTGCTCAAGACCTTCATCGGCGCCGGCGACCTGGGTTTGCCGCTGTGCGGCACGCCGCAGGCTTTCGCGGCCGCCCAGGCCGCGGCCGCGGCGACCGCCAACGGCGTGGCCAACGCCACCGCCAACTGCAGCAAGCTGACCGAGCAGGGCGTGATGTGGCAGGCGCTGATCCACTTCCTGTTCATCATTTCGGCGATCGGCATCGCCTGGACCGACAAGCTCATGAGCAGCGCCGCGCACAGCAAGCCGGCCAAGGCGCACTGAGTCTCGCCGGCGGCGCGCCGCGACCGGCGCGCCGCACCATTCAAGGCGCTGCCGCCGGCGCGCGCATGATCGCCGCGCGCAGGCGCGCCGCGTCGGCGCGCGGCGACAGCCGCAGGCGACCGTCTTCGACCTCCAGGCCGAGCGCCCGATAGCTCGCCGCCTGCGAAGGAAACTCGCGCAGCGCGGCGTGGCGCCGATACAGGCGCGCGAACACGCCCTCGCCGCCGGCGCGGTCCAGCGCGGCGACGAACTGCTGCGCGCTCAGTTCGGCCTGGCCGTCGAGGCAGCAGCGCGCATAGCGCGCCAGCACCCGGTCCAGGCTGCTGCCGTGGTCGCGGCGCAGGATCACGTCGGCGTCCAGCCAGTAGGCGGCGCCGGCCCAGTACACGCGCATGGTGCTGCCGCGATCGCGACCGATCGCGTCCATGCGCGCGCCGGGGCCGACCCGGCGTCCGCGCGCGAAACCGGCTTCGAGCCGGCGCCAGGCCTCGTCGGCGCCGAGCAGGCCGGCGCGGGCGCGCAGCACGTTCTGGTAGTAGCTGGCCAGGCCCTCGGCCAGCCAGCGGCCGTCGTCGCCGAGGAAGGGGTGGAACAGATGGGAGAGTTCGTGCACCGCGGTCCAGTCCGCGCGCAGCTCGTCCAGCCCGGCATCGGCGCGCACGAACAGCAGCACCGCGACCTCGTCGCCGTCGCGCCGGGTCTGGCCCCAGGGCACCGGGCTGCGGTCGCGGCCCGGCGGCACCTCGCGGATGCGCACTTGCGCGCGCTCCAGCGGCAAGTGCCCGAATGCGGTCAGCGCGGCGCGCACGCATTCCTCCAGCCAGGTCTGCAGCAGCGCGGCGCGGACCGGGTCGGCGGCGTTCTCGACCGTGACCCGCAGGCGGCGCGCGCCGTCGCCAAACTCGCGTATGTCCTCGTGCACGTCTCCGTCCGCTGCCGCGGCTTGTGCGCACAGCGTCGCCGCGGCGAGCGCGACGGCCGCGAGACGGCGCAACCAGGGGGAACGGGACCGCATGACCGGCTTGGATCTCCGTGGCGCCGGGAAGGTTCCCGCGGGCATCGCCGTTACAATAGCGGGATGGACGTATCGCACCTGCTCGACGCACTCAATCCGGCCCAGCGCGAAGCCGTTTCGGCGCCGCCCGGCCATTATCTGGTCCTGGCCGGCGCCGGCAGCGGCAAGACCCGGGTGCTGACCCATCGCATCGCCTGGCTCAACGAAGTCTTCGGCGTGCCGACCCACGGCATCCTCGCGGTGACCTTCACCAACAAGGCCGCCGGCGAAATGCGCCAGCGCGTCGATGCGCAATTGCAGCGCGGCGCGCGCGGCATGTGGATCGGCACCTTCCACGGCCTGGCCCATCGCCTGCTGCGCCTGCACTGGCAGGAGGCCAAACTGCCGGAAGGCTTCCAGGTGCTCGACAGCGACGACCAACTGCGCCTGGTCAAGCGCGTGGTGCAGGCGCTGGAATTGGACGAGACCCGGTTCCCGCCGCGCCAGATCGCCTGGTGGATCAACGCCCAGAAGGACGAGGGCCGGCGCCCGCGCAACATCCAGCCCGCCGGCGACGATTGGTCGGACGTGATGCTGCGCTGTTACGAGGCCTACCAAGAGCGCTGCGAGCGCGCCGGCCTGGTCGACTTCGCCGAGCTGCTGCTGCGCGCGCACGAGTTGCTGCGCGACAACCCGGCCCTGCTGAGCCACTACCGCACCCGGTTCCGCGAGATCCTGGTCGACGAGTTCCAGGACACCAACGCGATCCAGTACGCCTTCGTGCGCGTGCTGGCCGGCGAGACCGGCCATGTGTTCGTGGTCGGCGACGACGACCAGGCCATCTACGGCTGGCGCGGCGCCAAGGTCGAGAACGTGCAGCGGTTCCTGCGCGACTTCCCCGGCGCGCAGACCATCCGCCTGGAGCAGAACTACCGCTCCAGCGCCAACATCCTCGACGCCGCCAATGCGGTCATCGCCCACAACCCGGACCGGCTCGGCAAGAAGCTGTGGACCGACACCGGCCACGGCGAGCCGATCGACCTGTACGCGGCCTACAACGAGATGGACGAGGCGCGCTTCGTGGTCGAGCGCCTGCGCCAGTGGGTGCGCGACGGCGGCAGCTATGGCGATGTCGCCGTGCTCTATCGCAGCAATGCGCAGTCGCGCGCCTACGAAGAAGCCTTGCTGTCGGAACAGGTCCCGTACCGGGTCTACGGCGGACAGCGCTTCTTCGAGCGCGCCGAAATCAAGGACACCCTGGCCTATCTGCGCCTGATCGCCAACCGCGACGACGACGCCGCGTTCGAACGCGCGGTCAACACGCCGACCCGCGGCATCGGCGAGCGCACCCTGGACGAGGTGCGCAAGCGCGCCCGCGCCGACGCGGTGTCGCTGTGGGAGGCCGCGCGTCGCGTGTCCGGCGAAAGCGTGCTGGCGGCGCGCGCGCGCAACGCCCTGGCCGGCTTCGCGGCGCTGATCGACGCCTTGCAGGCCGACGTGGCCGAGATCCCGCTGCAGGAGAAGATCGACCACGTGTTGCAGCGTTCGGGCCTGCGCGACCACTACGCCAACGAATCGCGCGGGCAGCTCGATTCGCGCACCGACAACCTCGACGAACTGGTTTCGGTGGCCTCGCGCTTCACCCGCAGCGACGAGGACGACGCGGCGGCGATGCCGGAGCTGATCGCGTTCCTCAGCTACGCCGCACTGGAAGCCGGCGAGGGCCAGGCCCAGGCCGGCGAAGACGGGGTCCAGCTGATGACCCTGCACAGCGCCAAGGGCCTGGAGTTCCCGCTGGTGTTCCTCGGCGGGCTGGAAGAAGGGCTGTTCCCCAGCGGGCGTTCGACCGAGGAGTCCGGACGCCTGGAAGAGGAGCGCCGCCTGGCCTATGTCGGCATCACCCGCGCGCGCGAGAAGCTGGTGCTGAGCTACGCCGAGACCCGGCGCATCCACGGCATGGACATGTTCGGCGTGCCCTCGCGCTTCTTGCGCGAGATTCCCACCGCGCTGCTCAACGAAGTGCGGCCCAAGGTGCAGGTGTCGCGGCCGATGTACAACGCCGCGCCGCGCCGCGACCCGGGCCATGCCGCGATCGAGGCGCCGCCGGTGCGGTTGGGCGCGCAGGTGCGTCATCCCAGCTTCGGCACCGGCACGGTCACCGACTACGAGGGCAGCGGCGCGCATGCGCGGGTGCAGGTCAATTTCGACGACGCCGGCAGCAAGTGGCTGGTGTTGGCGTACGCGAACCTGCAGCCGGCCTGAGCGGGCCGGCCGCAGCGGCTCGATCGGGTAGCATCGAGCGCGCCGAATCGATAGCAACGCCGGCCCGGCCGCGAGCGGCCGCCGGCGCAAGGACGAACCACCCCGCCGCCGCATCCGGCGACGGCGCAGCCAAGGAAAGCGACTCATGGATGCAAGCCAAGCTTCGGACCGGCCTGCTTCGAACCGGCCTGCTTCGGATCGGGGTGTTTCGGATCGGCGTGCTTCGGATCGGCACTGGAACCTGGCGATGTTCGGCTACGGCCTGATCGGCCTGTCCGCGGTCGTGGCGGCGCACCCGCAAGCCTATCTGTTCGGCAAGATCATGAGCGTGCCGGGCTGGGCCCCGGACTTGCCGTTCGGCATGGGCTTTCACGAACTGGTCGGCTTCGCCTTCCTCGCCCCGATCGCCTGGCTCAGCCGCGGCACCGCGGCGGCGTTGCGCGGGCTGCTGTTCTGTCTGCTGCTGACCCCGTTGCCGGCGTTGCTGCGCTTCGCCGCCGACCCGGGCCAGTGGCACAGCGGGCTGCCGATCAACCTCGCGTTCAATTACTTGTGGATCCAGTTGTCTTGCGTCGCGCCGGCGCTGGCGGTGCTGGTGCCGCGGCTGGCGCTGGCGTTGGGGCGACGGCTGCGTCGCGGCCGGACAGGCGCGAACGGCGAGGGCTGAGCGTCCTCCGCGTTAAGGCGCTTCCGGCAGCTCGAACGAGCGCAGCAGCAGATCGAAGCCGGGCTGGGTCTTGGCGAGGTCCTGTTCGGCGCCCTGGGTGATCAGGAAGGCGCTGCGGCGCGCGCCGGTGACCTTGCGGTACTCGCGCCGGTGCGGCACGTCGATGCCGCCCAGGCGCAGGCTGTAGCGCTCGCGGATCGCGCCCTCGGCGAAGCCGCTGCGCTCGAAGCGGTGGCCGGGCGCTTGCGCGGCCGGCAACTGCCGGTCGGCCTCGGCCGAGAAGCCGCGCGCGAACGTGTCCAGCTCCTGGCCGCGGCCGCTGCCGACGATGGCGACGAACAGCGCCGAGCCCGGGCTCTCCACGGTCAGGTAATGGATCTGGCCGATGCGCCGGTCTTCGCCGACCCGCCAGTTGCCGGGGATCTGCAGGCGCAGGCCGGGCGCGTGGTAGGCCTGCGGATGGTCCAGATCGGCGGCGCGCTCGCCGCAGCCGGCGAGCAGCCAGGCCAACGACAGCGTCAGCCACAGCCACGACCAACGGCCGGTGCGGTCGGCCGCTATCCGCCTGCGCGATTGCCGTCGGAACCCGAGCGCCATCGACGTCGTCCCTGTCGCCACCCCCCGTGGCCCGGCCACCCTAGCAGGCTGGGCGGACGATCTCGCGTGCCGGTCGGGCCGGCGCGGCGGTGCGGTTCAGCGCCGCGGTCCGGCGTTCAGTCCAGGGCGACGCCGAAGTGGAAGGCTTCGATGCGCAGGCGTTCGCGCAGATAGAACGCGTGTGCGTCCTGGCGCTGGGTGCCCGAGTCCAGTTGCAGGCGCCCGCAACCCAGGCGCTTGGCCTCGGCCTTGAGCCAGTCGAGCAGGGCCTTGCCGTAGCCGCGGCTGCGCACGGTCTGGTCGACGATCAGATCGTCGACATAGACGTGCAGGCCGACCGCGAGCATTTCCATCACCCGCCAACAGGCGAACCCGCGCGGCACGCCCTGCTCGTCGTAGACCACGGTGGCGCGGCAGCCTTCGGCGATCTGCCGGTGCATCTGGGCGACGAAGCGCTGCTCGTCGAATTCCGGGCGCAGTTGCGAGACCAGCGGCCAGACCTGGCGCAAGGCGGCGTCGCCGACGATGGTGCGGATATCCATGAGGCGCAGGAACGGTCGGTTAGGAGTCGGGAGACGGCGAACGCAGGGACTTCGACGGGCCGGGCGAGCGGAAGCCGGGGCGGCGCACCAGGCCCGCCGTCGCCGGACCAGGGCTCGCCGACCCGTGCTGCGTCACCAACTGAAAAGCTTGAAATACACCGGCGACACCGTGCCCTCGCCCTTGCTGCTGTCGAGGCGGCCGTCGCCGTTCTCGTCGACCAGGTAATAGACCGGGCCGCGCGCCGGGGTGACCTTGACCGCGCGCAGCTGGCCGGCGACGCGGTATTCCTCCAGCACGTCGCCGTTTTCGACCGTGCGAGTGCGGATTTCGGCGTTGCTGAGGCCGGCGGTGGGGTCGTCCGCGGCGGCGCCGGTGCTGGCGCAGCCGCTCAGGGCCAGGGCGAGCAGGGCGATGGCGGCGAACCGGGGCGGGGCAGGAGCGAACGTTGCGGCCGGCGTCGCGTGGGGGGCGCGCATGGCGGTTCTCCATTCTTGGGCGGTCTTTGCAGGCCGACAGGATACGCCGGATGGGGTGAAGCGCACGCATGACGCGGTGCCGGTTTCGGGCTGCGAGACCGGCAAGCGTAGAATCGAGGGCATGAAACGACTCGTCCTCATCGATGGTTCCAGCTACCTCTACCGCGCCTTCCATGCGTTGCCGCCGCTGAGCAACGACGCGGGCGAGCCCACCGGCGCCCTGTTCGGCGTGGTCAACATGCTGCGCTCGACCTTGAACGAACGGCCCGACTTCGTCGCCTTCGTGGTCGACGCGCCCGGCAAGACCTTCCGCGACGACCTCGACCCGCAGTACAAGGCCAACCGTCCGCCGATGCCGGACGACCTGCGCGCGCAGGTGCTGCCGATGTGCGAGATCGTCGAGGCGCTGGGCATCCCGATCTTGCGCATCGACGGGGTCGAGGCCGACGACGTGATCGGCACCCTGGCCCTGCGCGCCGCCGCCGAAGGCATCGACGTCACCATCTCCACCAGCGACAAGGACTTCGCTCAGTTGGTGCGGCCCGGCGTGGTCCTGGTCAATACCATGAGCGGCAGCCGCATGGATTCGGACGAGGCGGTGTTCGCCAAGTTCGGCGTCCATGCCAATCAGGTCATCGATCTGCTGTCGCTGATGGGCGACAGCGTCGACAACATCCCCGGCGTGGAGAAGTGCGGGCCCAAGACCGCGGCCAAGTGGCTGGGCGAGTACGGCACCCTGGACGGGGTGATCGAGCACGCCGCGCAGATCAAGGGCAAGATCGGCGACAACCTGCGCGCGGCGCTGCCGCGGCTGCCGTTGAACCGGCAGCTGGCGACGATCAAGACCGACGTCGAGCTCGAGCGCGGCCCGCAGGAGCTGGCCCTGCGCGAGCGCCACAACGAATCGCTGCGCACGCTGTATGCGCGCTACGGCTTCAAGCAGGCGCTGCGCGAACTCGAAGGCGGCGCCGCGGCGGCCGCCGACGACCTCGCCGCAGACCGCGCCGGCTTGCGCGCCACGGCCGCCGGCCATGCCCGTTCGAGTGCCGCCGCCGAAGCCCCGGACGCGGCCCTGGCCGCGCCGGGCGAGTACCAGGCGGTGACGAGCCCGGCCCAGCTCGACGCCCTGGTCGCCGAATTGCAGGCGTCCGACGAGTTCGCCTTCGACACCGAAACCGATTCTCTCGACGCGATGCAGGCCAATCTGGTCGGGCTGAGTTTCGCCACCCGCAGCGGCCGGGCGGTGTATGTGCCGGTCGGCCACGATTATCCCGGCGCGCCGGCGCAACTCGATCGCGAGCAGGTGCTGGCGGCGCTGCGGCCGGTGTTCGCCGACCCGAGCAGGCGCAAGATCGGCCAGCACGGCAAGTACGACCTGCACGTGCTGCGCCGGCACGGCGTCGAGGTCGCCGGCTACGCCGACGACACCATGCTCGAAAGCTTCGTCTACAACGCCACCGCCAGCCGTCACGACATGGACTCGCTGGCCAAGCGCTACCTGGGCTACGACACGATCAAGTACAGCGATGTCGCCGGCAAAGGCGCCAAGCAGATTCCGTTCTCCCAGGTCGCCATCGAC
Organism: Lysobacter firmicutimachus; assembly: GCF_037027445.1. Taxonomy (NCBI): domain Bacteria; kingdom Pseudomonadati; phylum Pseudomonadota; class Gammaproteobacteria; order Lysobacterales; family Lysobacteraceae; genus Lysobacter; species Lysobacter firmicutimachus. The sequence goes on from NZ_JBANDL010000002.1 coordinate 280,542, forward strand.
GATGCGACCCGGTACGCCGCCGAAGACGCCGACGTGACCCTGCGCCTGCATCGGGTGCTGGGCCCGCGCCTGGCCGCCGAGCCGGCGCTGGAGCGGGTCTACCGCGAGATCGAAATGCCGCTGGTGCCGGTGTTGGCGCGGGTCGAAGCCAACGGCGTGATGATCGACGGCGACGAACTGCGCCGGCAGTCGGCCGACCTGGCGCGGCGCATGCTCGCCGCGCAGCAGAAGGCGACCGAGTTGGCCGGGCGCGCGTTCAACCTGGATTCGCCCAAGCAGCTCGGCGCCCTGCTGTTCGACGAGCTCAAGCTGCCGGCGCTAATCAAGACCCCGTCCGGCGCGCCCTCGACCAACGAAGAGGCGTTGGAAGCCATCGCCGACCAGCACGAACTGCCGCGGGTGATCCTGGAGTACCGCGGCCTGGCCAAGCTGCGCAGCACCTACACCGACAAGCTGTCGGAGATGGTCAATCCGCACACCGGCCGCGTGCACACCAGCTACCACCAGGCCGGCGCCGCCACCGGCCGGCTCGCCTCCAGCGATCCGAACTTGCAGAACATCCCGATCCGCACCGACGACGGCCGCCGCATCCGCCGCGCCTTCGTCGCTCCGGAAGGCCGCCGCCTGGTCGCCTGCGACTATTCGCAGATCGAATTGCGGATCATGGCCCATCTGTCGGAGGACACCGGCCTGGTACGCGCGTTCGAATCCGGCGCCGACGTGCACCGCGCCACCGCCGCGGAAGTATTCGGCAAGGCCTCGCTCGAGGAGGTCAGCGGCAACGAGCGCCGCGCCGCCAAGGCGATCAACTTCGGCCTGATGTACGGCATGAGCGCGTTCGGACTGGCGCGCCAGCTCGGCATCGGCCGCGGCGAGGCGCAGGGCTACATCGCCCTGTACTTCAGCCGCTATCCGGGGGTGCGCGATTTCATGGAGCGCACCCGCCAGGACGCGCGCGACAAGGGCTATGTCGAAACCGTGTTCGGCCGCCGCCTGTACTTGGACAACATCAAGGCCTCCAACCAGGGCCTGCGCGCCGGCGCCGAGCGCGCCGCGATCAATGCGCCGATGCAGGGCACCGCGGCCGACATCATCAAGCGCGCGATGATCGACATCGACGGATGGCTAGCCGGACAGGGCGAGCGGGCGAAGATGATCCTGCAGGTCCACGACGAACTGGTGTTCGAAGTCGAGGCCGGCTTCGTCGACACCCTGGTCGCCGAGGCGTCGCGCCGGATGGCGGCCGCGGCCAGTCTGCGGGTACCGCTCGTCGTCGACAGTGGGGTGGGTATTAACTGGGACGAAGCGCATTGATTATCTGGAAGCTATTGATTTTGCTGGAGTGGGCTTAATGAATCACTCCTGAATCCAACAAATTATTAACTCCGATCTTCACGAACTATCCATGTGGGAGATGGTCATATAGGCCGCGACAGATGCAACGTCTGTCGCTGATCTCTCCCTCCCCTGGAGTGATCCCCCGGAGCGTACGACCCCTCCCCAGGTCCCGCTCCACCAGCCCCGCCGGCCCCCCCTGCCCGCGGGGCTTTTTATTTGTGCCATGGAAAGTGCCGCGGGCCGATTTCATTCAGCGAGTTAATGTGCGGCGGTGCCGACATTAATCCAGTCACAGTTAACTATATAAATGTGCCAACTTCGTGGCGAGTCTTTGCTCGAACGCGCCGGCATGCCCGTATCGCCCCCACCGATGCCCCCGGCCCGTGCGCGCGACGGCGCCGACCTCAGAACCGGTAGGTCAGCGACAACGACAGCTCGCGGCCCGGCGAGGGGAAGCCGATGTAGCTCTTGGTCCCGGCCTGATAGCCATAAGTGCCGTGGTCGTAATAGAAGCGGTCGAACAGGTTGTTGACCGCCGCGCCGAGCTTGAGCCGGTCGTCGCCGAGCAGGTTCCAGTTCGCCATCACGTCGACTACCGCATAGCCGGGCTTGTCCGGCGCACCGGCGGCGATGGAGTTGCGCTCGTCCTCGACCAGGCGCGCACGGATCGCGTAGTCGGCCCGGGCCGAGGCCGGCTGCCAGTCGAAGCGCGCGGTCCAGGTGCGGCCGATGCTGGTGCCCAGGCCGAGGTCGGCGTCGTTGAGCGGGCGGCCGGCGAGCTTGTTGTCCGAGTTCCACACGCCCAGGCTCCAGCCCATGCGCTCCCAGCGTTGGCCGATCTCGGCCTCGTAGCCGTCGACCTCGGCCTGGCCGACGTTCTCCCAGTAGCCCCAGGCGCTGGCGCCGTCGTAGACCGCACTGATGTAGTCGTCGATGTGCTGGCGGAAGGCGGTGGCGCGGGCGAAGAAACCGTCGCGCTCCCAGGCGATGCCGATCTCCAGGTTGTCGGCGCGTTCGCCGTCGAGGTCGCCGCGATGGGTGTAGAGCGAGCTGAAGAAGGCCTCGCGGATGGTCACGCCGCGGAAGGCTTCCGAATAGGCCGCGCGCAGGCTCAGCGATTCGACCGGGGTCCAGGTCAGCGACAGGTTGGGGCTGAGCCTGGCCTGATCGTTGCGCGCGCCGGCGCTGATGCCGGATTCGCCCTTGTGCCGGTAGTCGTCCCAGCGCAGGCCGGCCGACAGCTTCCACTGCGGCGACGCCTGCCAATCGCCTTGAGCGTAAGCGCCGAACACCGTGGCGGTCTGCTCGGTGCGGCCCCAGAACGGGCGCGGCGTAGCCTGCTGCAGCGCGTGCAGACGGTCGCTGCGGTAGTCCACGCCGTAGGTCAGCGACAGCGCGTCCCGGGCCGAGGTGTTGCGCAGGTCGAAGCCGGTGCTGGTCTGCTCGCCCCAGCCGTACAGCAGGCCGGTGGTGTTGCGCCGGTTCTGGTAGTCGCTGCGGGTGCGGTAGGCGTTGAAGCGCAGGTTCAGCGCGTCGCCGTCGGGATCGAAGCGGTGCTCGTAAGCGTAGGTGGTGCGGCGCATGCGGTGGTCGGACAGCACGTAGCGGCCGGTGAAGTTGGTCATGTGCGGGCGTTCGTAGTACGTGCCGGTGTCTTCCAACTGCTCGGCCGAGACATCGAACTGGTGCGCGTCGAACAGGCCGCTGAGCTTGGCCTGGGCGCGTTCGTGGCGGTAGGCGGTCGGCTTGACCCGGTCGCCGTGGCCGTCGTCGTAGTCGCCGCCGTCCTGGTAGACGTAGGTGGCGAGCAGGCCGAGCCGGTCGGACAGGCGGCCGTAGCCGGCCAGCACGCCCTTGGCGCTGTTCTCGCCGTTGATTCCGGCCTGGGCCTTGATCAGCACGCCGGCGTCCTGGCCGGGGCGCAGCAGGTCGAAGGCGTCGCGGGTGCGCACCCGCATCGCGCCGATCAGCGCGCCGGCGCCGGCGGTGGCCGCGCCGGCGCCGGCGTCGAGTTCGATCGACTTGATGAACTCCGGTTCGATCTGCACCCGGGTCTGGTGGTGATAGAGCTCGGCCGGTTCCTGCGCGCCGTCGATGGTGACGTTGAGCAGGGTGTCTTCGAAGCCGCGCACATAGACCTTCTGCGCCACCGGCGAGCCGCCGCCGACCGCCACGCCGGATTCGTTCGACAGCAGGTCGCCGAGATCGGAAGCCTGGGTCAGTTCGATCTCGCCGCGATCGAGGTCGAAATTGCCGGGCTCGCGCTCGGCGACCACAGTGATCGCGTCCAGGGTGCGGGCGCTGTCGCCGCTGTCGGCGGCGTCGGCCGCATGCGCCAGCGGCGCGCAGGCGAGCAGGGCCAGGCCGGACAGCAGGCGGGAGGAAGAGGCGGACATCGGGCGGCGTTCCTTCGGCAGGGGCGCGAACGCGCGCCGCCGGACGGTCGCCGGGCGCCGGTTCTGCGCGGATATGGGAGAGGCTCCGCGCTGGCTGAAAATCACGGGCGGGCGAAGCGTGCGCATTCTGCGACGGTGGCGCAGAAGATGCAAATGCGAATCAAACTCAACAAGTGGCGCGGCGCACATTGCGCGACACGGCCGCATGCCGGCGGCTGCACGCGCGCTGCACGCGATCGCGGTCCAGAATCGACGCGTCCTGCCGTCGCGGTGCGGCCGCGGCGGCGTCCAAGCGATGCGGAGCCGTGCCGATGTCCGAAGCCTTCGATCTGTCTATGCCCTGGTGGCACTACCCGCTGCGGGCCTGCGTGGTCTATTTCGTGCTGCTGGCGCTGATCCGCCTGTCGGGCAAGCGCACCATGGGCCAATTCACCTCGTTCGACATGCTGCTGATCGTGTTGCTCGGCAACGCGGTGCAGAACGCTCTGCTCGGCAGCGATACCTCGGTCGGCGGCGGCCTGTTGCTGGCCGCGACGCTGATGGCCCTGAACTGGAGCGTGGGCTACGTCGCCGCGCGCAGTTCGCGCGCCGAACGCCTGCTGGAAGGCGAGCCGGTGGTGCTGGCGCGCCACGGCCGGGTACTCCGTCAGGTGCTGCGGCGCGAGCTGGTCAGCCGCGCCGACTTCGAAAAAGCGATGCGCGAGAACGACTGCGACGAAGTCGATCAGATCGAGGTGGCGATGCTGGAGACCAACGGGCGCATCACGATCTTGAAGCGGGGAGTCGGCCAGTAGGAGGCGACGGGCGACGCGCGGGGCGAGCGCGTTCGTGCGGTGCCTGCGGTCTCAGGCCTTCCATCCGGTGATCTGCGTTCCTTCAGATCCAGTCCCGCGGCACCAGATACTCCGCCAGCCGCGCCTCGTCGCTGCCGGCTTCGGGTTGGAAGCCGTATTCCCAGCGCACCAGCGGCGGCAGGCTCATCAGGATCGATTCGGTGCGGCCGCCGGACTGCAGACCGAACAGGGTGCCGCGGTCGAAGACCAGATTGAATTCGACGTAGCGGCCGCGGCGGTACAACTGGAACTGGCGTTCGCGTTCGCCGTAGGGCGTGTCGCGGCGACGTTCGATCAGCGGCAGGTAGGCGTCGAGGAACCCGTCGCCGACCGCACGCTGGTAGGCGAAGTCGCGTTCGAAGTCCTCGTGCAGATCGTCGAAGAACAGACCGCCGACGCCGCGGGTTTCGTTGCGGTGCTTGAGGAAGAAGTACTCGTCGCACCAGCGTTTGTGCGCCCGGTAGCGCTCGTCGCCGCCGAACGGCTCGCACAGCGCGCGCGCAGTGCGGTGCCAATGGCGCACGTCTTCGTCGAAGGGATAGAACGGGGTCAGGTCGAAACCGCCGCCGAACCACCAGGCCACGGTTTCGCCGTCGCGCATGGCGCGGAAGTGGCGCACGTTGGCGTGGGTGGTCGGCAGGTAGGGGTTGTGCGGATGGAACACCAGCGACACCCCGACCGCGCGCCAGGAGGCGCCGGCCAGTTCCGGCCGCGCCGCGCTGGCCGAGGGCGGCAGCTTGCTGCCTGACACGTCGGAGAAGCCGATCCCGGCTTGCTCGAACACCTTGCCGCCGCGCAGCACGCGGGTGCGCCCGCCGCCGCCTTCGGCGCGCTGCCACGGGTCTTCGACGAAGCGGGCGCCGCCGTCGGCCTGTTCGATGGCGGCGCAGATGCGGTCCTGCAGGCCGGTGAGGTAGTCGCGTACGCGGTCGAAATCGTTCATCCGCGCATTCTAGCGGCGTCGGCCGGCACGGATTTGATTTGGGTCAGACCGCCGCCTGCGGCGGCCTGTCGCAGCGGCGGCCGCGGAGGAGACCGGGACGACGGATAAGCAACCCGCGCCGGGGGGAGCGCCCGGCTCCCCCTCGTTGCTCGCTCCTCCGTCCTGCTGACCGGCTTCGCTTACTTCAGCGTGCGGTTGAACAGCTCATGGATGCGCCGGTACTCGTCGTACCAGGCGTCCGGATGGACGAAGCCGTGGCGCTCCAGCGGATACGGCGCGATCTCCCACTTGTCCTTGCGCAGTTCGATCAGCTTCTGGGTCATCATCACCGAGTCCTTGAAGAACACGTTGTCGTCGATCATGCCGTGGGCGATCAGCAGGTTGTCCTTGAGCCCGGCGGCGTACTCGATCGGCGAGGACTTCTTGTACGCCTCCGGATCGAGCTCGGGGGTGTTGAGGATGTTCGAGGTGTACTCGTGGTTGTACTGCGACCAGTCGGCGACCGGGCGCAGCGCGGCGCCGGCCTTGAACGTGCCGGGACTGCGGAACAGCGCCATGAAGGTCATGAAGCCGCCGTAGGAGCCGCCGTAGATGCCGGCGCGGTCGCGGTCGCCCTGTTTGTGGGCGACCAGCCAGTCCAGGCCGTCCAGGTAGTCCTCCAGTTCCGGATGGCCCATCTGGCGGTAGATCGCGGTGCGCCAGTCGCGGCCGTAGCCTTCCGAGGCGCGGTAGTCCAAGTCGAGCACGATGTAGCCTTCCTGCACCAGCAGGTTGTGGAACATCTGCTCGCGGAAGTAGTTCGGGTAGCGCGCGCTGACGTTCTGCAGGTAGCCGGCGCCGTGCACGAACATCACCACCGGGTACTTCTTGCCCGGTTCGACGGTCTTGGGCCCGTAGTACTTGCCCCAGACCGTGCCGGCGCCGTGCTTGGACGGGATCTGCACGTACTCCGGACGGATCCAGTCGCGCGCCTTGAACGCGTCCTTGCGGGTGTCGGTGAGCTTGGTCAGGCCTTCGCCGTCGCTGCCGACCACCGCCAGCTGCGGCGGCAGATAGCTGTCGGAATAGCGCACCAGCAGCTTGCGGCCGTCCGGCGACAGGGCGAAGTTCTCCACGCCGTCGAGTGCGGTGACCTCGCGCACGGCGCCGCCGTTGCGATCGACCGCGCAGACTTCGTAGTCGCCCGGCCACTTGCGGTTGCACAGGAAGTAGAAGCTCTTGCCGTCGGCGGACAGGCGCGGCTCGGAGACCTCCCACTGGCCCGAGGTCAGCGCGCGCGGCGCGCCGCCGTCGCTGAGGTAGAGGTGCGAATAGCCGCTCTGTTCCGACAGCAGCCACAGCGCGCCGTCCGGGGTCCAGCCGAAATCGTTGAAGTTCCAGCCGATCCAGGCCGGATCGGTGAGCCGGTGGCGGGTCTGCAGCTTGGCCTGGGCCAGGTCGACCGAGGCCAGCCAGCGGTCCTTGTTGTCGATCGCGCGGATCAGCACCGCGGCCTGGCGGCCGTCGTCGCTCCAGCGGATCGACACGCCGCTGCCGTCGCCGTCGGTTTCCACCCGCACCGGGCGGTCGCCCTTGAGCGGCTCCTGCTTGGCCGCCTTGCGCAGCGCCGCCAGCGGGTCGACGGCGATGCCCGGCAGCGCGTCGAACTTGAGTTCGCTGGCCTTGGCGTTGGCGACATCGATCAGCCACAGCTTCTGCGCCAGGGGGTCGTTGCGGCCGACGCGCGTGCGGACTTCCTCGAATTCCTCGTAGCCCGACTCGGTCACGTACTTGGGCATCTTGCCGCCCTGGCCGGCGTCGCCCTTCTTGGCCTGGGTCACCACCAGCAGGTAGCGCGCGTCCGGCGACAGCGCGCTGTCGGCGATCTCGACCTCGTCGCCGAGGTAGACCGGCCTGGGCGCGCGGCTGGGGTCGGCGCGGCGCCAGGCCTCGTCCTGCTCGCGCGCGGCCTCGCGCTGGGCGCGGTCGTTGCGCAAGGTGTCGATGGTCGCCAGCTGGAAATCGCGCAGCGCGTCGGCCTTGGGCGCCTTGGCCGGGTCGTTCTCGGCGCGCACCTGCGCGGCCTGGCTCACGCCCTGGCCGGCGCGCCACTGGTACCACTGGTTGTCGACCCGGAACACCAGGTTGCCGTCGCGGCCGAATTGCGGACGCGCCTCGGTGTCGTTGCTGCGGGTGACCTGGGTCAGCGCACCGCTGCGCAGATCGCGCACGAACACATCGCCATTGCGGACGAAGGCCATGCGCGTGCGCTGGGCGTCGTAGACCGGCGCCGCGGCGTCGAGTTCGGCGCGCGCCGCGCCGTCGACGCGTTGCGGCGCGCCGCCGGCGACGCCGGCCTGCCAGGTGTCGCGGATGATCGAATCGTCGCGCTTGAGCTGGTACTGCACGCGCTGGCCGTCCCAGGCCCACCAGGCGGCCTCGACCGGTGCGCCGATCCAGTCCGGGTTGGCCATGGTGTCGGCCAGGGTCAGCGGCGCGCTTTGGGCGAACGCGGCGGTGGCGAGCAGGGCGCAGGGCAGCGCGGCGAGCGTGGCGAAGGAGATGCGCATGGAGCGGGCTCTGGGGCGTGGGACAAAAGTGTGCGCAGGGTAGCAGCCGGGTGGGGGCGGGCGGGTCGGCCGTTGGTCACGGGGGAGCGGGGATTCGGGAATGGGGAATCGTTTGGGGCAATAGCCGGAGCGACGGGGTTTGCGGAATCGGGGATGGGGGCGGTGAGAGGGTTTGCGCAAAACTCGGGTGAGGGGCGGGCAACGGGGCGGAATCGGCTTGCGCGGGCGTGCTGCGGTTTGTCGCAGGGGCGCCGGCGATCGGCGCTGCGGCGGTGCGGCCGGTGGCGGCGGTACGGGCCTTGCGGCGACGGTGTTTGCGTTCGTGCGCGGGCTTCGGGCAAGCCGCCACCACGCTGCGCTCACCGGCTTTGCGGTTTATGTGGTTCCGGCAAGCCGTCGTCGCGGTTGCGTGCTGCGACGCAATATGACCCGGCCGGCGCACGCATCGCGCCGTGGAGGCAAGCGCGTGGACGCCCTGTTGCTGTCGCGGATCCAGTTCGGCTTCGTGGTTTCGTTCCATATCCTGTTCCCGGCCTTCACCATCGGCCTGGCGAGCTGGCTGGCGTTCGTGGAATGGCGCTGGCTGCGCACCCGCGACACCGGCTGGCGCGATCTGTATTTCTTCTGGACCAAGATCTTCGCCGTGTCGTTCGGCATGGGCGTGGTGTCCGGCATCGTCATGAGTTTCCAGTTCGGCACCAACTGGGCGGTGCTCAGCGAACAGGCCGGCAACATCCTCGGCCCGCTGCTGTCCTATGAGGTGCTGACCGCGTTCTTCCTGGAAGCGACCTTCCTCGGCGTGATGCTGTTCGGCTGGAACCGGGTCGACGAGAAGATGCATTTCCTCGCCACCTGCATGGTCGCGCTGGGCACGCTGATTTCGGCGTTCTGGATCTTGTCGGCGAACAGTTGGATGCAGACTCCCGCCGGCTACAAGATCGTCGACGGCGTGTTCGAACCCGCCGACTGGTGGGCGATCGTGTTCAACCCCTCGTTCCCGTACCGCCTCACGCACATGGTGCTGGCGGCGTTCATCACCACCTGCTTCGTGGTCGGCGGCGTGGCCGCGTCCTATCTGCTGCGCGGCGCGCACGTGGACGCGGCCAAGCGCATGCTCAAGGCGGCCACGGTATTCGCCGCGATCACCGTGCCGGCGCAGGTGCTGGTCGGCGATCTGCACGGGCTGAAGACCCGCGAGTACCAACCGATCAAGGTCGCGGCGATGGAGGCGCACTGGGAATCCAGGCCGGCCGGCGAGGGCGTGCCGCTGATCCTGTTCGCGGTGCCGAACGAAACCGCCGAGCGCAACGATTACGAAATCGCCGTGCCCAAGCTGGGCAGCCTGATCCTGACCCACACCCTGGACGGCGACATCCAGCCGCTGAAGTCGGTGCCGGCCAGCGAGCGGCCGCCGGTGAAGCCGGTGTTCTATGCGTTCCGGGTCATGGTCGGGCTGGGCGTGGCGATGCTGCTGGTGGCGCTGTTCTCGGCCTGGCAGTTGTGGCGCGGCCGACTGTACGGCTCGCGCCTGGCCCTGCACGGCTGGCGCTGGCTGAGCCTGAGCGGCTTCGTCGCCTTGTTGGCCGGCTGGTACGTGGTCGAGATCGGCCGCCAGCCTTACGTGATCTACGGCCTGCTGCGCACCGCCGACGCGGTCAGCCCGACGGTGGAGGCGGCGAGCGTGATGAGCTCGCTGCTCGTGTTCGCGGTGGTCTATCTGGTCGTGTTCGGCGCCGGCATCCGCTACCTGTTCCGCCTGGTGGCCAAGGGGCCGCACCCGCACGAGCCGCCGCCGCGCACCGTGCAGGGCGAGCGCACCGCGGCGCGGCCGCTGTCGGTGCCGGACGAATCCAGCGAGGCCGGCGCCTGAGCGCCGCCGCATAGCGAGACGGAGTGCAACGATGGACTACTGGCTGCCGGTGATCTGGTTCGGCGTGATCGGCTTCGGCGTGTTGATGTACGTGCTGCTGGACGGCTTCGTGCTCGGCCTGGGCATCCTGGCGCCGTTCGCCGAGGACGAGGGCCAGCTCGACCATATGATGAACACCGCCGCGCCGATCTGGGACGGCAACGAGACCTGGCTGGTGCTCGGCGGCGCCGGGCTGCTGGCGGCGTTTCCCAAGGCCTACGCGCTGGTGCTGTCGGCGCTGTACCTGCCGGTGCTGTTGATGCTGATCGCCTTGGTGTTCCGCGGCGTCGCGTTCGAATTCCGGTTCAAGGCGCGCCGCGCCAAGCCGGCCTGGGGCGCGGCGTTCGCGTTGGGTTCGCTGTTCTGCGCTTTCGCCCAGGGCGTGATCCTCGGCGCCCTGGTCGAGGGCATGCCGATGCAGGAAGGCAAGTACGTCGGCGGCGTGTTCGACTGGTTCAGCCCGTTCTCGATGTTGACCGGCGCGGCGGTGGTGTTCGGCTACGCCCTGCTCGGCTCGACCTGGCTGATCCTCAAGACCGAGGGCCGCATGCAGCAGGTCGCGCGCACCCTGGCGCGCCCGCTGGTGCTAGTGGTGGCGGTGTTCATCGGTCTGGTCAGCGCCTGGCTGCCGTTCTTGGACTCGCGGATCATGGCGCGCTGGTTCGAGGGCGGGAATTTCCTCTGGCTGTTCCCCGTGCCCTTGCTGGTGATCGCCAACGCCTGGGCGCTGTGGCGCTCGGTGATGCGCGAGGGCCACGACGGCCATCCGTTCCTGCACGCGCTGGCGTTCTTCGTGCTCGGCTTCCTCGGCCTGATCCTGGGCCTGTGGCCGGACATCGTGCCCGGCCTGTCGCTGTGGGACGCGGCCTCGCCGCCGTCGTCGCAGGGTTTCGTGCTGGCCGGCCTGGTGGTGCTGTTGCCGGCGATCCTGGGCTACACGTATTGGTCGTACCGGGTGTTCCGCGGCAAGATCGCGGCGGACGCGGGGTATCACTGAGGGGGGCGGTTTCGGCGACGGCGGAACGGTTTCGACGCTTGCCTTTCGGCTCGCCTCCGCGGCGGCGGTCCGGAGACCTCGGCGCCATGCCTGGACGAAGTCCACGGCGGCCTGCTCCGGCGACGGGCCGCAGAACGACTTGGGACGATTCGCGGGGCGACTCACCGAGCGCAGGACGCCGGTCCGCCGTCACCCCGCCGCCGGCCGGCCTACCATCCCGGTCTGCGCCCCGCGCTGAACGCGGAAGTTCGCGCGACACGGACGGGCGGGTATGCTGTATGTCATATCTGCGGCGCAGAAACACCCGTCCCCCGGCCGTACCGCCCGCCCCATGCAAGCCTACGTTTACAAAAGTCTCCGCAAGGCAGACACCTACGTGTTCCTGAGCGCGCGCGACGACTTCGCACGCCTGCCCGATCCGGTGCGCGAGCAACTGGGGTCGCTGCAGTTCGTGCTCGAAGTCGAGCTGAGCGAGCAGCGCAAGCTGGCCCGCGCCGATGCGACGACCGTGCGCGAACACCTGCAGTCGCGCGGTTTCCATATCCAGTTTCCGCCGACCCTGGCCAGCGCGGTCGCGCCCGATGCCTGACGCCCGAACCGCGCATACCGCCTCCCGCGACCTCGGCATCGCTGCCGGCGCCGGCCTGGTGCTGGCCCTGGCCACCGGCTTGGGCGGAACCCTCGGCGGCGCGCTGATCGCCCTGCTCGGCGGCGCGCTGGCCCAGCCGGCATTCGCGATCGCCGCGCGACTGTGGCGCCGGCGCGATGCCGCGCCGCGCTGGAAGCCGGAGCTGCTGGCGCTGTCGGCGCTGTGGGGCGGGGCGACCGTCGCCTCCGCGGCGCTGGTGGCCTGGCCGTTGAGCGCTTTGCTGCAGACCGGTTCGCTGCTCGCCGTGCTCGGCCTGAGCGCGGTCGCCGGGCTGATCTTGCTCGGCCTGTGGCGGCTGTGGCCGCTGTACCAGGAGGTCGAACGCGACGGCGCGCCGCTGGCGCCGACCTGGGCGCGGTTGGCCGATCTCGATCTGGGCGCCTGGCGCGGCCTGGGCGCGGCGGCGATCGTCGCCGGTCTGGTCGGGCTGGTGCTGGTGCTGGCCTGGCCGGGGCTGATCGTCTCCGGCGGCCTGCGCTGGGGCCTGGCCGTCGCGCTCGCGGTGCTGTCGCCGGCGCTGCATTTGTGGCTGCAGCGCATTCCCGCGGCCGAGGCGCTGCCGGGCATCGAATTCGCGCCCGAACTGGACCCCCCCGTCGCCGCCGACGATGCCTTGGCCGACGAGGATCTGGAGCCGGCGCTGTACGCCGCCGCGCGCGGCGGCAAGGTCGAACGCGCGCTGGAACTGATCGAACTCGGCGCCGACGTGCGCGCGCTGCCGGCTGCCGACGACCGCGATCGCCGCAGCCTGCCGGTGCTGGCCGCGGTACTGCCCGACCTGCGCCTGCTGCGCGCACTGATCGCCAAGGGCGTCGACCTCAACGCCGCCATCGCCGGGACTACGCCGCTGTTGGCGGCGACCCGCGACAGCTGGCACGGCCGTCCCGACGCGGTCATGACCCTGCTCGCCAACGGCGCCGACCCGCGCCTGGCCGATCACGAAGGCAACACCCCGCTGCACCACGCCGCACGCAGCTCCGACCCGGGCGTGGCCGCGCTGCTGTTCGACGCCCAGGCCGAACTGGACCCGCTCAACGAGGACGGCCTGACCCCGCTCGGCGTAGCCTGCGCCAGCGGCAACTGGCGCCTGGGCAAGTTCCTGCTCGAACGCGGCGCCAAGACCGAACACCCCGGCGGCACCCCGGCCCTGCTCGCCGCGGCCGGCGCCGACGAGGACGATCCGGCCGGCGTGCAGCTGTTGCTCAAGCACAAGGCGCGCATCGATGCGCGCGATGCGCAGCGCCGCAGCGCGCTGCACGTGGCCGCGTTCGCCGGCCACCTCGATATCGTCACCGCCCTGCTCGCCGCCGGCGCAGACGCCAAGGCGATCGATCTGCAACAGCGCACGCCGTTGCTGGAAGCCGCGCGCGGCGGCCGCCCGGCGGTGCTGGAGCGCCTGCTCGAACACCTGCCGCAGGGCGGCGTGGCCGAAGCCGCGGCGGTCGACGCCGACGGCGCCAGCGCGCTGATCCTGGCCTGCCAGGCCGAGACCGCCTCGGCGCCGCTGGTGGTGCGCCTGCTCGATCTCGGCCTGGACCCGGAACTGCGCGACCGCCAGGGCAAGCGCGCGGTCGACCGCGCGGCCGAGGCCGGTCGCTGGTCGCTGGTCGCGGCGTTGGACCGCGCCTATCCGCTGCCGGCCGCGGTCAGCGGCGAGGGCGACGCGGACGCCGGCGAGGGCGAACGGGTGATCGTCGACCGCATGCCGGCGGCGTTGCTGCGCGACGGCCTGCGCGAGGGCCACGAGGCCGACCTGACCGGTCTGGCCAAGCTGTTGAGCCCGGTCGAGCTGGGCGCGCAATTGTTCGAAGACGAAGGCGCGGTGCCCACCGCGCAGCGGATCGAGTGGCTGCTGGCGCAGGGCGCCGACCCGGCGGTGCGCGACGAGCGCGGCGATACCGTGCTGTTCGTTTTGCTCAGCCGCGGCACCGAGGCCTTGCCGGCGTTGCAGGCGCTGCTGCGCCACGGCGTCTCGCCGGCCGGCCGCGGCGGCCTGGGCCGCTTCCTCGCCACCTGCTCGGCGGGCGAACAGGCCACGCGCGGGTTGGAGCAGTTCGCCCTCGACCTGCTCGAGCGCGGCGCCGACGCGTTTGCGCCGACGCCGGCCGGGGACCCGCCGCTGGCGATCGCGGTGCGGCTGGGCTGGAACCGCCTGCTCGAACGCCTGCTCGCCGCCGGCGTCGACCTCAACACCCGCGACAGCCACGGCATGAGCGCGCTGCACCTGGCGGCGGCGCTCGGCCGCGAGGCCATGCTCAAGCGCCTGGTGGCGCAGGGCGCGGCCCCCGACCTGCTTGCCGCTGACGGCCAGACTCCGCTCGGGGTGGCCCTGGCTTCTGGCCGGCGCGACCTGGCCGACTGGCTGGACTGGCGCGGCTGGCCGCTGCCGCGGCGTGCGCTGCACGAGGCCGACGTACCGGCCGCGGCGATCGTCGGCGACGCCGACGCGGTGCGCCGTCTGCTCGATCTCGGCCTGCCGGTGGACGCGCCCGACAGCCAGGGCTGCACCGCCCTGCTGCGCGCCGCCGGCGGCGGCCACCGAGCAGTGGTCGACCTGCTACTGGCGCGCGGCGCCGATCCACAGCGCGCCGCCCATTCCGGCGCGACCCCGCTGTCGGCGGCGGTCAGCATGCGCCACGGCGAGATCGTCGACCGCCTGGTCGCTGCCGGCGCCTCGCTGGAGCAGCGCCTGCCGGGCGACCTGACCGTGCTGATGGTGGCCTGCGCCCTGGGCCTGACCGATCTGGCCGCGCGTCTGCTCGCCGCCGGCGCCGACGTGCATGCGCGCGACGCCCAGGGCCGCATGGCCCTGCATTGCGCGGCGATGTACGGCTTCACCGCGCGCGAGCGCAGCCGCCTGGTGGCCTTGTTCGACACCTTGTTGTTGGCCGGCGTCGACGCCGACCAGTCCGCGGCCGGCGCCACGCCGCTGCTGTTGCTGCTCGGCGCGCGCGCCGAGCCGGGCACCGCCGCCGACGAGGACGTGCTGATCGCCGGTCTGGAATTGCTGCTGGATCACGACGCTTCGCTCGACGTGCAGGACCCGCGCGGTTTCGGCCCGCTGCACCTGGCGGCGCTGCACGGTCTGTTGCGCGTAGTGCAGCGCCTGCTGCGCCACGGCGCCAACCCGGACCTGCGCGACGCGCTCAACCGCACGCCGCGCGAGATCGCGGTGATGCGCGGCTTCGTCGACATCGCCGCCGAGTTCGCCCCGCCCGCGCCGAGCAACGGCAGTAGCCGCGACATGTCGATGGCCCGGTTCCTGCGCGGCCCGGGGCACTAACTGCAGCCCCGTAAAGCGGCGTGAGCTCTTGTGTAGGAGCGGCGTAAGCCGCGACAGCCGAAGCGGTGGAATACCACGTATTCAGCCGAGGTCGCGAGCCTGCATGAAAAGCAAAAGCGCCGTCTTACCGGGCTTCGGCTACGGCGCTTGCGTGCACCGCTTTGGTTGGTCGCGGCTCACGCCGCTCCTACAGGAGCCCGTGCGTTCGCGGCGACGGCCTCAATGCCGGGTCGAATTCTCCGGCCCGACCGACGTGTGCTTCTCGACCATGTTCGCCAGCAAGCCCTCGCCGCGATCGGCGTCGAACAGCGCTTCCAGCTCTTTGCGCGCGTCGCGCGCAGTCTGCAGGATCGCGTCCTCGTCGTCGTGGACCAGATACTGGGCATTGAGCATGCGTTCGTCGAGTTCGCGGAAACGTTCGACGTGGTCGCGCGCCGTCTCCGGCGGCACGCCCAGTTCGACCAGCACGTCCTCGCCGAGCTTGAGGCTGGAATAGAACGTCTCGCGCATCGGTTCTGCGCCCAGGTCCATCAATTCCCAGGCGTGGCGACGGTCGCGCGCGCGGGCGAACACCTTGGCCTTGGGATACAGGCGGCGGATGGTGCGCACGGTGCGGATGCCGGATTCGCGATCGTCGATCGCGATCACGAACACCTTGACCTGGGCCGCGCCGGCCGAGCGCAGCAGCTCCGGCCGCGCCGGGTCGCCGTAGTAGATCATGGTGCCGAAGCGGCGCATGAAGTCGACCTGGTCGGCGCTGTTCTCGATCGCGATGAACGGCGTGCGATGCGCGACCAGCAAGCGGGCGATGATCTGGCCGAAGCGGCCCATGCCGGCCAGCAGCACCTGCGGATGATGGTCGGGGATCTCGTCGTAGGGGCGCTTTTCCTTCGCCGTCGGCGCCGCGTCGAGCATGCGCTGGGCGGCGATCATCAGCAGCGGGGTCAGCGCCATCGACACGCCGACCGCGGCGATCAGGCGGTCGCGGGTCGGGTCGTCCAGCAGCCGCGCCTTGACCGCTTCGTTGAACACGATGAAGGCGAACTCGCCGCCCAGCGACATCACCGTGGCGAGCTGGAACGCGCCGCGCTTGTCCAGGCCGCCGGCGCTGATGCCGACCCCGAACAGCAGGATGAACTTCACCGATAGCAAGGCGAACACGATCGCGGCGATGGTGACCGGCTCGGCCAGCACCCGCTGCAGGTCGATGCTCATGCCCACGGCCATGAAGAACAGGCCCAGCAGCAGGCCCTTGAACGGCTCGATCTGCGATTCCAGCTCGTGGCGGAATTCCGAATCGGCCAGCAGCACGCCGGCCAGGAACGCGCCCAGGCCGGCGGACAGGCCGGCGATCTGCATGATCCAGGCCGAGCCGAGCACGGTCAGCAGCGCCGCGCCGGTGAACACTTCCGGCATGCGGGTGCGGGCGACGACCCGGAACACCTGGCGCAGCAGCACGCGGCCGCCGAACACCACCGCCGCGATCGCGCCCAGCGCCTTGGCCACCGCGATCCAGTTCAGCCCCTCCACTGCCGCGGCCTTGCCGAGCAGCGGAATCGCCGCCAGCAGCGGAATCGCGGCCAGATCCTGGAACAGCAGGATCGCGAACGCGAGCCGGCCGTAATCGGTGGCCAGGCTCTTGCGCTCGGACAGCAACTGCAGGCAGACCGCGGTCGAGGACAAGGCCAGGCCCAGGCCGATCACCGTCGCCGCCTTCCAGCCCACCGGCACGTCGGCCAGCGGCGCACCGAACAGGGCCAACGCGCCCAGTGCGATGCCGCTGAGCAGCACTTGCAGGCCGCCCGCGCCGAACACCGGCTTGCGCATCACCCGCAGGCGCGCCGGCGACAGTTCCAGGCCGATCACGAACAGCATCATGACCACGCCGATTTCCGAGGCGCCCAGCACCGGTTCGGCGTCGCGGATCACCTTGACCCCGTAGGGGCCCAGCACCACGCCCGCGGCGAGATAGCCCAACACCGCGCCGAGGCCGAATTTGCGGAACACCGGCACCGCCACCACCGCGGCCAGCAGGAACAACAACGCGAGTTCGAGACCGCCACCGTGCATGAGCACCTCCGGCTGGGATTATGACGCGATGCGCCGGGCTGCGGCGGTGCGGCGCGCATCGTGCGAGTGAACGCAGTGTCGCGCCGGCGGATGACGCCGGGGCTCTGCTATGGATGCCGGCAAGCGCGATTTCAACCTGCGGATGCCGCGTCGCGCGCGTGCGTCCCGAGTGACGGCGGCCGCGGCGACGCGTGCGCGGCGGCGCAAATCGTGCTCGCGCCAGGCATTGCCTCTGGCCCGTCGCGGGCTGCGCGACAGGCGGGGCGGACAATGACGGACGCCAGGCCGGCCGCGTCCGAACCGGTCCGCAACGGCGTCGATTCGTCGTCATCCGTCGTCGTCCACAAGGAGGTTGTCATGAAGGGATTGATCGTTGTGTTGGCGGCGCTGCTGTGCAGCGCCTGTGCTCCGACCCTGGTCGATGGCTGGCCCGGCAGCGAGCTCGCGGCGGCGGCGGGCAACGCCCGGGAGGCGGCCGTCGCTGCTGCGCCCGTGCCCGCGTCGGTGTCGGTGCCGGGGACGCCGCGGCCGGCACGAGGCTGAGTCGCCGCGGCCGGCATGTGGGGTGCGAACCGCGGCCCGCATCGGGCCGCGTCCGCCTGCGTCGAGGGCGCAGCGCCGCAATGCCTGAATACGCTGCGGCACGAAGCAGGCCGCCGCAAAACCGGCCGCAGCGCCCGGTTCCGATTGTCACCATTCGGTAGCGAATTGCCCCAGCGCCGGGACGGGGGCATCATGCGGGTCCGCCCGCGGCCGTGCCGCCGGCGCGACAGGGGGGTCATGACGACTTCGTAACGGGGACAAGGAGCCAGTGCAATGAATGCAGCAGTCGATTCGATCTCGGCGGGGAACCGAGCCCAAACCACCACTGCGGCCCTGCGGCGCTACGCCGGCCAGGGCAGCGCGCAGGAGCGCGCCCAGGACTACACCGTGTTGCTGCCGGCCGACGACGAGTGGTCGCGCGACAGCGTGCTGCGCGCCGTCGTCGCCGACGCGTTGCAGCGCAACGGCCAGGTAGTCGACGAAGATACGTTGGAAGCGACCGTGGCCCAGGTCGGTGGCCCCGGCGGCGCGCTGGCCCAGCTCGCGCCGGCCTGGAAACTGCATCCGGGCGAAACCCGCGCCGACGGCCGCGTCGCGCCGCCGTTCCACGGCTATGCGCTGGACGTGCCGGCGACGCTGCAGGATTCGATGGTCGACTACGCCAAGCGCTGGTCGGCGCAGCGCGATGCCGGCCCGCAGGCGCCGGTCGACGCGCCCTTGAACGAACTGCGCCAGCTGGCCCGCAACGGCGGCCGCGGCGACGTCGCCGACACGCTCGATGCGATCGACGGCGCGATCAAGGCCGGCACCGCCGCGCGCGCCTCCGGCCAGCCGATCGACGCCGCGGCGATGAGCGCGCTGATGGAGTTCGCCCACCGCACCGGGCGCGAGCGCCAGGCGGCCAAGATTCTCGAACGCTACACCGCGATCAAGGACGTCGGCCACGACGTGCGCGACCTCGGCCAGAACGCCGGCCGCGTGTTCAACGGCCGCGATCCGGTCAGCGGCCGTCCGCTGGACACCGACCAGCGCGTCGACGCCGCGTTCGACATGCTCAGCGGCGGCTTCAAGCTCGCCGGCAGCGTGGGCAACACCGCGGTGCTGCTCGGCGCGCGCAACGCCGGCCTGGTCGGCAGCCTGATCGGCATCGCGCCGGTGGGCATGGCCATCGTCGCCTTCGCCGCCGGTGCGTTCGAGTTGATCAAGCGCGCCCGCGAGGCCTTGCTGGCGCCGCGTTGGGACGAGTTCCGCGAGCGCTTCCCGTTCGCTCAGGGCATGGAGCCCAAGCGCGCGATCAGCGCGGTGATGCGCCAGATCGAGGGCATGCCGACCGATGCCGGCAACGCTTTGTCGACCGCGACGCGCATTCTCGACGGCGTCGGCCAGAACCCGGAAACGCGCGAGCGCTTCCTGTCCTTCCTCAAGCAGAAGGTGCCGGAGTCGTTGGTCGACGCGCTGGGCTCGGGGCAGGGGCTGGAGAAACTCAGCGCGCAGCAGCAGATGCTGCTGGCGCAGGCGGCGAAGAATTCGTCCAAGGAGTTCTTCGATCTCGAGCTCAAGGACGTCAAGCGCTATGTCGCCGACCGCGACGGCCAGCGCGAGCGCGGCACCTACCTGTTGCCGCCGGAACTGCGCGAGGCCGCCAACCACAACGGCAACCGCGTCGGCGGCGGGTTCGACGAGGGATTGCGCGTGGCCGGCATCCTCAGCAGCGGCGCGCACGCGATGAACGGGCTGTACAAGGAACTGCTCGGCAAGGTCCAGGGCGGCGAGCTCAACCGCGACCTCGGCCGGCTCGGCGAGCAGCAGCAGAAGAACCTCGCCGCAGCGCTGATTCCGGCGATGCGCGACGGCGGCCTGAGCCAGATCGATCACTTGCTGGCGAGCAAGGACGGCAGCCGGCTGTTCGCGGTGCAGGGCGACCCGCAGTCGCCGAGCCGGCGCATGGTCGCGATCGACGTGTCCGCGGCGGCCCACCAGAGCGTGGAAGCCAGCAGCCTGCTGGTCGCGCGGCAGATGGCGACGATGGAAACGCAGAACCCGCAGACGCAGTTGGCGGGCGGCCGCGGGCTGTAAGCGATCGGTCCGGCGCGGCCCGGGCCGCGCCGGACTTCGTGGTCGCAGCTGCAGTAGCGCGCCGTCGCCAGGGTAGGAGCGGCGCGAGCCGCGACCGCGATGCCGCAGGCGGCGGCGCGTCAGCGCTTCATCGAGCTGAAGAACTCGTCGTTGGACTTGGTGTTCTTCATCTTGTCGAGCAGGAATTCCATCGCGCCGATCTCGTCCATGCCGTGCAGCAGCTTGCGCAGGATCCAGATCTTCTGCAGCAGCTCCGGCTCGATCAGCAGGTCTTCGCGGCGGGTGCCCGAGCGGTTGATGTTGATCGCCGGGTAGACGCGCTTTTCGGCGATGCGGCGGTCCAGGTGCACTTCGCTGTTGCCGGTGCCCTTGAACTCTTCGTAGATCACCTCGTCCATCTTGCTGCCGGTGTCGATCAGCGCGGTGGCGATGATGGTCAGCGAGCCGCCTTCTTCCACGTTGCGCGCGGCGCCGAAGAAGCGCTTCGGGCGGTGCAGGGCGTTGGCGTCGACGCCGCCGGTGAGCACCTTGCCCGAGGACGGCACCACGTTGTTGTAGGCGCGGGCCAGGCGGGTGATCGAGTCGAGCAGGATCACCACGTCCTTCTTGTGTTCGACCAGGCGCTTGGCGCGCTCGATCACCATTTCCGCGACCTGCACGTGGCGCGCGGCCGGTTCGTCGAAGGTCGAGGAGACCACTTCGCCGCGCACGGTGCGCTGCATTTCGGTCACTTCTTCCGGACGCTCGTCGACCAGCAGCACGATCAGGTGCACGTCGGGGTGGTTATGGGTGATCGCGGTCGCGACCTGCTGCATCAGCATGGTCTTGCCGGCCTTGGGCGGCGAGACGATCAGGGCGCGCTGGCCCTTGCCCTGCGGCGCCATCAGGTCGAGGATGCGGCCGGTGATGTCCTCGGTCGAGCCGTCGCCGCGCTCGAGCTTGAACTTGCGGCGCGGGAACAGCGGGGTCAGGTTTTCGAACAGGACCTTGTTCTTCGACGCTTCCAGCGGTTCGCCGTTGATGCTGTCGACCACCGAGAGGGCGAAATAGCGTTCGCCGTCCTTGGGGAAGCGGATGCGGCCGGACAAGTGGTCGCCGGTGCGCAGGTTGAAGCGGCGGATCTGGCTGGGCGAGATATAGGTGTCGTCCGGGCCGGCCAGGTAGCTGGCCTCGGCCGCGCGCAGGAAGCCGAAGCCGTCGGGCAGGATCTCCAGCACGCCGTCTGCGGCGACGCCTTCGCCGTGGCGGGTCAGCACCTTGAGCAGGGCGAAGATCACGTCCTGCTTGCGGGCGCGGGCGACGCCGTCGGTGATGCTCAGCTGTTCGGCGATCTCCAGCAGGCGCGGCGCGGGCATGCGCTTGAGGTCGCCCAGCGAATATTGCGGGAAGCCCTCCGGAACCTGCGGGTGCGGGCGGGGAACGAAGTTCTCGCCGTTGTCGGCGTAGTCGTCGCCGCCGCCGCCGCGCTGCTGCGGGCGGTTGTTGCGATCGCGGTCGCGGTCGCGGCGGTTGCGGAAGCGGTCGCGGCGGTTGCCGCGGTTGTTGTCGAAGCCGCCTTCGCGCTGGCCCTGGGCCTGCTGCGATTGCGGGTTGCCGCCGCCTTCGTTGCCCTGCTGCGGCGCGGCGCTCTCGGCGCCGGAAGCGGCGGCCGGTGCGGACTCGCTGGCGCTGGGGGCCGGGGCGGGCTTGGGAGGCGCCGCTTCGACGGGAGCGGGCGCGGGAATCAGAGGGCTGGCGTCGCCGACCACGGCCGGAGCGGCTTCGGCGGCTTTGCTGGCGCGCGGCTTGCGCACGCGCTTTTCGGCGGTATCGCCAGCGTCGGGGGTCTTATCGGACAAGCGGAGGTTCCTCGCTAAGCGGCGAGCGCTCGCGTAGAGGCGAGCGGGACGTCAGGGACGTAGGTGGATAGATGGGTATGTCAGACGGGGTGCGGCGCGGGGACGCGAAGTCCGACGCCGGGTACAGCGAAACTAGCACTGCCGCTGCGTGGCGGCAAGCTTCCCGAGCGATGCCGTTCACCTTGCCGGGCAAGGCCCGGAGCGGCTCGCGCCCGCGGCGGGGCAGGGGCGCGAGACCGGGGCGCGTCAGAGCGCCTTGTCGATCATCTGGCTCAGCTGGGCCTTGCCGACCGCGCCGATCTGGGTGGCCTGGACCTGGCCGTCCTTGAACAGCAGCAGCATCGGGATCGAGCGCACGTGGTACTTCATCGCCGTGGTGCGGTTGTGGTCCACGTTGACCTTGGCGATCTTGACCTTGCCGTCGTAGACCTCAGCCAGTTCGTCCAGGGCCGGAGCGATCATCTTGCACGGACCGCACCATTCGGCCCAGAAATCGACCAGGACGGGTTCGGACGACTGCAGCACGGCGGCGTCGAAGTCGGAATCGCCGACATGCAGAATTTTTTCGCTCACGGGGGTCTCCTGCGGATACTGGACCGTACGGTACAGGTGAATCTTGAATGGAACACCCGGAAGGTCATGCCGGGTGGGGGCTTACGTTAAACTGGGGCGTTTCGCGGCACCTTCAAGGGCTGCGCCACGGCCCCATCGAGCCCGCCACGGAGTCCAAACTCGGGCGCCGGCTCGGCCCCGGCAGTCTGCTTCGCCGACGCCACCCACGCAAGCGACACCCTACGGCGCCCGAACGGCGCGGACTTCTGAAACGCATGAGCGACAAGCCTTTAACCGACGTAACATTTTCCTCCTTCGATCTGCACCCGAGCCTGCTGGCCGGCCTGGAGGGCGCCGGGTTCTCGCGCTGCACGCCGATCCAGGCCCTGACCCTGCCGATCGCCCTGACCGGGCGCGACGTCGCCGGCCAGGCCCAGACCGGCACCGGCAAGACCCTGGCCTTCCTGGTGGCGGTGATGAACCGCCTGCTGACCCGCCCGGCCCTGGCCGAGCGCAAGCCGGAAGACCCGCGCGCGCTGATCCTGGCCCCGACCCGCGAGCTGGCGATCCAGATCCACAAGGACGCGGTCAAGTTTGGTTCCGATCTCGGCCTGAAGTTCGCCCTGGTCTACGGCGGCGTCGACTACGACAAGCAGCGCGAGCTGCTGCAGAAGGGCGCCGATGTCATCATCGCCACCCCGGGCCGGCTGATCGACTACGTCAAGCAGCACAAAGTGGTGTCGCTGCACGCCTGCGAAATGTGCGTGCTCGACGAAGCCGATCGGATGTTCGACCTGGGCTTCATCAAGGACATCCGCTTCCTGCTGCGGCGCATGCCGATCCGCACCGAGCGCCAGACCCTGCTGTTCTCGGCGACCCTGAGCCACCGCGTTCTGGAGCTCGCCTACGAGCACATGAACGAGCCGGAGAAGGTGGTCGTCGAGACCGAGTTCATCACCGCCGCCAAGGTCCGGCAGAAGGTCTATTTCCCGGCCGACGACGAGAAGATCCCGCTGCTGCTGGGCCTGCTGTCGCGCAGCGAAGGCGCGCGCACCATGGTGTTCGTCAATACCAAGGCATGGGTGGAGCGGGTCGCGCGCGCGCTGGAACGCGGCGGCTACCGGGTCGGCGTGCTGTCCGGCGACGTGCCGCAGAAGAAGCGCGAGTCGCTGCTGAACAAGTTCCAGAAGGGCCAGCTCGAGATCCTGGTCGCCACCGACGTGGCGGCGCGCGGCCTGCACATCGACGGCGTCAGCCACGTCTACAACTACGACCTGCCGTTCGACGCCGAGGACTACGTCCACCGCATCGGCCGCACCGCGCGCCTGGGCGCCGAGGGCGACGCGATCAGCTTCGCCTGCGAGCGCTATGCGATGAGCCTGCCGGACATCGAGGCCTACATCGAGCAGAAGCTGCCGACCGCTCCGGTCGACGCCGAGCTGCTGGTCGCGCTGCCGCGCGCGCCGCGCGAAGTGCCGGCCGGCGAGGACGGCGAAGAGAACGAAAGCATCGGCGCGATCTTCAAGGAGGCGCGCGAGCAGCGCGCCGCCGACGAGCAGCGCCGCGGCGGCGGTCGCAGCCGCAGCGGTTCGGGCTCGGGTTCAGGCTCGGGCCGCGGCGGCCGCAGCGAAGGCCGCCGGGACGGCGCGCCGCGCCGCGAGCGTCCGCGCAGCGAGGACGGCGCTGCCGTCGCTGCTGTCGCCGCGGGCGGCGAAGCCGCTGCGCCGCGTCCGCCGCGCGCACCGCGTGCGGAAGCCGCTGCCGCGTCCGCCGTGCCGGCCGCCGAAGGCGAGCGTGCGCCGCGCAAGCGTCGCCGCCGTCGCGGCGGTCGCCGCATCGAAGGCGCCGAGGGCGCTGCCGCCCCGGCCGCCGCCGCCGCCCCGGCGCAGGGGCACGCGCCGAAGGCCGCGCCGGCGTCCGCCGCGAAGCCGACCGTTGCCGCCCCGGCCGCCTCGGCCGAGGCCAAGCCCTCGCTGCTCGGCCGCATCGGCCGCAAGCTCAAGTCGCTGGTCGCGCGTCCGCCGCGCAGCCAGCACTGACGCGCTCCGGCGGCCGGCGCTCGCGCCGGCCGCCGTCGTCCTGCCCGTCCGGGTCTGCGCGTGCGCAGGCCCGGTGCGCCGTCCTCGGTCAGCTGGCCGCGCGGGCCTGGCCCGCACCTCCATCGCCTCTCCCCATCCCCTGCGAAACGGCGGCCCGCAGGCCGCGCGGCGCGCTCACTGGGTGCGGCTGAGGTACACCGACCAGGTGTTGGCCGCGGTTTCCACCAACTGGAACACGTCCAGGTCGCCGTCGATGTCGATGTCCAGCGACTGATACTGGTTGCCGTAGTTCGGCGAGGCCGGCCAACCGACGCCGAACGCGCCGCCGGCATACGGCCAGGCGCTGAACACGCCGCCGGAACCGGGTTCGAAATGGCCGCGACGGCCGCTGCCGCCGGCGTTGCACCAGATCGTCATGCGCCAGTTCGGCGGCGCGCTGCCGAACGAGGGGAAGACGATGAAGCGCGCGTTGCCGTAGCCGCTGGAACCGGCCGGGCAGACCAGGGTGCCGATGTTGAGCGGCGGATCGTATTGCTCGGCGCGGGCGTCTTGGGCATGCAGGCCGAGCGCGAACAGGCCGGCGAGCGCCAGCGAGGCGGGAAGAGTGCGCATGTCGGGTGCTCCTAGGTCGTGGACAGGGGCGGTCCGCCGCCGCCGGGAATCGGCGCGGCGCGTGATGTCGGACGTAGGCAGCGTTGCAAGAGGGCTAGCGTGCGCCGGCCGCGCGCCGCGGCGGCACGCGCCGGTGCGGCGGAACGGTGGCCTGCGGTCGCGCGAGCCGTGCCGGCCTGAACGGTCGGTCTGTGTCGTCGAGCACGTCGGCGATGCCGCGCCGACCGCAGCGCGAACATAGGCCAAACCCGGATGCCGAAACGTGATGAAGCCGGCGATTCGCTCTGCGATACTTCCGCCATGACCGTCCTGCGCTTCGACAACGTCAGCAAACGCTACGACAGCGGCCACGAGGCCCTCAGCGAAGTCAGCTTCGAGGTGGCGCCCGGCGAGATGCTGTTCGTGACCGGCCACTCCGGCGCCGGCAAGAGCACTTTGCTCAAGCTCATCCACCTCAGCGAGCGCCCCAGCCGCGGCGCGGTGCTGTTCGGCGAACGCAGCCTGCACAAGGTCGGCGGCCGCCGCGTGGCCCTGCACCGGCGCGAGATCGGCGTGGTGTTCCAGGACCACCGCCTGCTCGCCGATCGCAGCGTCGCCGACAACGTCGCCCTGCCGCTGCTGCTGCGCGGCCTGCGCCGGCCCGACATCGGCCGGCGGGTGCGCGCCACGCTGGAGAAAGTCGGCCTGGGCGCGCGCGCCGAAGCGCTGCCGGGCCAGCTCTCGGCCGGCGAGCAGCAACGCGTCGGCATCGCCCGCGCGATCATCGGCGAACCGCGCCTGCTGGTCGCCGACGAGCCCACCGGCAATCTCGATCCGACCCTGTCGGCGGAGATCATGGCCCTGTTCCAGTCGCTGCCCGAACGCGGCACCAGCGTGCTGGTCGCCAGCCACGACCTGGCCCTGGTCAAGCGCATGCGCAAGCGCGTGCTGGTGCTGAACCAAGGCCGCCTGGTCGACGACATCGCGCCGGAGGACCTGGCCGAATGAACGCATTGCCGCAGGACGGCCGGGACCAGCGCGGCCCCGCCCACGATCACGACGACGCCATCGCCGCGGCCGCGCGCTCCGGCTTGGGGCCGTGGTTCGAACACCATCTGCACAGCCTGGTCGCCAGCCTCGGCCGCCTGCTGCGCAAGCCCTGGGCGGCGCTGCTGACCATCGGGGTCATGGCGGTGGCGCTGGCACTGCCGTTGGGGCTGTGGGCGGCGCTGAGCAACATCGAGCGTTTCGCCGGCGACGTGCAGCGTTCGCGCCAGATCAGCCTGTTCCTCAAGCCCGACATCGCGGTCGAGCGCGCCCGCGCGCTGGCCGCGGCGCTGCGCGCGCGGCCCGAGGTCGGCACGGTCGAGCTGCGCACGCCCGAGCAAGGCCTGGCGGAGCTGCGCGAGAAGAGCGGCCTCGGCGACAGCCTCAGCGCGATCGAAGGCAATCCACTGCCGAGTCTGCTGCTGGTGACGCCCAAGGGCGACGAACTGGCCCTGGCGCAATCGCTGGGCGAGTTGGCCGAAGCCGATCTGGTCCAGCACGACGCCGGTTGGCGCCAGCGCCTGGACGGTTGGCTGCGCTTCGGCGGCCGCCTGGCCTGGATGCTGGCGATCGGGCTGGGCCTGGGCGCGCTGCTGGTGGTCGGCAACACCGTGCGCCTGGACATCCAGTCGCGGCGCGAGGAGATCGGTGTGCTGCAATTGCTCGGCGCCACCGACGGTTTCATCCGCCGACCGTTCCTGTACCTGGGCGCGTGCTACGGCCTGGCCGCCGGCGCGGTCGCGTTGGCCTTGCTGACCGTGGCCGACCGCAGCCTGCGCGAACCGCTGGGCGCGCTCGCCGCCAGCTACGGCAGCCGCTTCGTGCTGGAGGGCTTCGGCCCGCTGCAGGCGCTGGCGATCCTGGCCGGTTCGGCCGCGCTGGGCTGGTTCGGCGCCGGCCTGGTGACCGGACACCACCTGCGCCAGGCCCGCGCCGGCCGCGGCTGAGCCGGGCGGCCGCGCCGCCGCGGGCGCCCGCGTGCCGATCGCCAGCCTGATGCGCAAGACTCGGAATCTGCGACCGCTTGCGCCTAGAATCGGGGTTCCCCCGCCTGCGCGCCGCGCATCGGCGCCCGTCGGCGCCGGACGCGCGTCGCCGACCCGGTAATCATCGATCGCCATGCAAAGCCAGAATCTGCGACATTTCGACAGCGCCGCGCCGCGGGTGATGGTGGTCGACGGCTCCAAGCTGGTGCGCAAGCTGATCGCCGACGTGCTGCTGCGCGAGCTGCCCAACCTGCGCTTGGTCCAGTGCGGCAACATCATCGAGGCCAAGCTCGCGCTCGATCACGGCGAGGTCGATCTGGTCACCACCGCCCTGGTGCTGCCCGACGGCGACGGCATCGCCCTGGCGCGGGCGGTGCGCGAGGCCGCCGGCCAGGCTTACGTGCCGGTGATCGTGGTCTCCAGCGACGCCCAGTCGCATCTGGAGGCGCGCCGTTTCACCGAAGACGTCACCGACTATTTCGACAAGTCGCTGGGCCCGGCCGCGCTGGCCGCGTTCATCCGCGGCTACGTGCAGCCGCAGCCGATTCCCGGCGCGCGCGTGCTCTACGTCGAGGACAGCCGGGTCGTGGCGGTGGCGACCAAGCGCATGCTCGAACGTCATTCGCTGCAGGTGCTGCACTTCATCGGCGTGGAAGAGGCGCTGGAGCACCTTGAGGCGCACCGCGCCAGCGGCCGCGACGGCGGCGACGCCGGCGCCGACCTGGTGCTGACCGACGTCTACCTGAAGGGCGAGCTCGGCGGCAAGGACCTGCTGGCGCGGCTGCGCGGCGATTTCGGCTACGGCAAGCGCCGCCTGCCGGTGCTGGTGATGACCGGCGACGCCAACCGCGACAACCAGAGCGAGTTGCTGCGCGCCGGCGCCAACGATCTGGTGCTCAAGCCGATCGAAGAGCGCCTGCTGGTGACCAAGACCTTGTTCCAGCTGCGCCTGTCGCGGCTGTCCGAGCCCAGTGCGACGGTGGTGCCGGCATGAGCGACGGCGATCGCGACATCAAGCTCGATCCGTCGTGGAAGGCGCGGGTCGGCGATTGGTTCGGGCGCGAGGACATGCAGTCGTTGTCGCGCTTCCTGCGCGAGCGCAAGGCCGCCGGCGCGCGGATCTTCCCGCCCGGGCCGCAGATCTTCTCCGCGTTCGACGCCACGCCGTTCGAGCAGGTCAAGGTGGTGATTCTCGGCCAGGACCCTTACCACGGTTACGGCCAGGCGCACGGGTTGTGCTTCTCGGTGCAACCGGGCGTGCCGGTGCCGCCGTCGCTGGACAACATCTTCAAGGAAATCCAGCGCGACCTCGGCATCGCCCGGCCCGATCACGGCTGCCTGCTGCCGTGGGCGCGGCGCGGCGTGCTGCTGCTCAATGCGGTGCTGACGGTCGAGGAAGGCCGCGCTGGCGCGCACCAGGGCAAGGGCTGGGAAGGCTTCACCGACCACGTCGTCGACGTGCTCAACCGCGAGCGCGAGGGCCTGGTGTTCCTGCTCTGGGGCAGCTACGCCCAGGCCAAGGGCAAGGTCATCGACCCGCGCCGCCACCGCGTGCTCAAGGCGCCGCATCCCTCGCCGCTGTCGGCGCATCGCGGCTTCATCGGCTGCGGCCATTTCTCCGCGGCCAACGAATACCTGTCGCGCCAGGGCCAGGCGCCGATCGACTGGACCTTGCCGCCGCGCGAGCAGTTGTAGCCGCGCCTTCTGTAGCAGCGGCGTGCGCCGCGACGACCGCTGCGGTGTGCGCGAGCGTTGCGACCGAAGCCCGGGTGGACGAGCTCTGCGCCTGCAGGTTCGATCGGCTCCGGGGCCGCACGCGTTGTCGCGTCGCTTCGGCTGTCGCGGCGTACGCCGCTCCTACAGGGTGCGCTACGCGAAGTAGGCGTGCAGGGCGGCGCCGGCTTCGCGCAGCGCGGCATTGGCGCCGGGCGAGGGCAGGATCAGGCGGAAGCTGCAGTCGGGTAACGCCGGCAGGCGCGGCGACTGCGCTACCGCCAGGCCGTCGCCGATCGCCGAGGCGTTGAGGCAGCCGACGCCGAGCCCGGCGCGCAGCGCCGCCTGCAGGCCGGCCACGCCGCTGGCCTGATGGGCGAGGCGGCAGGCGCTGCGGTGCTTGCGCAGCCGCTCCACTGCCAGCCGATGCAGGGCGCAGTCCGGCGGCAGCAACACCAGCGGCAATTCCTCTTCGGCGCGTAGGTCCAGCCCGGCAGCGGCGACCCAGGCCAGCGCTTCGCGTCGCAGCGGCGCGCCCGCGCCGGCGGCGCGCGGCGCCGTGCTTTCCACCTGCATGATCAGGGCTGCGTCGTAAGCGCCCTCGGCATGGCCGCGCGCGATCGCCGCGCTGGTGCCCAGCGCGACCTGCAGGCGCAGTTGCGGGCAGTGCCGGGCGAGGTGGCGCAGCAGCCCGGCGATCTCGTCGGGCCGGTAGTAATCGCTGATGCCCAGGCGCAAGTCGGTGCGGCGCAGTTCGCGGCGCACGTCGTGCAGGGCCAGTTCGCCCAGCGCGAGCAACTGCCGCGCATGCGCGAGCAGGCGCTGGCCGGCGGCGGTGGGCGCGACGCCCTGGCGCGAGCGCAGCAGCAAGACGGCGCCGGCGGCGCGTTCGAGCTTCTGCAATTGCTCGCTGATCGCCGACTGCGAGCGGAACACCTGCGCCGCGCCGGCCGAAATGCTGCCGGCGTCGGCGACCGCGACGAAGGCCTTGAGCTGGTCCAGGTCGAACGATGCCAAGGCGCGTCTCCCACTATCGGATTGGCCGATGGATGCCCTTCAATATTCCCGCTTTTCCGATGGACGGCGCAAGCCTACTCTGCAAGGGCATTCCCGGGCCGAGTCATGCCGGCCCGCCCCGACGCCCCATCACGGAACCCCGCTCATGCCGCACATCGCCCTGCAGATTTCCGCCGCGCCCGACGCCGAGCTGGCGCGCGCCGCCGCCGCCCTGGTCGCCGACCTCACCGTCGAGGTGTTGGGCAAACCGCGCGAACTGGTCGCGGTCGCGATCCAGTTCGTCGACCGCAACCATTGGTTCATCGACGGGCGCAGCCTGGCCGAACACCAGCGCCGCGCCTATCACCTGGACATCAGCATCACCGACGAGACCAACACCAAGGCCGAGAAGGCGCGCTATCTGCAACGCATGCATGCGGCGCTGTCGGACTTGCTCGGCGACGCGCACGACACGTCTTATATCCACATCATCGATGCGCGCGCCGCCGCCTACGGCTACGGCGGCCTGAGCCAGGAACAGCGCTACCAGGCCGCGCGCCAGCGCGCGGAAGGCTGATCCGCCTAGGCTGCCGCCGCCTGCGCGCGCAGCCAGTCGCGCAGCGCGGTCACTTCCGCGCGCGGCGCGCGTTGCGGATAGACCAGCCAATGCGGGTAGCCGTCCAGCGCGAGCTCGGGGGCGAACGGCTGCACCAAGGTGCCGGCGGCGAGATCGTCGGCGACCAGGGCCAGGCTCAACAGGGCCACGCCGTGGCCGGCGATGGCGGCCTGGATGGCATGGCTCTCGTCGGTGAAGCGCAGGCCCGCATCGACCTCCAGGCCGTCGACGCCGGCCAGCGCGCACCAGTTGCGCCAGGTCGGCGTGTCGGCGGTGGGGTGGCGCCATTCCGAATGCAGCAGCGCATGCTCGCGCAGGTCCTGCGGCCGGCGCAGGCCGAGGCGCGGGTTGCACACCGGCGCGAAGCGGTTCTCGATCAGGCGTTCGGCGATCAGGCCGGGGTAGGGGCCGCGGCCGTAGCGGATCGCCGCGTCGGCGACGCCGGCGGCGAGGTCGACCGGGTCGTCGGAGGCGTGCAGGCGCAGGTCCAGTTGCGGCTGCGCGGCGCGAAACGAGGCCACCCGCGGCACCAGCCATTTGGCGGTGAACGACAGCGTGGCCGATAAAGTCAGCGCGCGCCGCCGGCGCCGCGCCGCGATCGCCGCGACCGCCTCGGCGAAGGCGTCGAAGCCGTCGCGCAGCACCGGATACAGCAGGGCCGCCTCGGCGGTCAGCGCAACCCGCCGGGTCTGGCGTTCGAACAGGCGCACGCCCAGTTGCTCTTCCAGCAAGCGGATCTGATGGCTGATCGCGGTCGGGGTCACCGACAACTCGTCGGCGGCGCGCTTGAAGCTAGCCAGCCGGGCGGCGGCTTCGAACGCGCGCAGGGCGCCGAGCGGGGGCAGTCGAGGGCGGCTCATGGATGAGAAAATCTAATCCGTTCGCTGAGAAATCGGAGTTTGTCGTCTCTTTCCGGCAGATACAACATGGCTCGAAAGCCGGGTGGCGCGCCAGCGAGCGCTAACCGGGCTCATCCATAATTGCCTTCGAGACCGCCCCCATGACCCGCCTGCTGCACCTGGATTCCAGTGCCCGTTCCGACAGTTCCGAACGCAGCCGCTACGGCTCGCACAGCCGCCGCCTGAGCGAGCGCTTCGTGCGCCGCTGGCGCGAACGCCGACCCGACGACGAGGTCGTCTACCGCGATGTCGGCACCGCGCCGCCGTCGCCGGTCACCGGGGCCTGGATCCATGCCGCCTTCACCCCGCACGGGCAGCGCTTGCCGTGGATGCACGAGACTCTGGCCGAGAGCGATGCCCTGGTCGACGAGCTGATCGCCGCCGACGTGATCGTCGCCGGCGTGCCGATGTACAACTTCGGCATGCCGGCGCAGTTCAAGGCCTGGATCGACAACGTGGTGCGGGTCGGCCGCACCTTCGGCTTCGATCGCCAGCGCCAGGGCGAGCCGTACTGGCCGATGCTGGCCGGCGCCGGCAAGAGCCTGGTGTTGCTGAGTTCGCGCGGCGACGTCGGTTACGGCGCCGGCGAGCGGTTGGAAGCGATCAACCACGTCGAACCCGGCGTGCTGACGCCGATGCGCTACATCGGCATCGTCGACCACCACGGCGCGGCGATCGAGTACGACGAATTCGGCGGCGAAGGGCTGCGCCTGTCGATCGAGCGCGCCGAGGCCGAGGTCGATGTCCTGGTCGAACGCCTGATCCGCCAGCACGCGCCGGCCGCCGCGGCCTGAGTCCGGGTTCGAAACGCGCGACCGCTGTGCGACGCGTTTGAAGGGCGGCGGGCTTGGCGTTTGCGCCGGCCCGTCCTAAGGTGGACGACCCAATCCGCGCCCGTGCGCCGCAACCGACCCAGGTCCGTGCTCAGAACCGTCGCCGCCACCCGCTACGTCACGCCGCTGCGCGAGGGCGGCTCGCTGCCGGCCGTGGTCGAGGCCGACGACGACGGACTGTACGTGATGAAGTTCCGCGGCGCCGGCCAGGGTCGCAAGGCGCTGATCGCCGAGATCGTCGCCGGCGAGATCGCGCGCCGGCTGGATCTGCCGGTGCCGGAGATCGTGCTCGCCGAACTCGACCCGGAACTGGCGCGGACCGAGCCCGATCCGGAGATCCAGCACCTGATCCGCGAGAGCGCCGGGCTCAACCTGGCTCTCGACTACCTGCCCGGCTCGGTCAACTACGACCCGCTGGTCGATGCGCCGGCGGCCGCGCTGGCCTCGCGCATCGTCTGGTTCGACGCCCTGACCACCAACGTCGACCGCACCGCGCGCAACACCAACATGCTGCTGTGGCATCGCCGCCTGACCCTGATCGATCACGGCGCGGCGCTGTACTTCCACCACGACTGGGCCAACGCCGCCGGCGCCGCCGCCAGCCGTTTCGCGCCGATCAAGGACCACGTGCTGCTGCCGTTCGCGGCCGCCCTGGCCGAGGCCGACGCCGAGCTCGCGCCGAAGCTCACCCCGGCGCTGATCGACGAGGTGGTGGCCTTGCTGCCGGACGCCTGGCTCGAGGACGAGCCAGGCTTCGCCGACGCCCGGGCCCATCGCCGCGCCTACGCCGACTATCTCCAGCGCCGCGTGCAGGCGCCGCGCGCATTCGTCGAGGAGGCGATCCATGCCCGCTCGCTCGCTGTATGACTATGCGGTGATCCGCGTGGTGCCGCGGGTCGAGCGCGAGGAATTCGTCAACGTCGGCGTGCTGGTGTCGTGCCCGGCGGCCGGCCTGCTCGCGGCCGGCATCGAGCTCGACGAGGCGCGGCTGCGCGCGCTCGACCCCGGCGTCGACGTCGAGGCGGTGCGCCTGCACCTGCAGGCGATCGAGCGCATTTGCCGCGGCGGCCGCGACGCCGGCCCGATCGGCCAGTTGCCGGCGCGCGCGCGCTTCCACTGGCTGACCGCCAAGCGCAGCTCGATCATCCAGATGTCGGCGGTGCATACCGGCCGCTGCCTGCAGGCCGCGGACATCGTCGAGCACCTGCTCGAACGCATGGTGCGCACGCCGCGCACTTGAAGCGCGGCCGCGGCGGTCTTATGTTCGTGCCGCCGCACGACGCGGCCGACCCGGGAGAACGGCAGGATGCGGCAGGACCACGACAGGCTCGACGACACCGCCGACGCGGCCGATCTGGCGCGCGCGGTGGCGCTGCTGGAAACGCCGTCGCTGACCGCGCGGATGACCGCGTTGGCCGGCGCGCCGATCGAGTTCGGCCTGTCCAAGCTGCCGGGCTTCGTCAACCGCAGGATCCAGAGCATCGTCCACGGCGCCTTGCACAAGGCCGCCGCGGCGGCGCTGTGGACGGTCAAGGACCAGCCCAACAAGGCTTCCTCGACCAAGAGCCACAAGTTCGCCGCCGGCGCGGTCGGCGCGCTCGGCGGCTTCTTCGGCGCCGCCGGCCTGGCCGCGGAGCTGCCGGTATCGACCGTGGTGATGATGCGCGCGGTCGCCGACATCGCCCGCGCCGAAGGCTTTTCCCTGGCCGATCCCGAAGTGCAGGCGGCCTGCGTGGAAGTGTTCGCCTTCGGCGGCGGCAGCGACGAGGACGATGCCTCCGCTTCGGGCTATTACGCAGTGCGCACCGCGCTGGCCGAGGTCGGCCGGCAGGAACTGGCCGGCCTGGCCAGCCGGCGCGGCGCCCAGCACGCCACCCACGCTTACGCCAAGAAGCAGGCCACCGCCTGGATGAGCAAGCTGGTCGACGTGGTCGCGACCCGCTTCGGCGTGGTGGTCGGCGAAAAGACCGCCGCGCAGTTGGTGCCGGTGATCGGCGCGGCCACCGCGGCGACGATGAACGTGTTGTTCACCAATCACTACCAGGACATGGCGCGCGGCCATTTCATCGTCAAGCGCCTGGAGCGCAAGTACGGCGCCGAGCGGGTCGCACGCGCCTACCAGCGCCAGCGCAGCGATCCGCTGCCGCTGCAGGCGCCGGCGAAGCCGCCGGCGGCGTTGCCGCCGCCGCGAGGGGACGATGCGGCGGGCCAGTGAGGTCCCCTCACCCCAACCCCCTCCCGCTTGCGTGAATGCCGGGTCCGCTCCCTTCTCCCGCTTGCGGAAGAAGGCGGCCCGAAGGGCCGGATGAGGGCAGGCCGGTTCCAGCGAACCGGAACTGGCCGGAAAGCGCCGCTCACCCCGGCCGCAAACTCAGCGTCGTGCGCGCGCCGCGTTCGGCCGGATCGAAGCGCAGCCGCCAGCCCAGGTGTTCGCACAGCCGCGAGATCAGGTCCAGGCCGATCCCGCCGCCCTCGCGGCCGTCGCGGGCGACCCGGGCGTAGAGCGCGCTGATCTCCTCCGGGCTCATGCCGTGGCCCGGGTCCTCGATCACCACCGTGGCGTCGGGGTCGAGCCGGACCGCGATCTCGCCGCGGTCGCTGTTCTCGATCGCATTGCGCAACAGATTGCCGATCGCCGCCTGCACGATCGGCAGCGGCGCGACGATCTCGCACGGCGGCAGCGGCGCCAACGCCAGACGCAGGTCTTTGTCGCGGCACAGATGGCGGTGGTCTTCGACGATCTCCGGCAGCAACTGGTCCAGCGCGACTCGGTCGCTGCTCGCGGCCAGGCGCTGCGGATCCTTGGCCAGCACCAGCAACAACGACACCAGTTGCTCGACGTCGCGTGCGGTGCGGTGGATGCGGGCCAGGTGCTGGCGCGCGCCGGAGGGCAGGTCGGGTTGGGCCAGCGCCAGCTCGGTGGAGCCGGCGATCACCGCGATCGGCGTGCGCAGCTCGTGGCTGGCGCTGTCGATGAAGGCGCGTTCGCGCTCGACGAAGCGATCGTTGCGGGCGACGTAGTCGTTGACCGCGTCGGCGATCACCACCAGCTCCGAGCTGGCCGAGTCGGGCAGCTCGATCCGTTGCCCGGCGCGGTCGGGCTGCAGGCCGCCGATGCGCTGCGCGAGCAGGGTCAGCGGCCGCACCAGCCGGCGCACGCCCCAGGCGATCACCAGGCACAGGGTCAGCAGGGTGGTGATGGCCGAGCCGGCGATGGTCAGGGCCAGATCGAACTCCAGGTGCTCCATGTCCTCGATGTCGAGCGACAGGGTCAGGCGGCGGCCGTCGACGTCGCGCACCAGCACCACGTGCTCGATGCCGTCGGATTCGATGTCGTCGTGCATGCCCGGGCCGAGCGCGCGCAGCGCCGGCGGCGCCGGCCGGGTCGCGCTGTCGTACAGGCTCAGCGACTTGGTGTCGGTCCAGCGGTAGCCCGGTTCGTTGCGGCTGCGCTCGACGAAATGCTCGAGCTCGGTATTCATCAACGACGCCCACACCATGCGCTCGGCGTGCTCGTTGACCACGACCCCCTGCACGATCACCACCGCCGCCAAGACCAGCAGGGCATAGCCGAGCAAGCCGAGCAGGATGCGCCGGCTCAGACTGCTGCGCCGCCGCGGCGCTGCGGCTGGCTCAGTCATCGCGGTCCGCCGCTGCGCTCTGCGCCGGTGCGGCAAGGCGATAGCCGACCCGAGGCAGAGTCTGGATCAGCTTGACCGGGAACGGGCCGTCGACCGCGCGCCGCAGTTCGTACACGTGCGAGCGCAGCATGTCGCCGTCGGGCGGGTGGTCGCCCCACAGCGCATGCTCCAGGCGCTCGCGGGTGACCGCGGCGGGGCTGGACTGCATCAGCACTTCCAGCAGCTTGCGGCAGGCCGGATAGAGGTGCAGCGGGCGGCCGCCGCGGCTGGCTTCCAAGGTGGTCAGATCGAGCTTGAGGTCGGCGACCTGCAGCAGCTTGTGCCGGCCGCGGCCGGCGGCGCGCGCGGCCAGCGCTTCCAGCCGCACTTCCAGCTCGGGCAGGGCGAAGGGCTTGGTCAGGTAATCGTCGGCGCCGGCGCGGAAACCGGCGATCTTGTCGGGCAGTTCGTCGCGCGCGGTCAGCATCAGCACCGGCACGTCCGAACCGGCCTCCTCGCGCAGGCAGCGCAGCACCTCGCGGCCGTCCAGGCGCGGCAGCATCCAGTCCAGCACGATCGCGTCGTAGCGCTGGGTGACCGCCAGATGCAGGCCGGTCGGACCGTCGGGCGCGGCGTCGAGGGTGTAGCCGCGCGCTTCGAAATAGTCGAAGAGGTTGGCGACCAGGTTGCGATTGTCTTCCACCACCAGCAGGCGCATGCGCCGGGTTCTCCCGCCGCCCGAGGCGGCCCGATCCGAGGTTGCCCGCCCCGAGTGTGCCCGAGCCGGCGCGTGGATGCGC
Source organism: Lysobacter firmicutimachus (assembly GCF_037027445.1). Classification (NCBI taxonomy): domain Bacteria; kingdom Pseudomonadati; phylum Pseudomonadota; class Gammaproteobacteria; order Lysobacterales; family Lysobacteraceae; genus Lysobacter; species Lysobacter firmicutimachus. The sequence continues at coordinate 316,658 of NZ_JBANDL010000002.1, forward strand.
GAGCCGGGGCCGCGGGCGGTCGCGGGGCAGTCCGCCAGCATCGCCCGGCGGCTGTCGGAATAGCGTCGAAAGCGATCGGGCCGGGCACCCCGCAGCCGGCCGGCGCTGCCGCGGCTGGCCGGTTTAACGCCGGCGGAACTTCGCTCCGACCGCTCTCCGACAGGGCGGTTTCGATCATGCCGCATCCCCGCTCCGGGCCGGACGCGCTGTCCGGACTGCCGCCCTTGCCGATGATCGAAACTACGACCGTTCCACTGAATCCTGTCGCCGGGCCGGCCCGCAGCGCGGCCGGAGCGTCGCGGCGCTTCCTGCTCCGGCATGCGGCCTGGCCGGCGGTGGCGTTGCTGGTAGCGAGCCTGGCGACGATGGCCGCCGGCGGCGATTTCTGGTGGGCGGACCGGCTGTACGCCTGGCAAGGCGCGCGCTGGGCCTGGCAGAACGCCTACCTCACCGAGCACCTGATCCACCGTTTCGGCCGCGACGCCAGCGCCGCGGCGTGGCTGGGCGTGCTGGCCTTGTGGCTGGGCGCGCGCCTGCGTCCGGGGCGGAACGAGTGGCGGCGCCCGCTGGGCTATCTGTTGCTGGCGGTGTTGATCTCGGTCGGACTGGTATCCGGACTCAAGCAACTGACCGGCATGGACTGCCCCTGGGATCTGCAGCGCTACGGCGGCGGACATCCCTTCGTCGGCTGGCTGGCGGCGCGTCCGGCGGGACTCGGCCGCGGGCGCTGCTTTCCCGCCGGCCATGCCAGCGCCGGCTATGCCTGGGTCGCGCTGTATTTCTTCTTCCTCGCCGTGCGGCCGCGCCGGCGTTGGCTGGGCTTGGCGATCGGACTCGGCTCCGGCCTGTTGTTCGGCTTCGGCCAGCAATTGCGTGGCGCCCACTTTCTGTCCCACGACGTGTGGAGTCTGGCGATCGCGTGGTTCGCATCGCTCGCCCTGTATCTGGCGACGATGGCGCGGCCGGCGCCGGCCGCGGCGATCGGTCCGCGTTCGCGGAGCGTCGGTCGATGAGCATCGTCGCCCGTTCCGTGCCGCGTTGGCCCGCCTGGATCGGCTACCGGCCGCAGGCCAGCGTCGAAACCGTGGCCCTGCTGGCCAGCCTGTTTTTCGCCGGCTGCGCCAACGCTGCGTTCTGGCGCGCCGCCGCCGCCGCGGGCGCGCTCGACGGTGCGCGCGGGCTGTGGGTCGGCGCCTGCATCGGCCTGGCGGTGGTGGCGATCAACTTCGCCTTGTTGGCCAGCGTGCTCAATCGCTGGACGCTCAAGCCGCTGTTGACCGTGCTGCTGCTGGTCACCGCCGCGGCGGCGCATTTCATGAGCCAGTACGGGGTCTATCTGGACACCGGCATGATCCGCAACGTGCTGCAGTCCGACGGCCGCGAGTCCGGCGAGCTGCTCAGCCTGGGACTGTTGCCGCCGCTGCTGGCGTTCGGCGTGCTGCCGGCGCTTTTGCTGTGGCGGGTGCGGGTGGTCGAGCGACCGTGGACGCAGGCGCTGTGGCGCCGCCTGGTCGCGGTGGCCGCGGCGCTGGTGCTGGCGATGCTGGCCTTGCTAGGCGCGTTCCAGGACATCTCGGCGCTGATGCGCAACCACAAGGAAATGCGCCACCTGGTGACCCCGGCCAACTACCTGGTGTCGCTGACCCGGGTCGCGTTCGACGACTCGGCTTCCAAGGTGCGCGGCCGCGCGCCGATCGGCACCGACGCCCGCATCGCCGCGCGTCCGGCCGGCGGCAAGCCGCGGCTGTTGGTGATCGTGGTCGGCGAGACCGTGCGCGCGCAGAACTGGGGGCTCAACGGCTACGCCCGCCAGACCACCCCGGAACTGGCGCGGATCGGCCCGGTCAACTTCACCGACGTCGTCGCCTGCGGCAGCAGCACCGAAGTCTCGGTGCCGTGCATGTTCTCGCCGTTCGGCCGGCGCAACTACGACAAGGGCCGGATCCAGGGCAGCGAATCGCTGCTCAACGTGCTCGAGTACGCCGGCATCCACACCCTGTGGCGCGACAATCAGACCGGCTGCAAGAACGTGTGCAAGGGACTGGCGTTCGAGTCTTTCGAGCACGACAGCGATCCGGCCTACTGCAATGCCGAGGGCTGCTCGGACCTGGTGATGCTGCGCGGCCTGCGCGAGCGCCTGGCCGCGCAGCCGGGCGATGCGGTGGTGGTGCTGCATCAGCTCGGCAACCACGGGCCCAGCTACTTCCGCCGCTATCCGGCGCAGCTGCGCCGCTTCGTCCCGACCTGCGACACCAACGAGCTCGGCCGCTGCAGCCGCGAGCAGATCGTCAACGCCTACGACAACGCGATCCTGGCCACCGACGCGTTCCTCGCCCGCAGCATCCGCGCCCTGGCCGAGGACGGCAGCCGCGACAGCGCGCTGATCTACGTGTCCGACCACGGCGAGTCGCTGGGCGAGAACGGCCTGTACCTGCACGGCGTGCCGTATGCGATCGCGCCGCAGACCCAGACCCGGGTGCCGATGACGATGTGGTTCTCGCCCGGTTTCGCCGCCTCGCGCGGGCTCGACCTGCGCTGCCTGCGCCGCGAAGCGCTGCGGCCGGCCAGCCACGACAACCTGTTCCACTCGGTGCTCGGGCTGATGCAGGTCCGGACTTCGGTCTACGCGCGCGAACTCGACCTGTTCGCGCCCTGCGCTCCGGCTTGAGCGGCGTTCATTCGCCGCCGCCCCACCAGCGCGGGTGCAGCACGCGCTTGTGGCTGTGGCGCAGCCAATGGCGCACGCGGCCTTCGTCGGCGCGTTGCGGATAAGGCCAGGCCGCGGCCGGCGAGGCCGGCCAGCCGTTGTGCCGGGTCATCGCGTCGAGGCTGGAGAAATAGCCGTGGTTGACCAGCACCTCGAACTCGACGTCGAGGAAGCGGTCCAGGTCGGTGCGGATGCGGCCGATGACTTCGGCGACCAGGGCCGGGCTGTAGCCGTCGGCGCCGCCGTCGCGGCCGCCGCTGAGGCCCCAGTACACGCCGATCAGCGAGCCGGTTGCGGCCTGGCCGAAGAACAGCCGCTTGCGCAGTGCCTCGGCCTGGTTGCCGATCACCTGGGTGTAGCGCATCAGCTGGCGCAGCCACCAGCGCCGGCTCTCGAACACGAACGGGCCGCCGGCGTCGGACACCAGCACTTCGCGGTAGCGGCGCAGGGTCGGTTCGGTGGCGAGGTTGTCGTACACGCCGCCGTCGCTGAGTTCGATCCGCTGCCGCAGCGCTTCGCCGTCGTCGCCGCGGTAGTCGCCGCGCTGGTAGTCGCCGGGCGCGGTGTCGAAACGCACCGGGCCGAACACCGGCGGAAAACACGACGAGGCCGCGACCGCGCAGGCCAGGCCGACCCGGCGCGCGCCGTCGCGCAGGTAGCCGGCCAGGTAGTCGCCGACCCGGCGCCGGGAGAATTCCCAATTGACGCCGAAGGTCAGGTCGGTGGCGCAGAACACGAACGCCGGCGTTTCGGGCAGCCGGTCCAGGCTGCGTTCGCCGAACACCTGGGCATAGCGGCGCTCGAGCAGGGCGATGCGGTGCGAGGGCCAGAGCCAGTTGTAGGCGACGGTGGCGAGCACCGGCAGGGTGCGGATGTCGCGCGCGACGACGTCGCGGAACGGTTCGACCACCACGGCGCGAAAATCGATCCGGTCGTTCCAGGCGGCGAAGGATTCGTCTTCGCGGCGGGTATCCAGATAACGGCAGGCCAGCCAGGCGGAGACGATGCTGCCGCCGGAGACCGAGCTGAACATGGTCGTCCCGGCGAGCAGCCCGGTCTCGTGCAGGCGCAGCAAGGCGCCGAGGTGGAACAGCGCGGCGCGATAGCCGCCGCCGGACAGGCACAGCGCGCGGCCCTCGCGCTGCTCGGCATGGGCCGGGTCGGCGGCGCGCTCGGCGCGCCTGGCCTCGCGCTGCACACGCAGGCGTTCGAGTTCGACGTCGCTGCTCTTCATCGCCTGTGACGGTCCCTGCGGCGCGAGCGATCGCGGAGCCGCCTATTGTGCGCGTTGCCGGTCGCGATGGTTAGGACGGGGCGTCGTGTTCGGCGCGCAATCGCGTCACAGCCGCGCTTTTGAAAAAGGGGGGATCGGGTCTCGCTCTGTCCTGTCGGGCGCAGGAGCGAATCCCCGCGCTGCCGGCCAGTCCCGGCTTCGAACCGCCGCCGGGCGCGGGTCCCTTTCCAAAGGAGGCGTGCCTGCGGCGCTGCTCCGGTGAGGCACGGATAATGCGACCGGGCCCTCACCCGCGAAGCGGAGCCTGGGCGCCGCCGTTGCCGAACGGCGGCGCCGCTGTTTCCCGTCGATCACGAGAACGCGATCGCGAACTCGGCCGGATGCAGTTGCGGCGGCAGCGGTGCGGGTTCGCTGCGCAGCTCCAGGCGCTCGCGCAGCAGCCGCACGATCTGCGCCGCGGCCCGCGGCTCCAGCATCGACTGGTGATCGCAGTCGATGTCGTGGACCTCGATGCGGCCGTCGATCACCGATTGCCAGGCGCCGGCGTGGTAGTGAAGCAGGCCGTCCAGATCGACGTGCTCTTTGCGCCCGGCATTGAAGAACAGCACATCGGCGGCGATCGGCGCCGGCCGGTAACGTCGCGCCAGGGCCAGGTTGTTGCGGGTGATCGCGCTGACGTTCTCGATCAGGCGCGCATCGGCCTTCATGATTTCCTGCACCAGCGGGATCGAGAACACCTCGTATTCGCGGCACAGCAGATCGGCCAGGGCGCGCATGTCCTGCGGCGGGTTGTCGCGCGCCTGCTGGTGGAAGCCGAGGAACTTCAGCACCGCCGCGACCTGCTGGGCCTCGCCGCCGGCCTCGGCCGCATCGGCGACGAAGGGGTAGGAGTCCATCATCGCCAGCAGCTCGACCCGCTCGCCGAGCTGCTGCAACAAGGCCGCGATCGCGTGGCCGACCAGCCCGCCCAGCGACCAGCCCAGCACGCGGTAGGGGCCGTGCGGCTGCACCCGGCGGATCTGGGCGACGTAGTCGGCGGCGATCTCTTCGATGCTGGCCGGCAGGCTGGCGCCGCCGCGCAGGCCGCGCGACTGCAGCGCGTACACCGGCACGTGCTCGTCGAGATGGCGCAGCAAGGCCGCATAGGCCCAGCTCAGCCCGGTGACCGGGTGGATGCAGAACAGCGGCCGCGCGCCGCCGGCGGGGCGCAGCGCCAGCATCGCGCCGAGCGGATCGTTCTCGCCACCGTTGCGTTCCAGATGCGCGGCCAGCCCGGCGATGGTCGAGCCTTCGAACAGGGCGCCGAGCGCGAGTTCGCTGCCGAAATGCTGCGGAAACGCCGCGACCATTTCGGCTGCGGTCAGCGAATCGCCGCCGAGTTCGAAGAAGTTGTCGTGGATGCCGATGCCTTCCTGGCCGAAGATCTGTTGCCACAGCGCGACCAGCTTGCGTTCGGTTTCGTTGCGCGGCGGCGCGTAGGCGCTGCGCCGGCTGCGTTCGGGCGGCGTCAACGCCTTGCGGTCGAGCTTGCCGCTGGCGGTCAACGGCAGACGCTCCAGTTCGACATAGGCCGACGGCACCATGTGCTCGGGCAGGCGCCGCGCCAGTCGGGCGCGCAAGGCCTCGCCGTCGACGCCGCCGCCGGCCGTCGGCACCACATAGGCGGCGAGCAGGGCGTGGCCGAGCGCGTCGGTGTGCAGGGCCACGGCGACGTCGGCGACGCCGGCCTCGGCGGCCAACTGGGCCTCGATCTCGCCGAGTTCGACCCGATGGCCGCGGATCTTGACCTGCTGATCGGCGCGGCCGAGGTATTCGATCGCGCCGTCGTCGCGCCAGCGCGCCAGGTCGCCGGTGCGGTACATGCGCTCTCCGGCGACGAAGGGATCGGCGAGGAAGCGTTCGGCGGTCAGCTCGGGCCGGCGCAGATAGCCGCGCGCGACGCAGGCGCCGGCCACGTACAGCTCGCCGACGCTGCCGGTCGGCACCGGGTTGAGCGCGGCATCGAGCAGATAGGCGCGGGTGTTGAGCAGCGGCCGGCCGATCGAGGGCGGCGCGCCGTCGGCGACGTCGTCCGCGCTCAGCTCGATCGCGCTGGCCCAGACGGTGGTCTCGGTCGGTCCGTACAGATTGGTGACCTTGGCCGAGCAGGCGACCAGGCGTTGCGCGAGGTCCGGCGGCAGGGCTTCGCCGGTGGACAAGGCATGCACGCCGTCCAGGCGCAGGCGCGGATTGGCCAACAGCATGCGCCACAGCGAGGGCGTGGCCTGCACGTAGTCCAGGGCCTGGTCTTCGATCAGCCGCGCCAGGGCGAGCGGGTCGCGCACGGTTTCGGCATCGGTCATCACCACGCGCGCGCCGACGCTCAGCGGCAGGAACAGTTCGAAGCAGGCGATGTCGAACGCGATCGTGGTCTGGGCCAGGAAGCGTTCGCCGGGGCCGGGCGCGAACAGTCGCTGAGTGGCGGCGAGGAAGTTGCTCAGGTTGCGCTGATCGACCTCCACGCCCTTGGGCCGGCCGGTCGAACCGGAGGTGTAGATCACGTAGGCGCAGGCATCCGGCGCGGCGCGCGGCAGAGCGGGAGCGTCGGCGGCCGCGGCCTCCTCGCCCTCGGCTTCGTCGATGCACAGCAGCGGTATCGCGCGGGCATCGAAGGCGCCGGCCAACGCCGGCACGGTCAGCAACAGGCGCGGCGCGGCATCCTCCAGGGTCTGCAGCATGCGTTCGCGCGGCGATTCGGGGTCCAGCGGCAGGTAGGCCGCGCCGGCTTTCCACACCGCATACGGCGCGGCGGGCAGGCGTTCGTCGCGCGGCAACGCCAGCGCGACCAGATCGCCGGGGCGCACGCCGCGCGCGATCAGGCGCCGGGCCAGGCGCGTGCTCAGCGCGTCGAGTTCGCGATAGCTCAACGCGACATCGCCGGACACCACGGCGACCGCATCCGGCGCCGCCGCCGCCTGCCGCTCGAACTGCTCCAGCGCGGTGGCCTGCGCCGGTTTCGCTGCGGTGTCGTTCCAGCGCCGCAGCAACCGGTCGCGCTCGTCGTCGCCGAGGATGTCGATCTCGCCCAGCCGCAGGCCGGGATCAGCCTGTACCGCATCGATCAGGCGCAACAGCCGACGCAGATGCTCGTTCAGTTCGTTCTCGGGATACAGGGTCGGATTGGCGTCCAGGTCCAGGCTCAGGCCCTGGCCGTCGAGGCGGTCGAACACGAACACAGTCAGGTCTTCGGCGCTACCGTTGTGCAGGTTGCGCGCGCTGGCGCGATGGCCGAGGAAGTTGTTGTAGTCGTAAGGTTCGATGTTGATGCCGAGCCAGGCCATGTGCTGGTCGGGGTTGAGCAGGCCGAGGTCGCGGCGCAGCTCTTCGTAGCGGTACTGCTGATGACGCAGCGCCTGCTTGACCACGCGCGAGACCTGCGCGAACAGTTCCGGCATGCTCATGTCGGCGTGCATCTTCAACCGGATCGCGACCACGTTGGCGGCCATGCCCGGCGTGCTGCGCATGGCGTGATTGACCCGGCCGGTGACCGGCATGCCGAACACCAGGTCTTCGGCGCCGGTGGCGCGATGATAGTAGGCGGCGATCAGCGCGATCAGCACCTGCGGCAGGCTGACGCCGCAATCGCGCGCGATCTCCGCCAGGCGCTCGCGCACATCGTTGCCGACCTGGCCGCTGGCGCGGCGCAGGCCGCCGTTGTTGCGCACCCGGCGACGCGCCAGGGTCACCGCCTCGGGCAGCTCGGCGAGCTGTTCCAGCCAGTACTCGCGATCGCGCCGATAGCGCTCGGAGTCGCGGTACGAAGTTTCGGCCTCGACCAACGACGCCAGCGTGCCGTAACCGCTCGGCGGCGGTTCGACGCCGTCGCGATAGGCCAGGTACAGCTCGTTGAGCCGCTTGGCCGCCATGCCGCCGCTGAAACCGTCGTAGACGGTGTGGTGCGCGCGCTGATACCAGCAATACAGATCGTCGGCGTACTTGAACAAGGCGCCGACCCACAAAGGATCGTGCGCCAGATCGACCGGCTTGGCGATGTCCGCATGCATCCAGCGTTCGGCCGCCGCACGAGGATCGGGTTCGCCGCTGAAGTCCAGATAGGGGAATTCCGCCACCGTGGTCTCGCGCACGATCTGGTACGGCAGGCCGTCGCGCTCGACGATGCGCACGCGGGTGCTCTCGGCCTCTTCGGTGAAGCGGCGCAGGGCGCGCAGGAACGGCGCCGGCTCGACCGGGCCGTGGATCTCCACCGCCTCGGCGATGTTCAAGGTCGCTTCGAGCGAGGCGATCTTCTGTCCGACCCACAAGCCGCGCTGGGCGGTGGTCAAGGGCAGGGCGTTGGCGTTGGATTCGTTCATGGTACGCGTCCTTTGAGGCGGCCGCCCGGCCGCACGCCCCCGGCGGCCGACGGGCCCGGGGCCCGACGACGCGAGGATTTCGGCGCGCGCGATCCTGCGGCCAGCTCGTCGTGCGAGTGGCCCCCTCTCCATGTCCGTTACGAATCAAATACCGTCATGGCCGCGGCGCATGGCGCCGGGGCAGAGCCCGTTGCGTCGCGGCGGTGGCGCTTGCGCGCGCACGCCGGGCTCGAGTAGTTATGCGTTCCGCCCAATGCAGGCGTTCGTACGTTCGATCCGTCGAGTGCCTGCGGAATCAATATCCCTGAGCGTGGATTTCATGTCCATCAAGACGGGTGAGAGACGGATCACAAGTCGAGTATTTACGGTGGCGGCGGTGAGAGCCGGATCACAAGACCGCTATGTGAAGTTTTTTCTACAACCGCCAGCTCGCAACTGCGCGTCGCGCGGCGATTTTCGCGGCTATTTTTCTCGACGGAAAATCCGCTGGCCGGCGCATCGGCGGCGATGGGGGTGGATTCACCATTGCGTCGCGACGGCTTCGATCGGGTTTCCTCGTCCGGGCAAAGATTTTTCCGCGGCGGAAAATCCGCGAACGCGGCGCAGTTCGCCGAACGCATCCGCCGCAGGCCTCGAAACCGGCGCGGCGGAGATCGCGATCCGCGGTCGTCGATACCGGTCGCGCCCGCGCTCCCGGGCATTTCCGCACGGCCTCGGAGAATATTTTATGATGAGAACGATTCTCATCCGAGGGGCGGTCATGTCCGCGCTATCCCATGCCTCCGCCGTGCCGGCGGACGATCCCGTGCTCGACCACGCCGAGCGCTTGCTGCTGACCCGCGGTGCGCAGCGCCTGGGCCTGGCCGAGGTCGCGCGGGCCGCCGGCGTCGAGCCGGCCGCACTGCGCGATCGTTACCCCAGCCGCGAAGATTTGCTGTCGGCGCTGCGCCAGCGCTTCGTCGCCGAGTTCCTCGGCGAGCTGGCCCGGGCCATGGACCGCTGCCGCCCCGGCGACTGGGCCGCGCGACTGCGCGCCTGGGTGCAGGGCGCGGTCGACGGCTATCTGGACCGGCTCGCCCTGCACGATGCGCTGTTTCACGGCCCGGGCCATCACCACCGGCATGCGATGCAGGACAATCCGGCGATCGACCAGCTGGTCGAATTGCTCGAAGGCGGCATCGCGGCGCGGGTCTGGGCCGCGCCGGACCCGCGCTTGACCGCGGTGATCTTCTTCAACGCCATGCACAGTGCGGTCGACCGCGCGATCTTCTGCGGCGAGCCGCCGGACCGGCGCCGTCTGGCGCAGATCCTGTGCGGCTACTTCGAGCGCTCGGTGCAATGGTGGGCGCGGTTCTGAACGCTCAGGCGGCCAGCGCCGCCATGCGCGCCAGGATCGCCTCGCGATGGCGCTCGTCGAGCGCGCCGGCGAAGGCGGTGCCGGACAGGGCCTGGGCTTCGCCGAGCGCATCCAGCGCCTCGTCGACCCGGCCGCTGCGGAACAGCGCCTGGCCCAGCCACAGCGCGGTGGCCGGGGCTTGCTGCTGGCGCGCCCAGGCCCGGGCGATGGCCGCGGCGGCGATGCAGGCGGCATCGTCGCCCAGCCGGAAGCAGGCTTCGGCCAGGCCGCTGCGCAGCCAGTAGCGGATCGGGTCGCCCGGCAGGCCGCGATCGGCCAGGTCGATGGCTTCGCGCCAGTGGCGCGCGGCCTCGCCGGATTCGCCATTGACCTGATGGGCGATGGCCTGATTGGCCAGATCCAGGGCGCGGGCCTCCACGTCGTCGAGCGCCGTCGGGTCGGCGTGCGATGGGAGGGCGGGGTCGATATCCGCACCGGTGGCGTCCGGCGCGTACGCGTTCATGTCCGTATGCATGCGAGCTCCTGCGGCCGGGTCGTGGGGACGGCCTGCGAAACAGCTAACGTGTTGTCCCGGCGAAACGGGTCAGGCCCGGCTCATTGCAGGTGGAAGGCGTGGCTGAGCGGTTCGCCGGCGGCATCGCGTGCCGGGGCCGAGGCCGCGCGCAGCTCGCCGGGCTGATGCGTCGGCAGGCGGATCACGAACCGCGCCCCGCCCAGGTTGGAGGCCTCGACCCGGATGTCTCCGGCGTGGCGGTCGATCACCTGGCGCACGATGCTCAGGCCCAGGCCGAAACCCCCGGTGGCGCGGTCGCGGCTGCGGTCGAGCCGATAGAACGGTTCGAACACGCGGTCGCGGTCCTCGACCGGAATGCCGACGCCGTCGTCCTCGACGATCAGCTGCCAGCCCGCGCCATCGGGTTCCAGCACCACCCGGATCAGGCCGTCGGCATAGCGCAACGCGTTGCGCATCAGATTGGAGAAGGCGCGGGCGAAGCTGCGCGGCTCGACCACCACTTCGGCCAGCGCCGGCGACAGCACCCAGTCGATCGCCGTGCCGCGGGTACGCAGTTCTTCCGCGGCCAGCCCGGCGGAGGCGCGCAGGAAAGCGCCGGCCTCGACCTGTTCCAGCATCGCGCGCGCACCGTTGCGCTCCAGCATCCCCAGGGTCAGCAGTTCGCCGACCAACAGGTCCAGTTCCTCCACGTCGCAGCGCAGCGCGTGCACGCGCGCGCGGGCGACCCGATCGTCGAGCGAATCGGACAGGTTGGCCAGGCCGAACTCGAGCCGGGTGATCGGCGTGCGCAGTTCGTGCGAAGCGGCGTTGACCAGGTCGCGTTGCGACTGGATCAGGCGGCCGATCTGGTCGGCCATGTTGTTGAAGTACACGCACAGCTGACGGATCGAGGAACCGCCGCGCAACGGCGCGCGCGCCTCCAGGTCGCCGTCGCCGAAGCGTTCGGCGGCTTCGCGCAGGCGCTCCAGGTCTCCCCACAGCGGCTGCAACCACAGCAACAAGGCCAGCAGCATCAGCCCCAGCACGGTGACGTAGGCCAGGTAACGCGCCGTGTAGTCGTCCTCGACGTAGCCGATCTGCACCACCTGGCCGCCGTCCAGGCGCAGGTAGACCCGATGCTGGTCGCTGCCGAGATGGTCGCCGGCGCTGCCGTCCGCCGCGAGCTGGCCGCGCACCGGCACCGACAGCGCCTCCACTTCGGCGGCGCCGAGCAGCCGGTAGCGATCGGGCAGGTCGCGGTCGAGTTCGGCCAGGCGCCGGCGCAGCTCGGCGCCGTCGGCGCCGCGCAGACGCTCGCGCAGCAAGCGCAGCTCGCCGGCGAAGTCCTGTCGCGCCGATTGCGCGTACGGCTCCGGGAACAGGTGCGGGAAGGCCTGCTGCACCAGCAACAGCGAGCACAACAGCAGGCCGGCGACCGTCAGGTACAGCCGCACCAGCATCGGCAGCATTCAGTCCTCCCAGGCGATCGGGCTGAACAGATAGCCGCGGCCCCACACCGTCTTGATCTTGCGCGGCTCCTGCGCGTCGTCGCCGAAGTGCCTGCGCAGGCGCGAGATGCTGACGTCGACGGTGCGGTCGACGCCGTCGAAGCCGATGCCGCGCCAACGCCGCAGCAACTCGTCGCGGTTGAGCACGCGGCCGGCGGCCTGGGCCAGGATCACGAACAGGTTGTAGTCGGCGGTCTTGAGATCGATCTCCTCGCCGCGCCAACGCACCTGGCGCGCGGTCAGGTCGATCTGCAGGCCGCCGTACTGCAGCAGGCTGGACGGCGTCGCGGCCGCGGCCGGAGCGCTCTGGCTGCGCCGCAGCACCGCGCGCAAGCGCGCCAGCAGCAAGCGCGGCTCGACCGGCTTGAGCACGTAGTCGTCGGCGCCGACCTCCAGCCCGGTGACCTGATCGAACAGGTCCGCGCGCGCGGTCAGCATCACGATCGGCACGGCCGAACGCTTGCGGATCTGGCGACACACGTCGAGGCCGTCCATGCCGGGCAACATCAGATCGAGCACGATCACGTCGGGCGGATCGTCGTCGATGGCGTTGAGGGCCTGGTCGCCGCGCAGCACCACCGAAGTTTTGAAGTCGTAACGAAGCAGATACTCGGAGATCAACCCGGCCAGTCGGGCGTCGTCCTCGATCAGCAGGACCTTGTTCATGGCCACCTCATGCGAGCCGGCATGGTAGCGCCGGCGGATACAGCACGTTTGGGCGATACAAACAAACACAACTGGCGTTGTGCCGCGCGTCAGGCAACGCTGCGGTGTTGTATCGTCTCGAATAGAATCGTGAACCCGGAACGCGCGACATGCACATGAGATGCGTCATGTTGATGGCGTTACTGATGTCAGTTGCAACGGCGTGGAAGCCGGCGGCCGCCTGCGAATGCGTCCGGCCTATCGACGAAAGTCGTATGCGGACGGCGCCGCAGGTATTCGTGATGCGCTTGCGTTCGGTCGAGGCGCTGCAGCCTGCGAAAGGCGGCTATTCCTTGCGCGGCCGCATCGAGATCGTGGAGCGCCTGCGCGGGGACGCACAAGTCGTAACGATCCGCTACTCGGGCAATCCCCAGTGTTGCGGATTGCGCCTGGACCCAGGCCATTACTATCTGGTGGCGGCCGATACGGCTCGGCCCGAGTTGCAGGTCGGCCATACCGACCTGCTCTATCTGGGATGGGACTACCCCGGCGATGCCAAGGCCTTGGCGCGGTTGCGCGCCACGGTCGCCGGACGGGCGGGGCTCGATCCACGCTGGTCGCAAGGCGGCGAACGCATGCATCAGGTATCGCCGCCGCCTTGTCCGCGGCGGCGTTAGCGAGCTACGGCCACGTCCTGAGCCGGTCAGGACGCGGCCGATGCCACGCTCAAACCGATTCCCACAAGCGCGACGCCTCTTCCGCGACCAACTGCGGAAACTCCTCCGGATAGAACAGTTTGGCGCCCTCGACCCGGCGCACGCCGCGCGAGTTCGGGAACACCCGGTCCAGGTAATCCGGACTGGCCGGCGAGAAGATGTCGTCGCCGGTGCCCCAGACCACCCGCACCGGAACCCGACTCCGGCGCAGCCCGGCTTCGATGCCGGCCAGCGGGTTCGGGTCCAGCGCCAGCGCGTAGGCGTCGGTGAGCCGCTTGCGCCGCGCCGATTCGACCAGCGGAGTGAAGTAAGTGTCGATGGCTTCGTCGCTGGGCTGATAGCGGTAGGTGTAGCACTGTCCGCCGATGCCCTTGGCCGAGCGGGCGAAATTCTTGTCGGCCAACTGCGGCGGGAAGGTGTCTTCGGCGAAACGGCCGCGGCGCGCGGCCTCGATCACCGGCATCAGCGCCGGCGGCGGGCTGTCGGGTTCGACATCGCAGTTGGTTAGCAACAGGCTGCGCACGCGCTGCGGATACTTCAGCAGGAACAGCTGCGCGACCGCGCCGCCGCTGTCGTTGGCGACCAGGTCGACGCTGTCCACGCCGAGCGTGTCGAGCACGAAGGCGAGCATCTCGACCTGCGCCGCCGGCGCCACGCTCTGGCCGTCGGCGACCCGGGTGTAGCCCAGGCCGAGGAAGTCGGCGGCGATGCAGCGGCGCTCGCCTTCCAGCGCGGCCATGACCCCGCGCCACTGGAAGCTGTTGAGCGGGAAACCGTGCAGGAACAGCGCGGCCGGGCCGCGGCCGCGTTCGACTACCGCGATCTCGCCGAAGGCGCTGGGCAGGTAGCGGCGCGCGGCGTGGAAGCCGGCGGCGTCCCAGGCCTTCGCCGTGCTCAGCGACGCCGGTGCGCGTACCGGCGCGCCGCCGGCGCAAGCGGCGAGCAGACCGGTGCCGGCGGCGCCGAGTCCGAATCCAAGAAAGGTTCTGCGGTTCATTGCGTCTCCGATGCCCGTGGGGGGCGTTGCGTTGACGCAAAGCATCGGCGGCGCCGGTCATGGCGACAATGACGCGGCAGGTGATGGTCGCATGACCTCGCAGGTCATGGTTTCGCCGCCATGCCTGCGCCTATGATGCCGGCCATGCACGCCCTGTCCGCCGACTCCCGTCCTTCGCCGCCCCGGTCCGCCTTGCCGCCCGGCGCGCCCGAGATCGGGGTGCTGTTGCGCGAATGGCGCGCCGCGCGGCGTTGGAGCCAGCTCGATCTGGCCCTGGACGCGGGCGTGTCGGCGCGGCATCTGAGTTGCGTGGAGACCGGCAAGGCCCAGCCCAGCCGTGAGTTGGTGATCAAGCTCGCCGACGCGTTGGAGTTGCCGCTGCGCGAGCGCAACGCCCTGCTGGTTGCGGCCGGTTTCGCGCCCAAGTACCCCGAGTCCACGCTGGCCACGCCCGAGCTGGCGCAGATCCGCCGCGCGATCGAATTCATCCTGGCCCAGCAGGAGCCCTATCCGGCCTTCGTATTGAATCGGCATTGGGACGTGCTGATGGCCAATGCGGCCGCGGCGCGGGTCAACGGCTTCGTGCTCGGCGGCCGGCCGATGAAGCACGCCAACATGATCCGCCAGTTCTTCGATCCGCAGGATCTGCGCCCGGCCGTGGCGAACTGGGACGAGGTGGCCGGCACCCTGATCCGGCATCTGCACAACGCCGTGGCCGCCGCGCCCGGCGATGCGGCCGCACGCGCCCTGCTGGCCGAGGCGCTGGCGTATCCCGACGTGCCCGCGCACTGGCGGCGGCGCCAGTTCGACGCGGCGCCGTCGCCGCTGTTGACCACCATCCTGCATCGCGACGGACACGAACTTCGCTTCTTCTCCACCATCACCACCTTCGGCACGCCGCGCGACGTGACCCTGGACGAACTGCACGTGGAGTGCTGCTTCCCCGTCGACGAGGCCACGGCAGCGCTGTGCCGACGCCTGGCCGCCGAAGCCATCGGCTGAGCGCGATCGCGTCCGGCCCGCTCAGGCGTCCTCGAGGTCGACCGTGTCCAGGCCCCGCTCGCCGCAGTAGCGCCGGTACGCCTCGCGCCGGCCGTCGGCGTCGGTGCGGCCGCGCAGGCTGCCGCCGGGGCCGAGGAACTCGATCGCGCCCATCGTCATCACCAGCGCGGTCAGGATCTCGTCGCCGACGACCTTCCACCAGTCGACGTGCCCGGCCGGCTCGTAGACATAGTCGCCCGGGCCGACGATCTCGCCGCCGCACAGCTGGCGCCAGCCGCTGAGCTGGTAGGTGTGGGCTTCGCCGCTGTGGCGATGCAGCGGCATCACCGAGCCGGGCGGCATGCGCAGCAACTCGACGAAGCCGCGACCGTCGGCGAGGAAGCGCAGCGGCTGGACCGACAGGCCCGGCAAGCCCGACGGAATCCACGGCAGCGCTGCGCCGGCGGCGATGCGCGCGGGCCGACAGTGCGACAGGGGGCCGGGGTCGTGGGGCATCGGCGCGATCGGCGCGGATCAGCGCGCCGGCTCGGCGGCGCCGTTGCCGAACAGGACCTGGCGCGCCTGCGACGACAAGGCCTGCGAGTACGGCACTTCGACGCCCTCGTAGGCGCGCCGGGTGGCCGGTCGCGCGGCGATCTCGTCGAACCACCGCTGCAGGCTCGGCGTGTTGGCCAGATCCTGGCCGAGGCCGGCATAAGGCACGATCCACGGATAGCAGGCGATGTCGGCGATCGAATAGTCGTCGCCGACCAGGAAGCGGCGGTCCTGCAGCCGGCGATCGAGCACGCCGTGCAGGCGCTGCACTTCGCGGGTGTAGCGATCGATCGCGTACGGCAAGGGCT
The DNA here is from genome assembly GCF_037027445.1 of Lysobacter firmicutimachus. Taxonomy (NCBI): domain Bacteria; kingdom Pseudomonadati; phylum Pseudomonadota; class Gammaproteobacteria; order Lysobacterales; family Lysobacteraceae; genus Lysobacter; species Lysobacter firmicutimachus. Next base: position 332,511 of record NZ_JBANDL010000002.1, read on the forward strand.
CGTCGGCATGGACGCGGAAGTGTCCGGCCTGGCCGGACATCGGCCCCAACCCGGCCATCTGCCAGAACAGCCATTGGCTGAGCTCCAGGCGCTGGCGCGGGTCGGACGGATACAGCCGGCCGGTCTTCTCGGCGAGGTACAGCAGGATCGCGCCGGATTCGAATACCGGAATCGGCGCGCCGCCGTCGCTCGGGGCGTGGTCGAGGATCGCCGGGATCTTGTTGTTCGGCGACACCGCCAGGAACTCGGGCTTGAACTGATCGCCGGCCGACAGCCGCACCGGCACGATGCGGTGCGCCAGGCCGGTCTCCTCGAAGAACAGGCGCAGCTTCAGGCCGTTCGGGGTGGCGGTGTAGTACAGGTCGATCATCGCGAACTCCATGACGGATGGGCCGGTTTCGTAGCGCCAGCTTAGGCGTACCCTGGCGCCCTGCAGGGGCCAGATTGGAGAGATTCCATGGAGCCAGTTTTCCCGTTTCCCGTGGTTGTGCCGGACCGCGGCCGCGGCACGCTGACGCACGAGCTGCATCGCCAACTGCGTTCGGCGATCCTCGACGGCCGCTACGCCGCCGGTGCGGCGCTGCCGGCCACGCGCCAGGTCGCGCAGGCGCTGGGGGTGGCGCGCAATACGGTGACGACGGTGTACGACCTGTTGATCGCCGAGGGCTACGTGTTGCCGCGCAGGGGCGCCACGGCGGTGGTCGCCGACGTCGTCGCGCGCCGCGAGCGCCGGGTCGCGCCGCGTCCGGTCGGGGCCGGCGACGCACGCCTGAACCCGCTTTGGCAGACCCCGTTCCTGCGTCCGGGACCGCCGCGCGATCTGCCCGAGCGCTGCTTCCGCCTCGGCATTCCGGACCATCGCCATTTTCCGCACGAGATCTGGCGCCGGTTGTCGGCGCAGAGCTTGCGCCAGTGGTCGCGCACGCCTTTCGCCTATCCGCCTTCGGAAGGCATCCCGGCGCTGCGCGAAGCCATCGCCCAGCACGTCGCGTTCGCGCGCGCGGTCGCTTGCGGCGCCGACGACGTGATCGTGACCTCGGGCGCGCAGCAGGCTTTCGACCTGCTCGCGCGCCTGCTGGTGACGCCGGGGCGGACCCGCGTCGCGGTCGAGGAGCCGGGCTATCCGCCGGTGCGCGCCGCCTTCGCCGCCGCCGGCGCGCAGCTGGTGCCGATGCCGGTCGACGCCGAAGGCCTGTGCGTGGACGCGCTGCCGGACGACGTCGGCGTGATCAGCGTGACCCCTTCGCACCAGTCGCCGACCGGCGTCGCCCTGTCGATGCGCCGGCGCCGCGCCCTGCTCGATTTCGCCCGCAGCCGCAACGCGCTGGTGATCGAGGACGACTACGACGGCGAGTTCCGTTTCGGCCAGCGCCCGCTCGATGCGCTGCAGACCCTGGACCGCGACGCCCAGGTGTTCTACGTCGGCACCTTTTCCAAGAGCCTGTTCCCGTCGCTGCGCAAGGGCTTCATCGTCGCTCCGGGCTGGGCCCGCGACGCGCTGATCACGGTCAAGCATTGCGCCGATTCGCACAGCGACACCATCACCCAATCGGTGCTGGCGGCCTTCATCCGCGACGGCCATCTGGCCCGGCACGTGCGGCGCATGCGGCCGATCTACGCCGAACGCCGCGAAGCCCTGCTCGCCGGCCTGCACGGCGAGCTGGCGCCCTGGCTGGAGCCGATTGCGTCCGAGGCCGGCCTGCATCTGGCGGCGCGGATCCGCGAGCCGACGCTGGCGCCGGCGATCTTCGCCCGGGTCCAGCGCCATCTGCCCGGCGCGCAATCGATCGCCGAGTACGCGCTGAGCCCGCCGGCGCGGCCGGCGATCACTTTCGGTTACGGCATCATCGACGCCGACGAGATCGCCGCCGCGCTGGGCCGGTTCCGCGCTTCGCTGGACTCGCTGTAGCGCGCTACAGCGCGCGCAGCAGCCAGGCGCCGGCGCCGAACGCGGCCAGGGCCGTCGCCGACACCGCGCCGAGCACGATCTTCTCCTGCCGGCGCGAACGCGCCAGCGCGTCGCCGTAGGGCATCGTGGTGTGGGCGATCATCGTGTACAGCGGCAGCCACGTGCGCGGCAGCAACCGGTTCAAGGTCACGTCGATGCGCTTGCGGGCCAGGAACCAGAACGACTGCACCTTCTGCTTGAGCTCGACGAAGTTGGCCTTGGACAGCTCGGCCAGGGTGTCGGTGTGCGGCCGGCGCGCGGCCTCGTAGGCGATGAAGGCGGCGCGCCGGTCGCGCGGATGCGCGTGCAACGCCGCCATCAGCGCCGAGCAGTCCTCGAACGCCGAATTCATGCCCTGGCCGTAGAACGGGTACACCGCATGGCAGGCGTCGCCGACCAGCACGATCCAATCGTCCGCGCTCCAAGGCGCCGTCCGGGTGGTGATCAGCGAACCGGTCGGGTGACTGGCCCAGTCCTCGACCAGGTTCGGCAGCAGCGGGATCAGGTCGGGGAAGTACTTGTCGAACAGCGCCCGGATCTGCTCCGGCGTGCGCGTGCTGTCGAAGCTGTCCGGGCCCTGATGGGGCAGGAACAGGGTCAAGGTATGCGAGCCGTCGCGATTGGGATGGGAGACGAAGAAGCCGTGCACGCGCGGCCACACGTGCAGCGCTTCCAGTTCGATCCGCGAGCCGCCGTCCGGCTTGGGCGACAGGCTCAGCTCCTTGTAGCCCCATTCCAGGTATTCCTGGTGATAGTCGGCGCGTTCGCCGCGCTGCATCTGCGGCCGCGTGCGCGAGAACGCGCCGTCGGCGCCGACCACCCAGGCCGGACGCGCGATCACCCGCGCGCCGCCGTGCTCGAACTCCAATTCGCGCGTCGCCTTGTCGATCCGGTTCAGGCGATGCTCGAAATGCAGGCGCACCTGCGGATGGCGCTGGGCATGATCGAGCAGCAGCCGGTTGAGCTCGTTGCGGTCGATCGAATGCAGCACTTCGCCGCCGTCCTTGCCGTAGGGCTGAAAGCGCGTGCTGCCGTCGGGCGCGTGGATGACGCGCCCGCTCATGGTCACCGTCAGCGGCATGACCTCGTCGATCAGGCCGACCTCGGTCAGCGCCTGGATGCCGCGCTTGGACAGGCCGAGATTGATCGAGCGCCCGCCCTCGGCGCGGCCGTCGCGCGGATCGGGCCGGCGCTCGTAGACGTCGACGCCGACGCCGCGCTGCGCCAGCGCCAGCGCCAGCAGCGAACCGGCCAGGCCGCCGCCGACGATGGCCACGCGGTCGCGCGCGGCCGGTTGGGAGTGAGTCATCGGATCGTCCATGCCCGCCCCGCGCTCAGGCGCCAGCCGCCGCAGCGCGCGGCGCTTCGGCGCGCGCGGCCTTGAGTTCGATCTCGGCCTCGACCAGCGCGGCGACCGCCTGGTCGAAGTAGTTGCGCCGCACCGTGCCGCCCAGCCGGCGCAAGTAAGAGCGCAGGTATTGGGCGCGGATCTGCGCGGTGTCGAGGTCGCGGCGCAGGAACGGCAGGTCGGTTTCGACCATGTGCCGGATCGCCAGCATCGGCACCGGGCTGCGCAGCGGACGGAAGGCCGGATTGCGCAGCCCCGGGCTTTCGTTGGCGGCGTGGAACTCGCCCAACATCAGCCCCAGGTCGACGAAGCTCGGCTTGAGTTCGCGCTGCACGTCGTCGATGAAGCCGGCCGCATCCTGGCCCAGATGCGGGAACACCACCAGCACGGTCTTGTTGATCGCGGCCTGGCCGTTGCGCGGTTCGATCTCGCCGAACAGATCGCGGTACTCGCCGATCAGGTCGACGATGCGCTCGACGCTGACGTCGCGGTCGGTCACCTCGGCCAGCCAGATCGTGTCCAGCGCCAGCGCCGCCGGCGTGAACGGGCATACCGGCCCGGCCCGGCCGACATCGGCGTGCGGCCGGGCGAGGAAGTTGCGGATCCAGGCCACGGTGACCGCGAGCGGCGCGTCCGCGGCCTGTTCGCGCTCCACCACCGAAGCCTGCACGAGCCCGCCGCGTACCGTCGCCAGCGGGCGTTCGACGCAGGCGCGTCCCTGCATCATCAATCGGTCCGATTCGATCATCGGCACCGCGTCGTTATCTGGAATCATTGCCGTTCGTCCCTGCGGATACTGATACTGAACTCAGTTCGCGTCGTCGCGCAGGCTGCGCGGACGCATGTCGTTCCATCGCTCGCCGATCAGGGCGAGGCATTGCCGCTTGCTGCCGGCGGCGCCGGCATCGCGCCAGCCCGACGGCAACGCATCGCCTTCGCGCAGCAGCGAGTACTGCCATTCGTGGTTCACCACCACGCGGTACGCCACCGTGTCGTTCGTTTCGTCCTGCATAAACCGCTCCTTGTCGTTTCCATCCCGGCCCGCTGCGCGCACGGTCGCGCCTCAGGCCGCGCACTCCATCGTGTTATCCGCCTTGCGCGTCTGCGCCGCTGCGACCGGCGCGTCCGGCAGGTCGTCCTCGACCTGACGGATCGCGCGTACCGACCAGGCCAGCGCCGCGGTCAGCATCATCGCCACGCCCAACACCACGAACATCAAGCCCAGGCCGCGGCCGGGACCGGTTCCGATGACAACGCCGACCGAACCGGCCAACAGGCCATCGGCGCTCAGCCACGGTTCGAATACCTGCTCCGCGAGCGGTCCGGCCAGGCAGTAAGCCAACGGCATGGCGGCCTCGGAAAGGACACGCTGGATCGCGAAGCAGCGTCCCTGCAGGTCGGCCGGCACCTTGCTCTGCCACAGCGCGGCGTTGCTGGCGCCGATCACCGGCACGGTCAGGAAGAACGCGAAACCGGCGGCCACCAGCAGCGCGAACGAGGGCCACAGGCCGTGCACGGCCAGGAACAATCCGGCCAGCAAGGAGAAGCCGAGCACGCCGACGATGCGACGTTGCGGCCCGCCCCAGGTGCTGACCGCGAGGCCGCCGATCAGCAGGCCCGCCCCGCCGATCGCCATCTGCACGCCGAGCAGGCCGGGATCGGCCACCGACAGGATCAGCGGCGTGATCGCGATGCTGGCCAGGCCGAACATGAAGTTGCTGATGCCCAGCACGATCAGCAGGCCGAGCAGGCCGCGGCGTTCGCGCACGTAGCGGAACCCGGTCGCCGCTTCGCGCCACAGGCTTTGCTCTTGCGCGTCCGGGCTGCGTTGCGGCTGCGGCACCCGCGCCAGCCACAGCGCGACCACGCCGGCGCAGAAGGTCAGCGCATCGACCAGCAGCACCCCCGGCATCGAGATCGAGCTGACCAGAACGCCGGCGAGCAGGGGCCCGCCGACCTGGGCCACCGCGAAGCCGGTCTGGACCATGCCGTTGACCCGGGTCAGCTGTTCCTGATTGGCCAGCAACGGAATGCTGGCCTGATAGGCCGGTTGCAGGAAGGCGTTGGTCAGCGCGGTGACCGCCACGCCGAGGTAGATGTGCGCCATCGCCAGCCGGCCGCTGGCGAGCAATGCGGCCATCGCCAGCATCGTCGCCGCGGCGATGGCTTCGCACCCGATCATGGTGCGACGCCGGTTCCAGCGGTCGACCAGGGCGCCGGCGAACGGCGCGATCAGCAAGGCCGGCACCGCCATGGCGACGAAGATCAGGGCGAAGCGGGTGGTCGAGCCGGTGGTCTGCAGCACCCACACGCCCAGGGCGAAGCTGGTCAGGCGCGAGCCGACCCCGGAGATCAGCTGGCCGGACCAGATCAGCAGGAAATCGCGCAGGCCGGACCAGCGGCTCATGCGGTCGCCTCCGCGGCCTGGACCAGGAAGCCGCGTTGCTGCAGGAAGCCCAGGTAACGGTCGAACAGCGCTGCGTCGGCCGGCGGACACACCAGCCCCAGCGGCGCGACCGCGGCGGCGGTGGCGCTGCAATCGAAGGTCGGCTCGCGCGGGTCGGGCTGCGCCGGAAACAATCCGGCGAACGCGGCCAGGGCGTTGTCGCGCGACACCGCGGCCTCGGCCAGCAGGCGCTCGCGCCAGCGCGGGTAGTCGATCTCGTCCAGCGCGTGGCCGGCCGCGCGCAGCCGCGCCACCGCCAGCGGAATCGGCAGGCGCGCGCGGTTGTAGAAGTGGAAGTTGCCGTTGGCGTCGCCGGCGCCCAGGGCGATGCGCACGATCGAGCGGCCGACGTAGTCGACCGGCGCCATGTCGAAGGCCTCGTCGGGAAGATGCGGCGCGGCGCCGAGCTGCACGCAGCCCTTGAGCCAGGCGTTGAAGTAGTCGCCGAGATTGCTGACCCCGCTGCGGCTGTCGCCGGTGATCCGCGCCGGGCGGTAGATCGCCACCGGCAGTCCGCGTTCGCGCGCACGCAACGCCAGCTGTTCGCCGACCCATTTGCTCTGGTTGTAGCCGCCGTATTGCTCGTCGGCCGGCGGCGGCGGATCGGACTCGCGCACGGTGCGCTCGAGGTTGGAGCCGATCAGGCACACGCCCAGCGTCGATACCAAATGCACCGGCTTGACGCGGTGGCGGGTGGCCAGGCGCAGCACTTCGCGGGTGCCTTCGACATTGGCCGCGCGCAGGTGTTCGTAGGGAGCGAGGAAGTTGACCTGGCCGCCGTTGTGGAAGATCGCCTCGGCGCGCCGGGCGATCGCATCGAATCCGGCTTCGTCCAGGCCCAGTCGCGGCGCGGCCAGATCGCCCAGCACCGGCACCAGCCGCGCGCCGTCGGCCTCGCGCCACAGGCCGTAGCTGTCGAGATTGGCGCGGATCCGGCGCAGGCCGTCCTCTGCGTTCGCCGCGCGCACCAGGCACAGCAGCTCGGCGTCGGTGGCGTCGAGCAGTTCGCGCGCCAGATAAGCGCCGAGGAAACCGGTGGCGCCGGTGATCAGCACCGAGGCCGGCGCGCCGCGCGGCGCCGCCGGCAGCGGCGTCAGACGCGGATCGATGTCGTCGTCCAGCGACACTTCGGCCGCCAGATCGAAGGCGTCCTCGCCGCCGCCTGCGCGCAGTTCGTCGATCTTGCGCGCCTGGCCGGCGATGGTCGGCGCGGCGAACACCGCCGCCAGCGGCAGTTCGACCCCGAGCGCGGCGTGCAACTTGAACACCAGCGGCAAGGTCAGCAGCGAATCGCCGCCGCAGGCGAAGAAGTCGTCGTCGGTGCTGAGCTCGTCGCGGCCCAACACGTCGCGCCATACCGCCAGCACCGCGCGTTCGGTATCGCTGGCCGGCGCGCGCAGGCTGCGTTCGAGCGCGGCCTGCGCGCTCGGCGCCGGCAGCGCCTTGCGGTCGATCTTGCCGTTGACGGTCAGCGGCATCGCCGGCAGGCGCAGATACTGGGCCGGCAGCAGCGCCTCGGGCAGGCGCTGGGCCAGATGTTCGCGCAGGCGGCCCGGGTCCAGGCCGTCGCCGCCGACCACATAGGCGATCAGACGACGGTCGCCGGGGCGGTCTTCGCGCAGCAACACCACCGCGCTTTCGACCGATTCGTGCGCTTCCAGCGCGGATTCGATCTCGCCCAGCTCGATCCGGAACCCGCGCAGCTTGATCTGGTGATCGCGGCGGCCGAGGAACTGCAGATGGCCGTCGCGATCCCAGCGCGCCAGATCGCCGGTGCGATACAGGCGCGCATCGGCGGAGGAGGCATAAGGATCGGGCGGGAAGGCCTGCGCGCTGAGTTCGGGCTGGCCGAGATACTCGCGCGCCACGCCGAGGCCGCCGATGCACAGCTCGCCGACCGCGCCGCGCGGCGCCAGCGCGCCGTGGCGGTCGAGCACGTAGCAGCGCACGCCGGGCAAGGGCCGGCCGATCGGCAGTTCCAGTGCGCTCAGCTCGCTGGCGTCGCGGGTCGCCAGCACCGTCGCGCAGACCGAGGCCTCGGTCGGGCCGTAATGATTGCACAGCACCGCGCGGCCTTCGGTGGTCGCGGCGAAGCGGCGCACCTGTTCGACCGGCACGCTTTCGCCGCCGATCATCATCAACCGCAGCTGCGGCAGCAGCGGGCGTTCGCGCTCCGCCGCGGCCCAGCCTTCGCTCCAGCGCCGCCACAGCGCCGCCGGCGCGTCGATCGCGCTGACCCCGTGTTCGTCGCAGAAGCGCTCCAGTTCGAACGGCCCCAGCTCGGTCGGGGTCGGATGCAGGACCAGGGCCGAGCCGCTGGCCAGGGCCGGAAACAGATCGCCGACCGAGGCGTCGAACACCAGCGGCGGAATCATCAACAAACGCTGACCGGCGAAATCGTGGCGGGCGATGAAACCGCGGGTCAGGTTCACCGCGCCGCGGTGCTCGATCACCACGCCCTTGGGCTGGCCGGTCGAACCGGAGGTATAAACCACGTAAGCCGCATGATCGGCCCGGCGCGTCGCCGCCGGCGGTTGCGCGTTCGGCTCGGCTTCGTCGCTGTGCAGCACCGGCAGCGTCGGCGCCAGCGCCTGGGCGCGGGCGCGCTGCGTCGGCGGCACGATCAGCGCCTGCGCGCCCGCGTCGGCGAGCAGGAAGCGCAGTCGCTCGTCGGGATGGCCGGGGTCCAGCGGCACGTAGGCCGCGCCGGCCGCCAGCGCGGCGAGCACGCCGACGATGGCGTCGGCCGAGCGGTCGGCCAGCACCGCGACCCGCGCTTCCGGGCCGATGCCCAACGCTTGCAGGCGCAGCCCGAGGCCGTTGGCGCGCGCGATCAGTTCGGCATAGCGCAGTTCGCGGCCGGGTTCGACCAAGGCCGCGGCGGCGGGCGTGCGTGCCGCCTGGGCGGCGATGAGCGTATAGAGGTGGGCATCTTCGGCGTCTTCGACCGCGCCGCCGTCGCCCAGCCGCAGCAGTTCCTCGCGCTGTTCGTCGTCGAGCAGGCTCAGTCGGGCCAACGGCCGTTCCGGTTCGGCCAGGGCGTTGCGCAGCAGGACTTCGTACTGGCGCAGCAGGCGTTGCGCGGTCTCGGCATCGAACAAGTCGGTGTCGTAGTCGAGCACGCCGCGCAACCCGTCGCCGGCGTCGCCCAGCGACAGGGTCAGTTCGAAGCGCGCGCTTTGCACCTGCGACTCGATCCAGTACGCGTCCAGGCCGGCCAGGCGCAACGGCGCGCCGTTGCCGTTCTGCAGCACGAACATGGTCTGGAACAACGGCGTCCGCCCCGGCACGCGCTCGATGCGCAGCTCGTCGACCACCCGTTCCAGCGGCGCCTGCGCGTGCTCCAGCGCATCCAGCACCTGGCCGCGCGTACGCGCCAGCAACGTCAGCAACGAGGGCTCGCCGCGCAGGTCGCCGCGCAGCGCCAGGGTGTTGACGAACAAGCCGATCAGCGGCCCGGTTTCGCTGCGCTCGCGATTGGCGACCGGCGAGCCGACCACGACTTCGTCCTGCCCGCTGTGGCGGCCGAGCAGGGCCTGGAACACCGCCAACAGCAGCATGAACGGCGTCGCACCGTGGCGACGCGCGAAGGCTTCGACCGCCGCGCCGAGTTCGGGCGGCAGGTGCAGCGGCAGACGCGCGCCACGGCCCAGCGGCGTGGCCGAACGCGGCCGGTCGCTGGGCAGATCGAGCAGGCCGCCGACGCCGTCCAGGGCGCCGCGCCAATAATCGAGTTGAGCGTCGATGCGCTGCATCTGCGCCGGCTCGCGCTGCCACAGCACGTGATCGCCGAATTGCAGGGGCAACTCGGCCAAACCGGCGTCGCCGCCGTCGAGTTCGGCGGCGTACGCCGCGGCCAACTCGGCGTGCAGCACGCCGAACGACCAGGCGTCGGACACGATGTGGTGCATCACCACCATCAGCACATGGTCGTCGTCGGCCAGGCGCAGCAGCCCGGCGCGCAGCAGCGGCGGCCGAGCGAGATCGAACGGCCGCTCGCTTTCGGCGCCGACACGGCGCTGGATCTCGGCCTCGCGCTGCGCTTCCGGCAGCGCAGTCAGGTCGTGGCGATCGAGCGCGAAATCGACGTGCGCGACCACGGTCTGGCGCGGCTCGCCGGCCACTTCGTCGAAACCGGTGCGCAAGGCGTCGTGGCGGCGCACGACGGTCGCGAACGCGCGCTGCAATGCCATGGCGTCGAGCGCGCCGCGCAGGCGGTAGTGTCCATAGACGTGATAGGCGCCGGTGCCGGGCTGGAAGCGCTCGAAGAACCACATCCGTTGCTGAGCGGCCGACAACGGCAGCGCTTGGCCGGCGACGCTGCGGCGCGGGATGGCTTCGTCGCGCGGCGCCGCGGCGCCGTTGCGCGCGGCGAGCTGGCGCTGCAGCAGCTCGCGCTGCTGCGGGCTCAGCCGCGACAGGCGTTCGGCCAGAGCGTCGGCGGGAGGAGTGACTGCGGTCATGCGGGTATTCGTCCTTGAATGCCGAGGATCAGGCGCCGGCGCCGGCGAGCAGGGCCTGGATTTCGTCGTCCGACAGGCCTTCGAGTCGATCGAGCATGCCGGCCAGGTCCTCGGCGTCGAGGCCGCTCATGCGATGTTCGCTCAGCCATGCGGAAAAGCCGGCGACCGTCGGCGCCTCGAACAGCGCGCGCAGCGTCGCCTGGACGGCGAAACTTTGGTTGATCCGGCTGAGCAAGCGGGTGGCGAGCAGGGAATGGCCGCCGAGCGCGAAGAAATCGTCTTCGATGCCGACGCGTTCGCGTCCCAGGGTCTCCGCCCACAGCGCCGCCAGCGTTTCTTCTTCGGCGTTGCGCGGCGCGACATAGCGCTCGCCCGCGGCGGCTTCGGCCGCGGCGTCGGGTGCCGGCAGCGCGCGACGGTCGACCTTGCCGTTCGGGGTCAGAGGCATCGCCTCCAGCGCGACCCAGGCGGAAGGCAGCATGTAGTCGGGCAGGCGGCGCTTGGCCAGCGCGCGCAAGGCTTCGACGTCGATGCGCTGGCCGGCCCGGGCGACCGCATAGGCGACCAGCCGTTGGTCGCCGGGGCGGTCCTCGCGGCAGATCGCCACGGCCTGGTGCACCGAGGGATGTTCGGCCAGCACCGCTTCGATTTCGCCCAGTTCGATCCGGAAGCCGCGCAGCTTGATCTGGTGATCGATACGGCCAAGCACTTCCAGGCGACCGTCGCGGCGCCAGCGGGCGAGGTCGCCGGTGCGGTACAGGCGTGCGCCGGGGGGCGCGCCGAACGGATCGGGTACGAACTTTTCCGCGGTCAGCTGCGGTCGGCCCAGATAGCCGCGGGCCACGCCGAGGCCGCCGATCAACAGCTCGCCGGGCACGCCGGCCGGCACCGGCCGCAGGGCGCGGTCGACGACGTAGATCTGGGTGTTGGCCATCGGCCGGCCGACGCAGATCGCGCCGTCGGAGCGCACGCGTTCCAGTGCCGACCACACCGTGGTTTCGGTGGGGCCGTACAGATTCCACAACTGCGCGCCGTCGGCGAGCAGGCGGTCGGCGAGTTCGCGCGGCAGCGCCTCGCCCCCGCACAGCAGGCGCAGGCCGGCGGGCGCGCGCCAACCGGCGTCGAGCAGCATGCGCCAGGTCGCCGGCGTGGCCTGCATCACTGTGCTGCGCGAGCTTTCCAGAAGTCGCGCCAGGGCCAGGCCGTCGGTGGCGGTTTCGCGGTCGGCGAGCACGATGCGCGCGCCGACACTGAGCGGCAGCAGCAGTTCGAGCACGGCGATGTCGAACGACAAGGTGGTCACCGCGCACAGCGCGTCACCGCGGTCCAGGCCGGGTTCGCGCGCGACCGAGGCGAGGAAATTGAGCGCGGCACGGTGCGGAATCTGCACGCCCTTGGGCCGCCCGGTCGAGCCGGAGGTGAAAATGACGTAAGCCAGGTCGTCGGCCTGCGGCGCGCCCGCCGGGCGGCCTTCGCCGGGTGCGGCGAGCGCGTCTTCCAGCGCCAGCGTCGCCTGCGCGGACGGCAGCCGGGCGAGCAGCTCGCGTTCGCCCAGCACCGTCCGCATCGCCGCGTCTTCGAGCATGAAGCCCAGCCGCTCCGCCGGGTAGGCGGGGTCCATCGGCACGTAGGCGGCGCCGGCTTTGAGCGTGCCGAGCAGCGCCGCGAGCATGCGCGGGGTGCGTTCGACCAGCAGCCCGACCAGGTCGCCGCGGCCGATGCCGCGCGCGGCCAGGGCGCGCGCGACCGCATCGGCCTGGGCGTCGAGCTGGGCATAGCTCAAGCGGATGTCGCCCTGCTCGACCGCGATCGCCTGCGGCCGCTGCGCGGCCTGGGCTTCGAACGCGGTGTGCAGCGCCTGCTGCGGCAAGTCCAGCGCGGTGTCGTTGTTGGCGTACAGCAGCCGCTCGCGTTCGTCGGCGTCGAGAATCTCCAGCTCGCCGATCCGGCGCTGCGGTTCGGCCACCGCCGAACGCAATAGCTGCACGAAATGCCGCGCGAACGCGGCGATGGTGGCGTGATCGAACAGCGCGCTGGCGTATTCGAAGAACAAGCGCAGCTCGCCGGCGTCCTCGCTCGCGAACAGCGACAGATCGGTGCGCGCGGTGCCCTGATTGACTGCGTCGAAGCTGACCGAGCGCAGTTCCAGCTCCGCGGTCGGCGCGGCCCCGGCGGGGAAGTTCTGGAAGAACAGCATGACCTGGAACAGCGGTGTATGGCTGAGCGCGCGGTCGAGGTCGAGGCTCTCGATCAGGCGCTCGATCGGCAGGTCCTGATGCGAGAACGCGCCGATCGTGCCGTCCTTCACCCGCGCGAGCAGCTCGGCGAAGCTGGGATCGCCGGACAGGTCGTGGCGCATCGCCAGGGTGTTGATGAAGAAGCCGATCATCGGCTCCAGCTCCGGCCGGCCGCGGTTGGCCAGGCCGACGCCGCAGATCTGGTCGGTTTGGCCGCTGTAGCGCATCAGCAGGGTCTGGAACGCGGCCAGTACGACCATGAACGGCGTCGCGCCGTGCTCGCGGGCAAGCTGCTTGACCTGCTCGTAAAGCCCGGCCGGCACCGTTTCGCGCAAGGCCGCGCCGGCGTAGTCCTGGCGCGCCGGCCGCGGACGGTCGCCGGGCAGCTCCAACACCGGCAGGCGGCCGGCCAGGCGCTGGGTCCAATAGTCGAGTTGCGGCTGCAGCTTGCCGCGCTCGGACTCCTCGCGCTGCCACAGCGCGTAGTCGGCGTACTGCAAGGCCGGCTCGGGCAACGGCGAGGCCGCGTTCTGCGCATAAGCCGCGTACAGCTGCTGCAACTCGTCGAGCAGGATGCCCAGCGACCAGCCGTCGACGACGATGTGGTGGGCGTTGAGCACCAGCAGGCGGCGCTGATCTTCGACCTGGATCAGCGTCGCCCGGAACATCGGGCCCCGCGCCAGATCGAAGGGCCGCGCGGCCTCGGCGCGGCCGCGTTCGAACGCGGCCGCCTCGCGCGCCGATGCCGGCAGCCCGCGCAGATCCTCCTGCGCCAGCGGTACCGGCGCAGGATCCAGCACCTGCTGGCAAGGACCCTCGCTGTCGGCCTGGATCACCGTGCGCAGGCTTTCGTGGCGGCGCACGATCTCGTCGAGCGCGCGCTGCAGCGCCGCCTGGTCGAGGCGGCCCTCGACCCACAGGCTCATCGGCACGTTGTACACCGGCGAACCGGGTTCGAACTGATCGAGGATCCACAGCCGCTGCTGGGCGAACGACAGCGGCAGCCGCGCCGGCCGCTCGCGGCGAACCAGCGCGTTGCGCGCGGCGGCCTGGCGCCGGCCGAGCTGCAGCAGCAGCGCGCGCTTTTCCGGCGACAGGGCCGCCAGGCGAGGGTCGAGCTCGTTCACGACCGCGCTCCGCCATCCAGTTGCGCAGCGGCTTCCTCGTCGCTGAGCCCTTCCAGACTGGCGAGCAGGGCATCGAGGTCCTCGTCGGCGAAATCGTCGCGCGCCACGGCCACGCGCGCCGCCAACTGCTCCAGTGTCGGCGCCTCGAACAGCGTGCGCAACGGCAACTCGACGCCGAAGCTCTGGTCGATGCGCGCCAGCAGCCGAGTAGCCAACAGCGAATGTCCGCCGAGGTCGAAGAAGTTGTCGCGGACCCGCACCCGGCGCACGTTGAGCAACTGCTGCCACAACTCGACCAGGGTCTGCTCCTCGGGCGTGCGCGGCTCGCCGCCGGCGTCGTCGTCGTTGCTGGCGACGTCTTCCGGCATCGGCAGCGCGCGCCGGTCGACCTTGCCGTTCGGCGTCAGCGGGAACTGCTCCAGGATCACGAACGCGCTCGGCACCATGTAGTCGGGCAGGGCGGCCTTGAGGTGATCGCGCAGTGCGTCGGGCGTCGGCGCGGTGCCGTCGGCGGTGACATAGGCGACCAGGCGCTTGTCGCCGGGACGGTCTTCGCGACAGTGGACTACGGCCTGGCTGACATCGGCGCGCTGGGCCAGCACCGACTCGATTTCGCCCAGTTCGATGCGGAAGCCGCGCAGCTTGATCTGATGATCGATGCGGCCGATCACCTCGATCGTGCCGTCGCGCCGCCACAGCGCCAGGTCGCCGGTACGGTACAGGCGCGCGCCGGGGGCCGACGAGAACGGATCGGCGATGAACTTCTCTTCGGTCAGGTCGGGCCGGCCGCGATAGCCTGCGGCGAGACCGTCGCCGCCGATCAGCAGTTCGCCCGGCACGCCGACCGGTTGCAGGTTCATGCGCGCGTCGACGATGTGGATCTGGGTGTTGTCGACCGGCCTGCCGACCAGGATCGGCCCCTCGCCCGGGAACACCCGGCACAGCGCCGAGTACACCGTGGTTTCGGTCGGCCCGTAAAGATTCCACAGCTCGCCGCAGCACGGCAGCAGACGATCGGCCAGCTCGCGCGGCAGCGCTTCGCCGGTGGAGATGATCTTCAGCTCGGCGTTGCCGCGCCAACCCACTTCCAGCAGCATGCGCCAGGTCGCCGGCGTCGCCTGCATCACGTCCAACTGCGCGGCTTCGATCAGGCGGCGCAGGCCGAGGCCGTCGCGCGCGGTGTCGCGGTCGACCAGCACGATGGTCGCGCCGACAGTCAGCGGCAGCACCAGCTCGAACAGAGCGATGTCGAACGACAGCGTGCTGATCGCGCACAGCGTCTGGCCGGCGGCCAGGCCCGGTTCGCGGGCGACCGAGCGCAGCAGGTTGACCGCGGACCGATTGCGGATCTCCACGCCCTTGGGCTTGCCGGTCGAACCGGAAGTGAAGATCACATAGGCCAGGTCCTGCGGCGACGCGCCGTCGGCCGGCGCGCGCTCGGCGCGTTCGTCGAGCGCCGCATCCGCATCGGCCAGCACCACGGTCTCTACTCCGCCCGGCGGCGTCGCGGCGAGCTCGCGCTGGGTCACCAGCACCCGCGCGGCCGAGGTTTCGAGCATGTAGCTCAGGCGATCGGCCGGATAGGTCGGGTCCAGCGGCACGTAGGCGCCGCCGGCCTTGAGAATGCCGAGCAGGCCGATGAGCATTTCCGGCGTGCGGTCGACGTACAGCCCGACCAGCGAACCGGCGACGACACCGGCCGCGCGCAGTTCGTGGGCGAGCGCGTTGGCGCGTCGGTCGAGTTCGCGGTAGCTCAGTTCGCGCGCGCCGAAGCGCAGCGCGACCGCATCCGGCGAACGCTCCACCTGTGCTTGCACCAGCGCGGCCAGCGTCGGATCGGCCGGCAGTTCGCGCCCGGTGTCGTTCCAGCGCGCCAGTTCCTCGCGTTCCTCGGCGCCGATCAGGCGCAGCGCGTGCACCGGCGTTTGCGGCGCCTCCAGCGCGTGATCGAGCAGATTCAGCAAGTGATCGGTCAGTCGCTCGATGCGCGGCGCGTCGAACAGGTCGGTGCTGTATTCGAACACCAGTTCGCGGCGCGCGTCCTGGGTCACGAACAGGCTCAGGTCGCCCTGCGCGGTGCCCGGCATCAGCTCGACGGTGTGCACCGGATCGGTGCGCAGGCCGCTGAGTTCGATCGGGTGCTCGGGATAGTTCTGGAAGAAGTACATCGCTTGGGCGAACGGCGTGTGGCTGCTCGATCGCGGCAGGCGCAGCAGTTCCAGCACGCGGTCCAACGGCGCGTCGGCGTTGTCCATCGCGCCGAGCATGCCGTCGCCGACGCGGTCGACCAGTTCGGCGAAGCTGGGCTCGCCGTCCAGCCGCGTGCGCAGCGCGAGGGTGTTGACGAAGAAACCGACCACCGGTTCGAGCTCGACCCGCTGCCGGCCGGCCACGCCCATCGCCACGGTGATGTCGTCCTGGCCGGTGTAGCGCGACAGCAGCGCCTGGTACGCGGCCATGTAGACCATCGACACGGTGGCCTTGCGCTCGCGGGCGAAACGCTCGACGCGCTGGTTGATCGCGTCGGGAATGTGTCGCCGGTGCAGCGCGCCGCGGAAGCTCTGCGCGGCCGGGCGCGGGCGATCGGCGGGCAGGTCCAGCGACGTGGCCGCGCCGGTCAGGCGCTGTTGCCAGTAGTCGAGCTGGCCTTGCAGTCCGTCGCCGCCGAAGGTTTCGTTCTGCCACAGGGCGACGTCGGCCAGCTGCAGCTCCAGCGGCTCCAGCGCGGCATCGCGGCCTTCGCGGCGCGCGTTGTACAGCAGTTGCAGTTCGTCCAGCAGTCGGCCGATCGACCAGCCGTCGATGGCGATGTGGTGAAAGGTCAGCACCAGCAGATGCGATTGCGGCGCGAGTTCGACCAGGTGCGCACGCAGCATCGCGTCGCCGGCGAGGTCGAAGGATTGGCCGAGCTCCTCGCGCGCGATCCGCAACGCCGCTGCCTGTCGGTCTTGTTCATCGACGTGCGCGACCGAACTGTCGCGCCACGGCAGCGCGATACGCTCGAGGATGCGCTGGTACGGATCGCCGTCGTGAGTGCGATACACCGTGCGCAGCACTTCATGGCGATCGAGCAAGGCTTGCAACGATGCGCGCAAGGCCTGCGCATCGAGTTCGCCGTGCAGCCACAACGCAACCGGCAGGTTGTAGGCGGTCAAGCCGGGACTGAATTGGTCCAGCCACCACAGCCGACGCTGGCCGAAGCTGAGCGGTATGCGCTCGGGTCTGCTGCGTGCGGTGATCCTGTTCTGGCCAGCGCGCTGGCGCGCGGCGATCTGGCGCAATAGCTCTCGCTTCGCCGGGGACAGCCCCGCGATGCGGTCATCGATCTCGTTCATCAACCCCTTCCTTGTGACGACTCCATTCGGCCGACCAGTCCCGTCGGCTCCCTTATGGCATCCAGCGCTCGCAAACCTTGAGATGCAGTTGCGCGCGACCCCCAGTCGCTTGCATCCTTGGCATGCCGTCGGCGGTGCCCCCTGATCTCTATCCTATCCACATAACGGGATCCGGGCGCAAAGCGGACCACATCGATTGCCGGGTCGTCCAGTGCCTGGCGGGGAGATCGACGTGAAGACGGGCCAACGCAGCGATGTATCCGCCGGACGGGATGTCCGGTTCTCGAATTCCGCTGCGTAGAGGGAGTTTCCAGGAGTTTCACAGCCGGGGGGCAATGCATGGAATGGCAGTTCTGGCACCACGAAAGACACCACGCGGGCACATCGCCCGCAGGGTGAACGCCGTGGCCAATGCAGAGTTTTTAACCGATCTAATCGCGTTTTCGGCGCGGATTGGCGCAGAGCCTTTGCTTGTTCAGGGGGGCGGCGGCAATACCTCGCTCAAGCGCGGCGACGACTTGTGGGTGAAGGCGTCCGGCACTTGGCTCGCGCATGCGCGCGAGCGCGAGCTGTTCGTGCGCCTGCCTTTGTCGCAAGTGCGTGCTGCGTTGCGGCACGACGATGCCGAAGCGCGCATCGTCGATATCGCGCGCGGTCTGCCGTTGCGGCCGTCGATCGAAACCTCGCTGCATGCGCTGCTGCCGCATCGTGTGGTCGCCCACGTGCATTCGGTGAATGCGCTGGCCTGGGCGGTGCGCAAAGATGCACAGGAACGCATGCGGTCGCTGTTAACCGACCTGAATTGGGCGTGGGTGCCGTATCGCCGGCCCGGACATCCCTTGACGCGCGCTGTCGCCGCTGCCATCGACGCGCGCGCGCCCGACGTGCCGGACGTGCTGGTGTTGGCCAACCACGGCCTGGTGGTCGGCGGCGAGGATTGCGCGCAGGTCGCCGCGCGGCTGGAGGCAGTGGAGCGCCGGCTGCTGCGGGCGCAACGCCTTGCGCCGCCATCGCAGCCTGAGCGACTGCGCGCTGCCAATGATCTGGCCTGGCAGCCGCCGTCGGAACCGCTGGCGCATGCGCTGGCGACCGATGCGATCGCCCGCCGCATCGCCGCGGACGGCGTGTTGTATCCCGATCACGCGGTGTTTCTCGGCGCCCGCGCGGCCGTGGTCGGCGCCGGCGAACGTTTGTCGCAGGCGGTCGAGCGCTGTTTGCGCGAACGCGGCGCGATGCCGGCGTTCGCGCTGGTCGAAGACGCCGGCGTGCTGGTCGCGCCGGAATCGTCGACCGGGGCGCAGGCGATGCTGCATTGCCTGGCGTTGCTGGCCTTGCGCCTGAACGGCGACGAACCGCTGGCGCGGCTGGATGCGGACGAGGTCGCCGCGCTGGTCGACTGGGATGCCGAGGCCTACCGACGCGCTTTGGCGCGTTCGATGAACTGAACGGACCGATCGCAACGAACTCTCCACGGAAGGACAGCATGCAAATCGTCGTACCCATGTCGGGATTCGGAGAGCGCTTTCGCCGCGCCGGCTACCGCGTGCCCAAGCCGCTGATCGAAGTCGACGGCAAGCCGATCATCGGCCATGTCGTCGATCTGTTTCCGGGCGAGACCGAGTTCGTGTTCGTGTGCAACCGCGACCATCTCGGCGAACCGGCGTACCGGATGGCCGAGATTCTGCAGGAGCATTGTCCCAGCGGCCGCATCGTCGCCATCGCGCCGCACAAGCTGGGGCCGGTCAATGCGGTGTTGCAGGCGATCGACGCGATCGATCCGGCCCCGCCGACCCTGGTCAACTACTGCGACTTCTCCTGCAGCTGGGACTACGCCGATTTCAAGGACTTCGTCGCCGCCAGCGGTTGCGACGGCGCGATCCCGTGCTACACCGGCTTCCATCCGCACATGATGGGATCGACCAACTACGCCTATGTGCGCAGCGAACGCGGGCGGGTGCTGGATATCCAGGAAAAACGCCCGTACACCGACCGGCCGCAGAGCGAGTTCGCTTCCAGCGGCAGCTATTACTTCGCTTCCGGAGCGCTGATGCGCGATGCGTTCGAGCGCACCATGGCGCGGCCGGACCTGGAACTGGGCGGCGAGCGCTACGTCAGCCTGGCCTACAAGCCCCTGCTCGAGGACGGCCGGCGCATCGCCGTGTACGAGCTCAACCACTTCATGCAGTGGGGCACGCCGCAGGACTTGGAGGAGTATCGCTATTGGTCGGACGCGTTCCGCCGTCTGGGCGATCCCGCACGCGAGCCGCCACCGCGCCAGCGCGGGGCGGTAATGGTGCCGATGGCCGGCTTGGGCTCGCGCTTCGCCCAAGCGGGCTACGACGAGCCCAAGCCGCTGATCGAGGTCTCCGGCGAGCCGATGGTGGTGCAGGCGGCGCGCGACCTGCCCGAGCCGGGGCGGCGCGTGTTCGTCCAGCGCCGCGACCTGCCCGGGCGCGAACGGGTGGCGCAGACGCTGCGCGAGCGCTTTCCCGATTGCGCCCTGGTCGACCTGGAGCAGGTCACCGACGGCCAGGCGCGCACCTGCCTGCAGGGCTTGGACGGCATCGATCCGCAGCAGCCGCTGACGATCGGCGCCTGCGACAACGGCGCGTTGTTCGATCCGCAGGCGCTGGCCGGTCTGCTCGGCGAGGACGGCGGCGCCGACGTGCTGGTCTGGGTCGCCCGCGGCTATCCCGGTGCGGCCCGGCGACCTCAGCACTACGGCTGGGTCGACGAGGCCGAGGGCCGGGTAAAGGCGGTCTCGGTCAAAAAGCCGCTGGCCGACCCGGCGCGCGATCCGATCGTGCTCGGCACTTTCAGTTTCCGCCGCGCCGGCGATTTCGTCGCCGCGGCCGAGGCCATGATCGCCCGCGACGGACGCGTGAACGGCGAGTTCTACATCGACGAGTGCATCAACGATGCGATCGCGATGGGGCTGTCGTGCCGCGTGTTCGAAGTGTCGCACTATCTGTGCTGGGGCACGCCGGACGACCTGCGCACGTACGAGTACTGGCAGTCTTGCTTCCACAAATGGCCGACGCATCCGTATCGGCTGGAGCGCGACCCTCGCGTGGCCGAGCATGCGCGCGCCGGGCTGGAAAATCGCTATCGCATGCGCCGGCCGGAGCGCGCCTCGTGGTGAACGCGACCGCCGCCGCCGGGTTCGGGCGCCTGCGCGGCGAACTGCTGCGCTTCGTGTTGGTCGGCGGAACGTCCGCGGCGATCACTTTCTCGATCTACCGCGGGCTGATGCTGTTCGGCGCGTCGCCGCACCCGGCGCTGGCGCTGGGCTTCGTCGCCGGCACGGTATTCAGCTTCTTCGCCAATCGCTTGTTCACCTTCAGCCTGGCCGTCCCGATGCGGCGCAGCGAGGTGTTGCGGTTCGTGCTTGTCTACGCCACCGCGCTGGGCGCCCACGTCGGCGTCAACGCGCTGATGCTGGCCTGGCTGGGCCGGGGCGAGGTCGGCATCGCGGTGTCGTTCGCGATCGCTACTTGTGTGTCTACCGCGACGACCTTCGCCGGCATGAAATGGTTCGCCTTCGCCGGCGACGCGCCTCCGCCCGCCGCGGCTCCGGCGCGCTCCGGGCATGACCCGGCCGCCGGCGTCGCTGTGGCGCGCCCGCGCTTGTCGCTGGTGATTCCCTGCTACAACGAAGCGGCCAACCTGCCCTTGCTGGTGCAGCGTCTGCGCGAGAGCTTTCTCGACGAGCGCAGCGAAGTGATCCTGGTCGACAACGGATCGACCGACGACTCGCCGGCGGTGTTGGCGGCCCTGCTGGACGGGCAGGCGCGCATTCGCAGCCTGCGGGTCGAGCGCAATCAGGGCTATGGCTACGGCATCCTCGCCGGACTGGAGGCTGCGCAGGGCGAACTGCTGGGCTGGACTCATGCCGATCTGCAGACCGATCCGGTCGACGCCCTGCGTGGGTTGGAATTGTTCGCGTCCGGTGCCGAAGCGTGTTTCGTCAAAGGCCGTCGTTACGGTCGGCCCGCGGGCGATGCGATCTTCACCGTCGGCATGTCGCTGTTCGAGACCGTGCTGCTCGGCCGGCCGATGTGGGACATCAACGCCCAGCCGACCCTGTTCCCACGCGACTTCTTCCGGCGCTGGAACGATCCGCCGCACGACTTCGCCCTGGATCTGTACGCCTACCACCAGGCGCGGCGGTGCGGCCTGGACGTGCGTCGCTTCCCGGTACGGTTCGGCCCGCGCGCGCACGGCCGCTCGCACTGGAACGTCGACTGGCGCGCCAAGCTGCGCTTCATCCGCCGCACCGTCGACTTCAGCTGGCGCTTGCGCCGCGGACTCGGCGCGCGCTGACCCTCTCGCTATCGGATACCGCCATGTTCCTGCCGAGCACCTATTTCCCGACCCACGAAGAGAACCGCTTCGCCAACGAGGGCGATGTCGGCCGCGCGCGCGAGTTCTTCCTCAAGCATCGGCCGCGCAACCTCGAATTCCTGCTGCGCAAGCGCTACGAGTGGATGAACGCCTACATTCAGCCGGGGCAGCGGGTGGTCGAGTTCGGCGCCGGTTCGGGGCTGAGCAAGGAATTCATCCGCCACGACAACTTCCGCCTGACCGACGTCGAGCCGCGGCCCTGGGTCGACGACGTCGCCGACGCGATGGACCCGCCGCAGGCCGACGGCTCCATCGACGTAGCGGTGTTCAGCCACATGATCCATCACCTGCCCAACCCGGTGCGCTTTTTCGAGGGTATCCAGCGCAAGCTGGCGCCGGGCGGGCTGATCCTGATCCAGGAGCTCAATACCTGCTTCCTGTTGCGCCTGGCGCTGCGGGCGATGCGCCACGAGGGCTGGTCCTACGACGTCGACGTGTTCGACCCGGACGTGGTGGCCAACGACCCGCGCGACCCCTGGTCGGCGAACTGCGCGATCCCACAGCTGCTGTTCCGCGACGAGGCCGAGTTCCGCCGCCGACTGCCGGGCCTGACGATCGAGCGCAACGAGCTCAACGAGTGTTTCGTGTTCCTGGTCTCCGGCGGCGTGGTGGTGCAGGCCAAGACCGTCGAGCTGCCGGAGTTCGCGCTCAAGGCCATCGACGCCGCGGACCGCCTGCTGGTCGGGCTGCTGCCGTCGGTGTTCGCGATGGGCCGCTCGATCGTGTTGCGCAAGGCGGCGAACGCATGATCCTGGTGCGCCACCGCCGCAATACTCTGGCCGAGCTGCGCGCGACCGCGCCCGAGCTCGGCGTCGAGCTGGACCTGCGCAGCCGCGGCGATGAGCTGATCGTGCATCACGACGCCTTCGTCGAGGGCGAGCGCTTCCGGGACTGGCTGGCCGGCTACCGCCATCGGCTGCTGATTCTCAACGTGAAGGAGGAAGGACTGGAGGAGCGGCTGATCGCGCTGATGCGCGCGCACGGCATCGAGGACTACTTCTTTCTCGACCAGTCGTTCCCGTTCCTGATCCGCACCGCACGCAACGGCGAGCGCCGCTGCGCGGTGCGGGTATCGGAGTTCGAGTCGATCGATACCGCGCTGAGTCTGGCCGGATGCATCGACTGGGTCTGGGTCGACTGCTTCAGCCGCTTCCCGCTCGACGGCGCACAAGCGCGGCGCTTGCGCGAAGCCGGTCTGCGCCTGTGCCTGGTGTCGCCGGAACTGCAGGGGCGCGAAGCGGCGAGCGAGATCCCGGCGCTGCGGGCCCTGCTGGCGCGCGAAGGCATCGTCGCCGATGCGGTCTGCACCAAGGAACCGGATCTTTGGCGATGAGCGCGCAGCGGATCTGGCACGACCCGGTGTTCCGATGGGGGCTGGCGTTCAAGCTGGCGCTGGCGGCCTTGTTGGTGCCGCAGATCCAGCAAGCCTGGTTCGTGCCGTTCGTGCGCCACGCGCTGCTGCAACCGGCCTGGGACCCGTGGTCGGCGTTTCTCGCCGACGGCGGCGAGGCGATGGCCTACCCCTACGGACCGGTGATGCTGCTGGCCCACATGCCCAGCACTGCGCTGGGCCTGCTGGCCGATGCGGCGCTGGGCTCGGCCTATGCCAGCGGCTTGGGGTTCCGGCTCGGCCTGCTCGGCGCCGACCTGTGCGCGCTGGCGTTGCTGGCGCGGCTGTGGCCGGAGCGGCCGCGGCAACTGCTGTGGCTGTACTGGTGGTCGCCGATCGTGCTGTACGTGACGTACTGGAACGGCCAGACCGACATCGTGCCGATCGCGCTGTTGCTGGGGTCGTTGCTGCTGTTGCGCCGCTACCGCGCCGGCGCCAGCGGCGCGGCCCTGGCGCTGGCGGTGGCGGCCAAGCTCAGCATGTTGTTGGCGGCGCCGTTCTTCGCCATCTACCTGTGGCGCAACAAACGCCTGCGCAGCCTGCTGCGGCCGTTCGCGCTCGCCGCCGTCGCCACCGCAGCGGTGCTGTTGCTGCCCTGGCTGGGGTCGTCCGGTTTCGTGCGCATGGTGCTGGGTACGCCGGAATCGCTGCGCGTATTCGACCTGGCCTTGCCGCTGGGCCAGGACCTGCGCCTGTACCTGACGCCACTGCTGTATCTGCTGGCGGCCTACGGCCTGTGGCGGCTGCGGCGGATCAACTTCGACTTGCTGGTCGCCGCGACCGGGCTGTCGTTCTTCCTGGTGGTGCTGGCGACGCCGGCGCCGCCGGGCTGGTACCTGTGGCTGGTGCCGTTCCTGGTCGCGCACCAGTTGCGCAGCGACCGCAGTGCGCGGGTGTTGACCGCGGCGTTTTCCTTGCTGCTGATCGGCATGCACCTGATCGACTCCAGCGGCGCGTCCGCGCCCTGGCTGGGCTGGGACCCCGCGCCGGCGATCGCCGCCGTGACCGGGCGCATCAGCCCTCATCTGCATTCGCTGGCCTACACCGGCCTGGTCGCGGCCGGCCTGGTGCTGCTGGTGCAGATGCTACGCGAGCGCATCGCCCGCAACGACTACTACCGGATCGCGCAGAAGCCGGTCACGCTCGGCATCGCCGGCGACTCGGGTTCGGGCAAGGACACCCTCAGCCGCGCCCTGGCCGGAATCTTCGGCGAACACTCGGTGGTGCACGTGTCCGGCGACGACTATCACGTCTGGGACCGCTTCGAACCGATGTGGAAGGGCCTGACCCACCTGGACCCGCGTGCCAACGACCTGCAGCGCTTCAACAACGACGTGCTCGCGTTGATGGACGGCAAGCCGATCCTGTGCCGCCACTACGACCACGGCGCCGGCCGCTTCACTGCGCCGACCCGGATCGACAAGAACGACGTCGTGATCGCTTCGGGTCTGCATGCGCTGCACATGCAGCGCTTGCGCGAACGCTTCGACGTGGCGATCTTCCTCGACATCGACGAAGACCTGCGCCGGGCCTGGAAGATCCACCGCGATGTCGGCCAGCGCGGCCATGCCCTGCAGCAGGTGCTGAACTCGATCGAGCGACGCATGCTGGATTCGCGCCAGCACATCCACCCGCAGCGCGCCGCCGCCGGACTGGTGCTGCGGCTGATGCCGGTCAACGCGCAGCAACTGGAATCCGCGCCGTCGCCGGACCAGGTGCGATTGAAGCTGGTCGCGCTGATCCGCAACGGCACCTCGCACGAGCGCATGGCGCGGATCCTGATCGGCATCTGCGGCCTGCACCTGGACGTGCAGACCGCCGAGGACGGCGGCGAGGTCGAAATGAGCATCGAGGGCGACGTCGCCGCCGAAGACATCGCCATGGCCGCGCGCGCGTTGGTGCCGGGCCTGGAGGAAATGCTGGACATCCAGCCGCGCTGGGAGGACGGCATGAGCGGGATCATGCAATTGCTGGTGCTGATCCAGATCGAGGAATCGTTGAAGAGCCGGATACGATGAGCCTGAGAATCCACAATTCGCAAAAGGTGATGCGCGCGCCGCAGGCGATCATCTTCGATACCGACAACACCCTGTACGCCTACGAGCATCCGCATGCGCAGGCGTTGGCGGCCACCGAGCGCAAGGCGGTGCGCCTGCTCGGGGTCGGCCAGGAGGAGGTGCGCGACGCGTTCGCGCGCGCCCGCGAGGAGGTCAAGCGCCAACTCGGCAAGACCGCCAGCTCGCACAGTCGCTTGCTTTACTTCCAGCGCGGCATCGAGATCCTCGGGCGCAAGACCCAGCTGGTGATCACCCTGGATCTCGAGCAGACCTACTGGCGCACCTTCCTTTCGCATTGCGAGCTGTTCCCGGGCGTGCGCGACTTCCTGCTCGCGTTGCGCCGCAACGGCATAGGCACGGCGATCATCACCGACCTGACCTCGCAGATTCAGTTCCGCAAGATCATCTACTTCGGCCTGGACGATTGCTTCGACTACGTCGTCACCTCCGAGGAAGCCGGTGCCGACAAGCCGGAAGCGGCGCCGTTCCGCCTGGCGATCGACAAGCTCGGGCTGGACCCGAGCCGGATATGGATGATCGGCGACCACCCGGTCAACGACGTCGCCGGCGCGCGCAACTTCGGTTTGAGCACGCTGCTGCGGGTGGATCGCGGCCGCGACGGCGCTTCCACCGGCTGCGACGTCGAATTCGACGATTTCAACGAGCTGCACCGCTACTTCTTCTCCGGCAAGGTCGACGGAGTGGGCAAGAACTGATCGAAGCGCCGCGCGAGCGGCACCAGGACACACCGCAGCGGCGCGGGGACGCCGCTGCAGCGACCCGGCGGGGACCGGGAAGATAAGGAGTTCGTCGATGCAAACACGTACCGATTCACGGCCGCCGGGCGCCGGCCGCTGGGCGATCGCGGCGCTCGCTCTGGGCCTGGCCGCGCCCATGCTCGCCACGGGATTGGCCGGGTTCGGCCTGCGTCCCGCCCTGGCCTTGGCAGTGGCCGTGCTTGCGCTCGCCGCGGCCGGCGCGCCGTTGGCGCGGCGCCTGCCGCGGCAATGGGACACGGCATTCGCGCGCCGGCCGCTGGCCGCGCTATTGCTGGCCGCGATCGCGGTGTTGGCGGTGCTGCGCCTGAGCGGCGTCGCGCTGTACCTGGCCGACGCCGAGCAGGCACAGTTTTCGGCGTTCTGGTTCGATCCGTTCTACATCGGCCACAGTTGCTACTCCGGTTATTGGCAGGCGGCCGAGCTGTCGCGCGAGGGCGCGGCGAATCTGTACGACCCGATGCTCTACAGCGGCTCGATGGGCCGCTTCAAGCTCGACGAATTCCTGTACCTGCCGCAATTCCTGCTGCTGCCGCGGCTGGGCCTGGTCCTGGGCGGCGATTTCTATTCGCTGCGTGCGGTCTGGTTCGCGCTCGAAGGGGCGATCGTGCTGGCCGGCCTGTGGGCGGCGGCGCGCTGGATCGGCGGCGGCGCCGGTCGCCGCGCTTGGTTGTTGATCCCCGCGGTGATGCTGTCGAGCGCGGTGGTGGTGACCCTGCAGGTCGGCAACTTTCAGCTCGCGGCCATCGCCTTGTCGGTGCTGGCGATGATCCAGTTCGAACGCGGGCGCAACATCAGCGGCGGCGCGTTGCTCGGCTTCGCCGCGTTCAAACTGTTCCCGGGCTTGCTCGGCGTGTACCTGCTGGCGCGCCGGCGGTGGGCCGCGGCGGCCTGGACCGGCGCCTTCGCCGCGCTGTACACCGTCGTCGCCTATCTGTGGCTGGGGCCGCAGCCGTTCGAAGCCTTCCTGCACTACCAGGCCCCGCGCATCGCCAACGGCGAGGCGTGGGCCTTCCTCGAGATCGAAGGCCTGGAGTGGGTCAGCGCGATCAATCAGTCGGTGCCGGGCCTGGTGCTGAAGGCCAAGATCCTCGGCGTCGAGGGCCTGAACCGGGCGACGATGGGGGCGGTCGCCTGGATCTGGACCGGCGCCGCGATCGTAATGGCGATCGTCGCCGGCCTGCGCCACGACGCGATGTCGCGGCTGGAGCGCGCCGCGGTGTGGATCGCTCTGCTCGGGCTGGCGGTATTCCGCAGCCCCTTCGTGCCCGACCACAGCGGTTTGTTCGCGCCGATCTGGCTGTGGAGCCTGATCGCCGCGGGCTGCATGCCCAACCTACGCAGCGTCGCGCTGCTCGCCGTGGCCTGGCTGGCCTGCAATGCGGTGTTGCCGGTCGGCGGCCTGCCGCTGCCGGAGGTGCCTGCGCGCATCCTGCTGGCCACCGCGGTGCAGGCGATCGCGATCGGCTTGTGCCTGTGGACGGTGCTGCGCCGTCCCGGCCTGCGCTCGCCCAGCGCGCTTTTCTGGCGCGCCGACGATTCCCAACCACCGGTCTCCGCCGCCATGGACGGCGATGTCCGGGATCTCCCGATTTCTCTGACGATTAAGGCGGAACACTGATGCGTCGCGTTACTTTGTGCACCACCCTGTTGGCGCTGCTCGGCAGCGCGTTCCCGGCGCTGGCCGACGATGTGCTGAACATCCCTCGCGCCGAGCACGCACCGCGTCTGCAGGACTACATCGGCGGCGTGCCGGCCGACGCTGGCGTGGAGGTCAAGGATTTCCGCCAGAACAAGCCCGGCGACGGCGTGCCTTCGTCGCTGGAGACCCGCGCCTATTTGTCCTACGACGATCATCACCTGTACGTGGTGTTCGTATGCAAGGACGATCCCAAGCAGGTGCGCGCGCGCATCGCCCGCCGCGACGCGGTGTTCGGCGACGACGGCGTGCAGCTGATGCTCGACACCTACCGCGACAAGCAGCGCGCCTTCGTGTTCACGGTGAACCCCTACGGCGCGCAGATGGACAGCCGCTACACCGAAGGGCTGGGCTACGACTTCAACTTCGATACCCAGTGGGTGTCCGACGGGCGACTGACCGACGATGGCTACGTCGCGGTGATGCAGATCCCGTTCAAGAGCCTGCGCTTCGAACGCGGCGACATGCAGAACTGGGGCATCGCGATCAACCGCATCATTCCGCGCACTAACGAGTTCGTGTACTGGCCCTACATCACCGAGCGCAAGGAGGGCTTTGTCCAGCAGTTCGCCGCCGCGCGCATCGAGGACGAAATCCAGCCCAGCCGCAATATCCAGCTGATCCCGCACGTCACCTACCGCGACGCCGAGACCCTGGGCGTGGATTCGGCCGGCAAGCCGTCGATGCGCGGCCATCGCCGCAGCGAGGTCGGCGTCGACGCCAAGTTCGTGGTCAAGGACTCGATCGCGGTCGACCTGACCGTCAATCCCGACTTCAGCGAGGTCGAAACCGACGAGCCGCAGGTCATCGTCAACGAGCGCTTCGAGCAGAGCTTCGTCGAGAAGCGGCCGTTCTTCCTCGAGAACAGCGGCATCTTCGGCCTGCCGGTGTCGTTGTTCTACTCGCGCCGGGTGGTCAATCCGCAGTACGGCGCCCGCGTCACCGGCCGGCTCGGCCGCTGGGCCCTGGGCGGACTGCTGATGGACGACGAATCCGCCGGCCTGCTGCTGTCGGGCAAGGATTACGGCAAGACCGGCAAGATCGGCGTGGCCCGCCTGCAGCGCGACGTCGGCGAGCAGTCCAACGTCGGCTTCCTCGCCTCCGACCGCAGCGTCGGCGACCAGTACAACCGCGTGTTCGGCCTGGACTCGCGCATGAAGCTCAACGACAACTGGCTGCTCAACGCCCAGGCGATCAAGAGCAAATCGCGCGAGGAAGGCGACTTCCGCCGCGACGGCGACCTGCTGTTCGCGCAGGCGATCCGCGGCGGCCGCGACTTCACGTTCGACGGCCAGTACATCGACATCTCCGACGATTTCGAAGCCGAGCTCGGCTTCGTGCCGCGCGTGGGCATCAAGCAACTGTACCAGAAGTCGGGCTATCTCAAGCAGTTCCCCGATGCGCCCTGGCTGGTCAACATGGGCCCGACCCTGACCGCCTACCGCACTTGGGACCAGAAGGGCGACACCCAGGACTGGAGCATGGAGCCGGGCTTCGTCGTCAACGGACTGCGCCTGACCAAGATCGAGGGCAACCTGATTCGCGGCTACGAGTACTTCGGCGGCCGCGATTTCTACATGGACGGCTTCAAGCTCGGCGTCAGCAGCGAATGGTTCAAGTGGCTGGGCGGGGAAGTCAGCTACACCCAGCGCGAGACCGTCAACCATCTGCCGGCGCCGGGGCTGGACCCGTTCCTGGCCGACGAACGCCTGTTCAAGCTCAAGTTCACCCTGAGCCCGTTCGCCCAGTTGCGCATCGACCAGTCCTTCATCTGGGACGAGTTGCGCACGCGCCATTCGATCGCCGGGCGGGATTCGGACTCCAAGGTATTTCGCAGCACCCAGTCGTTCACCAAGATCAAGTACCAGTTCAGCCGCTTCTGGGCCGCGCACGTGATCTTCGACTACAAGGCGCTGGATTCGGATACGAATCTGTTCCTGATCCCGCGCGACAAGAAGCTGGTGACCGACCTGTTGGTCAGCTACTCGCCCAACCCCGGCACCGCGTTCTACCTGGGCTATACCGACCAGCAGCAGAACCTGCGCATCAACGAGAACCCGGCCTTCGTCGTCCGCACCCGCGACCTCGACCTGCACAGCGGCAAGCAGCTCTTCATGAAGTTCAGCTACCTGTTCAACTTCTGAGGATGGCGCGCAGGCGCATGGGCGAGGCCGCCGAGTAGCTCCTTACGCATGCATAGGGAGCATCGGTCAGCCCGGCCGGTTTGCCGAACCGGCGTCGTCGCCGCCCCAGGCAGCAGTCGCGACGCGGGCGGGGGCTCGTACTGATGCCGCGGGCTTTCGGCAGTCCGCCAGCCCGAGGAGTTGGCGAGCGCACACGATCATGGATCGGGTAGATCGCATATGGCGTTTCCTGTGGCCGTATCCAGCACACAGGACTCGCCGTAGGCGCAGCAAATCTGCGTACCGCCAAGTTGGCATGTTTCGCCATGCGGAACACAGGCTTTGCACGTTTGCCAGACGCACAGGAGCGGAGGGTTCCCTTGCCCACAGCAGTGCGTGCCAGGTTGGGTGTCGGGAACGCAGGCTTGGTTCAACGCCGCGCATTGCTGCGAAGGAGGTTCTTGCAGCCGCGAACACACTCCGTTAATCGGGGTTAGCCAGGCGTTGCAGCCCGTGTCGCACGGGACCTGGCCTTGGGCGCCGCAATTGCGGCACCAGCCTTGGGCCACTTTCAACGGGTAGTTGCAACGTCCTGCGCATGGCCGCTGGCCATCGGCTCCGCATGGGCGACAGACTCCAGCGGATGGGGCGAGCCCGTGCTGGCAACCTTGTTCGCACGGCGGCTGGCCATTGGCACCGCAACTCACGCAGATTCCGTTGACCGGCCGCGTGCCCGAATTACAGCCGCGGTCGCATGGCATCTGTCCATCCGAGCCACAGCGCCTGCAGAACCCTTGTGCTGGCGACAGGCCTCGATCACACCCGGCATCACAAGGGGGCTGGCCTTCCGCTCCGCAGATATCACAAAGGCCGCTGCGAATCTTCAGGCCCTCGTCGCAACCGGTAATTTCGCAGGGAGGCCTGAGGCGCGCGCCGCAAAGACGGCAGACTCCTTCCGTGGCGCGATCATTAGCGAATTCGCAACTCATGTTGCGTCCGAAGCAGCGGGCCGTGGCTTGCGCCGCATCCGGCGGACAGCAAGGGCCGCCCTCGGCAGTGCCGCAGTGAAAGCAACGATGAGAAGCGATGTCGCAGGCGCCGCCGTCGCACATCTCGCGCATGTTGAACGTGTTGGGCGAAGAGACCCGGCCGTCCGCTGTCCATTTCAAGGCTCGCGTTCCAGGTCCGTCACAACATGCCTGACCCGGGCTGCCGCAGGGCTGCACACAAGTGCCGGTGGCCAGGTCGCAACCCAGTCCGTCGTGGCACGAAACCAAGGGGCCGAACGCGGTGGAAACGGAATCCGGCGCTTTGCAGCACGATTGGCCCACGGCGCCGCAAGCGATCCACAGTCGATCGACGGGCCTGTCGACGATGCGCTGATTGGCTGGCGTTTCGATGATAACGGGAGGATCGATGGGGCTTCCGGTAGTCACCTGATCGGCGGGTGTCTGCGGAGCTACTTGAACGATCGGCTGCTCCCTGACGACCCGATCGGGGCGCGCCGTGAGGATCTGTGTGGGCGCCGACAACGAAGACAGGATCAGGCACAGCACCGCAATGCCTACGATTCTCAGGCGCCCGTGGGGCGGTGACCTTGTTGCCATGATGTCTCCTCCCTGGAAGCCATCAGCTGAGGTCCAATCGGTCAAACGCGGGTCGGCTGACGATGAGGACATGCGATGGCAAGCCTGCGAAGACACGCCGGCGCAGGTGCACGGCGCTGATGCGGGCGGCTTGGGCGGCTTGGTCGCGCTGACGCGGCCCTTAGTTTCGGCGCTTCTCGTTTAGATCGCCCGTAGAAGAGATCCCGTCGTTTCCAGCGGGCGCCACCGCTTTCGCGGGGCTGGTCCGATCAGCGCTTCGCCGGTCGCTCAAGTTCACCCTCAGCCCGTTCGTCCGGATGAAAACCACCCCGTGCTTCATCTGAGACGAGCTACGCACGCCAGTTGCCGGTTCAACTTCCAAGGGCGGAGCGGGCGGGCCCAGGCAAGGAGGCCGCACCTTATATATAGAGCAGGTGCGGCGGCAGGCCCGGCCTCGGGCGGGCCGAGGGGATTCAGCCGCCGGCCGGCCTGGCCGGCGGATACTGCGTGCCTGGCCGGCCCGCGGCCGGCGCGGTCTTCACGGCTTCTTTTGCAAGTGTTTGATATCAAAGCATTTCGGCTCGGCGCCTGCTGGGCCGGCCGGAGCCCCTCCTGCGACGGCGCGCCCGCTTTCTCGTTCCAATCCCGCAACACTGCGGAACTTCCCCCGCCTTTAGCAGTCGTATTAGCCGACTGCTAAGATGACCCCCATGACCGCTATCGCCCAATCCACCGCTCTAGTCGCCAACAACCTGCCTGTGCCCAGCGCGCTCGGTTCGCTGGACGCGTACATCGGCGCCGTGCACCAGATTCCGGTGCTCACCGCCGAAGACGAGCAGGCCCTGGCGCGTCGTTACCGCGAAGAGGAAGACCTCGACGCGGCCCGCGAACTCGTTCACTCGCACCTGCGCTTCGTGGTCCACGTGGCCCGCGGCTACAACGGCTACGGCCTGCAGATCGGCGACCTGATCCAGGAAGGCAACATCGGCCTGATGAAGGCGGTGAAGCGCTTCGACCCGGACCAGGGCGTGCGCCTGGTGTCGTTCGCGGTGCACTGGATCCGCGCCGAGATGCACGAGTTCATCCTCAAGAACTGGCGCATCGTCAAGGTCGCCACGACCAAGGCGCAGCGCAAGCTGTTCTTCAACCTGCGCAAGAGCAAGTCGCGCCTGGGTTGGATGAACGCCGAGGAAGTGCGCCTGGTCGCCAAGGACCTCAACGTCTCCGAGCGCGAAGTGCTGGAGATGGAGTCGCGCCTGTCCGGGCGCGACATCGGCTTCGATGCGCCGTCCGACGAGGACGACGACCACGCGCCGCCGTCGCCGGCCGCTTACCTGCGCGCCGCCGACGAGGACCCGTCGCAGTCCTACGAACGCGAGGACGAAGAGGACAACCAACTGGCCCTGCTGCGCGAAGGCCTGGCCGGTCTGGACGCCCGCTCGCGCGACATCATCAAGCGTCGCTGGCTCGATGCCGACAGCAAGATCACCCTGCAGGAACTGGCCGACGAGTACGGCGTCAGCGCCGAGCGCATCCGCCAGATCGAGGCCAATGCGCTGAAAAAGATGCGCGGCCTGTTCGCGGCCTGATCGCCGCAGCAGATGCAACGATGCGGCAGCGGCCCGGGCGACCGGGCCGTTCGCTTTTGTGCGGCCCGAACGTCGCGGCTGCGCAGCGCAAGCCGCGGATATCGGCGCTCGCGTCGCGGGACTAGCCTGGGGCTTCCATCGTCCTTCGAGGTTTTCGCCGTGATTTCCTACCGCATCGCCGGCTTGTCGCCGCAACCTTTCGCCGCGTTGTTCGCGCTCGACGACGCCCATCTGGTCGCGCACGATATGCGCCGGATGGCCGCCGATTCGCCGCGCGGCTTTCCGTGCCGGGTCTCGTTGACTGACGCGGCGGTCGGCGAAACCGTGCTGCTGCTGACCCACGAACACCAGGCGCAGGGGCCGTACCGCGCCAGCGGCCCGATCTTCGTGCGCGAGGCCGCGCGCCACGCTCAGGTGTATCAGGATCAGTGGCCGCCGGTCCTGTTGACCCGCAATCTGTCGCTGCGCGCTTATGACGCCCAAGGCTGGCTGCGCGAGGCGCGTGTGGTCGACGGCGCGCAAGGCGAACAAGCGGTTCAGGACCTGTTCGCCGATCCGGCGATCGTGCGGGTCGCGGCCCACAACGCGCGGTTCGGTTGCTTCCTGTGCGCGATCGACCGCGCCTGAGCGGGACGCGCGATGCGGCCGCGATGTGCGGACGCCAATCGGCGCCATCCGCAAGGGCGCCCCGCGCGCTCGGCCCACGCAGCATAGGCTGAGAACTGGAAGCGACGTCGCAGGCCCCCGCGCGTACGCTTGCCTGGCCGCGAAAACGGCGGCCAGACTGCGCCGCCGGCTTCGTCCGGAGCCGGCGCACACACCCAATGGAGGGGTACATGCACGCCAAGAAGATGCTGATCGCGGCCGGGTTCGCCGCGCTGATGGCGCTGTCGCACGCGCCGGCGCAGGCCGGCGACGTCAACGCCGCGGTGTTGAGCTGCTACGTCGATACCTTCGCTTTGGACACGTTGCGGCCGAACGTCTGCGTCGCCACCTGGACGCCGAACCGGGCCAATAATCCGACCATCGCCCACTTCGAAGTGACCGGGCTGCCGGCCGGCAACTACGGCTACAGCTGGAGCAACCTGGAAAGCGGCGGACCGGCGCCGGCCTGCGGCAATACGCGCAGCTGCAACGTCCGCATCGCCACCGAGACCAACGGCGACGGCGAAGCGCGCCTGGCGGCGGCGGTGACCGACCTCGACACCGGCGCGGTGCGCACGGTCAGCGCGGTCGCGTACTACTACGACGGCTGGCATTGAGCCGCAGGCTGCGAGGGTGCCGCGCGCGTCCTCGCAGTCGCTTCCGCGCGTAGGCCTCAGGCGATCCAGTCGGGCTGGAAATAGCGGATTCGGCCGTCCGGATTGAGCAGCGGACGGTGATAGCGCGCGCCTTCGAAGTAGTAATGGCTGACCTGGCTGTGGCGAGTGCGCGCCGGATCGACGCGCGGCGACCCGCCGTGCAGCAGGTTGGCGGCCCAGACGAAGGCCTGGCCCTTGCGGATCGTCGCCAGCGCCGGCGCGATCCCGGCGCGTTCGACCACGCGCTCCATGTAGGTTTCGTAGAGCCGGTAGTTGTGCCCGACATCGTGCACCGGCGGGTGGCGGCGCAATTCCCGCCACCAGCGCCGCGGCGAGAGCGGGCCGTCGCGCATCGGCGCGCGTTGTGCGCCGAGATCGGGCTCGGCGAACACGTCGGGCATCTTCGCTTCAGGGAGTTTGTGGCTGCCGGGGTAGTAAACGACGGCACCGTTGTACTCGTCGATGTCTTCCAGGGCCACCCATACGCCGCACATGCGTCCGGCGGGATCGGAGTTGAAGTGGACCGTGTCCGAATGGACCCGTTGCTGGGTGCCGACGCGGAAGTTGAGAGTCTGGAACGGCAGCGGTTTGCGTCCGTGCAGTTCGGCCAGCGTCGCCAGCACGGCCGGCGCGCAGGCGATGGCCTTGACGGCGGGCTCTTGCCGCCAGGCGTCCTGGAGCCGCTCCACCGTGCGCCCGTCTTGATAGAGCAGGCCGTTGCCGACGCGCTCGCGCACGCCGTCGATGAGGTCGGGATCGATTTGCGGGTCGATGACCAGATAGCCCTGGTCGGCGAATTGCTGCTTCTGCTCGGCGGTCAGCACGTGGATGTCCTGGGCGGGAGGCGGCCGCGCGGCGAGCGGCCGGCGCGGAACGCGGGCCATCTTGCCGTGGCCGGTCCGTGACGGCCACCGCCGTTCGGCGGTAACCGTGTCCGGGCCGACGAACGGCAATCCCAACGCGACCCGGAATCCGGCGCGCAGTTCCCCGCGATCCCGTCGTCTGCGTCGCGGTATCCGCGCCGGCAGCTTCCTACACTCGCAGGCGGTGCGGCGCGGCCGCGCCCGCGGGCCGGGGGCCCGACGACACGAACCAATGGAGGGGTTTATGCAGACCAGCAAGACCTGGGTGTTGGGCGCGGCCTTGTCGTTGTTCGCCTTGGCGGCGGCTCCGTCGCCGGCGCGGGCCGGCGACGTCAGCAATGCGGCGGTGAGCTGCTTCGTCGACACCTATGCCTTCGACGTGCCCGAAGTCGGCACCTGCAGTTCGATCTGGCGACCGGGTTCGGCGGACAACCCGAGCACCGCGTTGTTCCAGGTGACCGGCGTCGGCGCGGGCAATTACGCCTATGCCTGGCGCAACCTGGAGAACAACACCGCGCCGGCCGGTTGCGGCAATGCGCCGTACTGTCAGATGACCATCTACACCGATGTCTACGGCGACGGCCAGGCGACGCTGCAGGTGACCATCACCGATCTGGACACCGGCGCGGTGCGGCAGGTGCAGGCGACCGCGTTCTACTACGACGGGTTCACCTGATCGCGCGGCGCGCACCGCGACGCAACGAACGAGGGCGCCACGAGGCGCCCTCGTTCGTTGCCCGTGCGGACCGGGGCGGCGCTCAGGACGGATCGGGCTTGCCGCCGAAAATGATCCGCGCATGGCGTTGGTAGGTGAAGTACGCCCACGACCAGTTGAGCATCACGATCAGGCGGTTGCGGAAGCCGATCAGGAAGAACACGTGCGCGGCCAGCCAGAACGCCCACGCCAGGAAGCCGGAGAAGCGCAGGCCGCGCAAGTCGACCACCGCGGCGCGGCGGCCGATGGTGGCCAGGTTGCCGTAGTCGACGTAGGCGAACGGCGTTGTGGGCTTGCCGCGCATCCGGGCGCGGATGGCGCGGGCGACGTAACTGCCCATCTGCTTGGCCGCCGGCGCCACGCCGGGCACCGGCTGGCCGTTGGCCTGTTTGAGGCTGGCCAGGTCGCCGGCGACGAAGATTTCCGGATGCCCGGGCACGCTGAGATCGGGCTGCACCTGGACTCGGCCGGCGCGGTCGCGCGGCGCATCGAGCAGCGCGCCGAGCGGCGAGGCGGCGACGCCGGCGGCCCACAGCACGGTGCGCGCGGCGATGCGGTCCTCGCCGAGCCGATAGCCTTCGCCGTCGATCGCGCCGACCGGGGTGCCGGTGACGACCTCGACTCCCAGCCGCTGCAACTGCGCGCTGGCCTTGGCCGACAGCGACTCCGGAAAGCTCGCCAGCACCCGCGGCCCGGCTTCGATCAGTCGCACCTTGGCCTGCGCCGGATCGATGCGGCGGAATTCGCGGCGCAGAGTGTGGCGCGCGATCTCGGCCAGGGTGCCGGCCAGTTCGACCCCGGTCGGGCCGCCGCCGACCACGGCGAAGTGCAGCCAGGCCGCGCGTTCGGCTTCGCTCTGCGCGGCCTCGGCGCGTTCGAAGGCGAGCAGCACCCGGCGCCGGATCAGCAGGGCGTCGTCGAGGGTCTTCAGCCCGGGCGCGTTCGGCGCCCACTCGTCGTGGCCGAAGTAGGCGTGGGTGGCGCCGCTGGCGAGCAGCAGGTAGTCGTAGCCGATCGCCTCGCCGTCGGCCAGGCGGACCTGGCGCGCGCCGGCGTCGAGGGCGACGACTTCGCCCAGCCGCACTTCGGCATTGGCCTGCTTGCGCAGGATGTGGCGCAGCGGTGCGGCGATGTCGGGCGCCGACAGGCCGGCGGTGGCGACCTGGTACAGCAGGGGTTGGAACAGATGATGGTTGCGGCGGTCGATCAGGGTGATGCGCACGTCGGCGCTGGCCAGCGCACGCGTCGCCCACAATCCGCCGAACCCGCCGCCAACGATGACGACGTGTTTGCGCGAATCGCTCATGGCCGATGGGTCTCCGTCAGCCGCGCAGGCGCTGCGCGAGCAGGTCTTCCAGCTTGCGCTGGTCGGCGGCGAAACGGCGGATGCCGTCGGCGAGCTTGTCGGTCGCCATGGCATCTTCGTTGTGCTGCCAGCGGAAGGCGGCCTCGTTCAGCGCGGCCTCCGGCGCGGCGCGGGCGCCGTCGTCGACCAGCGCGCGCGGCACTTCGCCCTGGGCGGCGTCGAGTTCGGCCAGCAGTTCCGGCGAGATCGTCAGGCGGTCGCAGCCGGCCAAGGCCAGGATCTGGCCGATGTTGCGGAAGCTGGCGCCCATCACCACCGTGGCGTAGCCGTGGCGCTTGTAGTAGTTCCAGATGCGGGTCACCGACTGCACGCCGGGGTCGTCCTGCGGCGTGGCCGGCTTGGCCGCGCCGTTGGCCAGGTGCCAGTCGAGGATGCGGCCGACGAAGGGCGAGATCAGATAGACCCCGGCCTCGGCGCAGGCGACCGCCTGGGCGAAGGAGAACAGCAGGGTCAGGTTGCAGTGGATGCCTTCGCGTTCGAGTTGCTCGGCCGCGCGGATGCCTTCCCAGGTCGAAGCGATCTTGATCAGCAGGCGTTCGCGGCCGATGCCGGCGCGTTCGTACAGTTCGACGATGCGCCGGGCCTGCGCCAGGGTGGCGTCGGTGTCGAAGCTCAGACGCGCGTCGACTTCGGTCGAGACGCGGCCGGGAATCAGTTTGAGGATCTCGCCGCCGATCGCCACCGCCAGGCGCAGGCCGGCATCGCCGACGCGGGCGGACAGGTCGGCGCCTTCGGCGGCGGCGAGCGCGGAATCGATCAGCGGCGCGTAGGCGGGCAGGGACGCGGCCTTGAGCAGCAGCGAGGGATTGGTGGTGGCGTCGAGCGGACGGAAGCGGGCGATCGCCTCGATGTCGCCGGTGTCGGCGACCACCGCGGACAGCGCGCGCAATTGTTCGAGCTGGGTCATGGGGGATAGGTTTCGTCGTTGGGTTCTCGGCCATTTTCGCCCATCGCGCCGGCGCCGTCATGAGCGCGCCCTGAGCGGTGCGCGGCGGCGGTCGTGCCGCAACCGCGGTTGCGCTAGGCTGGCCGCAGCGGGCCGGCCGACCGGCCGGGCCGGAGGCAGGGAGGAGACGGGGATGGCCGCAGAGGAAAAACGCATCGCGTTGCTGATCGACGCCGACAACGCGCCGGCGGCGAAGATCGAGGCGATCCTGGCCGAGGTGGCCCGCTACGGCGTGGCCAACGTGCGCCGCGCCTACGGCAACTGGAAAAGCCAGAGCCTCAAGGGCTGGGAAGCGGTGCTGCACGAGTACGCGATCCGGCCGATGCAGCAGTTCGCCTACAGCAAGGGCAAGAATGCCTCCGACATGGCCCTGGTGATCGACGCCATGGACCTGCTGTACGCGCGCAACTTGGACGGCTTCGCGATCGTCTCCAGCGACGCCGACTTCACCCCACTGGTGATGCGGCTGTTGACCGAGGGCGCCAAGGTCTACGGCTTCGGCGAGCAGAAGACACCCGAACCGTTCGTCAACGCCTGCTCCAAGTTCACCTATCTGGAAGCGCTGGGCCAGCCGGCCGGCACCGACGCGCCGGCCGACGAGGCGCCGGCCACGCCGCCGCGCAGCGCCGGCGACCTGCGCGGCGACACCCGCCTGGTGCGCATGCTGCGGCGCGCGGTCGATGCGGTCGCCGGCGACGACGGCTGGTCGCACCTGGGCGCGGTCGGGCACCAGATCGGCAATCAGGCTTCGTTCGATTCGCGCAATTACGGCTACCGCAAGCTCAGCGATCTGATCGAGGCCAGCGGTTTGTTCGAGCTGCGCCGCGACAACCAGATCGTGTGGGTGCGCGACAAGCCCAAGGGCAAGGGCGCGGCGAAGCCCGCGCCGGCCCCGGTCGCGGCCGCGCCCGGCAAGCCGCGGCTCAAGGCCAAGTAAACCGCGCCGCGCGCGTGGACGGTGCGCGGCATGGCACAGGCTCAACCCGGTTCAAGGACGACATGAGTAGGGTCACCGTTCCGCCTCCCGCCCGCACCGATCTGCCGACCCGCCGCCAGGCCTTGCTGTTCGTCTGCAAGGCCTGGGGCCTGCGCGCCATCCGGTTCTGGCGCGACGCGCGCGACCCGCAGCGCCCGCGCGCGCATGCGCCGGCGCGCAGCCTGCGCGAGGCGCCGGTGCTGGCCGAGTTCGACGGCGCGCTGTGGCCGCGCGACGAAGCCGATCCCTTGCTGGTCGCCGGCAAGCTGCAGAACCTGCGCGTGGCCTTGCGCCGGCTCGACGGCATCGAGGTGCCGGCCGGAGCGATGTTCGGTTTCTGGAAACAGATCGGTCGCGCGACCCGCGCGCGCGGCTATGTCAGCGGCCGCGAACTGCGGGAGGGCTGCGTGATTCCGGCGATCGGCGGCGGCCTGTGCCAGTTGTCCAACGCCTTGTACGACAGCGCGGTGCGCGCCGGCCTGGAGGTGGTCGAACGGCACCGCCATTCGCGCACGCTGCCGGGTTCGCTGGCCGAGCAGGACCGCGACGCGACCGTGTTCTGGAACTACCTCGACCTGCGCCTGCGTGCGCCGTTCGCCTGGCGTCTGGAAGTCGCGATGGATGCGCAACGGCTACGCTTGCGCATTCGTGCCCTGGCCCGCGCCGAGGCGGCCCTGCCGCTGGCGCCGTCGCCGCGCCGCGCGAATTCGCTGGTCAACGATTGCGGCAGCTGCGGCCAGACCGAATGCCATCGCCATGCCGGGCCGGCCGCGCGCGGCCTGCGCCGGACCTGGTGGATGGAAGAGGCGTGGCCGGAGTTCCGCCGTCACCTGCAGGATCAGCGCGGCGAAGGCGATCGCGTGTTCGGCGCCGGCGGCGCGACGCTGCCGGCGCAGGCCGCGCACCGGCGGATCGCGCAATCGCTGGCCTGGCGGTACCGGCGCCGGCGCGGCCAGGCCTTGCCGCAGGTGCGGCTGGCGCAGCTGCAGGGCCACGCGCGCGATCTGGCGCGGCGATTGCAGGCGCGCGATGTGGAACTGGTGCTGCCGCAGAGTCTGCTGCCGTTCCTGTGGCGCGACGGCGAACTGGCCGGGCGCCGCTATGCGGTGCAGATGACCGCGCTGCCGATGGCGGCGTTGCAGGACGAACTCGACCGCGCGGTGCGGCGCCACCCGCAATGCGCTTCGCTGCGCGATTTCCGCGCCGACCCGCAGCTGATCGAGGACGAGTGGCAGGGCCTGCTCGGCGCGCAGACTTGGCTGAGCCCGCATGCGCAGGTGCTGGAGTTGGCCGGCGCGCGCGCCAACGCTCTGCCTTGGGTGTTGCCGCCGGCGTTGCAGCGCGTGCCGCGCGCGGCGGGCGCGCCGCCGCGGGTGCTGTTCGCCGCGTCGGCGCTGGCGCGCAAAGGCATCCACGAACTGCTCGAAGCGCTGCGCGGGGACGAGGTCGAGATCCTGCTGCCGCCGGGCGACAGCGAGCGCGGTCTCGATCCGGGGCGCGCCCGCCTGCGCCGCGTCGCCGGCTATGCGCAGGGCCTGAGCGAAGCCGATGCGGTGGCCTTGCCGGCCTGGGTCGAGCACCAGCCGCGCGCCTTGCTGAGCGCGATCGCCAGCGGCATTCCGGTGATCGCGACGCCGGCTTGCGGCCTGGGCGAGGCGCTGCGCTGGCGGCGCGTCGAGGCCGGCGATGCCGAGGGACTGCGCCGCGCCGTGCGCGACGCGCTGACCTGAGTCGGGCACGACCCGGCGTTGCCGGCCTGCGCTGCGTGCAGCGTTTCGGCGCGCGGCGCGCGCCGCCGGTCAATACAGATCGGCCGGGTCCACGTCCAACGACCAGCGCACCTTGCGCGTTTCCGGCGCGGCGTGGATCGCCGGCAATGCCGCGTCGAGCGCGGCGTGCAAGGCGCGCCGCTCCGGGGCCGACAGGATCAGCTGCGCGCGCAGGTAGCCGGCGCGGCGCGGCATCGGCGCCGGCACCGGGCCGTTGATCTCCAGCCCGCGCGCGTTGCCGTCGCCGCGGCGCCCGGCGGCGGCGCGCTCGAGCTCGCGCCGGGCCACCGCCAGGAACGCATTGGCCAGTTCGACTTGCTGCGCTTCGGCGCGGATCAGCGCCATGTGCGCGAACGGCGGGAATTCGGCGGCCTCGCGCTGGGCCAGCTCGGTTTCGGCGAACGCGGCATAGCCGCCCGCCAGCAACGTGTGCAGCAGCGGATGGTCGGGGTGGTGGGTCTGCAGCAGCACTTCGCCGGGCTTGTTCGCGCGGCCGGCGCGGCCGGCGACCTGGATCAGCAACTGGGCGAGTTTTTCCGGGGCGCGGAAGTCGGCGCTGAACAAGCCTTCGTCGATGCCGACCACCGCGACCAGGGTCAGGTTGGGCAGGTCGTGGCCCTTGGCCAGCATCTGGGTGCCGACCAGCACGCCCGGCGCGGTGCCGAACTCGGCCAGCAGTTTTTCCAGCGCGTCGCGCTTCTGGGTGCTGCCGCGATCGATGCGCAGCACCGGAAATCCGGACAGGCGCGCGGCCAGCGATTCTTCGATGCGCTCGGTGCCGGCGCCCTGCGACTGCAAGGCCAGGCCGCCGCAGTCCGGGCAGGCATCGGGCGCCGGCCGGCGGGTGCCGCAGTGGTGGCATTGCAGGCGCCGGCCGCCGCCGTGCACGGTCATCGGCGTGCCCTTGAGCGGGGTGCTGCAGCGCGGGCAGTGCGCGCTCCAGCCGCAGTCGTGGCACAGCAGCACCGGCGCATAGCCGCGGCGGTTCTTGAACACCAGCACCTGGCCGCCGGCACGCAGCTCGGCGTGGACGCGTTCGAACAGTTCCGGCGACAGGCCGGCCTCGAGCGGGCGCTTGCGTACGTCGACCACCCGCACCCGCGGCGCCTGCGCCTGGCCGGCGCGGCGCTGCAGGCGCAGATGGCCGTAGCGGCCGGCCTGGGCGTTGCGCAGCGACTCCAGCGACGGCGTCGCGCTGCCGAGCAGCACCGGTACGTCCAGGGCCTTGGCCCGGACCAGGGCGAAGTCGCGGGCGTGGTAGCGG
The DNA here is from genome assembly GCF_037027445.1 of Lysobacter firmicutimachus. Classification (NCBI taxonomy): domain Bacteria; kingdom Pseudomonadati; phylum Pseudomonadota; class Gammaproteobacteria; order Lysobacterales; family Lysobacteraceae; genus Lysobacter; species Lysobacter firmicutimachus. The sequence continues at coordinate 374,239 of NZ_JBANDL010000002.1, forward strand.
ATGCCGTCCTGCTGCTTGAAGCTGGCGTCGTGTTCCTCGTCGATCACGATCAGTCCCGGCTCGGGCAGGGGCAGGAACACCGCCGAGCGGGTGCCGACCGCGACCCGCGCCTCGCCGCGCGCGAACGCGGCCCAGGTGCGCGCGCGCTCGCCATCGCCGAGCCCGGAATGCAGGGCGTGCACCGGCACGCCGAGGCGGGCGCGGAAGCGCGCCAGGGTCTGCGGGGTCAGGCCGATCTCCGGCACCAGCACCAGAGCCTGCTTGCCGCGCGCCAGGCAGTCGGCGATGGCGTGCAGGTAGACCTCGGTCTTGCCGCTGCCGGTGACCCCGTCCAGCAGCAGGGCGTTGAAGCCCTGGGCCGCCAGGACCGCATCGACGGCGGCCTGTTGCTCGTCGTTGAGCGATGGGCCGGGGCGCGGCACCGGTACCTGCGTCGCGGCGGCGACGGCGACGCGTTCGGCATGGCCGCGTTTGGCCAGGCTGCGGGCGGCGTCGCGCCAGCCTTCGAGCAGATTGTCGAGGCGATCTTCGTCGAGCGTGCCGTGATCGTGCAGCAGATCGGCCAGCCGTCGCGGTTTGCCCGCACGCAGGCGCCCGCGCCCGGCGGCGCCGGCTTCGGTCGCGCACCAGGCCCAGGCGTGCGTGTCGGGCAGCGGTTCGCCGTGGCGTAGCGGGCCGGGCAGGGCGGTGGCGAGCACCTCGCCCAGCGGGGCGTGGGTGTAGCGCGCCAGCCAACGCAGCGAGTCGAGCAGTTCGCCCTGCAGCAGCGGCGTTGGGTCGAGCCGGGCCACGGCGGTCTTGAGCGCGGTGCCGTCGCCGTCGAACTCCGGTGCGCCGACTTCGGCCACCACCCCGACCAGCTCGCGGCGTCCGAACGGCACCCGCACTCGGCAGCCGACCCCGTCGTCCACGACCGGTTCGCCGGCCGGCGGCAGGTAGTCGAACAGGCGCGGCAGCGGCAGCGGCAGGGCGACGCGCCAGACGGTCTGAGGCGGCGGAAACGGGGCTTCGGGCATCGGTCCAGTCTAGCGACCGCGCCGGGCCGGCGGCAGGCTCGGCAGTTGCGGGCCATTGCTTCCGGTTACGTGACAAAAATCACGCAAGTGATGGTGTGCCAAGGGGTTTTTCCTTTATCCACACGGTCTGTGGATAAATCTGTGCATGGCGGGCCGGCTGCGGGGTCCCAATGCATGGAAATACAGGGGCGGGTTAGGTTGGTGAAAAAATAGCCATCGATGTTATTTCTTTCAAAATCATTGGCTTAGGTGTGAAACATCGCTGTAATGCGGGTCCCGGTCCAGGCAAAGTGTGGCTTCGTGACGGTTCCATTACTGCTGTGCACAACCGCATTTGGGCCGCAGACCGCGCCGGGCTTCGCGCTGCAACGGATCGGGCGCTTGTCAAGCGTTTTGTGCGCGCGCTGCCTCGCTATGATGCGGCGTATGGTGAAGCTGTTCCGATGAGTTCGAAGTCCCCTGCCGCGGCCCCTGCCGCATCCTCCGCCGGTCCTCGTCCGGGCCCGCCGGCCGCTCTGTCCGCCTTCTTGCGCGGGGTCGAACGGCGCGGCGCCGTGCTGGCGGAACTGCAGGCCGGCGACGCCGCCGCCGGCGACGCCGCGCTGGCGGCGGCGATGGCCCAGTTCCGCCCGATCGCCGCGCAGGCGCCATTGGGCGAGTGGCCGAGCCGGTTCTGGTCGCTGTTGCTGACTCAGCCGCGGCTGCGCCACCGTACCCCGGTGGCGATCGCGGTGGAGGCCACCGACCGCCTGGCCGAGCTCGGCAGCGGCCCCCGCGCGGCGCTGCTGCTGCGCCTGGCCGCGGGGCTGGACGAGAACGACGCCGCCGCCGCCCTTGGCGTGGCCGCGCCGAGCTACCGTCTGGCCCTGCAGCGCGCCCTGCCGCGCCACCCGGACGGCCGCGCCGACCCGCTGGCCTGGCAGCAATTGCGCGAACAGGTCCACCGCCGGATCAAGACCCTGCCGGCGGAGCGCCTGCAGCGCCTGGGACAAGCCCGCGAGGCGGCGCTGCACGACGCGCCCGCGCCGTCCGCGCCGGCCGGCCGCGCCGCGGTCGGCCCGCGTCCGCGTCCGCGCTGGCTCATGCCGCTGCTGTGGAGCGGGCTGGCGCTGTGCGCGCTGGCGTTCGCGGCCACCTTCTGGAGCGACGGCCCGGCCGGGCGTTGGTTGGGCGGTTCGGACCGGATCGAGGTCGAACCGCTGCCGCCGGCGGCAGCGCCGGCCGCGCGCTACCAACGCGAATCCGGCCTGATCGCCCATCGCGATTTCGACCTGCTCGCCGACCCGGCCGGCGAAGCCGCCGCGGCCGAGCTGGCGTTCCACAGCTGGCTGGCAGCGATGGACGCCGGCCGGATCGTGCCGGCCGAACCGACGGCCGTTGCGGCGGCCGACCGCGCCCTGCCGGCGGCGCCGGCCGCCGGTGGGGAAACCCAGGACCTGGAGAGCACCGATGCGCCGTGACCGGTTCCGCAGCGCCCCCCGGCCGGCGCCGGCCTTGGCCTTGGCGATGCTGGCGGCCTTGATCGGCCTGGCCGGCGCCGCCGCGGCCCTGCCGCCCGAGCTGGAGCAGACCCTGGCGCGCTTGCCGGCGCCGGAGCGCGCCCGTCTGCAGGCGCAGGGCGCGCGTTGGGACGGCTGGAACGACGCCCAGCGGCGCGAGTTCGCCCAGCGCGCCGCGCAATGGGAGCAACGCCCGGCCGGCGAACGCGGCGCCGCGCGCGAACGCTATCGGGCCTGGCAAGGCCTGAGCGCCGGCGATCGCGCCGAAGTCCAGGCCGCAGCGGCGCGTTACGCCGCGCTGCCGCCGGATCGGCAACAGGCCCTGCGCGCACGTTTCGATGCGCTCGACGGCAGCGAACGCCGCGGCTGGCTGCTCGGCCCGCAGCTCGGCGCCGACTATCCGGCGCTGCAGCCGTTGCTGGCGCAATTGCCGGCTTCGCAACACGCCGCGCTGCTGGCCGCCCTGCACGGCCTGAGCGCGCCGCAGCGCAAGGAACTGGCGGTGCTGGTCCAGCGCACGCCGCCGCAGGAACGCGCGCGGCTGCGCAGCGAACTGTTGGCGGCGCCGGCGGCGAGCCGCGGCGCCTGGCTGCAGGACGCGCTGCAGCGTTGAAACCGTGATCGGGTCGGCGGCGCTACAGACTGCGACGGTCGCCGTCGCGGGCGCCGGCTAGAGTCGGGGCTTGGTCGGCCGCCGGAGCGTTGCGCATGATCGTCGAATACATCCGTTATCGCCTCGCGGCCGACGCCGCCGAGGCGTTCGAGCGCGACTACGCGCGCGCCGCGCGAGTGCTGGACGCGTCGCCGCATTGCCTGGCCTACGAACTGTCGCGTTGCGTCGACGAACCGGCCTGCTACCTGTTGCGGATCGAATGGGACAGCGCCGACGGTCATCTGCGGGGTTTCCGCAAGAGCGCCGGGTTCGCCGATTTCCTCGCCGCGATCGGCGGCTACATCGGCGCGATCGAGGAGATGCGCCACTACGCCGCGACCGGCGTGGTCGCGCGCAAGCCGGCGCCCTGAGCGCGGCCGCTCAGGCCAGGCGCCGCAGAATCCGTCGGCTGGCGTCGAAGCGTCCGCCGAAGCGGGCGAGGCCGTCGCCGCGCAGGCGCGGCGCATGCTCGCGCAGATAGTCGTCCAGCGCGGCGCGATCGCGCAGGCGGTATTGCACGCACAGGCCGAACCGCCCCGCGGCGGGCGCCGGGTCTTCCACCCGGTGCAATCGCGCGCCGAGGAAGCCGGGCAGGGCGCAGATCTCGTCGATGTGCGCGCGCAGCCAGGCCATGTACTCGGCTTCGATCGCCGCATCGACCTCGAGCGAGACTTCGTACGTTGTCTCGGCCCGGCTTGCGTCGGCCTCGCCCGCGCCGGTGGTGGCGTCCCGGTCCGCCATCACATCCGCACGATCGTGGTCACCGCCAGGGCCATCGCGGCGATGCTCAACATCACGAAGTACAACGAGCCGATCACGGTGTAGCGCACCAGGGTCAGCAGCCAGCCGTTGCCGTACACGCGCTTTTGCATGATCAGCAGGTAGATCGGCATCCACAGCCACAGCAGGCCGATGCCGACGCCGCTGATCACGCCGGCCGCGGGCCAGTGCGTCGCGATCGCACCGCCGAGCAGCGTCAGCACGAACATCGCCAGGAACACTAGGCACAGGTAGGCGTGGCTGTACAGCGCGACCACCAAATGCTCCAGGTAGCCGCGGCCCGAGCCCAGGTAGGCCAGCTTCAGCAGCAGCGCGAACATCGGCACCATCAGGAACAGCGCCGAGGGAACCGCGCCGAGCAGGGTGTTGATGTAGCGCCAGGGCTCTTTGCTGAGCCGGCTGATGTTGGCCTGGCCGATGCCGACCTGGCGGTTGAGCCAGTCGTTGGCGAACTTGGGCAGGTAGGGCGACACCAGGGGATTGCTCTGCGCGTCCCAGGGCTTGCCGTTGAAGCTCAACGGGTCGTGGATGTCGTCGCATTCGGCGTCGCCGTAGCGGTCGCGGTCGGTCTTGCGCGCGGCGCGTCCTTCGCTGACCGCGGCGTGCGCCTTCTGCAAGGTGGCGATGCGGCAGCCGGCTTCGGCGTTGATCCGGCGGATCTGCTTGGCCTGCTCCAAGGCCTGCGGCGAGGCCGGCGCGAGCTTGCCCAGTTGCGCCTGCAACGGCGCGATCTGACGGTCGCGCCATTGCTCGACGTCTCCCAGGGTGTTCATCGCCTGCACCGAGCCGGCGGCGGCAGTGCCGCCTTCGCGCTCGCCCTGCGCCTTCTGGAAGGCGAACTCGGCGTCGTCGATGCCCTGCAGCGCGCGCAGCGCTTCGATGCGCTTGTCGGCCTGGCGCTGCACGCTCTCGATCGATTTGTCGATCGGGCTGCGCGCCGTCTCCGGCACCGCTCGCCGGGCCAGCTGCAGCTCTTTGACCATGCGCGTGCGCAAGGCCTCGACCTCGACCACCGAATCGGCTTCGCGGAACTGCTTCTTGGTGTTGCCCAGCCGCACGGTGGTGCCCTGGACGTCGCCGACGCTGATCAGGCGCTGATCTTCGTCGACGTGGATGGCGAACTTGGCGATGAAGAAGGTCAGCACCGACAGCACCACGAACAGGCGCAGCGGCGGCACGTAGCGCATGCGGTGGCCGCGGATGTAGTTCGCCGCGGCCCGCCCCGGAGACAGCAGATCGCGCAAAGTGCGGAAAATGCGCCCGTCCAGGTGCCAGAACGACTCGAACACTTCTTCCAGGGCGTGGCCGACGTGGCGGATCGGGTTGTGCACCGACTGGCCGCAGGCATGGCAGAACTCGCCGTGCAATTCGGCGTGACAGTTCTCGCAATGGCTGAGATCGCCATGGCCGTGGGCGGTAGCTGCGCTTGCGCTCATGAGTGACGAACGAGGCTCCCCGGCCTTCACTTTCGAGCGGGTAAGATAGCCCTCCGCCGCGACCCGGCGCCAGCGCCCTAGACCGGATGCGCGGCCGCAGTCGTGCTGTTGGGTTCCCCGATGTCCGCGTCATCCCCCTCCGTCTCGCGCTCCGGCCTGCCCGGCGAGATCCGCACCACCGTGGTACTGGCCGCGCCGCTGGTCGCCGGCCATGTCTCGACCGGCCTGATCGGCTTCGTCGACAACACCCTGGCCGGCCACCACGGCACCACCACCCTGGCGTCGGTCACCATCGGCACCGCGCTGTGGTGGCTGCCGATGATGGTGCCGATCGGCACCCTGCTGTCGGTGCCGCCGTCGGTCTCGCAATTGGAAGGCGCCGGCCGCCGCGGCGAGATCGGCGCGCTGTTCCGCCAGGCGATGTGGCTGGCGGCGCTGCTGAGCGTGTTCCTGTTCGCGTTCCTGACCGCGATTCCCTACGCGCTCGGCGCGATGGGCATCGCGCCGGAAATCATTCCCGGCGCGCAGGCCTTCCTGCACGGCATCCGCTGGGGCGTGCCGGCGCTGACCCTGTTCTTCTGCATGCGCTACCTCAGCGAGGGCCTGCACTGGACCTTGCCGACCATGCTGCTCAGCGCCGGCGGCTTGCTGGTGCTGCTGCCGCTGGGCTACGTGCTGACCTTCGGCAAGTTCGGCCTGCCCGAGTTGGGCGCCGGCGGGCTCGGCATCGCCTCGGCGGCGATGCTGTGGACGCAGGCGATCGGTTTCTTCCTGGTCCTGCGGCGGGCGCGCCGTTTCGCCGACCTGGGCCTGTTCGCGCGCTTCGACCGGCCGCATTGGCCGACCATCCGCGGCCTGCTCGCCACCGGCCTGCCGATCGGCGTGACCGTGCTGATGGAAGGCAGCTTGTTCATCGTCACCGCCTTGCTGATCGGCCGCCTCGGCGAGGTCCAGGCCTCGGCGCACCAGATCGCGATCAATCTGTCGGCGTTGTGCTTCATGGTGCCGATGGCGCTGGCCGAGGCGACCACGGTGCGGGTCGGCCATGCGCTGGGCCGCGGCGATGTCGGCGGAGTGCGGCGGGCGATCTGGGCCGGCTATGCGATCGTGATCGGCACCCAGCTCATGTCCGGCATCGTCTTGCTCAGCGCCAACGACGTGCTGGTGAGTTTCTACACCCGCGACGCCGCGGTCGCCGCCCTGGCCGCCTCGCTGCTGTTCTACGCGGCGATGTTCCAGTTTCCGGACGGGATCCAGGTGCTGTCCGCCGGCGCCCTGCGCGGGCTCAAGGACACCCGCATGCCGATGATCCTGGCGGCCCTGGCCTACTGGGGCGTGGGCATGCCGGTCGGCGCCGGGCTCGGCCTGGGCCTGGGCTGGGGCCCGAAGGGCATGTGGATCGGCCTGATCGCCGGCCTGACCGTGGCTGCCGTCCTGCTCGGCCTGCGCCTGCTGCGCTCCAGCGCTCCCGACGCCCTGACCCGCCGCATCGCCGCCGAGCACCCCCACGAGCTGGACCCGCATGAGACGGGGTGCACGTGAAGCCGGGATTGGGGATTCGGGATTGGTTTAAAAGCGGGGATTCGAGATTTGGGATTCGGGATTAGTTTGAGGCCGGGATTCGCCACGGCCTGCGCTCTTAACCAATCCCGAATCCCCAATCCCCAATCCCCAATCCCCACCCTTACGAATGGCGGGTGAAACCCGGCCTCGGCCCGGTTAGTCTGGGCACGTATTCATGGAGCTCGTGCAAATGAACGATACCGCCCCGTCCCGCGGGCCTTTGGCCCGGCTGCTCGTCGGCGCCTGGGATGCGATGAATTTCACCCGCCGGTTGTTTTTCAACCTGGTGTTTTTCGGCGTGCTGTTGTTTTTCGCCCTGGCGGTCATGTTCGGCGGGCGGCCGGAGCCGCTGCTGGAACGCACCACCCTGGTGATCGCGCCGGAGGCCAGCCTGGTCGAGCAGTACAGCTCCGACCCGGCCTCGCGCGCGCTCGGCAAGGCCTTCGGCGACCGCAACGAGGAAGTGCAGCTGCGCGATCTGCTGCGCGCGCTGGACGCGGCCAAGGACGACAAGCGCATCGAGCGCGTGGTGCTGCGCCTGGACAAGCTGCAGGCCTCGGGCCTGGCTTCGCTGCGCGAAGTCGCCGCGGCGGTGGCGCGCCTGCGCGAGAGCAAGAAGGAAGTGATCGCCTTCTCCGAAGCCATGGACCAGAAGCAGTATCTGGTCGCGGCGCAGGCCAACCAGCTGTACCTGGACCCGATGGGCGGCATGCTGCTGGAAGGCCTCGGCCGCTATCGCCAGTACTACCGCGAAGGCCTGCAGGACAAGCTCGGCGTCGACGTGCACCTGTTCCGGGTCGGCGAGTTCAAGTCCGCGGCCGAGCCCTACATCCTCGACGCGGCCTCGGAAGAGTCCAAGACCGCCGACCTGTTCTGGATGAACGACCTGTGGTCGCGTTACCTCGGCGACGTCGCCAAGGCGCGCAAGCTCGACCCGGCCCAGCTCGCGGCCAGCATCGACGAATTGCCGCAGCGCCTGGACGCGGTCCAGGGCGACCTGGGCAAGTACGCGTTGCAGCAGAAGCTGGTCGACGGCCTCAAGACCCGCGCCGAAGTCGACGAACTGTTGGCCAAGCGCGGCGTCGCCGACGACGACGCCGAGGGCGGCTTCCGGCAGATTTCCCTCGACGCTTACGTGGCCAGCCTGGACCGCGTGATCAACCCGGCCGACCAGCGTCCGCAGGTCGCCGTGGTGGTGGCCGAGGGCGAGATCACCGGCGGCGAGCAGCCGCCGGGCACGATCGGCGGCGTCTCGACCGCAGCCCTGCTGCGAGAAGCGCGCGAGGACGAGCACGTGAAAGCGTTGGTGCTGCGGGTGGACTCGCCCGGCGGCGAAGTGTTCGCCTCCGAGCAGATCCGCCGTGAAGTGGTCGCGCTGAAGGCCGCCGGCAAGCCGGTGGTGGTGTCGATGGGCGATCTGGCGGCGTCCGGCGGCTACTGGATCTCGATGAACGCCGACCGCATCTACGCCGATCCCTCGACCATCACCGGTTCGATCGGCATCTTCGGCATGATCCCGACCGTGCCGCGCGCGCTGGAGAAGATCGGCGTGCACACCGACGGCGTCGGCACCACCCGCCTGGCCGGTGCGTTCGACATCACCCGGCCGCTGGCGCCGGAAGTCGGCAGCGTGATCCAGAGCGTGATCAACAAGGGCTATGCCGATTTCACCGGCCGCGTCGCCGATGCGAGAAAGCGTCCGGTGACCGAGATCGACGCGGTCGCGCGCGGCCGGGTCTGGAGCGGCGCGCAGGCCAAGGAGCGCGGCCTGGTCGACGCGCTGGGCGGTCTGTCCGATGCGATCGACGACGTCGCCAAGCGGGCCAAGCTCGGCAAGACCGGCGAATATCGGGTGCGTTATGTGGAGAAGATGCCGACCCCGTTCGAGCGCTTCTTCGCCAACTTCGCCCAGAGCCGTGCCGGCAGCGCCATGCTGGGCCAGTCGGACTTCGCCCGCGGCCTGCTGGTCAAGGCGATGCCGCAGGCGGCGGCGGACCTGCGCTTCCTGCAGAGCGCGGCGGTGCCGACCCGCGGCGTGCCGGTGAAGTCGCTGGCGTATTGCTTCTGCGAGCTGTAAGCGCGCGCAGCGGCGGTCGCGGCGGCCGGGCTTCGGTCGCCGCGGCCTCTCACGACGGGTCGCTGCGGCGGCCCGTTTGCGTTATGGGGCGCCGGCCTCAGCCGCCGGCGGCCTCGATCGCGTCGCGCTGGCGCTGCGCGCCCTGGTCGACCGCGTCCTCGCTGCTCTTGGCCTGGTCGATCGGTTGCTGGATCGCGTCGCGCAGCTGAGTCGCCTGCGGCTCGACCGGGCGTTCCTTGTCCGGCGGTTGCGGCTTGGTGCAGCCCGCGAGCGCGCCCAGCGCGGCGACGGCGATCACGAGAGGCAAAGTCCGGCAGCGTGTCATTGCGGCATCCTCGGTCGGCTGGCCGTTATGCTACGCCGGTCGCGCCGCGCCGGCGCGTCGATTCCGCGGCAGATCTGGAGAAGGCTATGGACCCGAAACGTTGGCGCCTGGACGGACAACTGGCCCTGGTGACCGGCGGCAGCGCCGGCATCGGCCGGGCGATCGCGCGCGAACTGCTGGGCTTCGGCGCCGATGTGCTGCTGGCCGCGCGCGACGCCACCGCCTTGGAGTCGGCGCGCGCCGAATTGGTCGAGGATTTCCCCGAACGCGACATCCACGCCTTCGTGGCCGACGTCGCCGACGACGAGCAGCGGCGCGAGCTGCTGGACTGGGTCGAGGACTTCGGCGAGGGCCTGCACATCCTGGTCAACAACGCCGGCGGCAACCTCAGCAAGCCGACCAACGACTACACCGAGGACGAGTGGCGGCAGATCTTCGAGATCAACCTGTTCTCGGCCTTCGAACTCTCGCGCTACGCGCATGCGCTGCTGACTCGGCACGCGGCCTCGAGCATCGTCAACGTCGGCAGCGTGTCCGGCAATCTGCACGTGCGCACCGGCTCGCCCTACGGCATGAGCAAGGCGGCGATGCACCAGATGACGCGCAATCTGGCAGTGGAATGGGCCGAGGACGGAATCCGGGTCAACGCGGTCGCGCCCTGGTACATCCGCACCCGCCGCACCTCGGACAAGCTGGCCGATCCCGACTATCTGGACGAGGTGCTGCTGCGCACGCCGCTGGGCCGGATCGGCGAGCCGGAAGAGGTGGCCGCGGCGGTGGCCTTCCTGTGCCTGCCGGCCTCGGGCTACATCACCGGCGAATGCATCGCCGTCGACGGCGGCTTCCAACGCTACGGTTTCTGAGCCGCGCGTCGCGCGCAAGGAGGCGGAGTGCGATCGATCGCATGGACGTTATTGGCGCTGACCGGTGCGCCCCTCGCCCACGCGGGCGACGGCGCCGAGGCGGCGTTGCTCGCGCCCGCGTCGCGCACGGCGTTGTGGATCGGGGCCGACCACGCGCAGGCGGGCGAATATCCGTTCGTGCAGGTGCTCGGCGACGCCGGTGCCGACCCGCGTGCGGCGCCCTGGCTGGGCCGCGAGTTCCGGGTCTATGCCGATGGACAGGCGCATGGCCGAGTGCGGCCGCTGCGCCGCATCGCCGTGCCGGACCTGGGTTGCAGCGAGCCGGACCGGCTGGCGTTCGCGGCCGGCGACGCGGCGCCGGCGCTCGGCGAACGCGGTGCCTGGTTGGCCGATTTCGATCTCAATCCGGAACGGCGTCTGCAGAGCCGTCCGGCGACGGCCGCCGAGCGCGAGGAACTGCTGGCCGAACTGGTCGCGATGGCGATGCCGGGCCGGGGCGAGCGGCCGCAGCGCCTGCGCGAGGCGGTGATGCGATGGCGGCGCGATGGCGAGGCTGCTGGCGCGCGCGAACTGTGGTTGATCGCCGATGCGCGCGCGCCGCAGCGCCGCTGGGCGCTGCTGACGCTCGATGCGCAGTTCGATGCGGATGTGGGCGACGAGCGCGAACGCATCGGCGTCGTCGCGCTGTTCGCGCGCGAGGCCGCCGATCGCGGCTGGCGCCGGCGGGCCTGGATATCGACCGCGTCCTGCGCCGACTGCGACGGTATGGAACCGCGCCACACGGTGCTGGACTTCGCCGACCTCGATCGCGACGGCGCGCCCGATTTCCTGTTCGAGGTCCAGCAATACGAAAGCTGGGGCTACCGGCTGCTGCGTTCCGGCGGCGAGGGCGGGTCCTGGCAAGCGCTGGACGGCGGAGGCGGTTGCTGAATCCGCGCGTTCGCGGCGCGGTCGCGACCGTTCGGCGGCGGCATCGCCACACGCGGTCGCGGCGCGAACCGCAGGCGTATACTGCGGCCATGCGCCTCGCCCTGACCATCGTCGCCGCCGACGGCGCCGAACTGCCTGCCGGCAGTTCGGTCAGCGTGCAATTGCGCGACACCTCGTTCGAGGATGCGCCGGCGCGGGTGCTCGACGAATGGGCGCAGACCGTGCCCGAGCACGCTCAGTCGCTGCCGCTGCAGGTCGAGATCGCCGACGACCTGGTCGACGCCGGCGACGCCACCTGGTGGGTGCACGTCGACAGCGACGGCGACGGCCGTCTCGGCCGCGGCGATTACGTCACCATGCAGGCCTATCCGCTGCGTCCTGGCGATGCAGCGGTGACGTTGCAGGTCAAGCGGATCGGCTGACCCCGGCCAGCCAATCGGCCACCGCGCGCGCGATCGGCTGACCGGTGCGGTGCTCGATGAACAAGAACTCGCCGGCGGTGTTGACCTCGAAGAAGTAATACTCGCCGTCCGGCGTGCGGCGCAGGTCGATCGCTCCGTAGACCAGGCCCAGTTTCTGCATCAGCGCGCGCAGGCGCTCGCGCACCGGCTCGGGCAGGGCGTGTTCGCGCACCTCGGCGTCGCCGAGGTTGGGGCGGAAGTCGACCGTGCCGGCCGCGGCTGCGGCGCTGCCCGGGTCGAGCTTGATTTCGGCGGCGAACAACTGGCCGTCGACCGCGGTGACCCGTATGTCGGCGTCGGCCGGCACGAATTCCTGGAAGATCACCGGCGCCAACCGCACCGTATCCAGGTGCGGCAGGTCGCTGTCGTCGAAGCGGCGCGTCTCGCGCCAGACCGCGTGGGTGCAGGAGAAGGTCTTGTGCACCGTGGCGCCGGGGCCGCGCGCTTCGACGAAGGCGCGAACCCGTTGCGGATCGGAGCTGATCAGGGTGCGCGGGACCTTCAGGCCGAGTTCGGCGGCGATGCGCAACTGCGCCGCCTTGCGCGAAGCTGCGTCGTCGCGGCCGGGGTCGTTCATCCAGCGCGCATCGCCGAGCAGGCGCCACAGCCCGTTCAGGGCCTCGTTCCATTCGTTGGCGGTGAACAGGTGCGCGTTGGCGTCGGTGACGCGGGACAGGTTCGGCGCCTGCGGCCGGCGCCACCATGCCGAGCGCACCCGGTCCAGGGCGTAGTGTTCGCCGCCGGCGCGGGCGTAGTCGATGCGCGGACGCGCGCCGGCGGCGTACTCGATCGAGAGCGTGGCGCGATCGGGCAGCTCGGCCAGATCGAACAACAGCACCGGCTGGTCCATCGACTGCAAGTGTTCGACCACGCGCCGGGCGTGGATGTCCTCGTCGTGCGATATCACCAGGATCACGGCACGTCCTCCTTGCGGGTTTCAGCCGTTGCCGCCGGCGGATTGGGCGATCTGCGCCAGCAGCGCCGCGGTTTCGTCGTACTGGGCCTGCAACGCGGCGCGCGCGGCGTCGGCGCGGGCCAGCTCTTCGGCCAGCTGCTGCAGCTGGGCGTCGAGCGCGGCAACGGTGTCGGCGATCTCCTGCTCGCCGGCGCCGCCGTCGCCGGCCGGCAGCGCGCCCGCGCCGGTGGCGATCGCGAACGGCACCGCGCCGCGCGCGCCGCCCGGCAGGGCCGGATTGATCACCGCGCCGCGCCCGGGCGTGGTCAGGTTCTCGGCCAGGGTCGGGCCCGGGTCGAACACGCCTTCCTTGCGCGTATCGGCGATCTGCTCCTTGACCGTGTCGCTGATGATGTCCTTGCGCAGTTCCTTGAGCGTGTCCAGCGGGGCTTCCTTGATCTTCTCCTTCAGCGTATCCAGCGGCGCTTCCTTGACCTTCTCCTTGAGCGTGTCCAGCGGCGCTTCCTTGGTCTTTTCCTTCAGCGTATCCAGCGGCGCCTCCTTGAGCGTCTCCTTGATCGTGACCAGCGGGCAGAACGAGTTGACCGCGGCGATGTCGCCGGGCGACAGGCCGTTGCGCTGGCCGATCACCGTGCCCGGCGGCACCGCGCCGATCGGCACGATGGTGTCCAGGCCGTTGGACGAGAACGCGTTGCGCGGGTAGTGCATGATCGAGCCGTAGTCGTAGCCGCCGATGTCGTCGCCGTCGCTGATGTGCTGGTTGAAGTTGTGCTCGAAGCCGGAGGTGATGTTGGCCCATTCGATGCGCACGAACGAGTCGCGGTCCTCGCGGCTTTGCTCGTGCCACAGGCCGACCACGTGGCCGATCTCGTGGATGGTGTTGCCGAGGGTGCAGCCGGGCGCAAGGTTGACGAACTGCTGGCCGCCGCGCCGGCCGACCTGGGCCGAGCAACCGCTGCCGGGACGGAAAGTGACGTAGTCGGCTTCGCTGGTGCGCAGCACGAAACGGAAGCGCGTGTTGGCCTCCCAGTGCGCGATGGCGTCGGTGACGCGGGCTTGGTTCGGCAGCGCCGGATCGATGGTGTAGGGGATCTTGCAGCCCGGCCAGCGGAACTGCGAGCCGCTGATCGCCACCGCCATCGCCACGCCGCCGGCGGCCTCGGCGCGCAGCATCTCGGACGTGGCTTCGACTTCCTCGACCGTGCCCAGGACGATGTCGCCTTCGAACATCGCCATGCCGTCGATTTCGACGTATTGCACGGCCTTGGCGCGGAAGGTCTCGCCGCGGATCAGCGCGGTGCGGACCGGGCCGCCGCCGCGGAATTCGCCTTGCTTGGGCGGGCGGGTGTTGTCGTCGTCGTTGCCTTTGCGGGTGGCCATGGGCTCTCTCCTGGCGTCGCCGCGGCGCTCGGCGCGCGCGGCCGGTGCGCGAGCGCGCACGCGGCCGTCGCCGCGGGCGGCGGCGTTGGGCCGCACGCCGGCGTCCGCGCGTGCGCGCGCCGGTGTCCGGCGGATGCGGGGGGGGGGCGGAACGTGCGTGCGCCGGCTCGCGGCGCAGTCGCCGATCCGTTCGGTGCGGGATGCCGTCCCTTCGCTGGGCTGAGTCCACCGTGGCGCAGCGCGTCGTGTCCTTCGACGAGGCCGAACCGCGCTCTGATCGCCGCGGTTTCAGCTATAGCAACGCGCGCGCTCGCCGCAGTCGGACAGCGGTCACGCTAGCGGCGACGAACGGCGCGGGCGGCGTCGCGGCGCCGCCTGCGAACGGCTCAGCGGCCGCAGGTGCTTTCGGTGACGATGCGCTGGATGCGCGCGACTTCGGCCTGCGAGGCGTCGCGGCTTTCGCTGCGGCCGAAGCGCAGCGCCGACTCGGCTTCGCGCAGGCGTTGTTTCCAGTTCTCGCACAGGCTCTGGTCGGGAATGCGCTGGCACTGGTCGGTCACCATCTGGCAGGCCACGCCGGCGCCGCTGGCATTGGTGCCCAGGCCGGTGGTCTGCAGCGGCGCGCAGCGCTGCGGCGGATTGCCGTCGTCGCTGAGGTAGCGGCCGTTGTCGTAGGTGCGGCATTCGAACAGCACCGGCGGCGGCAGCCGGTCGGCGTCGGCGATCGCCGGTGCCGGCGGCTTGGGCGCGGCCGGCCTGGCCAGCGGCTTGGTCACCGAGGGCAGCTGCGAGGACACCGGCGGATGCGGCGACGGGTTGGCCTGCGGAATCGGCGCCACCGGCGAGGTGATGAAGGTCGGCGGCGCCGACGAACTCGGCGCGGACTCGATCACCCGCTTCTCCTGCAGGCTGCCCTTGGGGCAGGGCGTGTCGTTCTGCACCGTCAGCTGGCCGAGCGCATCGGTGCAGCGGTAGATCGTGACCTTGCCTTGCGCGGCAACGCCGGCGCTGGCCAGCAACAGGACGGGCAGGGACCACCACACTCGCATCAGTACGCTCCGCAATCGGTATTCAGGCGCGCGTCGATGCCGCGCTGTTGTTCGACGATCTGCGCGCGCTCGCTTTGCAACGCGCTGTTGTAACGCCGGTCGAGCTGGTAGCGGCGATCGCGCAGGCGCGCGCAGACTTCCTGCTGCGGCAGCGCGTGGCATTCGTCGCGGACCAGGGTGTTGCCGCCGTAGAGCACGCCGTAGCCGCGGCCGTCGCGCGGCAGGCGCGCGTCGGGGTCGCCCAGCCGCGGCGGCGGCGCGCCGACCCGGTCGCCGAGCGGGTTGCGCGGCAGGTAGGCCGGATAGCCCAGCGACCACAGCGGCAGCCAGCGCGGATTGCCCTCGGAGGTGTCGCTGGTATAGCGCTCGCCGTCGGGGGTGACGCATTCGTACATCGGGCGCGGCGGCTGCACCACCACCACCCGCGGCCGCGGGGCGGCGGCCGGCGTGGGCGCCGGCGCGGCAGGCGCATCCGTGGCCGGCGTCGGGCGCGGCGGCGGGTCGACCGGGCGCAGCATGGTCTGGGTCTGCTGGCGCTGGCCGGCGGCGCAGGGCGTGTCGCGCAGGGTCAACCGGCCCTGCGCGTCGGTGCAGCGGTAGATCACCACCTCGGCCGCGCCGGCCGACGCCGCGAGGCAGCACAGCGCGAGCGCGGTGAGCGAGCGAGAGCGAAGCAGGGCGCGGCGGCAGAACATGCGCGCATCTTGCGCCAGCCGCGCGCAGGACGAAAGCGCCGCTGCAGTCCGGCGCGTCGGCGCTGGCCGCTTCTGCGGATTCAGGCGCGCAGCACTTCGCCGGTGAGCGCGACCCGGATCGGGGTCGGCGCGGCCAGCCCGCCGGTTTCGCCGGCGCAGACGCCGTCGCTGAGCGCGATCACCGCCGGATCGAGTTCGCCGCGGCGGAACGCCGGCGGCTGCCCGCTGAGGTTGGCGCTGGTGGATACCAAGGGCTGCGCACAGGCTTCGCACAGGGCGCGCGCCTGCGCATGCGCGGTCACGCGCACGGCGACGCTGGCGTGCGCGCCGCGGATCCAGGCCGGCACCGCTGCGGTCGCCGGCACCGCCCAGGTATTCGGTCCCGGCCAGCTGGCCAGTACCGCCTCGCGCCGCGTCGCCGGCAAGGCGTCCCAATCGACCCAGCCGGCGAGTTGGGCCAAGTCCGCGGCGATGAGGATCACGCCCTTGTCGGCCGACCGTTGCTTGATCGCCAGCAGACGCCGCACCGCGGCTTCGTCGTGCGGGTCGCAGCCGATGCCCCACACCGCCTCGGTCGGATAGATCACCACGCCGCCGCGGCGCAGCGCGGCGGCGGCGGCGGGAACAGAGAGGTCGGCGACGGTCATGGCGGCTCCGGATGCTGGCTGCCGCGAGTGTCGCATGCGCGCGGCGACGACGGCGCGAGCCGCCGTCGCCGCGCCGCGGTCAATGGCCGTGGTGGGCGTGCCCGGCCGGACGCGCCGACAGCGGCAGGCGCACGTCAATGGCGTGCGAACGGTTGCCGTCCAGCCAGACGTGGTTGCCGGCCAGGCCGGAACGAGCCTGGAAACGGCCTGCGTCGAGCGGTTCGCCGATGCGCGCGTAGCGCGAGCGGCGGTTGACCTCTTCGCCGAGCCGGCGCGGCCAGTCGGCGACCGAGGTTTCGCCGGCGCGCAGCACGGTCTCGATCTTCTCCGCATCGCTGCCGTCGGCGTTGAACACGCGCAGGGTCACCGTGGTGCCGACCGGATAGTCGTTGGCCACGGCGAGGTTGCCGGCGTCCTTCCAACGCGCGTCCTGCGCGGCCAGCGCGTTGGTGAAGTTGACGTCCATGCAGGTGTAGAAGGCCTCGGTCGAGTCAGAGCGCTGCCAGATGTTGTAGATCACATGGCGGCCGCTGCGCGCCGGCAGGGTGCAGGTGATGTGGTAGTTGTTGCCGCTGGACAGCGGCACGCGCGCGCTCTTGCAGAACTGCTGCAGGTCGGCCCAGCGCAACGGCGAGGCCGGGTTCCAGCCCTGCCGGGTCACGTAGAAGGTCCAGTCCTTGGTCGCGTGCGGCGCGGTGGCGTAGAAACTGAAGGTGTAGCTGGCGCCGGAACGCAGGGTGGTGGTCTGCCAGTCGCTGCGGACCACGTCGAGGCCGCGGAAGGTCGGGTTGCCGCCGCTGCACAGTTTGCCGTCGGGCACCACCGCCTGGTGGTTGCTGTTGGCGTTGGCCTGGTTGATGCCGTTCCAGTCGTAGAACAACTGCGAACCGGCGACTTCCCAGGCGGCGCGGCAGGCCGGGTCGGCGGGGTTTTCCTTGTTGCCGAGGTAGCACTTGTAGATGCGGCTTTGCGGGTTGACGAAGCTGCCGTGGGCCCAGGCCGCGGACAACGGCAGACCGGCGGCGCACAACGCGGCCGCGGTGGAGAGTAGGGACAGGCGAAGAGACGAGGACGTAGCGGACATGACGGCTCCTGACGACGGGATAGGCGAAGGACACCCCCCGGCAGGTTTCGCAGTGGCATGACTCGTGCGCGATTGCGATCGCGTCTGGCGCGGGCCGTCTTGGTCCGCCGCGGCGTCGCCGCGGGGCCGCAGCCTCGAAGCGGCGATCCTAGGGGCCGTGCGCAGTCCGAATCTGTGTCGGCGGTCGCCTGCGCGCGCATGCGCCGGCGCACGGTGGCCGGCGGCGGTACGTAACCGCGAAATCAGTCACGCCGCAGAGGGCGAGTGCGACGCGGTGTCGCTGGCGTTCCAAGATTCCGGTGCCGTGCCGTGCCGTGCCGCGACGCAGCCCGGGGCTGTCGCCGTCGCGGGGACGACGGCCGTTGCGGCGGTGGGGCGGGAGCGACGCAACGGCCCGGTCGCCAGGCCCGCGCAGGCGGGCATCCGCAGACTTCGGCGTTCTGCCGTGGTGAGCCCGGGTGTCATGCCACAGGCGACCGTGGGAGCCCTTGCGAAAAGAGCGGACCGAAGTCCGCTCTTTCGTTGCGAAGCCGAAGCGGCTGCGCGCCGCCCGCTTACTTGGCCGTCTTCTTGGCTACGGTCTTCTTGGCGGCTTTGCTTGCGGTCTTCTTCGCCGCCTTCTTGGCCGGCGCTTTCTTGGCCGCGGCTTTCTTCGCCGGCGCCTTCTTCGCCGCCGGCTCGGCTGCGGTCTTGGCGACCTTCTTCGCCGCCTTCTTGGTCGGTTCCTTCTTCGCCGCGGTCTTCTTGCCGAAGCGGCCGCGCATCGGCTTGCCGGTCTCTTCCAGCAGCTTGGTCACTTCCTCCAGGGTCAGCGAGGCCGGCTCGCGATCCTTGGGGATGCGGCCGTTGAGCTTGCCGTCGCTGATGTACGGGCCGAAGCGGCCGTTCAGCACCTGGATGTCGCTGCCGTCGAACTGCTTGATGATCCGGTTGCGCGCGATCTCTTCCTTCTCTTCGATCAGGAACACCGCCCGCGCCAGGTCGATGGTGTAGGGGTCGTCTTCCTTCTTCAGCGAGGCGTAGGTGCTGCCGCGCTTGGCGAACGGACCGAAGCGGCCGATGCCGACGCTGACTTCCTCGTCGTTGCTCAGGCCCAGCTTGCGCGGCAGCTTGAACAGCTCCAGCGCCTCCTCCAGGGTGATGGTGTGCATCGACTGGCCGGGGCGCAGCGAGGCGAACTCGAGCTTCTCGTCGGTGTCCTTGTCGCCGATCTGCGCGTACGGCCCGAACCGGCCCAGGCGCACGCTGACCGGCTTGCCGCTCTTGGGATCGGTGCCGAGCTCGCGCGCGCCGGTGGCTTCGGAGCGGTCGACCGATTCGGTCTTCTCCTCGACCAGTTCCTTGAACGGGCCCCAGAACTTCTCCATCAGCGGTACCCACTCCTCCTCGCCGCGCGAGACGGCGTCGAGCTCGTCCTCCATCTTGGCGGTGAAGTCGTAGTCGACGTAGCGGGTGAAGTGGCTGCTGAGGAACTTGGACACCGCGCGGCCGACGTCGCTGGGGCGGAAGCTGCGGCCTTCCATGTCGACGTACTTGCGGAACAGCAGGGTCTGGATGATCGAGGCGTAGGTCGAGGGCCGGCCGATGCCGTATTCCTCCAGCGCCTTGACCAGCGCCGCTTCGGTGTAGCGCGGCGGCGGCTGGGTGAAGTGCTGGTCGGCGTGGATGCGGTCCACCGGCACGCGGTCGCCGGTCTTCATCGCCGGCAGCTTGCGGCCTTCGTCGTCGTCGTCGGCGCCCTTGGCGTCCTTGCCTTCCTCGTAGACGGCCAGGAAGCCCGGATCGACCACGGTGGTGCCGGAGGCGCGGAAGCTGTGCTCGCTGCCCGCGGCCAGGTCGACCGAGACGGTGTTGAGCGTGGCCGGCACCATCTGCGAGGCGACCGCGCGCTTCCACACCAGCTCGTAGAGCTTGCGCTCGTCGTCGCTGAGGAAGCGCGCGACCTGCGCCGGAGTGCGCAGCGCCGAGGTCGGGCGCACCGCTTCGTGCGCTTCCTGGGCGTTCTTGGACTTGGTGGTGTAGGCGTTGGGCTTGTCCGGCAGCGCGCGGGTGCCGTAGTCGCGCGCGATCACGTCGCGGATCTCGCCCAGCGCGTCCTGCGACAGGTTGACCGAGTCGGTACGCATGTAGGTGATCAGGCCGACCGTGCCCTCGTCGCCGATCGCCACGCCCTCGTACAGCTTCTGCGCCACCTGCATGGTCTTGCGGGTGGTGAAGCCGAGCTTGCGCGCGGCTTCCTGCTGCAGGGTCGAGGTGGTGAACGGCGGCGCCGGGCGGCGCTTGCGCTCCTTGCTGACCACGTCGGTGACGTGCAGCGCGCCGCCGGCGGCCTTGACCAGGCGCGCGCGCGCGGCCTCGGCGTCGTCGCCGTTGGTGATGGTGAACTGCTCGAACTTCTTGCCGTCCAGCTTGGTCAGCTTGGCGGTGAAGGCCTGCGACGGGTGCGCGCACTCGGCCTCGACGGTCCAGTACTCGCGGGCGACGAAGGCTTCGATCTCTTCCTCGCGCTCGACGATCATGCGCAGCGCCGGCGACTGCACGCGGCCGGCGGACAGGCCGCGCTGGACCTTGCGCCACAGCACCGGCGAGAGGTTGAAGCCGACCAGGTAGTCGAGCGCGCGGCGCGCCTGCTGGGCGTCGACCAGCGGCGCGGCGATGTCGCGCGGCTGGTTCATCGCTTCCTTGATCGCGCGCGGGGTGATTTCGGTGAACACCACCCGGCGCAGCGGCTTGTTTTCGAGCAGGCCGCGCTCGCGCAGGATCTCGGCGATGTGCCAGCTGATCGCTTCGCCTTCGCGGTCCGGGTCGGTCGCCAGATAGAGGTTGTCGGCGCTCTTGGCCGCCTTCGCGATCGCGTCGACGTGCTTCTCGTTCTTCTCGATGACCGCGTAGTCCATCGCGAAGTGATTGTTCGGATCGACCGCACCCTCCTTGGGCACCAGGTCGCGGACATGGCCGTAGGAGGCCAGGACGGTGAAGTCCTTGCCGAGGTACTTGTTGATCGTCTTGGCCTTGGCGGGCGACTCGACGATGAGGAGGTTCTTGGCCATGGGTACTCCGCAGGACCGCGGGGGCGGCCGCTGCACGACAGCGATTGCCTTGACAGACAAGGGGTTAAGAAGGCGACGCCCGCAGCTGCCGGCCGCGGGCGTTCAGGTTTCCTTTTTCTAGTGGAATCATGCGGCGGCTGGGGCTGTCAAGCCTGACCTGCCGGAACCGCCAATACCTTGGCACTGAAACGGCTCAAGGCGGTGTGACGGCGCAGGCCCCGTTCAGGTATCAGTCCCTCCTCAGCGCGTCAGCGTCGGCAGCAGCGCCAGCGCGGCGACGAGGCCGATGGTGAGCAGCCACATCAGCCCGCCCAGCACCAGGACCACGATCGCCACCGGCCCCAGGTCGCGCCGCTGCAAGTCGGGCTGGGCGGTGTAGGCCCAGCGGTCGACCACCTGGGTCTTGGCGACCAGGTCGTGCAGGCCGCGCTTGCGGTCGGTGAAGGCGATCATCAGATACCCCACGCCCAAGGTCGCGTAGGACAGCCAACTGGCCAGCCAGCGGCCGAAGGCCCGGCCGCGGGTCAGGCGGCGCCCGTCGAGATCGACGGTCTTGATCCCCACCGCGCGCTTGCCCAGGGTGGCCTGCATCGAGGAAGACTCGAAGCCGACGTAGTAGGCCAGGCTGAGCGCGCCCATGAGCAGGTAGACCCCGCCGATCATCAGCGCCATCGCCACCTCGGGCTTGGACATCCACGACGCCGACGCCATGCCGATCGCCAGCACGAACACGGTCATGAACATGCTGACCGCGTAGTAGGCGATGCCGATCAGCATCGAGTCGATCAGGTAGGCGGCCATGCGCTTCCAGAAGCCGACATGGACCACTTCGTGGCCGTGCACGACCTCGGCGATCTCGTCGACGCCGGCGCGCGGCGCGGCGTAGGGCGAGTCGCGGTCGGCCGCGGCGGGCGCGGCCTGGGGCGAGGCCTGGGCGGCGTGCTCGGCCGCGTCCAGGCGCGCGGACACTGCCGCCGCGACCGGATCGGCGGTCGCCGGCGCCGGCGCGGCCGCCGCGGCGAAGCCTGGCGAGGCGATCAGTTCGCCGGCCAGCTCGCGCCACGGCCGCCACTGGGTCAGGCCGTCGCGCCAGACCAGGGTTTCCGCGCCCAGTTCGCCGCGCCGGTGCAGATCGATCATGGTGTCCGCTTCCAGCGGCCCATGTCGGTTGCGGTCGGCGTCGCTGTAGTACCACTGGGTCATTGCGCGGATCTCTGGGTGCGTTGCGATGAAGCGGGGTGGGGGATCAGCCGCGGCACTGGGCCGGCAGCAGGCGATCGGCGATGTCCGAACTGCAGGTCCAACTGCCGGCGCTGCGGTCGTATTCCTGCCAGAGCTTCTTGCCGTCGACCTGGTCGTTGCCGATGCCGCGCAGTTCGAGCTGGATGCCGCAACGGTCGCTGTCCTCGAATTCGCCGAATTCGATCTTGGCCACGCGCGGTCCGGCGTAGGCCTCGGCCGGCTTGAAGCCTTCGCTGTCGTTGTCGGGGCAGGCGTCGTGGGTGGCGACGTACTCGGCGACTTGGATCTTGAGTGCGCTGGAAGCGGCCAGAGCTTCGCTGATCTTGGCCCGCAGGGTGTAGTCCTGATAGGCCGGGATGGCGATCGCGGCGAGGATGCCGATCACCGGCACCGCCAGGGCGGCGAGCACGATCAGCACGATCACGCAGCCGGACAGGCCGCGGCGCGGCGGCGGCGCGGCCGGGCGCGCCGCGGACGGGCCCGGACCGGGACTCGGGCCCTGGTGAGCCTGGGCACGGTAAGCGTGACCGGCCGTGGCGTCGCCGGCCATCGGTTGCAGCTCGGCCGGCAGCTCCGGCGGCGCGGCCGGCGGCAGCGGCGGCGGGTCCGCCGAGAGCAGGTCCTCGTCCAGGCCCAGTTCGCCGGACAGCCGTTCCAGCGGCTGCCATTCGCGCAGGCCTTCGCGCCACAGCAGCGTGTCGCGGCGGATCCGGCCGGCGCGGTAATGCCCGCGCACGGCCTCGATGTCGATCGGACCGACGCGGCCCTGGGCCGGGTCGTGGTAGTACCAGTTGCTCATGCCTTCCCCCTGCTGTGGCCGCCGTTGCCGGCCGCTTTCGGTGCGGATGCGCGCGGACGACGGTCCTTGATGACGTAGCCCCGGCGCGGCCAGCCCGGCGCCGCAGAGCGGGGCTGGGCCGAAACGCGGACGGTGGTGCCGGCGCCTCCCCGGCGCGCGACGGACGCAAGAAACTAGCACGACGGCGCGTCGCTCAGGCGGGACGCGCCGGACGCAGGGGCCCGCGAGGGCCGGCGCTCAGTGCACCGGCTCGGGCTCGTCCTCGAACATCTGGGTTTCCATCCAGGCGTAGGCCGCCTCGGAACCGGGCTGGTTGAACAGCACCATCAGCACCACCCACTTGAGGTCGTCCAGGTCGAGTTCGTCCTGGTCCAGGGCCATGGCGCGGTCGAGCACCAGCTCGCGCTGGGCGGCATCGAGGATGCCGTGCTGCTCTAGGAACAGCAGGAAGCCGCGGCACTCGACATCGAGCTTGTCGAGTTCGGGGCCGAAGTAGACCCGGGTCGGGCCGCCCGCGCGCGGCTGGCTGACGCTCGGCCGCTGCTGGGCCAGCGCATCCAGCCATTCGATGGCTTTGTTGATCTCGGCGGGGCTGAAACCGGCCTGGCCCAGTTCGTCGAACAGGGGGCCGCTGCGGAGCGAATCGCGGTCGCGGACCAGGTCCGCATCGTCGGTGAAATAATGCTCGAACAGGTACAGCAGGACGTCCAGGATGCTCTCTTTCATTTCCCTCGGCCTGCGCCGCATGCGGCGCGGTGGGTCTCACAGGAGTTGCTGATTGACCGTATGACCCGCCGGCAAGTTCACCGATACGGATTCAGCGGTTGCGGAAGTAACGGCCATGCTGGGCCGACACGCGACCTTCAAGCTCCATGACCAGCAGCATGGAGGACAGTTCCGCGGCCGTCAATCCGGTGCGCTGGACCAGCAGATCCATACCGGTAGGGTCGTGGCCGAGGGCCTGCCACAAGCGCTGGTAGTCGGGGTCGGCGAATTCCGAGTCCGCGGCGGCCCCGCCGGGATCCTGCCCGGCGTCTGTGACGCCGGCATGGCTGCCAGGTATGGGGGCGGCCAGGCGCCGGCGCAAGTCGGCGGCCAGCTCGGCCGCCAGCGGGGCCAGGGCGGCGGCGACTTCGGCCGCGCTTTCGACCAGCCCTGCGCCCTCGCGGATCAGGCGGTGGCAGCCGCGCGCCAGCGGGTTGTGGATCGAGCCCGGCACCGCGAACACCTCGCGCCCGGATTCGGCCGCCAGGCGTGCGGTGATCAGGGCGCCGGACCGCTCGGCGGCCTCGATCACCAGGGTCGCCAGGCTGAGCCCGGCGAGGATCCGGTTGCGGCTGGGGAAGTGCTCCGGCCGCGCCTGGGTGCCGGGCAAGTGTTCGCTGACCACCGCGCCGGCGGCGGCGATGCGCGCGTGGAGGTCGGCGTTGCTGCGTGGGTAGGCCAGGTCCGGGCCGGTGCCGAGCACCGCCACGGTCAGGCCGCCGGCGTCCAGCGCGGCGCAGTGGGCGGCGGTGTCGATGCCGGCGGCCAGGCCGCTGCTGACCGCCAGTCCGGAGCGGGCCAGGGCGCGGGCGAAGTCGGCGGCATTGTCGCGCCCGCCCGGCGTCGGCGAGCGGCTGCCGACCACGGCCACGGCCGGGTGCCAGAGCAGGCCGGGCTCGCCGGCGACGAACAGGGCCAGGGGCGGATGGGGCGCGCGCCGCAGCAGAGCCGGGTAGTCCGGGTCGTGCCAGCCGAGCAGATGATGGGTGGGCGCCTGCAGCCAGTCGAAGGCGCGGTCCAGCGCGGCGGACGGCGGCGAGCGCAGGCGCTCGATCTGCGCCGGCGACAGCCCGGCCGCGTGCCAGGCCGGCGGGCCGGCGGCGAGCGCGGCAGCGGGCTCGGGATGGGTTTCCAGCAGGGCACGCCGGGGCGCAGCGGCGCCGGCGGCATCGATCAGGCGCAGCAGCGCCTGCAGGTCGTCGGGGGAAGCGATGGGCATGGCGGCAGCCTAGCCCGCAAACGACGACGGCGCCCGCAGGCGCCGTCGCGTGGTGCTGTCGGAAAACCCCGCGCCGTGCGCGGGGCATCCGTACTCAGTACGGCGAGTCGGGGTGCTTGAGCTCGTAGCCGACCTTGGTCGGGCGCACGCCGTCCATGATCAGGGCGTAGCTGACCTTGTCGAAGGTGCGGAACACCATCGCGTGGCCGGCGAACTCGTCCGGCAGGCGCACGCGCGAGTGCTTGCCGAACAGGTCCTCGGCGCGGTCCGGGCCGATCTTGACCCGGTCCGGGGCGCTGCTGCCGACGCGCCAGGTCGAGAACACGGTGCCATTGTCGATGCCGTCGCGGGCGCCGACCGACAGCGCGATCACGTCGCGCGGGCCGCCGTGCTTGACCAGGTCGGCCACCGCCAGGACCTGGGCCCGGCCGTAGTCGAACTGGGCCTTGGGCGGGTGCGGGAAGAACTGCAGGTCGTACGGCTGCGCTTCGACCGGGATCAGGCGGTCGCCGACGCGGATCTCGCGGTGGGTGCTGTCGACCACCAGGGTGCTGGCCTGCATGCCGCCGACGGCGCCGCGGCTGAGGGTGCCGGTGGCGACCTGGACCAGCTCATAGCCGAGCAGTTCGCGGCCCTTGTCCGGCACCACCACGTCGGTCCAGATGGATTCGAAGTCGACCGTGCGCTTGCCGCGGAAGTCGAGGTCGGCGGCGCGCATGATGTCGCAGCAGGCCACGCGGTCCAGGCGGGTGTAGCGCTGGGTCGGGCGGACCACGGCGTAGCGGGTGCCGGGGCTCTGCTCGGGCAGGTTCTTGATGTAGGCGACCTGGCCTTCGCTGACGCGCAGGCGGTCTTCCTCGAGGCCGACCACGTAGGGCAGCTGCTCGAACTGGTCGACCACGCGCAGGTTCTTCAGGAACGGCTCGATCTCCGACAGCGGGATGCCGCTGATCGGGGCCTCCTGGCGCGGGCCCGGCTTGACCTGGGCGGCGACCCGGTCCAGATACGCCAGGGAAATCACGTCGCCCGGGTAGATCAGGTGCGGGTTCTTGATCTGCGGGTTGGCCTGCCAGATTTCCGGCCACAGCCACGGGCGCTTCAGGAAGCGCGCCGAGATGTCCCACAGGGTGTCGCCCCGCTTGACCACGTAGGTGTCGGGGTGGTCGCCACGCAATTCCGCCGCAATGGCGTACGTGGCAACAGTCAGCAACGCGGCGGCGAAAACCGCACGGATCGGTTTAAACATGGCGGCCATCTACCTGATTCCCCTTCAGGGTGCCCCTGGCGGGCACCCGGACTATAGCCCAGAAGCTGCGAACGTTAGCAGGCCTTTGCAGCCTATAACGGGGGTACAATGCAACCAAAGCTTGCGTATGTGACCCACGCCCCCATTTTTCGACGCCATGGCCCTCCTTCCTATCCTCGAATTCCCCGACCCGCGCCTGCGCACCAAGGCCGTCCCGGTCGAGCCCGCGCGCGTCACCGAGCCCGAGTTCCAGCAGTTGCTCGATAACATGTTCGAGACCATGTACGAGTGCCCGGGCATCGGTCTGGCGGCGAGCCAGGTCGACGTGCATCAGCGCTTCATGGTGATCGACGTGTCCGAGGATAAGAGCCGGCCGTTGGTGTTCGTCAACCCGCAGATCGTCGCCAAGTCCGGCGAGCAGGTCTACCAGGAAGGCTGCCTGTCCGTGCCCGGCATCTTCGCCGACGTGACCCGCGCCAACGAGATCACCGTGCAGGCGATCGGCCGCGACGGCCAGCCGTTCGAGCTGAGCACCGACGGCCTGCTCGCGGTCTGCATCCAGCACGAAATGGATCACCTCGACGGCAAGCTGTTCGTCGACTACCTGTCCCCGCTCAAGCGCGAGATGGTGCGCAAGAAGCTGGCCAAGCAGAAGCGGTTGTCGGCGTAACAGCCGGGATTCGGGAGTGGGGATTCGGGACTCGGTGCGCGCGAGTGCGTGCGGCCGAAGGCTCCGGGTCCCTTCTTCGTTTTTCTGCGCCAGGTTTTTCTGATCCGCACGCACCGACGCTCCCGCGTCGCCGCAGTCGTTCCGCTCTACGCCGTCCCCATCCCGAATCTCCAACCCCCAATCCCAGCCCAAAATGCGCCTAATCTTCGCCGGTACCCCCGAATTCGCCGTTCCCTGCCTGCGCGCTGCGGCGCAGAAGGGCGAGATCGTCGGCGTGTACACGCAGCCGGACCGGCCGGCCGGGCGCGGGCGCGAGCTGGCGATTTCGCCGGTCAAGCGCGAGGCGCTGCTGCGCGGGTTCCCGGTGCTGCAGCCGGAAAACTTCAAGTCCAAGGTGTCGCGCGAGGCGTTGGCTGCGCTCAAGCCCGACTTGATGATCGTGGTCGCCTACGGCCTGATCCTGCCGCAATCGGTGCTCGACATTCCGACTTACGGCTGCTGGAACGTGCATGCGTCCCTGCTGCCGCGCTGGCGCGGCGCGGCGCCGATCCAGCGCGCGATCGAAGCCGGCGACCGCGAGACCGGCGTGTGCCTGATGCAGATGGAAAAAGGCTTGGACACCGGCCCGGTGTTGCTGTCGGCCAAGCTCGCGATCGGCGACAACGAAACCGGCGGGCAGTTGCACGACCGCTTGGCCGAGCTCGGCGCGGAAGTGCTCGGCGACGGCCTCGGCCTGGCGCGCGCGGAACTGTTCCCGCGGCCCTGGGTGCAGCCGGAGCAGGGCGTGACTTATGCGCACAAGCTCGACAAGGCCGAGGCGCGGCTGGACTGGAATCAGCCGGCGACCGCGCTGGCGAACAAGGTGCGCGCGTTCAATCCCTGGCCGATGGCCGATGCGCTGATCGCCGGCGAGCGCGTGCGCGTGCACGGCGCGACGGCGCTGGCGCAGGCCCACGGCGCGGCGCCCGGCACGGTGCTGCGCGCCGGGCGCGACGGCATCGACATCGCCTGTGGCGAGGGGGTTCTGCGCATCCGTGTGCTGCAGCGCGACGGCGGTAAGGCGATCACCGCCGCCGACTATCTCAACGGTCGCCGCGACCTGCTGGCGGTGAGCTGAGATGAGCCGCGATCACGACCCGGAAAAGCCGCCGCGCCGCCCGCCCGGCCGTCGTCCTTCGCTCGCCGACGAACCGGCCGCGGCGCCGAAGCCGGCCGCCAAGCCGGCACTGAAGCCGTTGCCGTCGCCCGACCCGTATGCGGGCGCCAAGGCGCGCCGCGCCGGCGTCGAATCCGGCGGCCCGCCGCGCGACAGCGAGCGCACCCGGCCGGCACGACCGGGCGGCGCCGGCCGCACGGCCGCACCGCGCGGCGGTGACCGGCGCGGCGGCGAAGGGCGTGCCGCCTACGGTCGCGGCCCCGGCGCGGGCGCTGCGGGCGACCGCGCAGAACGGCCGCGCAGCGCACCGGCGCGCGAGGGTGCGGCGCAGCGCGAGGGCGCGCGAACTTTCGCGCCGCGCTCCGGCCCTGGCCGGCCTGCTGCCGGTCCGCGCCGCGACCGCGACGCGGCCTCCGGTTCCCCCACCGCCGGCTTCACGTCGGGGGCCTTCAAGTCGGCCGGCTCCAAATCGGCGGGCTTCAAATCAGTGGGCTCCAAATCGGCCGGTTCCAAGTTGGCCGGTTCCAAGTCGGCTGGTTCCCAATCCGCCGGCGCGCGGCCGAGCGGGCACAGGCCGGCCCAGGCCAAGACCGCCGCGGCCGAGTTGCTGACCACCGCCGGCGGCAGCGGCGCGCAGACCCGCGCGATCGCCGCGCGCGTGCTCGATGCGGTGCTGCACCGCGGCCGCTCGCTCAAGGCCGAGCTGGCGGCGAGCCTGCCGGCGCTGCGCGACCCGCGCGACCGCGCCCTGGTCGAGGCGATCTGCTTCGCCGTGCTGCGCCAGCCCTTGCGTTACGAGCGCACCCTCGAGGCCTGGATGCCGCGGCCGCCATCGGCGCGCGACGGCGAACTGCGTGCGCTGCTCTATGTCGGCCTGGCCCAGCTCGATCCGCTGCGCCTGCCCGAGCACGCCGCCGTGGCGTCGACGGTCGAGGCCGCGCGCGCGCTCGGCCATCCGCATCAGGCCGGGCTGGTCAACGCGCTGTTGCGCCGCGCCCAGCGCGACGGCCTGCCGGCGCTGGACCCGACCCACTCGCATTGGCCCAGCTGGCTGCGCGGACGCCTGCGCCGAGACTGGCCGGAACACTACGCCGCGATCCTCGCCGCCAGCGCCTTGCCGCCGCCGATGTGGCTGCGGGTCAATGCCTTGCGCGAACCTGTGCAGGCATATCGCGCCCGGCTCGCCGAGGCCGGCATCGAGGCCCTGGCCGGCCCCGGCGCGGCGCTGCGCCTGGAGCAGGCGATGCCGGTCGCCGCGTTGCCCGGTTTCGACGAGGGCCTGGTTTCGGTCCAGGACCTGTCGGCGCAGCAGGTCGCCGACGCGTTGGCGCCCGCGCCCGGCGCGCGCGTGCTCGACGCCTGCGCCGCGCCCGGCGGCAAGAGCGCGCACCTGCTCGAACGCGACCCGCAACTGCGCTTGACCGCGCTCGACATCGACGCCGCGCGGCTGCGCCGGGTCGAGGACACTTTGCGCCGACTCGGCCTGTCCGAGCGCGCCGTGCTGCGCGCCGCCGATGCCGCCGAGCCGGCGGCCTGGTGGGACGGCCGGGCCTTCGACGCGATCGTGCTGGACGCGCCGTGCTCGGCCACCGGCATTGTGCGCCGCCAGCCCGATGTGGTCCTGCATCGGCGCGAAACCGATCTGGCCGCGTTGGTCGGGCTGCAGGCGCGCCTGCTGGATGCGCTGTGGACCACGCTGGCGCCCGGCGGCACCCTGCTGTACGCGACCTGCTCGATCCTGCAGGACGAGAACGAGCATCAGGTGCGAGCGTTCCTCGAGCGCACCGCCGATGCGCGGGTCGAGCCGCTGGACGCGCGCTACGGCCACGATCGCGAGGTCGGCCGCCAGCGCTTGCCCGGCGAGGACGGCGGCGACGGCTTCTTCTACGCCCGCCTGCGCCGCGCGCCGCCCGGCTGACGACACGATTCCGACGTTCCGGTAACGAATTCCTCAGCCGGGGACTGGATAATGCCGCCCGGTCGACGCCGGCTGCGGCAGGGCGTCGTGTCTCGCCGCCCCTCCACCCGGCCTGAACGGCCTCGTATCATTCCGCGCATGCTCAAGACTCTCCGCTCCCAGCAAGCCTGGCTGTTCTGGATCGTCGCCTGGCTTGTCCTCGGGGCCGGCCTGGGCCTGCGCGACCCCTGGCCCGCCGACGAGCCGCGTTTCGCGCTGGTCGCCAAGCAGATGGTCGAGAGCGGCCAGTGGCTGTTCCCGCACCGCGGCACCGAGCTGTATTCGGACAAGCCGCCGTTGTTCATGTGGACCGAGGCGGTCTCGTTCCTGATCACCCAGAACTGGCGCATCGCCTTCCTGCTGCCCTCGCTGCTGGCGGCGATGGGCACGCTGTGGTGCGTGGTCGATCTCGGCCGCCGGCTGTGGACGCGCCAGGTCGGCTATTACGCCGGCTGGGCTCTGTTGTTGACCCTGCATTTCGCCTACCAGGCCAAGAAAGCCCAGATCGACCCCTCGGTGGTGTTCTGGATCACCTTCGCCAACTACGGCCTGCTGCGCCATCTGCTGACCGGGCCGAACTGGCGCTGGTGGGCGCTGGGCTGGTTCGCCGCCGGCATCGGCACGATCACCAAGGGCGTGGGCGCGATCGCCTTGCTGATGCTGGCGCCGGTGGCGCTGGCGGCGCTGCTGCGGCCGCTGCACGCGCGCGGCGGCGGGCGGTGGCTGGCCTGGACCGCGATGCCGGTGCGCGCCGGCATCGGCAACCCGCGCTTCTGGCTCGGCCCGCTGGCCTTCGTGGCGGCGGTGTCGCTGTGGATCGTGCCGATGGTGACCGCCGCGCTGTCCAACGACGATCCCAGCTACCGCGCCTATCTCAACGACATCCTGTTCCGTCAGACCGCGGGCCGCTATTCCAACTCCTGGGACCACCACCAGCCGGTCTGGTACCACCTGGGGGTGATGCTGTCGATGTGGCTGCCGCCGATGCTGGCGTTGCCGTGGGCGCTGCCGGCCTGGCGCCGACGCCTGCGCCGGATCGACCCGCGCTACCTGCTGCCGCTGGCCTGGTGGGCGCTGGTGATCGTGTTCTTTTCGATTCCGCACGGCAAGCGCGACGTCTACATCCTGCCGGCGCTGCCGATGGCCTGCCTGATGTTCGCGCCGCTGCTGCCCGGCATCGTGCGCAAGCTGTGGCCGCGCCGCATCGCCCTGGGCTTCGCCGCGGTGCTGACCTTCGCCTTGCTCGGCGTCGGCCTGTCGATGTGGTTCGGCGATCCCAAGTTCGAAGCCAAGCTGATCGCCGACCGCGGCTTCACCGACGGCGGCCGCCAGCTGGAGGCCGCGATCCTGGCGATCGGCGCCTGGGGCCTGGCGTCGCTGCTGTGGTTCGGCCGGCGCCGGCCGATCCACGCCATGGCCTCGACCCTGTGCGGTCTGTGGGTGCTGTACGGTCTGCTGGTCACGCCGGTGCTCAACGACTCTTCTTCCGCGCGCGGGGTCATGACCCGCGTTGCCGAACGCATCGGTCCGGACGCCGAGCTCGGCCTGGTCGCGTGGAAGGAACAGAACCTGCTGCAGAGCCGCTCCCAGACCACCACCTTCGGCTTCGTCATGGGCTGGGCCAAGCAGCTCGAGCACGGCCTGGCCTGGCAGAAGCAGGCGCCGGCGCGGCGCTGGCTGCTGGTGCAGGAGCCGGCGCTGCCGGACTGCGTCGACCGCAGCAAGATCGAACTCGGCGGCCGCGCCAACCGGCGCGTGTGGTGGCTGGTGCCCTACGCCGCCCGCGCGAACTGCCCGGCGGCGCCGACCCTGCGACCGCACGAAGACGACCCGGACTGATCGGTGTCGTCCAGTCCGTCCGCCGTCTCTGCCTCGGCCCGCTCCGCCGCGGTCCGCTCCGCCGGCGAATCGCCGCGCCAGCGCTGGGCCCGGCATGCGCTGGAAGCCGGCCTGCTGTGCCTGCCGGCGCTGCTGGTCGCCACGCCCTGGGGGTTGTCGCCGTTCACCGCCTTCGCCTTGCTGGCGCTGGCGCTGGCGCCCGAACGCCTGGCCCGCGGCTGGCGCGAACTCGGCGGTTCGCTGCGGCTGCTGTGGTGGCTGGTGCTGGGCGTGGTCGCGGTCGCGGTGGTGTCCAAGTTCCAGTTCGACGTGCGCTGGCGCGAGATCGACAATCGCCTGCGCCTGCTGACCCTGCCGTTCTTCGCTCTGATGGTGTTCGCTTACCGGCCCTCGCGGCGTTGGTTGTGGCGCGGCGCCCTGCTCGGTCTGGCCGGCGGTTTCCTGATCGCGCTGATCCAGGTCCTGGGCGGCGCCGACCGCGCCGCCGGCTGGACCGCGAACGCGATCGTATTCGCCGATGCGCTGATCGGCGTGGTCGTGATCGCGGTGTACTGCCGTCCTTCCGGCGAGTTGCTGTGGACCACCGTCGCCTGCGCGCTCGGCGTCGGCGCGATCGCGCTCAGCGGCAGCCGCGGAGTCTGGCCGGGCCTGGCGCTGGTGCTGCTGGTGGGCCTGTTGGTCAGCGGCGGCCGCGCGCGCAAGCTCAGCTGGGCGATGCTGGCGGCGCTGGTGTTGGCGGCCGCTGCGGCGGTATGGGTCGCGCCCTTGGCCGAGCAGACCCGCATGCACGAGTTGCGCACCGACGTCGACCGGCTGCGCGAAGGCGATGCCGAGTCCTCGCTGGGCGCGCGCCTGACCTTGCTGCGCCTGGCCGGCGAGACCTTCGCCGAGCATCCGCTCAGCGGGATCGGCGTGGGACGTTTCGAAGAGGTGGTGCTGGCGACCCCGCAATGCCGGCCGCCGGCGCCGCGGATCGGTTTCTGCAAGCTCGGCCACGCCCACAGCGATCTGGCCGAATGGGCGGCGACCATGGGCGCGCCCGGCCTGCTGGCGGTGTTGGCGGTCTATCTCGTTCCGCTGGCGTTGTTCGCGCGCCGCCTGCGCGAGCGCGTCACCGGCCGCGCGCGCAGCGCGGCCCTGGCCGGGGTGGTGCTGATCCTGGTCTATCTGGCCTGCGGCCTGACCCAGTCGATGTTCGCCCACCAGCTGATCGCCTCGTTCTACGCGATCGCGGTCGGCGTGCTGTACGGCTTCGCCCTGCGCGAAGCGGGCGAGGAAGACTGCGACGCGCTGCGCTGAAGCGCGCGGGCTTCGGCGGCGCCTACCGCGTCGCGGGCTTCATTCCCGCAGCATGGGCTTTTGCAGGAGCGGCGCGAACCGCGACCGCGTTATGCCGTCCTAGCGCCGTATCTTGCCCCGTCCTCAGTCGCGCCGCGGCGTAGTCACCGGCTGCCCGTTCTGCAGCAGCCACAGCATCACCGTCTTCTGCCGCACGTAGTTGGCGCGCACATAGGCGTAGACCAGGCCGTGCCAGCCGTCGAGGAAGCCGCCGCGCAGCAGGTAGCCGCGCCAGAAGCGCCAGGCCGGCGCCAGCACCAGCTTGGCCAGGGTCGCGCGCTTGCCGCGCGCATGGTCGTGCTCGGCCATCATCCGCGCATAGCGCTCGGTCTTGGCCAGTTGCTGCTCCAGCGAACGGTACGGGTAGTGGATCAGATCGCCGCGCAAGGTCGCGACGGCGCCGTCGACGCTGGCGGCCTCGTGCACCTCGCGTTTGCCGCGCCAACCGCCGCGGCGGCGGTCGAACAAGCGCAGCACCCGGTCGGGGTAGGCGTTGCCGTGGCGCAGGAACCTGCCGAAGTAGTCCGACAGCCGGGCGAAGCGATAGCCGGCCGCATCGGCGAAGCCGCGCGCGCGCGCCGCCTCGATCGCCGCGCGCAGCTCCCCGCTCACCCGTTCGTCCGCATCCAGGCACAGCACCCAATCGTGCGCAGCCTGCTCGATCGCGAACTGCTTCTGGCTGCGGAAGCCGTCGAAGGCGCGCTGCAGCACGCGCGCGCCGGCCGCCTGGGCGATCGCCACGGTGGCGTCGCGCGAATGCGAATCGACCACCAGCACCTCGTCGCAGAACGACAACGAGGCGATGCAGTCGCCGATCCGGTCGGCCTCGTCGAAGGCGATGATGCAGGCCGACAGGCGCGGGCGGGCAGCGGCGGGCGAGGGCGTGTCGATGGCGGCGGTCCGGGGCGGTGATGGGGCACGGCGGTTTGGCGGCCAGGATACTCCGGCGGCCGGAAGCGGGGAGAGGAGCGAGCGCGGGCGCGCCGGAAGCGGGTCGTCGGCCCGGACTTTCGCGGGTGTTCGGTTCCTCTAAACTCGCTGCAGGCTTCCCAGCGCTGCATCCATGTCCGATTACCTGCTTTTCGCCACCGAACGCTACGCCCTGCCGATCCTGCAGCCGCTGGCGGAGGCGTTGCACGCGCAGGGCCATGTCGCCCACGCCTGGTTCGCCGACGGCGCGGCGGAATCGGCCTTGCCGGCGCCGGTGCGGCGGCTCGCGCCGGGGCGTGACGGCCTGCGCGCCGCGGTCGCGCTGAAGCCGCGCGCGGTGTTCAGCGCCGCCAACTGGGTGCCGCCGTTCATCGCCGGGGCCAAGGTGCAGTTGTTCCATGGCTTCAACGTCGAAAAGCGCGACGACGCGCGCGGCCATTTCCGCGTGCGCGGCCTGTTCGACCTGTACTGCACCCAGGGCCCGGCGACCACCGCCCCGTTCCGCGCCCTGGCCGAGCAGGCCGGGCACTTCGCCGTGGTCGAGACCGGCTGGCCCAAGCTCGACCCCTTGTTCCGCGACGACGACGGCAGCGCCGCGCAATTGCGGGCCCGCGCCGGCGGCCGGCCGGTGGTGCTGTTCGCCTCGACCTTCACCGAGCGCCTCAGCGCCGCGCCGCATCTGCTGGACGCGATCGCCGCGCAGGTCGCCGCCGGCGAGCGCTACTGGCTGCTGACCTTGCACCCCAAGTGCGCGCCGGAGCTGTTCCAGCGCTATCGCGCGCTGCAGGGGCCGAACGCGCATTTCGTCGAGACCGAGCAGCTGATCGCGGCCCAGCGCGCCGCCGACGTGCTGCTCGCCGACACCACCTCGGTGGTGTCGGAGTTCGTGGTCCAGCGCAAGCCGGTGGTGACTTTCCGCAATCGCGCGCCCAAGCCGCACATGCTGGATTTCGCCGACCCGGCGCAGCTGCCCGCGCAGCTGGCGCGCGCGTTCGCGCCGGATGCGGCCTTGCAGCAGGCGATCGACGCCTACGCCGAGCAGATCCATCCCTACCGCGACGGCCGCTCTTCGCAGCGCGTCATCGCGGCCACCGACGACCTGCTCGCCGGCCGTCTCGGCCGCTTGCGCAAGCGGCCGTTCACGTCCTTGCTGCGCGGCCTGCAGATCCGGCGCGAGCTGGGGTATTGGGGGCCGACCGGCTGAAGGCCACGGGGCGGCGGGCCGGTGTCGACGGAAGCCCGATCTGAAGGGAAATGCGCAGACGCCAGGCCCTCGCGCTCTTTCTTCGTCCTGATTCCCGCGCGCTGGCTCGCGGCGTTCGCTATCTCCCGCGCTTTTCCAGCAGCCACAACCGGATCGTCTTCTGCCGCGCCGTGTACGCGGTGACGTAGGCGTAGATCAGTCCCGGCCAGCCGTCGAGGAAGCCGCCGCGCAGCAGATAGCCGCGCCAGAACCGCCAGGCCGGCGAAAGCACTAGCCGCGCCAGCGAAGCGCGTCGGCCGCGGGCGTGGTCGTGCTCGGCCATCATCTGCGCGTAGCGCCGGCCCTTGGCCAACTGGTGTTCGAACGAACGGAACGGGCGGTGCAGCAGGTCGCCGCGCAGGGTCGCCACCGCGCCGTCGACGCTGGCGCTTTCGTGCACCTCGCGGTCGCCGCGCCAGCCGCCGCGACGGCGGTCGAACAGGCGCAGCTTGCGGTCCGGGTAGGCGTTGCCGTGGCGCAGGTAGCGGCCGAAGTACTCCGAGCGGCGGGCGAAGCGGTAGCCGGCCGCCGCGGCGAAACCGGCGTCGCGGGCGCGCTCGATCGCTTCGCGCAGAGTCGCGTCGATGCGTTCGTCGGCATCGACGCACAACACCCAGTCGTGCGCAGCCTGTTCGATCGCGAACTGCTTCTGGCTGCGGAAGCCGTCGAACGGCCGGTGCAGCACGCGCGCGCCGAAGCCGCGCGCGATGTCCGCGGTGGCGTCGCGCGAGCCCGAGTCGACCACCAGGATCTCGTCGCAGAACGCCAGCGACGCCAGGCAGTCGGCGATGCGGTCGGCCTCGTCGCAGGCGATCACCGTCGCCGACAACGCGGGACGGCGCGGAGAACTGGCATGGTCCGGTAACGGCATCGTCGTATTCGCAGGTCAAGGTGGGCGCGCCGCAACCGCGGGACGCGCAAACCATGATGGCGCGGACGCGTTGCGGCTTGATTGCTCCTTCGCCACTGCCGCGCCCCTATGACTCAACCGCCCGTCGCCAGCGTCGTGTTCACCACCTACAACCAGCCGGCCTGGCTGGAGAAGGTGCTGCTGGGTTTCGCCGCGCAGAGCCGGCGCGACTTCGAGATCCTGATCGCCGACGACGGCAGCGGCGAGGACACCCGTGCCTGCATCGAGCGCCTGCGGCCGCGGTTGCCGATGCCGCTGCGGCACCTGTGGCAGCCCGACCAGGGCTTCCGCAAATGCCAGGCGCTGAACATGGCGATCCGGGCCAGCGCCGCCGACTATCTGATCTTCACCGACGGCGACTGCATTCCGCGCGCCGATTTCGTCGCCACCCATCTGCGCCTGCGCCGGCCGGGCCGTTTCCTGTCCGGCGGCTATCACAAGCTGCCGATGGAGACGAGCCGGCGCATCGGCCCCGACGACATCGCCAGCGGCCGCTGCTTCGACGCGCGCTGGCTGCGCGCGCACGGCATGCCGGCCACGCGGCGCGATCTCAAACTGACGGCGCCGCCGCGGCTGGCCTGGTTGCTGGACCAGGTCAGCCCGGCGCGGGCGAGTTGGAACGGACACGGCGCATCGGGCTGGAAGCGCGACATCCTCGCCGTCAACGGCTTCGACGAGCGCATGCGCTACGGCGGCCAGGACCGCGAGTTCGGCGAGCGTCTGCGCAACGCCGGCATCCGCGGCATCCGCATCCGCCATCGCGCGATCGTGGTGCACCTGGACCACCCGCGCGGCTATGCCAGCGCCGAGAGCATCGCCTTCAATCGCCGCCTGCGCGCGCAGACCCGGCGCCGGCGCCTGACCTGGACCGAGCACGGCCTGCAGCAACAGCCGCAGCCCGACGGCGCGGCGGTCGCCGGCCTCGGCCCGGCCTGGCCGCAGCCGGCCGGCTGAGACCCGCTGTCCCGCGGCGCTTCGGCCGCGCGCGCTCACCAGCGCAGCGGCCGCCGCGCCAGCACCGCGGCCAATGCGGCGTACAGCCGTCGCGCCTCGTCCTCGGGCAGGAAGCGGATCCGCAGCGGCGGCCCCAGCGCACCGCCGCCGGCGGTGTCCAGCCACAACGTCGCGGTGCCGCAACGGCGGTCGAGCGGCGAACGGGTGATCTGCAAGGCCTGCAGCTTGTCGAGTTCGGCGAAGCGCCAGTAGCGCCGCCACCAGCCTTCGCGCACCGCGACCAACTGCGAATCCAGCGCATAGCCGATCCGGCGCGCGCGGCGCTGGGCCTTGAACGCGGCCCACGGCAACCAGGCCAGCGCCAGCGCGCTCAAGGCGCCGATCTGCCAATACAACGCGAACGCCGCCAGCGCGACCCAGGGCACGTCGGGCAGGAACAGCCGCCACCAGGCCGCGTCCGGTAGCGGGCGCCATTGCAGTTGCTCCAGCCGAGCGCCGGGCAACAGGCGTTCGATCAGCGCATCGCAGGCCGGTGCCGATGCGATCGGCGCCAGCTCCTTCAGCGCGCGTCCGTCGTCTTGGTCGCCGGCGCCGACCGTGTCCACCGCCAGCCGGCGACGGGCGAGCAGGCGGTGCAGCAGGCCTTCCTCCAGGGTCCAGGCCTGGATGCGCCGGCGCGGCACCGTGGTGCGCCAGCGCCCGAGCAGGCCGCGCTCGGCGGTCAGGCGGCGGCCGTGTTCGCTGAGTTCGAAGCCGTAGTAGCGCAGCACCGCCAGCGCCATCGACAGCAGCTTGAGCGCGACCGCCAGGGCCAAGGCCAGCACCAGGGCCACGCCGACGTAGCCGAGCGCGTCGAGGTGGTAGGACTCGACCCGGCCGAACAACCAGCGCGCGGCTTCGCGCATCAGCCGGCCGGGCACTTTGGCGCTGAAGTCGGGCATGGCCTGGCTCAGTGCGGCGAAGCCGGCGCCGATCAGGACCAGGCCGCCGTCCGAGACCAGCCCCAGGCGCAGGACTTCGGCCGGCGGCAGGCGCAGCAGCACTTCGGCCGGCGCCTCGGCCTGGCCCGGCGCGGGCGCGTCGCCGCGCCGACGCACCAGCGCCTCCAGGGCCAACGCGTCGGCCAGCTTGAGCACCCGCATCTGCGCCTCGGGCTCTTTGCTGCCGGCCGACTCCAGGCGCACCTCGGCGACCCCGAACAGGCGGTGCAGCACGGTCTGGTGCACGGCCACGTTCTGGATCCGTACGAACGGGATCTCGCGCAGGCTGCGGTTGAACAGGCCGCTGCGCACGACCAGGTGGTTGGCGCCGATGCCGTAGCGATAGGTCAGGTAGCGCCAGATCGACACCGCCACCAGCACGCCGACGCCGATCAGCGACCACAACTCGTTGCGGTCGCCGCGGCCGAACACCAGCAGCGCGATCAGCGGCACCACGAACTGCTTGAGCTGCTGGATCAGCACGAACAGCCACGACATCGGATGCAGGCGCCGGTCGAGCGCGGCCTCGCCCTGCGGCGCGGCGGGCGGCGGCGCGGTCGCGGGCTCGGCGGCGACGCCGGCGGACGGTTCGGCGGGCTGGGAAGCGCTCATCAGGCCTCGTCGTCGTGGTCGAGTTGGCGGCCCAGGCGTTCGCGCAGGCGTTCGGCGTCGGCGGCGTCGAGATGATCGATCGACACCGCGCTGTGGCGGGTGCCGGCGGTGTGCACGACCAGGGTGGCCAGGTCGCGCAGGCGCTGCAGCGGGCTGTGCTTGAGGTCGAGGTGCTGGACCCGGGTCAGCGGCACCAGCGTCTCGCGCTGCCAGGCGACGCCGCGGCGCACCGCGAAGCCGTGCGCGTCCAGCCGCCACAAGGTGTTGCGGTAACGGCGCAGGCCGATCCAGGTGCCGATGCCGGCGCCGAGCAGGGCGCCGGTGAGCGCGCTGGCGGTACCGACCAGCAGGCCGCGGGTCAGCACGCCGAGCACCACTCCGGCGATCGCGAACAGCGCCGCCAGCGATAGGCTGACATCGATCGTGCACAGCAACTGGGCGCGCGGCGGCAGCCGTTGCCAACCCTCGTCGGCGGCCGGTGCGGGGGCCGGCGGGGCAAGGGAATCGGCGCTGTCGGGCGCGTCGGTCATCGTCGTTCGGGGGCTGCGGTGAAGCGCCGAGTGTAGCCGCGGCGGCGGCCGCGCAGTGCGCGCTGCGGCGCGCTCAGCGCAACCGATACGGGTTGTCGTCGCCGTTGCCGGACGGCCGCAGGGTGTAGCGTTTGTACGTCCACTGGTACTGGGCCGGATCGCGCCGGGCGATGCGCTCGACGGCGGCGTTGAGCGCGACGCAGGCGCGCTGCGGATCGGGGTCGGCGATGCCGGCCGGCGCGGCTTCGACGCGCAGCGCGAACGCCGGTTGCTGCGGGTGCGAGGGCAGGCGTTCGCAGTAACAGAACAGCACCGTCGCGCCGGTGCGTTCGGCGAGCCGGCCGAGCAGGGTCATGGTCAGCGCCGGCACGCCGAAGAACGGCGCGAACTCGCCGTCGCCGGCCTTGGGCTGCTGGTCGGGCAGGATCCCGACCACGCCGCCGGCGCTGAGCCGTTTCCACAGTTGGCGCACCGCCGCGCCCTCGGCGCGGACCTGGGTCACCCGGCCGGTGTCGCTGTCGGCGCGGACCAGGTTGAGGAAGGCTTCGCCGACCGCCGATTCCGGCGGCCGGTACAGGATCGCCAGCGGCGTGCGCGAGGCCAGCCATTGGTTGAGCAGTTCCCAGTTGCCGTAGTGCGGCGCGGCCACGATCAGGCCGCGGCCGGCGGCCAGGGCGGCGTCGAACAGCTCGACGCCGTGCTGCTCGCGCAGCAGGGCGAGGTTCTCGGCATGCGGCCGGGTCCACAGGCGCAGAGTCTCGATCGCCTGGCGCGCGGTGGTGCGGACGATGGCCCGCTGCAGGCGTTCGCGCTCTTCGGCGGCCAGGCCGGGGTAGGCCAGTTCCAGGTTGACCCGGGCGACCCGGGCCTCGCGCGCGGCCCGGCGCTGCCACAGCCGGGCCACCGCGTCGCCCAGGCGCATCTGCCAGGACCACGGCAGGCGGCCCAGCGCGCTGGCGAGAAGATAGAGCAGGCGGGCGACGAAGCGGGTCATCGGCCCAGTTTAGTGAAAGGGCTGCAGGGGGTTAAGCGCGCTGCAGCCCCTGCCTCCCTTTTAGACTTGCCGGTCCGAAGCCTCGTGGTGTCCG
This sequence comes from Lysobacter firmicutimachus, assembly GCF_037027445.1. Taxonomy (NCBI): domain Bacteria; kingdom Pseudomonadati; phylum Pseudomonadota; class Gammaproteobacteria; order Lysobacterales; family Lysobacteraceae; genus Lysobacter; species Lysobacter firmicutimachus. The sequence goes on from NZ_JBANDL010000002.1 coordinate 414,140, forward strand.
TCCGCATGTTGAGCTTGATCCAGCGCGTCGCCCAGGCCTCGGTCGTGGTCGACGGCGAAACCGTCGGCGCGATCGGGCCCGGGCTGCTGGCCCTGGTCGGGGTAGAGCCCGGCGACGGCGAGGCCCAGATCGCGCGCATGGCCGAGCGCCTGCTCGGCTACCGGGTGTTCGCCGACGAGGCCGGGCGGATGAACCGTGGCCTGGCCGATACCGGCGGCGGCCTGCTGCTGGTCAGCCAGTTCACCCTGGCCGCCGACACCCGCAGCGGCATGCGTCCGGGCTTCAGCACCGCCGCCGCCCCGGCCCTGGCTGAACCGCTATTCAACCGGCTGGTCGAAACCTGCCGGCAACGTCACGCCGGAGGGGTGGAAACCGGTCGCTTCGGCGCCCATATGGTCGTCAGCCTGGTCAACGACGGCCCGGTCACTTTCCTGCTTCGGTCTTAGCCCCGTCCCGCCTGGTCCCGGCCCTCCGGCCGACCCTGCCGGATCTGCTATACTGGAGCGTTCCCCTATCCCAGCGGTGGCGCAGCCCATGGCCAACGAACGTCAGCCCCCTCCGTCCGATATCAAGCTCCTGATTTCCAAGGGCTTGGAGCAGGGCTACCTGACCTATGCCGAGGTCAACGATCACCTGCCCGACGATCTGGTCGACGCCGAGCAGATCGAAGACATCATCGGCATGATCAACGGCATGGGCATCGAGGTGCACGAAGTCGCGCCCGATGCCGAAACGCTGTTGCTCGCCGACGGCAATACCGGTAACCGCGAAGTCGACGACACCGCGGCCGAAGAAGCCGCCGCGGCGCTGACCGCGCTCGACGGCGAAGGCGGCCGCACCACCGACCCGGTGCGCATGTACATGCGCGAAATGGGTACGGTCGAGCTGTTGACCCGCGAAGGCGAAATCGCCATCGCCAAGCGCATCGAGGAGGGCCTGAACCAGGTCCAGGCCTCGCTGGCGCTGTTCCCGGGCACGGTCCAGCTGATCCTCGACGATTACGAGCAGCACAAGGCCGGCAAGAAGCGCCTGGCCGAGATCGTGGTCGGCTTCAACGACCACCTCGATGAAGAGCCCGAGCCGCCGGCGGCGGCGCTGCCGGTCGACGACGACGCGGCCACCGAAGACGACGAGGACGAAGTCGAGGCGGCCGACGACGCCGACGCCGAAGAGACCACGTCCGGTCCGGACCCGGTCGAGGTCGCCGCGCGCATGGAGGCCATCGCCGACCTGCACGGCAAGTTCCTCAAGGCCCAGGTCAAGAACGGCGCGGGCCACAAGACCGTGACCAAGCTGCGCGAGGACATCGCCGCGGTGTTCGTCACCCTCAAGCTGCCGCTGGCCCTGACCGACACTCTGATGCGCAACCTGCGCGACGTGGTCGGCGCGATCAAGGACCACGAGCGCAAGATCCTCGACCTGGCCACGCGCGTGGCCAAGATGCCGCGCAAGGACTTCATCCGCGCCTGGGAAGGCAACCAGACCAATCTGGAATGGGTCGACGAGCTGCTCAAGCGCAAGCAGAAGTGGTCGTCGGGCCTGCGCGACGTCAAGGACCAGATCATCGCCGAGCAGCAGGCCACCATCGAGTTGGAGCAGGCCTCGCTGCTGACCCTGGCCGACATCAAGGAAATCAGCCGCCAGGTCGCCTACGGCGAAGCCAAGGCGCGCAAGGCCAAGAAGGAGATGGTCGAGGCCAACCTGCGCCTGGTGATCTCCATCGCCAAGAAGTACACCAACCGCGGCCTGCAGTTCCTCGACCTGATCCAAGAAGGCAACATCGGCCTGATGAAGGCGGTGGACAAGTTCGAGTTCCGCCGCGGCTTCAAGTTCTCGACCTACGCCACCTGGTGGATCCGCCAGGCCATCACCCGCTCGATCGCCGATCAGGCCCGCACCATCCGCATCCCGGTGCACATGATCGAGACGATCAACAAGCTCAACCGCATCAGCCGCCAGATGCTGCAGCAGTACGGCCGCGAAGCGACTCCGGAAGAGCTGGCGAAGGAAATGGACATGCCGGAGGACAAGATCCGGAAGGTCATGAAGATCGCCAAGGAACCGATCTCGATGGAGACCCCGATCGGCGACGACGAGGACTCGCATCTGGGCGACTTCATCGAGGACACCAACGTGGAGTCCCCGGTGGAAGCGACCACCAACATCAACCTCTCCGAGACGGTCCGCGACGTGCTCGCCGGCCTGACCCCGAGGGAGGCCAAGGTGTTGCGCATGCGCTTCGGCATCGACATGAACACCGACCACACCCTGGAAGAGGTCGGCAAGCAGTTCGACGTGACCCGCGAGCGCATCCGCCAGATCGAAGCCAAGGCGCTGCGCAAGCTGCGTCACCCGAGCCGCTCGGAACAGCTGCGCAGCTTCCTCGACATCGACTGAGTCGGTCGGGCCGCGCACGCAATACGAAACAGGCCCCGCTCGCGGGGCCTGTTTCGTTTCCGGCGCCGAGCCGTCGCGCGCGCCTGCCGCGTTGCGCTCGGCCCCGCTCCCGTGCCGGGCTGAACGCCCCCGCCGGCTTGCCGGCCGGGCGCGTTGGCCGCGATCGCGCCGGCGGCGCCGCATTCCCGTGCGGCCGCGGACACGCGCGCGAACTCGCTGCGGCCGCCGTCCGCGGCGCGCGCAGGCTCAGCCGTAGAAAAACTGCTCGTGCACGATCTTGCCGTCGCGCACCTTGTACACCGCGACCTCGGCCATCGGCATGCGGCCCATGCTCTTGTAGGTGGCGTCGATGCTCATCGCCAGGCTGAACCAGTCGCCGCCGACCGCCGGATCGCTGCACCAGCTGTCGTGGATCTCGATCACGTCGTCCATGAACCGGCGTCCCTTCTCGCGGATCGCGGCCAGGCCTTCCACGTTGCCGAGCGGCCCGGCCTGATTGCCCGGCGCTTCGATGCTGACGGCGTCGTCGGCATAGAGTTCGTCCTGGATCTGCTCGTGCTTGCCCGCGCGGCACAGCTCGACGTAGCGGTTGGCGATCTGCTGGGTATCCATGGCGCGATCCTCGGAGGCGGGCGCCCAGGATAGGCCCGGCGGTCTGGGCGAGCGGCCCTCGGTGCGGGCGCAGGCGCCGCCCTCCCGACGAGCGGCGGATGAACGCGGCGCCCGCTTACCGGGGCAGGAGCGGCGCAAGCCGCGACAACCGCAGCGGTTCGATACCGCGTTGCCTTCCGAAGCCCGGCGCTGTGAGCGCTGGCGGCTGTCGGGCGCCCGCGCCGGTGCCCTTGCGTGCAGCGCTTTGGTTGCCGCGGCTTGCGCCGCTCCTACAGGGGGGCGGCGTAGTTTCGATGGGGGGGCGAACGCTTATGGTTTTCTGCGCATCCCTTGGTCGCGGCTCACGCCGCTCCCAGAGAAAGCCGGTGCGCCGCGAGCTCGGCGCCGCGGCAGACCTCAGCGTTGCCGCAGCCAGCGCAGCACTTCATAGCAGGCGCCCATGGTGTGGTAATCGGTCTTGCCCGCCGGGCTCTTCTCGTCGCTGTACTTGCGGTTCTCGCGATCGAGAATCCGGTACCAGGCGCCGTAGCGATGATCGACCATGTGCTGCCAGGCGTAGGCCCACAGCTTGTCGTACCACGCCCAGTACTGCGCCTCGCCGGTGCGGATCGCCAGCAGCGCCGCGGTCGCCAGCGATTCGGCCTGGACCCAGAAATACTTGTCGTCGTCGCAGACCGTGCCGTCGGGGGCGAATCCGTAACACAGCCCGCCGTGCTCGGGGTCCCAGGAGCGCGCGACCGCGACGTCGAACAGGTGACGCGCGGTAGGCACCAGCCAGTCCACGGTTTCGCCGCGTGCGGTGAGGTGGCGGTCGAGGATCAGCAGCAGCTTGGCCCACTCGGTCTGGTGGCCGGGCTGGAACCCCCAGGGGCGGAACAGGTGCTTGGGGTCGTCGCGGTGATAATCCCAGTCGATGTTCCAGTCGCGGTCGTAGTGCTCCCACACCAGCCCGTCGGCCTGGGCCGCCTGACGCTGGGTCATGTTCTGCGCCAGCGTTAGCGCGCGCTGCAGATAGCGCGCTTCGCCCGAGGCTTCGAACGCGGCCAGCATCGCTTCGCACATGTGCATGTTGGCGTTCTGGCCGCGATAGCCGGTGAAGTTCCACTGCGCGTCGGCCTCGTCGCGGTACAGGCCGTGGTTCGGCTCCCAGAAGCGCGCTTCCAGCAGTTCCCAGGTTTCGTCCATCCACGCCGCGGCCTCGGCGATGCCGGCCTTGCGCGCGGTGGAGTAGGCCAGCAGTACGAAGGCCACGCCGTAGCAGTGGTTCATGCGGTCTTCGGCGCGGCCGTCGCGGATCGTCCACGCGTAACCGCCGCTGGCGGCGTCGCGATGCGCCTCGCGCAGATAGCGCAGGCCGTGGCGTGCGCGCTCGCGGTAGTCGTCGCGGCCGAATTCGATCGCCGCCATCGCGTAGTTGAAGACGAAGCGCGTGCTGCTGACCAGGTGCCGGTGCGAGGCGTCGTAGACCGAGCCGTCGTCGCGGAAGTAATGGAAGAAGCCGCCGTTCGGATCCAGCGCGACCGGATCGTAGAAGGCCATGGTGTCGGCGACGTGCGCGAGCAGGGTCTCGGGCCGGCGGAAGTCGGGCAGCGGATGCGCGGGAAGATTCATCGGGGAATACCGGATCGGAAGCGGAGCGGCGGTCAGGATTGTTCGCGGATGAGGCGCTCGACCTCGGCGGTGTCGGGCATGGCCGCGAACGCGCCGTGGCGGGTGGTGGCCAGTGCGCCGGCGGCGGCGGCATAGCGCAGCGCGGCGACCAAGGCGGCCTCGTCGGCGATGAAGTCGGCGAAGCCGGCGGCGTCCACGCCCAGGCTCGACAAGCGCTGCAGCAGGCCGCCGACGAAGGCGTCGCCGGCGCCGGTGGTGTCGGCCGGGGCGACGCGGAAGGTCGCGACTTCGCCCTGGCGGGTGCGGGTATGCCAACGGATCGGCGTGGCGCCGTCGGTGATCAGCACGCAGCGCGCATGGCCGTGCCACAGTCGCTGCAGCGCCGCTTCCTCGCCGCCGAGATGGCGCGCAAGGAACTGGAACTCGCTGCCGCACAGCTTGATCAGGTCGGCCTCCAGCAAGGCCGCGATCAGCCGCGGCGCCGGATCGACATCGTGCGGCCACAGCGACGGCCGCAGGTTCATGTCCATGCTGACCAGGGCGCCGGCCAGGCGCGCGCGGCGCATGCCGGCCAGGGTCGTCGCGGCGATGCCTTCCTCGGTCAGGCTGTTGGAGCAGACATGGAAGATGCCGGCATCGGCGAAGCCGTCGGCGCGGAAGTCGGCGTCGCGGAACAGCAGGTCGGCGGCCGGCGGGCGATAGAAGCTGAAGCTGCGCTCGCCAAAGCCGTCCAGCGACACGAACGCCAACGCGGTCTTGGCCTCGCCGGTGCGGACCACGTCGCGGGTGTCCACGCCGTAGTGCTGCAACTGCGCGGCGATGAAGTCGCCGAACATGTCCTGGCCGAGCATGCCGACGAAGCGCGCCGGCGCGCCGAGCCGGGCTGCGGCGACGGCGACGTTGGCCGGCGCGCCGCCGGCGTACTCGACGAAATGGCGCGGCTCGCCCGGCGCCTCGGCCGGGCGGGCGAGGAAATCGATCAAGGCTTCGCCGAAACAGACGATGGCGGAATTGCGCGACTGCGCGGGCTGCGCTGCAGCAGACATCAATGCATCACTCCCGAAGCCTGGGCGCTGGCGTGCTGGCCCTGGCCGGCGCGGATGCGCGAGCCGGCGAAGCCGTACCAGACGATGAAGGCGTAACAGATCAAAGGAATTACGAACGATTGCTGGATGCCGATCCGGTCGGACAGCACGCCTTGCAGCCAGGGCACCACCGCGCCGCCGACGATGCCCATGATCAGCAGGCTGGAGGCCTTGCTGGTCATCGGTCCCAGCCGTTCGATGGCGATGGTGAAGATGGTCGGGAACATGATCGAGTTGAACAGGCCGATCGACAGCACCGTCCACATCGCGAGCGTGCCCTTGCCGCTCATGGTCAGCGCCAGCAGCGCCATCGCCGCGATCGCGAACAGGGCCAGCAGGCGGCGCGCGTCGAAGCGCTGCAACAGCATCGCGCCGACGAAGCGGCCGACCATCGCGCCGCCCCAGTAATACGCCAGGTATTCGCTGGCCTTGGCGTGGTCGATGTTGCCGATCTCCGGTGCGGAGATGTAGTTGATCAGGAAGCTGCCGATCGAGACCTCGGCGCCGACGTAGACGAAGATCGCGATCACTCCGTACAACAGGTGCTTCTGGCTCAGCACCTCGGCGAAGCTGTGGTGCACCGGGTCGGCGCTCTCGGTGGCTTCGGTCAGCGGCGGGATGCGCATGGTGTAGACGAACACCGCCAGCAGCAGCAGGCAGCCGGCGATGATCATGTACGGCATCTGCACCGACGCCGCTTCGTGGGCGCGGTACGCGGCCTGCTCGGTCGCCGACATCGCCGCCAGCTCGGCGGTGCCGAGCACCGCGCCGGACAGGATCAGCGGGCCGATCACGTACGGGAACACGGTCGTGCCCAGCGAATTCAGCGCTTGGGCCAGGTTCAAGCGGCTCGGCGCGCCGGCGGGGTCGCCGAGCAGGCTGATGTAGGGATTGGCCGAGACCTGCAGCAGGGTGATGCCGCTGGCGAGCACGAACAGCGCGCCCAGGAAAAGCGGATACGACGGAATGCGCGCGGCGGGGAAGAACATCGCCGCGCCGATCGCGGCCACGATCAGGCCGATCACGATGCTGTTCTTGTAGCCGAACTTGGCCACCACCCGGCTGGCCGGCAGCGACATCAGGAAATACGCGCCGAAGAAGGTCGACTGGATCAGCATCGACTGGGCGTAGTTCATCTGGAACACGGCCTTCAGATGCGGGATCAGCACATCGTTGAGGCTGGTCAGGCCGCCCCAGGTGAAGAAGATCGTGGTCACCACCGCCAGCGCGGCGGTGTAGGACATGTCGCGACGGCTCATGCGGAAGCTCCGTTGTGCGGCAGATGCACCTCGCTGCTGCTGCGCGCCTGCAGCCGCACCGGGGCGATGGTGTGGGCGCGCGGCATGTCCGGGTCGCGCAGGCGTTTGAGGATCAGCTCGGCGGCCTGGCGGCCGCGCGCGCGCGGGTCGACCGCGACCGTGGTCAGGGTCGGCGAGGCGACCGAGGCTTCGGGAATGTCGTCGAATCCGACCACGGCGAAATCGCCGCCGGGGCGGCGGCCGCGCGCGACCAGGCCGGCCATCAGGCCCAGCGCGACCGCGTCGTTGTAGCAGACCGCCGCAGTCGGCGCGGGATCGCGCACGAACAGCGCGCCGGTCTGCTGCGCCGCTTCCAGCCGGGTCGGCGCGCACTCCACCAGCCACTGCGGTTCCGGCTCCAGCCCGGCTTCGACCATCGCCTCGCGATAGCCCTGGCGGCGTTGCCGGCACGAGGACGAATCGCGATGGCCGCCGAAGAAGGCGATGCGGCGGTGGCCGCGATCGATCAGGTGGCGCGTGGCCAGGCGCGCGCCGTGGATGTTGTCGAGGGCGAGGAAATCCCAGGGCGTGCCGTCGAGTTCGCGGTTGAACACCAGCACCGGCGTGCGTTCGCCGATCTGGTTGCGCACCCGCGCGCCGTCGCTGCCTTCGGCCGGCGACAGGATGATCCCGGCCGGGTCGTGCTCCATCAGCGAGGTCAGCACCGCCTGCTGGCGTTCGACCGATTCGTTGGTGCTGCCGAGCAGGGTGACGAAGCCGGCGGTGGCCAGCCATTCGTCGACGCCGGCCGCGAATTCGGCGAAGAACGGGTTGGACAGGTCGTTGATGACCAGGGCCACGCCGGTCGACACCTTGCGCCGCAGGTTGGCGGCGCCGCGGTGATATACATAGCCTTGGCGCTTGAGCTCGGCTTCGACCCGGGCGCGGGTGTCGGCATGCACCAGCGGGCTGCCGCGCAGCACCAGCGACACCGTCGCGCGCGACAGGCCGCAGGCGCGCGCGATGTCGGCCAGGGTGACCCGGCCGCGGGGGGCGGGCGCGTCGTTCATCGTGAACACCTCGCTGAGAGGGGGGGGGCGAACGGGAATCATGGCTCCGGGCGGCTTTTGGATCGTTCTAAATGCCGCCATCCTGCGGTCTAAGCCCCGCCGCTGCATTCTGCAATGCAGCATGAACGCGGCCGGGACGCATGCTAGCTTGCCTCGATTTAGAACGATCTAAAAGAGCTCCGGGCCCGTTTTGCCGACCCGGACGCGTTCCTGCCGCCCAGTTCCGATACGGAGTGCCCCGGATGACCCGGCCGATCCCGTCGCCGCCCGCCCCGCAGTCCCGATCCGCCGCGCGTCCCTGGCGCGCCGGGTTCGCCGCCGTGCTGGTCTGGGGCGCCTGCCTCGCCGGCCCGGCCCGGGCCGCCCCGGCCGGCGATGCCGGCGAGCGCGCCTACCGCGCGGTCGATCCCTTCATCGGTACCGGCGGCGAGGGCCACACCTATCCCGGCGCCACGGTTCCGTTCGGCATGATCCAGCTCAGCCCGGACACCGAAATCAAGCCCCGCAAGGAAGCCTACGGCTGGGCCGCCGGCTACCGCTACGGCGACCCAACCATCGTCGGCTTCTCCCACACCCATTTCTCGGGCACCGGTCACTCCGACCTCGGCGATGTGCTGCTGATGCCGATCGCCGGCGAGGTCAAGCTCGAACGCGGCCAGGCCCAGGCCCCGCGCAGCGGCTACCGCTCGGCCTTCCGCCACGACGACGAGCGCGCCGAGCCCGGCTACTACGCGGTCACCCTCGACGACTACAAGATCCGCGCCGAACTCACCGCCGGCGACCGCGTCGGCGTGCACCGCTACCGCTATCCGGCGGGGCAGGACGCCCACCTGCTGATCGACCTGCGCACCAGCCTGTACGACTACCCCGGCAAAGTGCTGTGGTCGCGGCTGCGCCTGCGCGCCGACGGCACCGTCACCGGCTTCCGCGAAACCCGCGGCTGGGCGCTGGGCCGGCAGCTGTATTTCGCCATGCGCTTCTCGCGCCCGCTCAGCGGCCACGCCTTCCACGACACCGAAGCCGACATCGTCTACAAGGGCTTCCCGCCGCCGGGCGAAAAAGACCCGCGCCGCCGCGCCCAGATCGAAGGCCGGCAGCTGGTCGCCAGCCTGGATTTCGCCGACGCCGCCGGGCAAGAACTGATCGTCAAAGTCGCGATCTCGCCGGTCAGCGAAGACAGCGCCATCGCCAACCTCGACGCCGAAATGCCCGGCTTCGATTTCGACCGCGTGCGCGCGCAGGCGCGCCAGCGCTGGAGCGAGGCCTTGTCGGCGGTCGAACTCGATGCGCCCGAACCGCAGCGCAAGAGCTTCTACACCGCGCTCTACCACAGCCTGCTCGGCCCGACGCTGTTCATGGACAGCGACGGCCGCTACCGCGGACCGGACAACGCCGTGCACCAAGCCCGGGGATGGACGAACTATTCGACGTTTTCCCTGTGGGACACCTATCGCGCGCTGCACCCGCTGCTGACCCTGGTCCAGCCCGAGCGCCGCAACGCCGACTTCGTCAACTCGTTGCTCGCCGCGCATCGCCACAGCCCTTACGGCGTGCTGCCGGTGTGGGCCTTCCACGGTCAGGAGACCTGGTGCATGGTCGGCTACCACGCCGTGCCGGTCATCGCCGATGCCTACATGAAGGGCATCCGCGGCTTCGATGCCGGGCAAGCGCTGCAGGCGATGGTGGCCAGCGCCGACTACGGCCCCTACGACGGCATCGCCCAGTATCAGCAGCTCGGCTACGTGCCGATCGACGAAGAAGGCGAAGCCGCGTCCAAGACCTTGGAGTACGCCTACGACGACTGGACCATCGCGCGCATGGCCGCTGCGATGGGGCGCGAAGACGTCGCCGCGCGCTTCGAGCAACGGGCCGGCAACTGGAAGCATGCTTTCGACGCGTCGACCGGCTTCATGCGCGCGCGCAAGCGCGACGGTGCCTTCCGCGAGCCCTTCGACCCCAGCGCCAGCGGCTACGGCACCGACTACACCGAAGGCAACGCCTGGCAATACTCGTGGTACGTGCCGCAGGACGTCGCCGGCCTCGCCGCCGCGCACGGCGGCGAGCAAAAGCTGATCGAACGCCTCGACCAAGTCTTCGACGCCAAGGTCGACCCGAAGATCTTCGCCCACATGGAAGACATCACCGGCCTGATCGGCTGGTACGCCCACGGCAACGAACCCAGTCACCACGTCGCCTACCTGTACGCCTATGCCGGCCAACCCTGGCGCAGCCAGGAGCGTTTACGCCAGATCATGGCCAGCCAATACGCCCCGCGCCCCGACGGCCTGGCCGGCAACGACGACCTCGGCCAGATGTCGGCCTGGTACGTATTCACCGCGCTGGGCTTCTATCCGGTCGCCCCGGGCAGCAACGAATACGTCATCGGCCGCCCCTTCTTGCCCAAGGCCACGCTCAACCTGCCCAACGGCAAGCGCTTCGCCATCGTCGCCGAAGGCCTGAGCGAAGCCCGCCCCTACATCGCCGGCGCGACCCTCAACGGCAAGCCGCTGGACCGCGCCTACCTGCGCCACGACGAAATCCTCGCCGGCGGCGAACTGCGCTTCGTCATGCAGGCCGAACCGAACAAACAATGGGCGACCGACCCGGCGCAGCGGCCGTATTCGATGAGCGCGAAGCGCTGAGCGGGCCGTCGCCGGGGAAACGTCGACGCAGACGGTGGCGCGCACGCTTGCCTGCGAGCCGCGTCACCCCGCGCTCGGCCGCGCTACCGCCGGAGCGCCGCTGCCCGGAACCTGTCGACGGCACACTTATCGCCGCGCGATCGCGGCCAGACGCATCGCGCGCATCCACCGCGAAGCCCCGGATGCCGCCCGCCGCCGGCTTACGCCCCACTCGCCCAGCCATTAGAATGCCCGCTCGCACGGGCCTATAGCTCAACGGTTAGAGCAGGGGACTCATAATCCCTTGGTTCCAGGTTCGAATCCTGGTGGGCCCACCACCCCCCAATCGCCCTCATTGACCCTCATTCGCCCCCAACGACCCTCATTAGCCCTCACGACGTGGGGCCGCTGCGAGTGGTGTTGGTCAGCGTAAGCCACCAACTCAATAGCCCTCATTAGCCCCCAGCGGCCCCATGGCCAGGGGTCTGGCACGACCAGTGTCTGCTTCCGACCCAAAGCAGACATCCGCCTGAGTGCGCGCTCCACACCTGCTGGGTCCGGTTGTACATCGGCTTGTTAGCCGGGCCTAGTCGACCTAAGATCGAGTCGTATTAAGGGGATAGCTCATCAGACGGTGCGCTGTGGATAAGTCGTATAACCGGACCCAGGGATCCGGCTATTAGGTAGTTAGGCCGCATACGGACTTTTCTCTCATGTTTTGGCAAGAACTCATCTTGCGCACAGTCGTCGCTTGTCTTGCCCTTACATGTTCTCTCTTCGGTTACACGCAGGTTCTCCTGTGGATTGGGCAGAAATTCAACAGGCGCGGGAAAGTCTTCCTCGGTACGCTCGCCTACCTCATCGTTGCCATTCTTCTTGGCGGCTCCCTTGTCTTCCTAGTCACGGCAACTAACGAGCCCGCTCAACGACAGGCTGTGCCATACATCCTCGCAGTTTTGGCGGGTTGGACTCTTGCCATGGCACCCGGGTTCCTATATCTCTGCTCACAAATGCCGCTACTTCGTCGGTATGGCATGTTTCTTTCCCGGTCGCGCTCGTAATGCTGCGGCCTAACGGTTCATTCAAGCCGAACCCGCTTCGCGGGCCGGCTTAACTCAGAGGTTAGCGCCCTATGAACCCAGACGACTACCTCCGCAGAGCAGACGGCTACATCGATGAGCTAAGAGGAATTCTGTCCCGGTTTGTAAAAGGGCGTGATTCTCTCCTGGCGGCAGATGACGACGAGCCTCGAATTCAACAGATCACGCTAGAACTACGTGATCTCTTTCACGACGCGATGGGACAGAATGACTACAGCAAGATGGTCATTGACGCCTACAACCATGGCGTAGCCAACCTCTACGACTCGCCATCCTACTCATCGGTCGAAAGAATTATTAGCATCGCCTCTGCTGCGAGGAATCGAGTGGAGAACAACCCAGAGCTACTAGGCAATGCCCAGCCTGGCGCCGCAACGCCCGTGCCTGCACCGCTAGCGGTTCCTGACAAAGTCACTCTGAGGTGGCTCTTCAACCATGTTCCATACTCATTCTGGTTTTGGCTTGGCAGCTTAATGTTGGGAGCTTTTGCTCTTGGCGCAGCTGCTGTTTACAAGCTACAGCTCGTACAGCAGTGGCTCGGCGTCAGCTGCACCCACTAAGGCGCTAACAATTCATTCAAGCCGACGTCTCTTCGCGGCGCGGCTTAATTCAGGCGTTATGCCCCATTCTTCCGATCGCCTCAAACTGTTGATTCAATCAAACGCCGAGGAGGTCGCGCGGCTGCACTCGCGCGTGCATGAGGCATTCGCGCAGCGGGATCGCAGCTCTGACAAGCGCCAAGAGTGGGAGCGTGCCTGCGAGACCTTCCACTCCAGATACAACGAGCCGGCCTTTCCGGGTGGCTTTGACGGAGCGCTAGATCGCATCGCGGCTGGCGACCCTGAGTCTATGGAGGCCGCCATCTGCTTCCTTGAACTTCGCCCATACTTTTTCCGCTCTTGAGTCCTTACTCCGCAAGGCCAAGCGTGCGCCGCTCTCCCAGGAGCAGGCCGCGAGGTCGCAGCACGTCCTTCACGCCTTGGCTGCATTTCGCGCGAGGAAGGCCGCCGCAAATCGGGCATAACAATTCATTCAATGGGAAGCCGCTTCGCGGCCCCCTTAATTCAGGTGTTGGGCGATGTCCGCTTCTGGCCGAAAGCGGACGCTAACCCCCAATAGCCCTCATTGACCCCCAATTGCCCCCGTTCGCCCGTCAAGAGGGTTTGAACCCAGTTCCCGTGGCTCCACCACTCCTTTCGGGCGTGCGTTTATCTCCCCCGCCGAGGGGCGAGAACAGCCCCTTATTTTCGAGGGTTTCCGTAAAAGCCGTGGTTTCGGAGAACCGGCAAAAAGCGGCGTTTGGCGAAGGTTTCGCCACTTCTCCCTCTCTCTTCTCCCTGCCTGTGGTCTCGGAACTAAAGGCCCATTTTTCAGAGTCTTGTAGATCAATGGGTTGGCTCTGGACTTTTTTGTGAGTTTTCCGGCCGTCAACAGGTCAACCAGAACACTCAACGTGAAAACCACGGCGCAAATTTGGTCGCAATAAGTGGGCGTTGGCCATTGGTCGGAGGTTTGCATCCCGCTGAGCGCGCCAAACTCCCAGCCTCAACCTTTTCTGCGCCTCGTCGCAACGAAGAAAAAGGTCTCATTTCCTAGGTTTTTGGCGTTTTCCATTGGACGATGAGTTATCCACAGAGAGCTTATTTGGCGTTTTTCTTCGCCTCTCTCCGGACCGTTTTCTCCAATGCCTTTGGTCGGCCGACCATTGCTCGCCGTTGAAAATCAGACGCTTACGAAGGGGGCGATCTTTGGAGCCCAAGGCGACATCGAGCCGCTTGATCCGACTAATGAGCCGACTCGGGATATATGGAAGTTTGCTAGGCAAGCTCTGATATCAGTCCTATCTCAGCTCGAGCTTGCCGTTTCGGACATCACCGCTAGTAGCGCTTATTGATGGGCAAGTCGTGGCTGCGATGTACGAGAAGACCAGTACGGACTGAGTTGCAAACAGCTATGCTGCCCCGCCACCTGGGTTGTTCGCAGCAGCGATAGCTGCCTTTCTCTTCAAGAGACGCTCGACGACGTTGCCTTCGAGTTCACGATAGTTGTCTAGAAGCTCGGGAACCTTTTGTTCCGCTGTCGCGGGAATAAAAGGTGTGGCCCTGCCGCTAGAGTCCTTACGTGAATCGAAGTGAGAGAACAGGCTAGCGAATCGGTTTGGCGATACACCTTCAAAGTGTAGAAATGCAACCCGTTTTTCTCGGCCGTCTGCTTGATCTGGAGGTGACTCCGCATTGTGATCTATCGCATCACTATGAAGTTCGTCCGCAAGGCTCTTGCCGTACGGCTCTATGAAGTAAACCGCGCAAATTCCTGCTGCAACGATATGCCTGGTGCAGTTATGGCATGGATACGTTGTGGTAAATAGGATGCAATCCTGTATGCCGTTCCCGCCATTGCGGGCGGCGGATATGAGAGCGTCCATCTCCGCGTGTACTGCTCGTGAGAATTCGATCAGATCGCGTAAGTATGTGCTGGAGCGGATGGAGTCAGCGAGTGAGTCGGCGAGGTCGCGATTGACACCCTTTGTCCGCATAAGCGCAGCTATCTCGTCGCATAGCTCGACTACGAGTGGGACAGTTCCTCCCCGCGCGCGACGAGGCGCGCAAAGCGTTCAAGACCCAGGTCGACAGCGACTAGGCAGCATCTGATGGGCGGTTTAACGCCAGTTTTGAGGATATGTACCCCATCAAACCGCTTTTTCGGGTCCAAGGCTAATTCACTGATTCGAAAGGGTGCGCGAGATGGGGCGTAGGACTAAAAAACCAACGCCCTGAGAGAGAATGGTGGGGTTGATCTGCCCCGTTTCGGTCGAAACCGCGTTGTTCTTGGTCCAACGCCAAAGCGCGAAAACCGCCAAAAGAACGCGTTTTCGACGGCGGCTGCTCTCCGAATAGAGAGGTTCGAACAGGGGATTTTGGCGCATTTGAAGAGATGCGAATCCGAGACCAAGGGGGCGTGTTGCGGATGGCCGCTTCCTCAGCGCGGTTCGGTGCCCCGGGCGCCTTAGAGAACTCTCGCGGAGGACTTCGGGCGGTTGCGACACGAGTTCTGGCGAGGCAAATCGGCTTGGGTCTTCGTCTTCGACCAACGCCGACAGAATGGTGGGCCGAACGAAGGTGCTCGGTGAGGTTGAGTGAGTGAACGATAGATAGATCTTCATCAAGATCTTTCTGGTCATATGCGTACCTGCATGCGCCCGGATAGCTGCAAGCAAGCCCTGCGGTGCCTACTGGAAGTGGTGATTGCGGGCAATCGACCGTCCATCTTGGTTGCGTTGACAATGACACCCTACACACCATATGGACTAGGTTCGCTGGCGCTCAGCCCCCTCCCCGACAGCGAGAGCCCGCTCCATTGCACCAAAAGCGACACTTCGATTGCCTGGTCGTCACCCGGGATGTGAGAGGTGAGCTCAAAGGCATCGCGTTGTCGAAGCCACAGTCCTTGCGGCAGTCGCTGCGGATGGCATACACCCACTTGGAACGTCATTGCCTACCGAGGGCATCGGCCGAATTGCGCGCGCGTTCGATTTCGTGCGCCTGCTAGAACAGGAGTAACTGACAGGGTCATGAGTCATCCTTCAAGACTTCGTCGCAACCCTGCACGAGCACCTAGCATCTAGGAGATTTCTTAGTTGTGCTGGATTGCACAACTGAGGTAGTTTTTGTGACATCAGGCACGACAGCTTCGTGACATGTGCGCCATCACTTGGCGGGGTGCAATCGGGGAGGGCACGGTTCCAATATATCTCTTTGCCCGAGCATCGGACGACGTCAAAGGCAGTTGGTCCGAATAAGGTCGAATCGCGGAGATATCCGCGTCGGCAGCAACTATTCCGAGTGGGTCTGCGACAGGCGGCATTGAGCCCTGTTGGGCATGTATTTGCCTGAATTCTCCTCGGTGAACTCGGTGATCGACTGACTTGGCTCGTCGCGCAGGCGCCGCGGCTGAGTTCTGTTTACTTGATGAAACACCACGTTTGTGGAACAGGCTGCCTTCACTTAGTGCCGGGACGAAGCCGGAAGCCGATGAGCAACCACTGCAGCGTATGAGCGCACGAGGCGTTAGTCGCCTCCGATCCATCCCGCACCGACTCAATTGGTACCTGAGCCAGGTGGCCGACTTGTCGATCTGCCGAATCAAAGAGGATAGGTTATGAACCACGTATTCCGCATCATTTGGTCCCGCGCGCAGAATGCATGGGTCGTCGTGTCCGAGCTCGCGTCCGGCCGAGCGAAGAGCGGCCGCGAAAGGCGCACCACGAAACGCGAGTTGATGTTCGGCTGCGACTTGTTCGCAGACTTTTCGCCGGGCTCGTCGTGGCCGTTAACCCTGAGCGTGATCGTGGCGTTGGCGACGTTGTCGCCGCAGGCCTGGGCGGCGGATCGGTACTGGGACCAGAACCGCACCGCACTCGGGTTCGGCGGCACCGGCACCTGGGACACCACCGGCACTTTTTGGAGCCCCAACAACGACGGCGTGAGCGGTCCCTACAGCGCGTGGAACAACGCAGCCTTGGACGACGCTTTCTTCGGCGGCACCGCCGGCACCGTCACTCTGGGCGGGCCGATCGCCGTCCACAACATGACGTTCCAGACCAGCGGCTACACGGTCACCGGCAACACCCTGACCCTGGGCGGGGTCGATCCGACCATCTCGGTGACCGGGACGACCACCATCGCCTCCCAAATCAACGGCATCGGGCGGGTGAACAAGACCGGCACGGGCACGTTGACCCTGACCGGCAACAACAGCTTCGGCGGCGGTTTGACCGTCAACGGGGGTACGGCCGTCCTGTCCGGCAACAACAGTTTCGCCAGCGCGCCCATCGTGACCGCCGGCGCGCTCAATCTGCAAGGCACCAACACCTTCACCGGCACCATCAACGTCACCGGCTCGCTTACCGCCAGCGGCGCCGCCAGTCTCGGCGCGGCGACCAACAACATCAACATCACCGGGGCGCTGAACGTCGGCGCGACCGGGGGCACTCTGGCCGGCCGCACGGTGACGCTCACCGCAGGCACCACGAACATTACCGGCGCGGGCGTCGGCAGCGCTTTCTATACCGGCACCGGCAGTCTGTTCGTCGGAGATGCCAATACATTGAACAACGACGCCAACAACTACACCGGCACGACCGGAGCCAATCGCGGCTTGTCGTTCACGTCCGTGCGCAACTTGGGAGAGGCGAGTGCCCTGGGCGCGCCCACCACGGTCGCCAACGGCACCATCTCCCTGTCGAATCCGCTCAATTCGAGCGCCACCCACTCCTATATCGGCGACGGCGATACGTCGAATCGCAACTGGCTCATCAACTCCATCGACAACCGCTCGGCGGGGCTCGCCAACGCCGGCACCGGCACGCTGACCCTGACCGGCAATATCCAGTCAGCAGGCGGTACGGGGGGGCTCGCCGCGCAAACGGCCGATCTGGAGCTGCTGGGCGTCATCTCCGGCGGCCGAGTCGCACTCGCGGCGAACGCCGGACGGACCATCACCCTCGGTACCGCCAACACGAACACCGGTGTCAACATCACCGGCGCGGGGACCGTCAGGGCCAGCATGATCGGCAATACCGGCGTCGCCAGTTCGCTGGGCACTGGTACCACGAGCATCGGCGGTAACGGCACGTTGAGCTATACCGGCGCCGCCGCCAGCAGCGACCGTACCTGGACCATCAGCCAAGGCACCCTCGCCAACAACGGTAGCGGCGCCTTGACGCTGACGGGCCCGACGACCATTGGCGGTACCGCAACGCTGGGCGGTGCCTACACCGGCTCCGCCAATGTCTTGGCCGGGGTGGTGTCCGGTGGCGGTAACCTGCGCAGCGCCGGTGCCGGCACGTGGGTGCTCACCGGCGCCAATACCTACACCGGCAGCACCATCGTCGACAGCGGCGTGCTGCGCGCGGGCTCGGCCGGGGCCTTCGGCGCCTCGAGCAGCTTCGTCGTCAACGGCGGCACGCTCGACATGAACGGGTTCGACAAGACGCTGCCCAACATCACCGGTAGCGGCGGGACGGTGGCATTGGGCAGCGCCATCCTGACCCTGCAGGGCGCGAGCGGAGGCACCGGCACCTACGCCGGCAGCATCACCGGCAGCGGCGGCCTGACCAAGCTGGGCGCCAGCACCCAAACCCTGACCGGCGCCAGCACCTACACCGGCGACACCACCATCGCCGGCGGCACGCTCAACCTGGACTTCAGCCCCGCCGGCGGCCCGAGCAGCGCCATCATCGGCAGCGATTCCACCCTCAACCTGGGCGGCGGCCGGCTCAACATCATCGGCGCCAACGGCGAAAGCAACACCCAGACCTTCGACGGCCTGAACATCACCGGCAGCAACAACACCATCGACGCCAAGTCCGGCACTGGCGGCAGCCTCACCGTCAACCTGGGCGCCATCACCCGCACCGGTGGGCTGATCAACTTCAACCTGCCCACCAGCGGCAACATCACCACCACCAATACCGTCCTGGGCGGCTGGGCCACGGTCAACGGCACCGACTATGCCAAGGTGGTCGGCGGCAATATCGCCGCCTTCGTCGACGCCGACTACACCGACAAGGACAACGCCGCCAATTGGCTGGCCAACGAATACATCACCGACGTGAACGGATTCTTCGGCGCGGTGAGCGGCAGCGTCCAGCTAGCCGGCCTGCGCTACACCGCGCCGACCTCGACCACCGTGACGGTGAACCCCGGCGAGACCCTGGGCGTGGACGGCACCATCATCGTGGCGCCCACGGTGGTGAATACCAATCAGCTGATCACCGGCGGGATGATGACCGGCCCGGTCGGCGGCGCATTGGGCGTGCAGCAGAACAGCACCGGCAACTACACCATCGCCTCGCAGATCGTCGACAACGGCGGCAGCATCGGCTTCATCAAGGCCGGCACCGGCCTGGTCACCCTGGCCGGCACCAACAACACTTACACCGGCGCCACCCAGGTGGTGCAGGGCACGCTGGCCGTCGCCGACATCGGCAACGGCGGCGCAGCCAGCGGCATCGGCGCCTCGTCGGCCGATCCGGCCAACCTGCGCTTGGAAGGCGCCACCTTGCGCTACACGGGCCCAGGCGATGCCAGCGATCGAGGTTTTACCTTCACCAGATCCGGCGCCATCATCGGCTCGAGCGTCGAAGTCACCAATGCCGGCGCCAATCTGATCTTCGGCGGGCTGGTCACCAGCCCCGACGCCGCCAACTTCACCAAGAGCGGCGCCGGCACTCTGACCCTGTCCAACGACAGCAACGACTTCACCGGCATCACCACCGTCAGCGGCGGCCTGCTGTCGGTCGATACCCTGGCTAACGGCGGCGCGGCCAGCGGCATCGGCGCTGCCGGCGGTGCATCCGCCAACCTCGTACTCGCCGGCGGCGGCCTGCAGTACACCGGCGGCACGGTCGGCACCAACCGCGGTTTCACTGTGGGCGCCGGCAACGGCACCGTCGATGTCAGCAACGCCGCGACCACCCTGACCGTCAGCGGCGCGGCGGTCGGCGCCGGCCGGCTGGCCAAGAACGGAGACGGCACCCTGGTGCTGTCCGGCACCAACACCTACGCCGGCGGCAACACGGTCAACCGCGGCATCCTGCGCGCCGGCTCGACCCAGGCGTTCGGCGCCGCCAACGGGCCGATGACCCTGGCCAACACCGCCGGCGTGCTGCTCGACCTGGAGGGGTTCAACAACGGCATCGGCCCGCTGAGCGGCGGCGGCGCCAACGGCGGCCATATCACCCTCGACGCCGGCACCCTGACCATCAACGGCGACGGCGGCAACTACTCCGGCGCCATCAGCGGCACCGGCGGCATCGTCCGCGCCGGCGGCGGCACCCAGACCTTCAACGGTTGCAACCACACCTATACCGGTCCGACTACGCTTTCGGGCGCCAATCTGAGTACCAATTGCCTGGCCAACGGCGGCGTGGCTAGCGGCATCGGCGCCTCCAGCGCGGCTCCGGCCAACCTGGTGCTGGGCGGCTCGCTGATCTACACCGGCGGTACCGTCGCCACCGATCGCGGTTTTCAGACCGCGAACGGCGGCATCAACGTCAGCGATGCCGCCACCACGCTCACCTTCAGCGGCCCCGCCATCGGCGTTGGCAACTTCACCAAGGACGGCCCGGGCACGCTGGTCCTGAGCGGCGCCAATACCTACACCGGCTCTACCCAGGTCAACGGCGGCGTATTGCGCGCGGGGTCGACCAATGCCTTCGGCCCTTCGGGCCATATGACTTTGGCCAATGCCGCCGGCGCGTTGCTGGACCTGAACAATTTCAATGCCGTGGTGACTTCGCTGATCGGCGGCGGCGCCGCTGGCGGCAATATCACCCTGGGCACCGCGACCTTGACGATCAACGGCGTCGATACCCGTTCCTACGCCGGAGCGATCAGCGGCACCGGCAGCCTGGTCAAAAACGGCGGCAACAACCAGGCGCTGACCGGTTGCAACAGCAGCTATACCGGCCCCACCGTGATCAATGCCGGCACGCTGCAGGTCACATGCCTGCCGAACGGCGGCGTCAACAGCTCGATCGGCGCCTCGACCTCGGCGCCTGGCAATCTAACCCTCAACGGCACGCTGCGCTATGTCGGCACGGGCGATGTGACCGATCGCCAGTTCACCCTGGGCTCCAGCGGCGGCACACTCGATGCGTCGGGTACCGGCGTCATCGAGTTCGCCAGCACGGCACCGGTGACCCTGGCCGGCGCGAATACGGCCCGCACCCTGACTTTGACCGGGACCAACACCGGCGATAACACCTTTTCCGGACAGCTGACCAATAACGGTGCCGGCGCTAGCTCGTTGACCAAGACCGGCACTGGCACCTGGGTTCTGGCCAACGACAGCAGCACTTACACCGGCGCCACCACGCTCAACGGCGGCGTGCTGATCGTCGACCGTCTCGCCGACGGCGGCCAGGCCAGCAGCGTCGGCGCCTCCTCCAGTGCGGCAGGCAACCTGGTGATGGGCAATAGTTCGACGCTGCGCTATGTCGGCGATGGCGACACCTCCAACCGCTTGTTCACTTTGAACGCGGGCGTCAGCTTCATCGAGTCCTCCGGCACCGGAGCACTGGAATTCACCAATACCGGTGCAGTCACTCTTTCCGGCACGAACGTCGCTCGCACCTTCGCCTTGGGCGGCACCAACACCGGCAACAACACCTTCGCTGGCGCGATCGGCAACAACGGCACCGGCGCCACCACCCTGGCCAAGAACGACAGCGGCACCTGGATTCTGACCGGAAACAACACCTATTCCGGCAACACGGTCATCAACGACGGCAACCTGGTGATCGGCAACGGCGGCACCACCGGCAACGCCGGCGTCGGCAACGTGATCGTGGATTCGCCGACGTCGACCCTGTCGCTCAATCGCAGCGACACGTTCACCTTCAGCGGCACCCTGAGCGGTCCGGGCACGCTGGCCCAGATCGGTAGCGGCACCAGCGTGCTGAGTTCCCCCAACAACAACATCGGCGCCACCGCCCTCGCCGCCGGCACGTTGCAGGTGAACGGAGGCCTGGCGACGCCGACGGTGAGCATGACCGGGACCTCGTCGCTGCAGGTGAACGGCATCGTGCAGGCCGAGGACGGTACTCAGACCGCGCTCAGCGGCGATGCCGGTGCCCAGGCCGTCGCCGTCGGCAACGGCGGCACGTTGCGCGCCGCGGGCGACCTCGGCGGCGGCAACGACACGGTCGCCCTCACCGGCATTCTGGATACCGGTGCGGGCACGTTGCAGCTCGGCGACGGCGACGACACGCTGGTGCTCAACGACGGTGCGCAAATGCTCGGCGGCGGCGTGGGCACGTCCGGCGACGGCACCGATACGCTGGTGGTCAACACCGCGCTGGGCTACACCCTGGACGGCGGCAGCATCGACACCTTCGAAATCCTGACCAAGCAGAACACCGGCGCGCTGACCCTGACCGGCGACCACGTCTTCGCCGTCGCCACTCAGCTCGAAGGCGGCACGCTCGACGTGGACGGCCGACTGGAGACGTCGGCCCTGTCGATGGCCGATGGTACCGTGCTCGACGTCGACGGCATCGTCGAAGCGGCCGGCGGCACGCCGACGGCCCTTACCGGCAGCGCCGGCGTCAATACGATCGATGTCGGCCCCGCCGGCACGCTGCGTGCGAACGGCGACCTCGGCGACGGCAACGATGCGGTGACCCTGGCGGGACTGCTCGGCACCGGCGCCGGCACCTTGGGCCTGGGCGCCGGCGACGATGTGCTGACCTTGCGGGACGGGGCCGTCATCGAGAGCGGTGCCGGCGGCGTGGACGCCGGTGCGGGCGGTAGCGACCGGCTGATCCTGGACAACGCCTCGGCGATGGCCTTCGACGGCAGCCAGACGGCCGGCTTCGAGACCTTGACCAAGCAGAACACCGGTACCGCCAGCATGACCGGCAGCCAGAGCTTCAGCGGCGGCGTCGCGATCGATGCGGGCACGCTGGACATCGACGGCACGCTGCAGACGCCGACCATCGCCTTGGCCGACGACACTGCGTTGAATGTGGACGGCACGGTCGGCGGCAGCGTCGGCCCCGCCGCCGCGATCGGCGGCAGCGTCGGCGCGAATACCGTCAGCGTGGGCGCGGGCGGCACGCTGCGGGCGAACGGCGATCTGGGCGCCGGCAACGACGTCTTGGACGTCGCCGGCACTCTCGACACCGCCGGCGGCGTGTTCGCGCTGGGCGACGGCGACGACACCCTGACCATCCACGAGAACACCAATATCATCGGCACGGTCTCGGCCGGCGCCGGCAACGACACCTTCGACACCCATATCGATACGGTCGCCGACCTGGGGGCCGTGCAGGGCTTCGAGACGCTGAGCAAGACCGGCACCGGCGTGCTCAACATCAACGGGCCGATGAGCTCGGACTTCACTACGGTGAGCGTGTCCGAAGGCACCCTGAACATCGCGCCGGGCGGCAGCGTAGTGCCCGCGCTCGGCAATACCCTGGACACCACCGTGGCCAGTGGAGCGACCCTGCAGGTCGACGGCAGCTACGGTTGCGGCAGCGGCAACGACTCGATGACCGTGGCCGGCACCGTGGCCGGCACCGGCACCATCGACCTGTGCGGCGGCGACGATCGTCTGACCCTGCAGGATGGCGCGGTGCTGAACAACGCCATCGACGGCGGCCTGGGCGGCAACGACAGCCTGGTGCTCGACAATGCCGGCCAACTCGATTTCGATGCCGGCAACACCGACGGTTTCGAACTCTTGCGCAAGACCAACACCGGCACCGCGACGCTGAGCGGCAGCCAGAGTTTCACCGGCGGCACCACGATCGACGGCGGCACGCTGGACGTGGATGGCACGCTGGAGACGCCGACCGTCGCCCTGGCCGACGGCGCCACGCTCAACGTGGACGGCGCCGTGCAGGCCGGTGTCGGCAGTGCGGCCGCGCTGAGCGGCGATGCCGGCATCAACACCGTCCGGGTCGGCGCAGGCGGCACGCTGCTGGCGAACGGCGACCTGGGCGCGGGCAACGACGTGCTCGACGTGCTCGGCACCCTCGACACCGGCGGCGGCGTGTTCGCACTGGGCGACGGCGACGACAACTTCGTGGTGCACGACGGCACCGTGGTGATCGGCACCATCGACGGCGGCGCCGGCGTCGATACCCGCACCTACGACATCGACACCAGCGCCGACCTCGGCGCGCTGCAGAACTTCGAGGGCGTGACCAAGAGCGGCACCGGCGTGCTCAATATCACCGGCCCCGGCGCGACCGATCTGCAGGACGTGCAAGTGCTCGAAGGCCGCCTGGACGTGCATGCGGGCGCCAGCATCGTCGCCTCGGCAGGCAGTTCGCTGAATGCCGTGGTGGCCGCCGGCGCCACCTTGAACGTGGACGGCGCCTTCGGCTGCGGCAGCCAGGCGGACACCCTGACCGTGTCCGGCACGGTCAGCGGCAGCGGCAGCGTCAATCTGTGCGGCGGCGACGACACCCTGACGCTGGGCGACGGCGCCGACATCGCCGGGCTGCTCAATCCGATCGACGGCGACGCCGGCGACGACCGGGTGGTGCTCGACAACGCCGGCCTGCTGACGCTGGACAGCGGCGACATCGCCAATTTCGAAGCGTTGCAGAAGGACAACGGCGGCGAGGCGGTGCTCACGGGCGCACACGGCTTCGGTAGCGGCACCGCCTTGAACGGCGGCACCCTGACCGTCGCCGGCAGCCTGGACACGCCGACCCTGACGATGGGCGACGGCACCACGCTGAATGTCGACGGCAGCCTGCAGGCGGCGGGCGGCGCGGCGGCGGCGATCAGCGGCAGCGCCGGCAGCAACACCGTCAACGTCGCCGCCGGCGCGAGCCTCTCGGCGAACGGCGACCTGGGCGACGGCGACGACGTGCTGGACGTCGCCGGCAGCCTCGACACCGGCGCCGGCATCTTCGACCTGGGCGCCGGCGACGACACGCTGGGCATCCACGACGGCACCGCCATCGCCGGTATCGTCGCGGGCGGCGCCGGCACGGATCTGCTGAACGCCGACATCGCGACCAGTGCCGACCTCGGTGCGGTGCAGGGCTTCGAAACGCTGAGCAAGACCGGCCTCGGTGCGCTCAACATCAACGGCCCGGCGAGCTCGGATTTCGTTACCGTCGACGTGCTCGCCGGCCGCCTGAACGTCGCCGCCACCGGCAGCGTCGTGGCCCAGGACACCACGGTCGCCGGCGGCGCGGTGCTGAACGTCGACGGCAGCTACGCCGGCACCGGCGGCAGCGACAGCTTCACCGTGGCCGGCACGGTGACCGGCGTCGGCACCGTCGACCTGCTCGACGGCGACGACACCTTCACGATCCAGGACGGCGCCGACCTGTCCGGACTGAACAACGCCATCGACGGCGGCAACGGCACCGATACCTTCGTCGCCGATCTGGCCGGCAACGCGACCTTGGGCGGGGCGGTCAACTTCGAGACCCTGACCAAGACCAACACCGGCACCCTGCACGTCGACGGTCCGGCCGCATCGGCGTTCAGCACGGTCCATGTCGATGGCGGCACGCTCGATATCGGCGCCGGCGGCAGCATCAACGGCATCAACACCGCGACCGTGGCCAATGGCGCCAGCCTGATCGTCGACGGCGCGTTCGGTTTCACCGCCGGCGCGGACAGCTTCACCGTGGCCGGCACGGTCAGCGGCTCGAGCGCGATCGACCTGCTCGACGGCGACGACCACCTGATCCTGCAGGACGGCGCCGACATGGACGGCCTGGCCGCGCCGATCGACGGCGGTGCCGGTATCGATACCCTGACCGCGGACTATGCCGGCACCGCGACGCTCGGCGGCGCCACCAATTTCGAGACCCTGACCAAGACCAACATCGGCACCTTGCACATCGACGGCCCGGCCGCGTCGGACTTCACGACCGTCAACGTCGCCGGCGGCACGCTCGACATCGGCGCCGCCGGCAGCGTCAGCGGCGTGGTCGCCACGACCGTCGCCAGCGGCGCCACATTGAACGTCGACGGCAACTTCGCCGGATCGACCGGCAACGACAGCATGACGGTGTCCGGCGCCGTTGCCGGCACGGGTGCGATCGCATTCGGCGACGGCGACGACACGGTGACCCTCAACGACGGCGCCGACCTGAGCGGCTTGGCCGGCCTGCTCGACGGCGGCGCGCACAGCGCCGGCGATACCGTCGTGCTCAACAACGCCGGGGCGTTGAGTTTCGGCGCCGGCAGCGTGGTCAATTTCGAGTTCCTGACCAAGAACAACACCGGCACCGCCACCCTCACCGGGACCCAGAACTTCAGCGGCGGCACCGCCGTCAACGGCGGCGAACTGGCGATCGCCGGCGGCTTGAGCACGCCGGTCGTGACGATGGGCGACGACACCGCACTGACCGTCGACGGCAGTCTGGACGGCGGCGCGGGCCTCGTCGCCGCGATCGCCGGCAGCGCCGGCGCCAACACCGTGACCGTCAACGGCACGGCCTTGGCCGAAGGCGATCTGGGCGCAGGCGAAGACGTACTCGACGTCGTCGGCACCCTCGACACCCGTGGCGGCGTCTTCGCCCTGGGCGACGGCGACGACAGCTTCGTGGTCCACGACGGCACGACCGTGATCGGCACGATCGACGGCGGCGCCGGCCTGGACACGCGCGTCTACGACATCGACCTGAGCGCCAACCTGGGCTCGCTGGCGAGTTTCGAGGGCGTCACCAAGACCGGTACCGGCGTGCTCAACGTCACCGGTCCGGGCGCGACCGACTTGCAGGAGGTCAGCGTGCTCGGCGGGACCCTGAACATCGGTCCGGCCGGCAGCGTGATCGCGACCGCGGGCAGCGCGCTGGCCACCGTGGTCGGCGCCGGCGCGACCTTGAACGTCGACGGCAGCTTCGGTTGCGGCGCCGCCAACGACCGCATGACCGTGGCCGGCACCGTCTCGGGCAGCGGCAGCATTGACCTGTGCGGCGGCGAAGACGTGCTGACCCTGCAAGACGGCGCAGCCATCGAAGCGGTGATCAGCGGCGGCGGCCACGGCAGCGGCGACACGGTGGTGCTCGACAACGCCAACGCCTTGACCTTCGACGCCGCCCGCACGATCAACTTCGAGTATCTGCAGAAGGACAACGCCGGCGAAGCGACGCTGGTGGGCAGCCAAAGCTTCAGCGGCGGCACCACGCTCAACGGCGGCGTGCTGAGCGTGGCCGGCAGCCTGCAGACGCCGACGCTGGCGATGGCCGATGCCACCACGCTGGCGATCGACGGCAGCGTGCGCGGTCTGGCGTCGGCTCCGGCCGTGCTGACCGGCAGCGCGGGCGTCAATACGGTCGACGTGGCCGTAGGGGCGAGCCTGCTCGCCTCCGGCGACCTCGGCGACGGTGCCGATGTGTTCGATCTGGCCGGCACGCTCGACACCGGCGGCGGCAGTTTCGCGCTCGGCGCCGGCGACGACCGCTTCATCGTCCACGAAACCACCGCGGCGATCGGCACGGTCGACGGCGGCCAGGGCCGCGATACGCTCGAGGCCAACATCGGCGCCGGGTTCAACGTGCCGCTGGGCAGCATGCTGGGCTTCGAATCGCTGGCCAAATCCGGCGCGGGCGCGTTGCAGATCAACGGTGCGTCCGAGTTCATCGATGTCGACGTGATCGGCGGCCTGCTCGAGGTCACCGCCGGCGGCAGTGTGGCGGCGCAGAACACCACCGTCGCGGCCGGCTCGACCCTGAAGGCGAGCGGCCTTTACAGCGGCACCGCCGGCAACGACCGCTTCGACTCGGCCGGCACGGTGATCGGCCGCTTCGACTTCGGCGCCGGCAACGACACCGCCGATTTCCGCGGCGGCGACCTGAGCGGCCTGAGCCGCTTCGACGGCGGCGCCGGCGGCGAGGACCGGGTGAATTTCCACGACATGGTCCTGGACCAGGCCGACGTGGGCGCGCTGTCCAACTGGGAGCGGGTGGATCTGCTCACCGGCACGCAGCTGACCCTGACCGGACCGCTGAACCTGGGCAGCGGCCTGCTGTCGATCGACGGCACGTCCGAGCTGATCGGCATGAGCGGCGCCGGCCTGACCGGCAACCTGGCCAATTCGGGTCTGATCACGGTCGGCAACGCGCGCTTCGGCGTCAGCGGCAACTACACCGGCGGCGGCCGGCTGGCGTTGACCGTGTCGCCGGGCGGCCAGAGCTCGGGCGGCCTGGATATCGGCGGCGATGTGGTCGGCAGCACCGCGGTGGCTTTCGCCAGCGACGGCAGCGAGACGCCGCAACAGCCGGCCTCGATCCGGGTGATCGCGGCCCCGAACGACAACGCCGCGACCGAGGGCCATTTCATCGCCGCGGACGCGACCGACGGCGTGGTGCGGTTGAACGGCAGCGTGTTCCCATGGACCTTCGATCGCCAGGGCGACGGCTGGTATCTCAACACCGAGGCCAGCGACATCCTGCCGGAGATCGGCGGTTACGCGGTGTTGCCCGGGATCGGCGCCAGCCTGATCCAGGAAAGCAACCGCCTGCTGTTCGAACGCATGGCCGGCATCCGCGGCGACACGCCGCGTTGCGGCTCGCACGAAGACGACATGGAGCGCGCCTACTGGCAGCTGGAGGGCGAATGCCAGGGCTTCTGGATGGCCGTCACCGGCAGCGAGCTGAAGATGGGCGCCGACCCGGGCTTCGCCTTCAGCGGCGACACGCTCGGGCTGTACGCCGGCGTCGACACCCTGCTGCAGGACCGCGAAACGCGTCACCTGCGCGGCGGCGTGTTCGTGGCGTTCCAGCGCGGCAACTACTGGGCCAGCGGCGCCAACTCGACCGATCTGCAAGGCATCGGCGAGGCCCATGTGCGCGTGGATACGCCGATGGTCGGCATGTACGGCAGCGTCAGCTGGAAGCGCGGCACCTACCTCGACCTGACCTTGGTCGGCCAGCGGCCCGAGGCCAGCATCGCGGTGGCCGACGGTTTCAAGGAAAAGATCGATGGCAACAGCCTGACCGCAAGCGCGCAGCTGGGACATCGCTTCCATCTCGACAACGGCTGGACCGTCGAGCCGCAGTTCAACCTGAGCGCCAGCGCGATGCAGTGGCAGGACAAGCTCGATGCCGGCGGCAAGCGGCTGGTGATGGACGACGATTTGCTGGGCACCGCGCGGCTGGCCGTGCGCGTCGACAAGCTGTTCGAAACCGCGGCGGGCGCGAGGGTGCGGCCGTGGGCGACGCTGGGCGTGCAGGACACGCTGGGCGAGAAGGACGATGCCCTGGTCGTGCTGCCGCCCGGCGCCAACGCGCAGCGGCAGGCGTTCCCGAATCACGAACTGGGGCTGATGGCGACCCTCGATGTCGGCGTGGAGGCCGAACTGAACCCGTCCGTCAGC
Organism: Lysobacter firmicutimachus; assembly: GCF_037027445.1. Taxonomy (NCBI): domain Bacteria; kingdom Pseudomonadati; phylum Pseudomonadota; class Gammaproteobacteria; order Lysobacterales; family Lysobacteraceae; genus Lysobacter; species Lysobacter firmicutimachus. Next base: position 442,734 of record NZ_JBANDL010000002.1, read on the forward strand.
CTGTTCGGCGTGCTTTCGTACGGCCAGAGCCTGGACGGGAGCGAGGTCGAGCAGCGTCAGGCCAACCTGGGGCTGAGGGTCCGCTGGTGACCGCCGAGGCGGCCGGCTCGGCATGAGCCGGCCGCCGGGCCCGGCCGCTCCGCTGCGTTACGGCGCGGCTGAAACGCCGCCTTGGTTGCGGATGCGACTCTCCGGCGCCCGCGTGCGACGGTCGTGTCCGCGTCCGCGGGCCGTGTCAGTACGTCATCAACACCGTGATCGTGTCGCTGTAGCTGCCGACCGTGGCGGTCTGCGGCGCGACCCGGCCGTACACGGTCAGCGACTGGCCGGTGCCATCAGCCATACAGGCTGTGGACGACACTCCGAGCCATCTGCGCAATCTAGTAACCGGCCGTTCGTAATCCACGATCTGCCGAGTCGCTTCGACATTGAACTCATCAGCGGACTGCTGTGCGCTCATAAGCAGCTCCACTTAAGCCTAGGCTCGGATTACGAGATGCCTACGAAACCCCAGAGTAGTCAACACAATAAGTTGGCGAAAAGGCGAGGGGCCACCTGAAGCGTCCTCGTTAATTCGATCCAATTGGAAGTAGAGTTCCCCACCAAGGAGCTCTGCATGAAAAAGTCGAAGTTCAGCGAAGAACAGATCGTCCGAATCCTGAAAGAAGTCGAGGCCGGTGCGAAGGTCGGAGAGACCTGCCGCAAGCACGGGATCAGCGAGCCGACGTACTACGTCTGGAAATCGAAGTACGCCGGCCTGGAGGTGTCGCAGCTTCGGCACCTGAAGGACGTCGAAGCCGAATTGGCCCGGTTGAAGCGCATGTACGCCGACCTGGCCTTGGAGCACCACGCGCTCAAGGACGTCATGTCGCGAAAGCTCTAAGCCAGGCTCGGCGGCTGGAGCTGAGCTTGGCGATGCAAACCGATCACGGGCTGAGTGCCCGACGTGCCGATCGAACGCTGCGTCTGTCTCGTTCGGCGCGGCATTACCGCCCGCGCGTTCGCGACGATGGGCCGTTGATCGCGGCTATCGAACTGCATCTGAAGGACAACCCGGGCCACGGCTTCGGGTTGCTGTTCGACGGTGCGCTGCGACCGCAGGGCTGGGGCAAGACGCGAGCCTGGCGCGTGTACACCGCGTTGAAGCTCAACTTGCCGCGGCGCGGCAAGCGGCGCCTGCCCGAGCGGATCAGGGAGCCGCTGGAGGTCCCATCCGCCCCAACCACACCTGGTCCGCCGACTTCATGTCCGATGCGCTGTGGTCTGGCCGGCGATTTCGCACCTTCAACGTCAACGACGACTTCAACCGGGAATCGATGTCGATCGACATCGACAGCAGCCTGCCATCGGCCCGTATCGTTCGCGCCCAGGACGAACTCGTCGAGGTGCGCGGCACACCCAAGCGGTTACGTTTGGACAATGGCCCGGAGTTCATCAGCGAGGCATTGAAGCAATGGGCCAAGCGTCATAGCGTCGATCTGGTCCACATCCAGCCCGGCAAGCCGACCCAGAACGCCTACATCGAGCGGTTCAATCGTACGTTCCGCACCGAAGTGCTGGACCGGTTCGTGTTCACCACGCTCGATGAGGTCAGGCGCATGGTCGAGGACTGGCGCCACCGTTACAACCATCATCGCCCGCACCGTTCGCTGGGCGGGCTTTCGCCACATCACTACGCGGTGGCAAACTCGTCACCTACCTCTACTTTCAAATGACTCGAAAGAACGAGGACGCTTCACTCCGAAATCGAACGCGCCCGCTCGCAAGCACCATCTCCACATGAAGGGATAGCGACCCGAGGAGGGGGGATTTGACCACCCTCGCACTCACATAAATATCCCTTGTTCACTCTCATACATTCCGCGAACCGCGTCTTGGCCATGGACGTTGGGTCGACGACCAAGACGAAACTCGTAAAGAAATGCACGCCTTCGGACCGAGTCCGAAGGGAGGGCGGGGCTGCGGGGGCGGCCGAATGCCGCCCCCGTCATCTTCACTTTGCCTTGTTGGGAATGGATTGCGCTAGGAGCGCGCTATGGCCAAGACCAGCGACTACGCTTGAACATGGCCGGGCATGAGCTTATTGAGGAGCTGTCCCCTCGGCCCATAATTCGTTGTAGAAATTATAATAAGAAAATCCCTCCCGATTGATTTGCATCACCAAGTCGAGCAAGGGAAATTGGCCGTAGGCTTCATAGCCATTCGAATAGCTCGGGATGGCTTCAACCACCTTATAGGTAGGCACCTGGAGGATGCAGGACCGATCTTGGGCCACGCCGTAATGAGCAGCCTGCTCGGCGGTCACCCGGTTACAGGTCACGCCCTGCTGCGGATTCGACACCGGATTCGCCCGGTAGTTCCATACATGCGGGTGAATGTCTATGACGTTATTGGAGCGGATGTTTCCGCGCCCGTCGTTAGAGGTCCTGGGCGCTTCCTTTTCCCACCACTTGAATGCGGGCATATACTGGGCAAACAACGGATCAAGGAAGTTGATGCGAGGATCGTTGTCCGGCCAGCCGGACCATGCGACGATATCGCTGCGCGTGCTCACCCAGGAGGTCGCGTTCGCCTGATACTCCAGGGGATTGTTGAACTCAAGCACTTCGGCCTGCAGACCGTCTTCCGAGAATTCCAGATAGCAGTTGCCGGCGCATTGTTGGCCCGAGTTTTTGGCGGTGACTTGCCAACTCTGCTCATTCGGGTTAGTCCAGGGATCTGGAATCACCGACTGCAGATTGATTTTGACTACCGTAGTGGGAAGCGGCGAACTCGTATCGCCGCCACACAACGCAGTCTCATCCTTCCCGATCGGATAGCGGGCTTGCGCGTACTGCTTGAAGCCCGGCCATTCGCCCGCCCCGTTAAAATACTGGCATTGGGTCGCTTGGGCAGCCTTGATCCTCAGCGGCCACGTTCTGCCTTTCGGCGTGTTGCGAAGAAAAACTTCGTCCAAGTACATCAGATATGTCTTTTCTTGACCCTCGAACTTCTTCTTGGTGTATTCGGGGTCGATGCCGAGCGCGAGGTCCAGACCATGGAAAGTGGGGTTGGTTTTGCCGAAATCCGCGATATGCGCGTCGGTAACGACTCCGCCAAGCGTTTTATCGGACGACCCCGTATAGACGATGAACTCCACACCTCTGGCCTTGAACTTTGGAAAGATGTGATTCAACAGACGCCGCATCTGAATGGTGTCCTGCGAATTCGAATTCGCAAAACCTTGCTCAATGTTGAGGAACCAGCCGTCCAGTTTCAGCTGCTTGGCGATCTCCTCCAGTCGGAGCAGCGCGTCGATATTGAAGTCCGCCAGTTCGGTTGCATCCCAGTTCCAGGGATCCTTCAATGAACCGATCAGCGTATTGACCATTCCATCGTTGCCCTTTTCGGCATCGATGTACACGGTGCCGTAGATCTTGACCCCGTTCTCATGCGCCGCGCTGACCCAGTTGGGGTCGGGAGCGATCACATGAGCCCCCGTATCCTGCTCTCCCCCCATGAAGATCATCTTGCGGATGAAGGCCCAGTTATTGAAGGTCACCGGCGGAGGCGCGCCTTCCGGATAGGCTTTGACGGCATGAGAACGGGTTCGATATATCGCCGTGAATTCGGCTCCGGGGTCGACACGACCGTCAACCATCCACCTTGAGGCCATGTCGGTGTTCAGCGGAACACTAGATGGCGCGGGCCGATTCGACGAGACAATGGGGTTGTTACCCAAGAGATAGTCGAAACCCTCTGAGTTGCTGTTCCTGTCCAACGCCCAGGTATAGGTTTCTAGTTCGGCGGCCATACTGCTGGCGCTGGCAAGAAGACACAGAGATATCGCGATCGACACGTTGCGTTTCATTCATCATCCTTCGACTTAGTTCTGTATGCGGATAACAACCAAAATGTGCTGACGACGCTTTCGCCGAAGAACAAAAGGACCAAACGACAAAAGGCAGGACCGCACATTCATTTCAACGTATTACCTCTCCGCTGGCCTTGGAATGGGCAATTGTCTTAGCCCCATTTGCTGTTGAGACACTCATCGTCCAGGCGACAGTGCTGATTGAGCAGGAGATTGATCGCCGCCCTCAGCGTGCTAACCAAGAACGCAGGATTGCGGAACGGACTGTTCTTCGACATCTGTCAAATTCCTTGGGCGCACGAGGGCGCCGCTGTCACCTCCCCGCAAATCAGTGCCAACCAACACTAGAGGTCGCCGGGTCGTTCCGAACTCGGAACTCGGCGGGTGTTAGACCGCCCAGGCTGTCATGGGGTATCTCGCCGTTGTAGTCGCACAGCCGCTGTTCGGTGTGTTCGCGAACCTCGTTCAGGGTTCGAAATACGTGCATGTCCAACACGCCGCGTCGGTAGCTGCCGTTGAAGCGTTCGATAAAGCCGTTCTGCATCGGCCGGACCGGCTCGATGAAATCCAGGGCGATCCCTTTGCGCTCAGCCCGCTCGGCCAGCGCCAAGGCGATGAACTCCGGGCCGTTGTCCAACCGCAGCTTGCGGGGGTAACCGCGCCAAGCGGCAGCGCGCTCCAAGGTGCGGACGGCTCGGGTAGCCGGTAGATTCAGATCGACTTCGATCGCCAATGCTTCGCGACTGAAGTTGTCGATGACATTGAAGGTGCGAAAGCGTCGGCCATCCCACAGCGCGTCGGACATGAAGTCGATCGACCAACTCCCGTTGATCTACTCGCCGGCTACCAGTGGCAAAGGATGCCGGCTAGGTAGTCGTTTCTTGCCGCGACGTCGGTGATTGAGCTGCATCAAGCAATACACCCGCCACACTCGCTTGTGGTTCCAAGGCTGCCCCCGGCGCCGTATCAACTGAAACAGCTTGTCGAATCCGCGCTCGGGAAACCGTTCTGCCAGCTCCGCCAACAGCGCAATGACTTCCTCGTCGCGATCCGGCCGCTTTCGATAGCGCACCGTCGATCGCGACAGGCCGATCGCCGTACAAGCCCGGCGCTCGCTCCAGTCGTAGTGTTCCATCAACCACGCGGCCAGCGGGCGCTGGTGCGCCGGGATCAGAGCTTTTTTGCGATGACATCCTTCAAGGCATGGTTTTCCATCGCCAGTTCGGCGTACATCCGTTTGAGCTTGTTCGGCTTCCAAATCCCGCAGCCGCTGCACATCCGCCGCCTCCATGCCGCCGTACTTGGATTTCCACACGTAGTACGTCGCCTCGGAAATGCCTAACTCCCGACAGACGTCCTTGACTTGGCGGCCGCCTTCGACCTGCTTGAGTGTCGCGACGATCTGGCTTTCCGTGAACTTGCTCTTGCGCATCTTGGTCTCCTTCGGGCTAGTTTGCCTGGAGACCTCTGGCTATTGATGGAGTGAGTTTACGCGGAAGTGACACAGCCACTGCGTTGGGCCAGTCCGAAGCGCCATATGGCGGACAACGCAGATTCGTATTAAGTCAATCGTAGTGCCCTGCAAGACGGCTTCCTCGTGCATCGTCAGCGCGCCGGCATCGCGCAGCACTCTGGCTTCGACAACCAAGCCGGACAAAGTGCGATGGTCTTCGGAAAGTCCACCGACCACCAAGCGGATGTGCATCATACGGTTAACTTCTGAATTGACGCGCCGCAGGGCGGATTCGACCACAAGACCAGACGATGAAAAGGCGCCGTGCGACCCGCACGGCGCCTTGGATCACGCGCCTAAAGTTCGTCTTAGTAAGACGCCGCCACTATCGGTAGCTTCCTGCCACACTCATCCCCGAGAAATCGGACCAGCCGTTCACCATTACGTAGTATGTGCCAGCCTGGACATTGGAGATCCGACAGGTTTCCAGGCCGCTACCGAGGTTGGCACGACATTCGTAGTTCGTTGCGGTCGGAGATGAGCCACGCTTGACGTATAGATCCGCGTCGCCGCGGTACCCGCTTATCGTGAAGACCAGATCCGTTGCTCCGAACGGAACCGTCATAGCCCAGTATTGATAGCTTCCCTGTGCGCCAGCGACATTGTTCACGGAAACACCGTTACTCAGCGTTCCGAACGATCCGCTCGGACTGTCGCTGGTCGCGTAGCTGCCAACCAGACGCATACCGGAATAGGCCGTATAGCCGTTCACCAGAATATGATAGGTACCGGCTTTCGAATCGGACAGCCGGCAGGTTTCCGCACCGGCTCCCAAGTACGCGCGGCAGTCGTAGTTTGTCGGCGTCGGTGCGGAACCGTACTTGACGTAGAGGTCAGCATCGCCGGTGTAGCCACTGGTGGCGAACTGCACATTGGACGCCCCCGACGGCACCTGCATGGTCCAGAACCGATAGCTTCCCGTAGCCCCAGACAAGCCGGTCTGTGCAACGCCGTTGACTAGAACTGCCGCACCGCCTTCCTCATAGCTGCCGACCAAGCTCATTCCGGAGAACGCGGACCAACCGTTCACCATCACATGATAAGTGCCTGCTTGCGAGGTAGGTATGTTGCAGGTCTCTGCGCCCGCCCCCAGGTTCGCGCGGCAGTCGTAGCTGGTCGTGGTCGGTGCGGAGCCGTATTTGACGTACAAGTCGGCATCGCCGCTGTATCCGCTGATCGAAAATTTCAGCCGCGACGCACCCGGCGGCACGAGCAGGGTCCAATGCTGATAGCTCCCCATAGAACCCGAAATACCAGTGACGGGCACGCGATTGCTCAAGGATGCGCCGCTGGATGCCGGTGCCGAAACCGTCACCGATTTGCTAGTCGAACGACTGACTCCACGATTGTCGGTTACCGTCAGGGTAACGGTATAAGTACCGGCTTTGGCGTAGGTTCGGCTTGGCGCAGCGTCGGTCGACGAAGTGCCATCGCCGAAGCTCCAACTCCGGGACACGATGCTGCCATCGCTATCAACCGATCGGTCCGCGAAAGTCACTGCCAGGTCCTTGGCCGTAAAAGAGAAGTCTGCAACCGGGGCTAGGTTCACCGGCGCCGCTCCGCGAAAAGCAGCTACACGATGCTTGTTCTCGATCAGAACGCGCCGATTATCGTTCAAATCAGCGGTGCCGAGGCTACGACCGTTATAGGTAAGTTCCGGGCTGGAATAGTAATTCACTCGCGCCGAGCTGACCGACCAACCGGGACAACTCCAAGCATAGGTCATGATGGTGCCGAGCGATCCGTCCGCCGCGCAATGACCTTGGCCGTAGCGGAAGTAGCTGTTGCCGCCGGGGTTGGTATAGCTATCGTGGCCAGCCCCTAGCAAATGGGATATTTCGTGGCCGACCGTATAGTTGTTGATCATGCTATGTACGGACACCAGAGCAATCGCCTTCGACTCATCGGCATTCAAATGGGCTATGCCGGAAATAAACCCTTGTGGGCGAGTTATCAGCAAAACAACATCGGCGGACTCTGCGTTTCGCGCCGTATGGATCTGGTCCATATAGCCGTCAGCTGGATTGATCGCTCGTTCTAAATTGACAAATTGATCGGAACCCGACGGATAATCCATTTCCAGGATGTTGCTCGTCAGCTCGAGCGTAATCCCGGTCCGAGAATTGCTGTAGCCAAGATTAGCTTCCGCGATGCCGCGCTCCACCAAGGAACGAATGTCCGCGCCATAGCTAGCGATCGCATCTTTGGTAACAGCTGCCATCACGCGGATGGTTACCTGCTCGCCCGCGTTCAACGCGGCAGGACCGACCGCACCAGTCGCCAGGCGTTGCGGGTACGATTGCGCTGGCTTTGGCGCACCTCCCGGCGAGCTCAACACTTCGTCGTGCCCTGAAGCCGACTCCTCGACACGCTCCACGGCGTGTTCGCCATTCGACAACGGGCGGATGCTGAACAGCGCGCCGTTGATACGCACGCTGCCGGTGACGTTGTCGCCGCGACGCACCAAAATCACGGAATTCAGCGCGTCGTGAACCACCTCGCGTCCGGTCATACGGCGCGACTTTGAGGTTTCGCGTACATGGCCGACCCAAAGTAGGCTGCCGCTGTCCGTATGCCTTGCGCTTTCCAACACCAAGGTCACTCGATCTCCGCCGAGATCGACCTCGATTTCAGAGCTATTCTCCGATACCGTCGCGGCGTTGAGTTTCATTATCCGCAATTGCGAAGCGCCCGGAGATCCGGCCGCACCCGTCACGCGCAAGCTCGTCGCCGACGGTTTGATTTCTCCCACAAACAAGGGCTGACCGGCCTGGGCGTAGGAGCCGAGAGCCAAGACACCGAATGCGATCAGGGGGCGTAGGGAAGCACTAGCTTTTGAAGTCATGGCATCGTTCCATTGGTTTCCGTTGTTTGATTTCCTTGGCTCGCAACGGGCGACCCGCGCGCTGCGATTTACCACTAGCCCCTTAACCTTCGGCCTTGCAAGCGGGCTGTGAAGCTCGTCGACCGACCCTTGCATGCGCGAGGGTTCGCGAATATTTCTGTCGGAAGCCACAACGCACCATGAATGTGCACGCATGGCTAAATTATCTAAGAATATTCCTAGTTCTACCTCCGCATTTGTACTAGTTGATCCGCCCCCCCCCACTGAGCCATACCACGTAAAGCTGTAAAGTCCGCCAACCCACGAGGACGGACGTGCGCAAGAGTCGATTCACTAACGAGGTGCGTGGCGCCCCAAACGATTGCGTTTGGACAATGGCCTGGAGCTCATCAGCGCCACATTGAAGCAATGGGCCAAGCGCCACAGCGTCGATCTGGTCCAGATCCAGCCCGGAAAGCCGCCCCAGAACGCCTACATCGAGCGATTCAACCGCACGTTCCGCGCCGAATCGCTGGACCGGTTCGCTTTCATCGCGCTGGATGAAGCCCGGCGCATGGCCGAGGACTGGCGCCACCGTTACACCCACCATCGACCGCGCCGATCGATGGGCGGCCTTTCACCACATCACTACGCGATGGAAAACTTGCCATCTACCTCTAGTTTCAAGTGACTCGAAAGAACGAGGACGCTTCAGCGAATCGGCAGGCGCATACGGGCGGCTCACGTGTGGGGATCGCGCGGCGACCGGGTGCGCGTCGCAGCCGTTGGCGCCGTCGCGGCCTCGGCCAGGCGTACCTCGACCGCGGCCGCGCGCAGGGTTCGCAGCAACGCGAGGGCGATGTCGAGATGGGCGAAGCGGCAGACACTGCCGAGCTTGGCAGTCAGCACGGCCTCGTGCAGGGTTGTAGCCGCGCGCGGCGCCGGGACGGGCGAGTTCGATCAACGTGGCCCTGGGGCAGCGCGTTCTTCGACGCGGGCTCCCGATACACGTGGATGCGGGCGACGCTGCGCGCGTTCATGGGCACCGACAAGTCCGGCCGCGGGCGCGGCCCCGGACATGACGTGCAATTACGTGAAGTGCAGGTGCCAAGCGCTGGACCGACGTGCGGCCAGCAACGCGAATCTTGCGACCACGCCGCCTTACCGCACGGACTTGTCCAGTTGCTGCAGGTCCTGGAGGGCAGCGACTGCCGAAAACACCGTCGACACCAAGACGCCGCACTCCCGCCCGCAAGCGGCGTTGCCGAGCAGCAGACCGGCGACGTCCGCTGCGACGACTTCCCAAGGAAAGCTTCGCCCTGCCGTGGTGACGAGCGGCCGCTGTCGCGACCACAGTTCCAGTGAGTATCGGGCGGTTGCGATCGCGGCCAGAACTTCCAGATCGCCGTCGCTGCGTCCGAGCTGTCCTATCGCCTTCGCTTCCAGCGCCTTCAGCTCCCGACTCGCGGCCTCGGGGTCGGCTGCGCCGGCGAAGACCCGGTCGATATCTTTAAAATAGGCGAACTGCGCGGGATCGAAGCGGCTGTGCAGCGAACGCAGGTTGTCGGCCAGCGTCAGGCGCGGATCTGGGCGAAGACTGCCGGCGATCTGCGCATACTCGCGAACAAATTCATCGGCATCTTCGTCCTTGCGCGCGCCGCATTTCCGCACCAGCGAATCGGCGAGAACGAGTTCGCCGCCACCGGCGTAGTTGACTATCAAGCAGCCCGCATAAGCGTTATGCGCCACGCCTACGCCATGCATAGGGTTGTAGCTGTAATTTTCTGACGACGGAAAACTTTGACATGCGCCGGGCAAGGACGCCAAGGACAAGGCGATGCCCAGGGAGGTGGCAAGAAGTTTCATGAGGAGTCCTCTGGCTCGTTAGCGGTGGAGCGGCCCTCGTTGCCTCTGCTTGACGCACGGGGCGCCGTTTGGGAAGGCTGGCCGAGCGGGAGGCCCGTTGCCGGGCCCCCGCACCAGCGATCAATCGTTGTCGCCCCAGACTTCGAAGGCGGTCGAAATCGATTGGATGGCCGCGTTGACCCAGCCGCAAAGCTTGCCGCAGGCCTTCACCCCGCTTACGAAGCCGGTGGCATCGGCGATCGCCACCTGCAGCCATCCCGGAATCTTGCCCTGCGCCGAAGCAGCGATGGGATTCTGCTGGGTCCACAACTCGGTCGAATGCCGAGCGGTGCTGATCGCGCCGAGTACCGCCAGGTCGTCATCGCTGCGGCCCAGGTACTTGATGGCCTGATCCTCCAGTGCCTTCAGGCCGCGATCGGCTTCTTCCGGGCTGGCCGCTTCGGCCAGGATGCGGTCCACGTCTTCGAAATAGGCGAACTGCTCGACGGTGAAACTGGAGCGGTACGCGCGCAGATTCTCCGCCATCGACAAGCGGGTGTCGCCGCGGGTCGCATTAGCCAGTTCAATGTGCTTTCGGATGAACCCGGCGTCGTCGCCCTCGGTCGGCGTGCCGCAGCGTTTGACCAAGTTCTCGACATGCGCTGAGACGCCGCCGCCGGTGTAGTTCGCGGCCATGCAGCCGGTGTAGGCGTTGTGGGCTACGCCGACTCCGTTCATCGGGTTGTCGCTGTATCGTTCCGATGAGACGAAGCTTTGGCTGAAGGCGGGAAGAGAAGCCAGGGAAAGGCCGATCGCGAGCAAAGCGGTGCGGTAATGCATGGCAGATCCTCTTGGTTGGAAGCGGCGGGGAAACGTCCGTTCAGATGAAGCCGGCGGTCTCGACCGGACTTCGTTCGACGCATCCTTGCGCCAAGTCCAAACTAGACAAACGGCCTGCGTGGCTTCCAGGTCGAAAAGGGGAAAAGGCGGGAATAAGTCGGGCACGTCCCGAGCTCGAACAGCCGCCGCGCGCCATGCAGCGCTCTGGCAGAATTTACTTTTTCGATCAATGAGATGAGGGGCAGAATATTCCCGGCATCTGCCCGTCGACGGCCGTCCGTAGGCGTTGCGTCACCGTGCGTTTGGGTCGCCAGGCAGTGATCGCCGCGGCCGAACCGCCCGGCATCAAGTAAGTACACTGAATGCATTCATGCGGTCGCCGATATGTGACCAGATACGACCTGCGACCTCCGTCGGTAGGCGTGCGCGCCATACGTACTGTTTGTTCGCAACGCTGAGGCACTGCACATCGAGTGCGGGCGAGCTGCCTTGGGGAATCAGCAGGTCGGCGTTCGACGAAGGGTGAAAAGCTCAACGGGGCGGCGTATCCCGATGAGCTCGGAAGCACATGCAACGTGCTTCGCCTTGGCTCAGCGTCTCAAGGCAAGCGCCCGCGGATCGCGGCTATCGTAATGACGGGTATTCTCCTGCTCGGCCGGCTGCTCCAGCAGCGGGGCCTATGGCAAGACTCCCCGCTGAGCAGGCCGGCGGCCAGAACGTGCTCGACGCGATCGAACGGCTCCGCAAGACCGGAACCCTGGCCGACATCAAGACCGGCGGGATCGGTTCGGCAGTCGCGCAAGACCGGAGCCTCGTTGCCTGGGATCGGCTACGGGCAGCGCGATATGCCGCTCCAGGCAGTACTCGTCGTGCGACGGAACGCTGGCGGATCGATCGCTCGATCAGGTCGGCTTCTGAGATAAATGATCTACCGCCACGTCTACCAGTTGGACCGTCCATTCTTCCGCGAAGCGGTCGCATCGCTCACGCACTAAGTCGCTCTCGCGGCTGGTACTCGGTAGGGCCGACTTGCACTCGGTGGAGTCGGCCAGCACCGCTCGCCATTTCTCCAATAGCTGATTGGGGTATGGATGAGTCTTCACTAGACTCAGAAGCACTAAGTGCTGAACGGCGATTTGCGCCTGCAGTGAGGAAACGGTCTCTTCGGTGATGCGGTCCATAGCGACCCCGCTGGTGAAAAAAGCGGCCCGCGAGCGCGGGCCGCTGAAAAGGTCAGGCGTTATGCACCAAGCCCACTGGGATGCGGCGCGGCGTCGTTTCCGGTCGCTTGGGAATCACGATCTCCAGAACACCGTTGCGGCCGGACGCCGAGATCCCATCGGGATCGGCACTGTCGGGCAGCGCGAATCGGCGATGGAACGAGCCGGTGCGACGCTCGCTGCGGGCGACAGACTGCGACTCCACTTGACGATCCAGTCGTCGCTCGCCGCGAATGGTCAGAATGCCCTTCTCCATTTGGACGTCGATCTCCTTGGGATCGACGCCGGGAAGGTCGGCGAGGATCACGAATTTGTCGTTTTCCTCCAGGATGTCGACGAGCGGTACCCATTGGCTCGTAACGACCGACGATTCGTCGCTCGTGGTGCTACGCAGAAATGCGTCGTTGAAGAACTGATCCAGAAGTTGCCGCATCGGATCGTTGCTCTTCGCCGCAGTCTGCATCGGCCATTGGGGATTGCGAACCATAGCGTTCATGGCAAGGTCTCCACTGGTCAATAAGGACGGCCAACCCCGTCCGACGGCTCAATAGGGGACGCCTCGCCAGTTTCAAGACCCTGCCGCAGCCCGAACTCGCGCGTTCATTTTTCGTTCACCTTCCGAAAGGCCGCTACTACCGCGAAGCCTCGCTCGAACAGAGCTTGCGGGTTGCGACCATTTGGCCGTCGAGCATTCAGGGTTGAGCCTCGGCTGCCGTTGATTGAGTCCTTGCGCCCGTAGCGTTCATCGAGCGCCGAGTTCTGCTTCGCCGATTCGATGCCGTTCTCTGCGCCGCGCTTCGCGCCGTAGAGCTCGTTAGCGGGAATGGTCTCGCGGTTGGCTGCTTTCAAGGCAAACCGACCTTTTCTCCGATGCATCGGCGTCGATCCGGTGGCTGTACGCGTGGAGCTCTTATCACTCGTCGGCTACGGATGCTTTTGCGAGCGAAGTCGCAATGGCGCGAAATAGAAGCCGAATTTTGTGAGCCTAATCAAGCATCGATCAAAAACATTGGCCGCCGCTTGCGCTTGACAGCGTAGTAGCTGGCGATGCGCTAGGACCCAAATGCTCGAACCTAAGACGGTCGCCAGAACGGTAGCGCCCATTCGGGCGTCCTTTCCGGCAAGCACGTGCCATGCCGCACCGGTTCCTCGGAGCCCGCGGCAAGACAGCCGATGAAGGCAGCAGCGGCGCCTCACCCAATCCCGGAAGCCAATCAATATAAGGAGATTCCATCGTGGGCATCCAATGGTCGGCCCCTCAATCCTTGGACTACATCCCCGGCGGCAAGCTTGTGACGTTCACGGCGATGCATCAGGCCGAATACACCCAGTACGTCCAGGTCATCGACGCCAGCGGCAATCCCATCAGTTTCTATTGCCTCGACGGCACTCAGGAGACCTTCCCGATCTCGGGTAGCGGCGTCAATGTCGGCTTCCTCCAGAACGGAGCCGGCAGGTTCACCATGGCGGACGGGATGCAGGTCCAGTTCGGCAGCAGCGGGCCGTATGTTCCGAAGGTTTCGGCGGGCAATCCAGTCGTGTTCTTCATCAACAAAGTGCTCGGTGGGGGCAACTTGTACGTGACGGAAGACGGTACCGATAACGATTACAACGATACCAACTTCGTGATCCAGTGGTACCAGTACGTGGGCTGACCCCGCCTTCGCCCCTGCCCGACTGAGGTGGGGGCGGCACGATTACCCGAGAATTTCCATGGCTGCCGCGATGGATCGCATGGATTCACCACGGAGCGCAACAACGACGGAGTGCGGCAATGAAGACCAGAATCATCATGTTCGGTGCACTCGCCAGCGCGCTGGCGATGTCCGCATCGTGTACGAAAACCGAACCCAACGTCGCCGTTTCATCGACCTCCAATGATCAAACAACATCGTTTCCGGGCGGCGCACCAATCACGCCGGCCGACCTGACCGCAACCCCGGCACCCCTGCCCGCCGCCCCGCCGGCGTACAACTACGACCCCTACAAGCCCAACATCACCCACGCGGAGTACGCCCGCTTCGCCTGGCGTCAGTTCATCCACTTTAATTCCCCCGCGCAGCAGAATGGCGTCAATGCCGCTGGCAAGTCTCCGGTCGTGCGAGGGGTGATCGATACGACCCGCAACTTCGCCGCATCCGGCGCCGTCGATTTCCATCAGAGCGGAAAAACCGCCGATTCCAACTTCAGCAGCAATCAGTTGCTCTGGGAAACCTTCGCTCACCGGTCCGAGCTGTTCCCCGCGGGCTCGGCGCCCAAAGGGAACCTGGCCAGCCTGGATCCCGAGTACGTCTTCCAAGAAGGCGCCAAGGTCGCGTCGACCGACGCCCGATTCAACAATCTCGACGAGAATACCCAGATCGGCCAGAACCAGATCTTCTTCCCGAAAAACGGCAACACGCCGTCGGCCAACCCCCAGGACGACCACATCATCTTGTTCCAGGCCAAGGTGAGTCCGGTCGAATACGATTACGTAAAGTCCATCTACAACGCCGACAAACCGCCGACCTCGCTGGAGTTGCCGCCCAACGGAACGAACCAGGGAGAATCCGTGGAGGTCAAGTCGGCCTGGCGGGAAATGACTCCCGAGCTGATCGCATCGGGCCGCTATCACACGGCCGAGGCGCTGTACTACTACAAAGAGAACGGCAAGACCCAAGCTCGGGTGGCCACCTTCGGTCTGGTCGGCGTGCACATCCTGCGCAAGATGGAGAACTACCCGACCTTCGTCTACACCACCTTCGAGCAGGTGGACAGTCTGACCACCCCGGGAAAGCAAGACACCGGCTTGTATGTCATCAACCTCTACGACCAGCTGCAATACGATGCATCGGTAGCGTCGGGGACGCGGCCGACGGCCATCCTCAATTCCGGAACCAGCCGGACCGCGGTCACGCTGCCCTTGGCCGGCGCGATAGACGCCGCCCACGGGTACGATGTCGTCCCCGGCTCGTTCGACCTGCCTCGCGGATTTTCCGGTCCGATCAGAGTCCAGAACCCGCCGGTAGCGACCCTCGATGTCAGCACGGTCAACGCCGAAGTCCAGCAGGCCATGGCCCAAACGCCCGCGTTCAAGGATTCGGTGTGGCGATACTATCGCCTCGTCGGGCTGCAGGTATTGCCGACCAACGAAGACAGCTCCATCACGCCGAGCAAGCCCGATCCGTTGACCCAGGATTATTACCTGGCGAATATCGTGATCGAGAGCAGCCAACCCGGCATCCAGTTGTTCAAGGGCGGTGTCAAGGACCCCCACCCCAGCAAGCAGGATTTCACCCTGGAAGCCAAGCGCGGGCTGGCGAGCATCCGAAACGTGAAGGGGCTGCCGCCGAAATCCGACCAACTGGTGATGGGCGGATGCATGGGTTGCCACGGCAACGCGCAATATCCCAGGGACAAAGACACCGGCCTGGGCCCGAGTATCTTCAGCTTCCTGATCAACAAAGACACCATGACCGGACAAGGCTTCAGTGCCGACGTCAGGAACGAAGCTCCTTCGGAGCTACGCAAGAAGCGGCTGGAATATCTGGCCTATTAGGGAGCGCGCGGGCCCGGAAGCGTTCTCGCTTCCGGGCGATGCGCGATGGTCGCGGCTGGGCCGGGGAGGCGCCTGTGCTCTGTGTGCAGGCCTCGTTCACTCCTGCTATCGAACGGCTTGGCCGAATAGAAGCGACTCCGATCCCGCTCCGCGCGAAGCAGGAGGACGTCAAGAACAGCGTTTCGCGCCTTCAAGGGGGCGCTTGCGGCCCCCCTCTCCTCATGCGCCACTAACTCGCATCCGTCGCAGCAGCAGCGCATTCAGCGCGACGATGGCGGAGCTTCCCGACATCGACAGGGCGGCGATCTCGGGCGACAGAACGAATGGATAAAGCACGCCTGCGGCCAGGGGAAATGCAACTGCGTTGTACCCGACGGCCCACCACAGGTTCTGATGCATCTTGCGCAACGTTCCGGAGGCGATCTTCATCGCGCTCACCACATCGCCGGGGTCGCTGCGCATCAGGACGATGTCCGCGCTGTCTATCGCGACATCGGTACCGGCGCCGATGGCGAAGCCGACATCGGCCTTGGTCAGCGCGGGCGCGTCGTTGATTCCGTCCCCGACCATGCCGACCGAGTAACCTTGCGCCTGCAGCTTTCCGATTTCGTCCGCCTTTTGCCCGGGCAGAACATCGGCCAGCACGATGTCGATTCCCAACTCGCCGGCTACGCGCGCCGCAGTCGCTTGGTTGTCTCCCGTGATCATCGCGACCTTGACCGAGCGTGCGTGCAAGGCGTCGATAGCCGACCGCGAACTCGGGCGGACCGCATCCGCGATGGCGAACAGGCCGATAAGATCGTCCTCTCGGCTCACGTACACGACGGTCCGACCACCTCCCTGCAGCCGCGCCGCCGCGCTTGTCATCGGCCTCAAGTCCACTCCGCCTTGACGCATGAGCTGGCTGTTTCCCACCAACAGCCGGCGTCCGTCCAATACTCCGGCGGCACCCTGTCCGTCGCTGTTGGCGAAGGCCTCCGCGCGGCGCGCAACGGGGCCCGATCGAGCGAGAATCGCCTGGGCAAGCGGATGCTCGGAGTGTGCCTCGACGCTCGCGGCCAAGGCGACGAGTTCCGCCTCGGTATGGCCCGGGGCCACTGCGACTTCTACTACCTCCGGACGGCCTACCGTAAGCGTGCCGGTTTTGTCGAAGACCATGACATCGATCCTTGCGCACTGTTCGATGGCCTCGGCGTGTTTGAACAGGATTCCCGCCCTGGCGCCTAAGCTGGTGCCGATCATCACGGCCATCGGCGTCGCCAAGCCCAGCGCATCGGGGCATGCGATGACGAACACGGTGATCGTCATCGTCAACGCGAACAAAAGGCCCGCATCCAGCCACCAGAACCAGACGAAGAACGCGCCGGCTCCGATCAAGATGGCGGCAAGGACCAGCCACTGCGAGGCGCGATCGGCTAGCAACTGGGCCGGTGCCTTTGAGTTCTGCGCTTCCTGCACCAGCTTTACGATCTGCGACAACGCAGTCTCCGACCCGACCCGCGTTGCCCGGTACGCGAATGCGCCGCTCTTGTTGATCGAGCCGCCGACCACCCAGCTGCCGACGTTCTTGCTGACCGGCATGGATTCGCCGGTCAGCATGGACTCGTCGACCTGAGAACCGCCTTCGACGACTTCCCCGTCGACCGGAACCTTGGCTCCCGGCCGCACCACTACGATGTCGCCGACCGCGACTTGTTCGGTCTTGACTTCGATATCGTCGGAACCGCGCCGCACTATCGCACGAGGCGGCGACAGGCGAAGCAAGGAGCGCAAGGCGTCGGAGGCGCCGGCGCGGGCCCGCATCTCCAGCCAGTGACCGAGCAGGACGAACGTCAGCAGGACCGACGAGGCCTCGTAGAAGTTCGGTCCATCGAAGAAGAACGTCGAACCTAGGCTGAAACCGTAGCCGGTACCGACGCTCAGGAGCACCAGCACGGACATGTCCAGCACGCCATGACGAAGGGACCGGACCGCGGACCGGAAGAAGGGCCAGCCCGGGTAGAAGATGGCGCCGGACGCTAGCAAGAACAGCCATACCTCTCGGTCGACCGCCAACGGCGGCGCCGGCGGCGCCATGAGCCCCATGGGGGACCAAACGAACACCGGGATGCTGAAAGCCAAGGCGACCAGGAAGCGACGCCACATGTCGCGGGCGGCCGCGTGTAGATCGCCGCGATGGTGCATCGTCGCATGCGACGCGCCGGCGTTATGCGGCGGCGACTGGCCGTCCGCATTTTCTGGATGAACATGCGCCATCCGTGCGGACGCACCGGCCAAGTCTTCCTCCGGCGCCGTTCGCGCCTTGGCCTCGCACGGCGCTTCGGCGCGGTCCGGGCTCTCCCCGCAGTCAAGTCCAAGGCTGCGGATCGCCGCTACGATGCCGGCGAGCGAGGCCTGCTCGGGTCGATATGCGATATTGAGGGTTCCGGCCGCGAAGTTCGCCGACGCGTGCAGCACCCCTGGCAGCTTTCCCACGGATCTCTCGATGGTGGTCGCGCAGCCTGAAGAACACATCCGCCCGATAGGCAGCACACGCCTTCGCGTCGTCGCTTTCTCGCCCATTGCGTCCTCACCGGCTGGAAGACGAATCGTCGCCGCCTGCGTCGTGCCATTGCGACGATCGCGGGGCATGCCGGTCCCGCAAATTCGCCAACGCACGCGCGGCGAGCGGGAGCGTCGGCCGCCAGCGCAGATCCGCGGCACCGAAGCCGCGGTGTTCCGTTGCCAGATAGAACGCGGCGACGACCGGAGGGAGGAGAAAGACTCCGGAGCAAGCGAGCCAGCGTCTGGCCAGCGGCGGTGGCATGGACCCGAATCCCGCCCATGGGACGTTTTCACGAACGCCGGGCTTCATGGATCACGCCCCTCATGGGCCGCGAACAACGAAAAAGTTGTAGCGCGGTACGAACAAAATAGCGATGTACCCGCCCCAGGCGAAACTTTCAGCCAGCCCGAGGAGGAAGTCCGGCCAGGTCAGCAGGTCGAATCCCGGCAGCAAAGTCGAAAGCACCGAATGCGCTATCGGCAGGTCAGGGAAGATGAGATAGCCCAGCACGCAAAGGACGAAGGAAATCGCCAAGAACAGGCTCAGAGCCAGTCCGAAGGCGACCAGCGGCATTCGCCGCTGCTCCGCCGGACCCGGCGATGCCGATTGCGTGCCCATGGTTTCGCTCCACGAACGACTGGATGCTGGCCGCTGACTACAGCATCCGCGTGTCGGGGCTGATGGAATTGATCTTGATCAAGGTTTGCGGGGATCGGTCGACGCTGCAGACGGTGCACGGTCGGCGGTTGTCCTGGTGCCCGCATCATTCGGCGGTCCTTCGCCGGATCTCCGCCGGATCGGCGAGCGGCCGTCATTCCCGTTTGTCCGATGCGCGGGACGGTTGCAGGCGCATGCCCGCGCCAATGCAGGATCGCACTCTTCGCGGTGTGACGATCGCCGCATTTATCGGGCGTGGATAACTTGACAGGCCGGTCGTCGCGCACCACAGTCGGCGGCGTCCGATAGCGCTGCACATGCATGCAGCGCACTGCGCGGATCAGCAACTGACCGCGCAACTGCCGTCATTGTTCTCTGGGGGGAACAGCCGCGCCGCAGCGGGTTTGCCGCGCGTGGCTCGAAAAGGCCGGCGCTTCCGCGCTCGCCTCCTTCCCTATCCACCAGGTACCTGGAGAACACACCGAATGAGCATCAGATTGACAGGATTCTTGCTGTCCGGCTTTTTGCTGGCGTCCGGACTGTCGCCCGCGCAGGCGCAGAACGTCAGCTGCACGGGAATCGCCGAATGGAACGCGTCGACTATCTATAACGCGGGCAGCAAGCTCGTCTATCAGGGGCGGCTGTACCAGGCGACGACGTCGATTTGGAATACGCCGCCCACGCACTGCCCCAGCTGCGGCTATTATCAGGATTTGGGGGTCTGCAGCGCTGGCGGCAACCAGCCGCCCACGGTCGCGCTGACTGCGCCGGCGAACGGCGCGACCTTCGCTGCGGGCGCCAACATCACCGTTACGGCGGACGCAGCCGACGCCAACGGCACCGTCGCGCAAGTGCAGTTCTTTCGCGGCGCCACTTCGTTGGGCATCGATACCACGTCCCCGTACAGCGCGACATGGACCAATGCGACGGCAGGCAGCTACGCGATCACTGCGGTAGCGACCGACAACGCGGGCGCCGCCACGACTTCCGAAGCGGCCAACATCACCGTCAATACTGCGACGCCCGATACCATCGCACCCAGCGTGCCGACCGGGCTGGCCGCGACGTCGGTGAGCCCGAACAGCATCAACCTGAGCTGGAACGCCTCCGCCGACAACGCGGGCGGCAGCGGGGTCGCCGGCTACGACGTCTACCGCAACGGCACCCTGGTCGGCTCGCCTGCCGGTACGACCTTCAGCAGCACCGGTCTGGCCGCGTCCACGGCCTACACCTTCCGTGTGCGCGCTCGCGACAACGCCGGCAACGCCTCCGCGCAAGGTACGCAGATCACTGCGACCACCAGTGCCGGTGGTGGCGACAACACCCTGCCGCGGCATGCGTTGGTGGGGTACTGGCACAATTTCACCAATCCCTCCGGGCCCACCCTCCCGATCAGCCAAGTCTCCAACGACTTCGACGTCATCGTGGTCGCTTTCGGCGACGACGCGGGCAATGGCGCGGTCAGCTTCACGGTCGATCCGGGCGCGGGCACAGAAGCGCAGTTCAGGGCCGACGTGGCCGCGGCACGTGCGCGCGGCAAGAAGGTCGTGCTGTCGCTGGGCGGCCAGAACGGCACGGTGACCCTGAACAATGCGACGCAGGTCGCCAACTTCGTCGACAGCATGGAGGACCTGATCCGTTACTACGGTTTCGACGGTGTGGACATCGACCTGGAAAGCGGCGCGGGCGTCTACCACGGCGCGGCCGTGCAGGCGAACCTGGTCACGGCCATCAAGCAACTCAGTACGCGCATCGGTCCGTCGTTCTACCTGTCGATGGCGCCCGAGCACCCGTATGTCCAGGGCGGCTTTGCCGCGTACAGCGGAATCTGGGGCGCCTATCTGCCCATCATCGACGGACTGCGCCAGGAGCTGGACATGATCCACGTGCAGTACTACAACAACGGCGCGCTGTATTCGCCGTACAGCACGAGCGGCTTGCCCGAGGGCTCGGTCGACATGCTGGTCGGCGCTAGCCTGATGCTGATCGAGGGGTTCAGGACCAACAACGGCACCGGCGTCGTCTTCAACGGCCTGCGGCCGGACCAGGTGGCGCTGGGATTGCCTTCGGGCCCCTCCTCGGCCAACAGCGGACAGGCGTCGTCGACCACGATCGCCAATGCCCTGAACTGTCTGACGCGGCTGCAAAGTTGCGGAGCCATCCGGCCCCAGCAGGCCTATCCCACCTTCCGCGGCGTCATGACCTGGTCGATCAATTGGGATCGGCGCGATGGCTTCATCTTCTCGAGGCCGGTGCGGGCGACGTTGAACACCTTGCCCTGACCGAACGCAAAAAAGGCAGGCGGGCAAGGTTTCGCACGCTCTCCGACTTCTTCCTACCCGGCGCCCTGTGTGGGCGCCGTTTTTTTTGGATAAACAAGTCGCTGTCATGCCGAAACGTGCATGAAGCGGTTTGTGGGGTCGAGCTAAGATACTTGCCAGTATCCATGAGGGGAAGAAAACTCTAGCTTGCCGCCAAGGTGAAGGCGTACCCCGGAACGCGACGTTTGGTGCTGCCATCGGGGAGGGCCGAAGCGAGCGGGGCTCGAATGGGACTCCTTAAGAGGTAAGGATGCCAATGGTTCGTCAAAGCGTACATCGTCGCGTCACGGCCGATTCATGGGGACGGAGGAAGTGGCTGGCGCTTGCCGCCGTACTTCTGCAGGTATCCAGCTCTGCTCATGCCCTCGATTCGACGCCGGTCTCTCTGGGATGCTCGAACAGTGTCTGCATGCTTCCAGCGGGTATGGCGGGCATCGATTTCTCGCTAAGCAATGGAAACTGGGCGCCCGAAATCGTCCTGCCGGATGCCGCGCCCGATGGCTCGCTGATCACCATCGGCTCGAGCGCGGTATGGGGATCGAGCATTACCAATGGCGCAGAAGCAATGCCGGTCGGCCAAGGCGACCTCTTCGCCTTTGTGCGCGAAGAAGGCGGCTGGACCTATATAACCGATCCAGAATCCCTCGACTGCAAAGGAAGCGAATGTGCGCTTCCATCGAATCTGAGAAGGATCAAGTTTCTGCTGAGCAACGGCAACTGGGCTCAGGACATTGTTCTTCCCGGCGCTGCGGCGGAGGGTGCGTCCATCACGATCCAGTCAAGCGCGGGCTGGTCTTCGACTATCAGTAATGGAGCCAGCGACGTTGCAATCAGCCAAGGCGACACCTTCCAGTTCGTTCGTTCGGGTGCTGCTTGGGTCAGCCCGGTAAGCAAGGTTGAGAAGACGCTTCTGCAATTCGGCTGCACAGATGGATCGGCTTCCTGCAGCCTGCCCACCATGAGCTCGCCTGTGACGAAAGTTGCCGTCGGCAATTCGAACTGGAGCAGTACGGTTCGCCTGCCTGCCACCGCTCGGCCTGGCGACGTGGTGGTGATCCGGAATGATGCCAGCAATTCGGTTGGGGTGGTCGCTGGCGACGCTACGTTGGAGACGCTTGCGACGGGCAGCGTCGGTCGATACTTTCGCGACGGGGATGGCGGTTGGACGAGCGCATACCCAGTAAAGGTTCTTCTGGTTTACAGCTCGCAGGCAGCCGATGCCGCCGGCGGTGCGTCCGAAGAAGAGCTCCGGCTGGCTCGCTTGTTGGACTTCACCAATACCGCGCTAGAGAACTCCGCAGCAAACTTCTATCTGGTCGCCGCGGAGACGATCCAATACGACCTTGCCGCCACCACGTTGGCCGCTGCATACGAGGAAGGCATCGGCCAACTCAAGAACGGCGCCAGTGACCTCGCCCTCTACCGGGCCACCTATCAGGCAGACATGGTGGTCTATGAAGGCGCTCTGGGCACATCCGATGGATGTGGGCGCGCCTTCACCAGTCCGGCCTATGCGAGCGATTATATGTATCCGGAATGGATCCAAGACAGCAAAGAGTCGATGCTTGCCGTGATCAGCCTTCATGCATGGTGCGACGACTTTGTCATGCCGCATGAGGTTGGTCATCTGGCCGGTTTGATGCATGAAGGAACAGCCAACACATATCCTGCAAGAATCTATGCCAAGGGAGCATCCAATGTAGGCGACTTGATGGGAAAGAGGGGGGCCGGAGTTGAGGTCATTCCCTACTTTTCCAACCCGCGTCTGTATACGTCAACAGGCTTGCGCATGGGGGAGCCTGGGTTGGTCGACTCCGTGAGGGCCATGAATGAGAATGCCCCCACGATTTCGAATTTCTATCCATGATGCGCTTGGGCGAGGTCTGAGCAACGTGCTCCGATGCAGGGATGTCCGCGTCAGAGCGCGCGGCCCGCTTGAACTCTCACCTGTCTGTGCGTTCGGGCGCGATTTGGCGCATGTCTACGCCTCTCAAACGCACAATCCGGGCGCCGGCAGCCGCTGCGGAAGTGCCACTCGCCGGTTCGGCAAGGCGAACGTTGCCAGAGCCTGCAGCGCGTTATTCCTCAGGCCGGAGTGGCGCACTTTTCCAGTTCGCGCAGGCTATCGCCTCTTTCAAAAGCGCGAAAAAAACGTCGCATCTTCGTTCGATCGGCGCTTGGCGGGCAGTGGTTGCGACTTCTGTGCCTGTATCGATGAATAGCGGCTGTCCGCATCTGTTTTGAACGTCAGCGAAGCGCGGAGCGGAAGCGTTGTCTGCAACGGGACTTGCGCTGAAGCGCCAACTGGCCAATGCCCGCCACACGTCGCCGCGGCGCCTCTGAATGCGGCAGCGAACTCATCACTTATCGAGAAGGAGATGCCAATGAAGCCAACTGCAACCGTTATCGCGATCGCGAGCTTATCCCTGGCGGCATGCGCTGCCGCTGCGCAATACCCGGTGCGCGATATCTGGTACAGCCACCATCCCAATCTGGCCCGCGCACAGGACCTGGTCGCACAGGCGTATGGCTCCGTACGAGCAGCCAGGCAGGCCAATGAGTATCAGTTGGGCGGTCATGCGGCCAAGGCCGAACAGTATCTCTATGCCGCAAGCCGTGAACTCAAGCAGGCGGCCAACACCGCCAATCGCGAAGGTCGTTGACCGCGACCTGGCGCGGCGTCTCAAGGCCTCCTAGTCGGGAGGCCTACGCCTTGGCGATGCAACGCCCGCTGCGCAAGTCGATGCAACGGCGGTGCTTGGCCGGCGGGCCGGTGCCCGGAGGCGGAAGTCCAAACGTCAGAACACGGTTTTCAGGCGTTCTTCGGCCGCTCGGTCGCAAAGTCCGCCGCCCGGCGCCCTTGGACATCGGTAAGGGGCTGGTTTCGATCGGGACGTTGCTGCGCCAGGAACTGGTCGGGGCCCTAGCGGCGCAACACGCCTGACAGAACGATCAAGCGATCGCCCCAGAATGCCGGTTCGCCGGGCGTCCATGCGGGCGCGGCCACAACGTCGGCGCGGTGCCGGCGGCCACGGGGCGGTGATGGGAACTTCGGCGGACCGCCGCGGTCGATTCGTCCAGGCTTCTGGACAGCCCGGGCGCGCACCGCAGGACGAGCGCGCCGCCAGATCGAGGGGCGCATCGTCAACACAGAGCACGAGTCCGGCAATGAGCTACGTACGCAACTGGTCCTTCCTGGTGCAGGCGTCGATCGCGATAGCGGTCATCGCCGCCGGCGCAGCTGCGTTGCCTGCGGGAACCGCGCATACCGTCGTCGTCGGCGACATCGAGTACGGCTGTCCGAATGGATGCCTCGTCAGCGACGGGCCGTCGGGACCTGTGGTGAAGGATGCCGGGGGGAGCCGGATGGTTCTGGGGCACCTGAAAGAGAACTACAGCGTCATGTCGGATTAGCGGTGCGCCACGCCGGGCAGGCAGCATGCCCGGCGATCTCGCGCGGCTCGCGGAGATGTCTGGTAGCGCGGATTTTTGCGATGTCGTCATGCCTGGCGCGCAAGCTCCGTCTCCTCCACGGCCGCGAGCAGCTCTTCGCTGGTGAACGGCTTGCAGATGAAGTCGTCGATGCCGGCGGCCAGGCAGGCTTCGCGGTCGCCGTTCATGGCGCTTGCGGTCAGCGCCACGATCCGGCGCCTGGGTTCCTGGTTGGCTCGTTCGATGCTGCGGATGCGCCGGGTCGCTTCCAGGCCGTCCATCACCGGCATGCGGATGTCCATGAGTACGACGTCGAAGGCGTGGGCCAGCATTGCGTCGAGCCCTTCGCGACCGTCGGCCGCTTCTTCGACGGTGTGCCCGCGGGCGGCGAGGATGCCCTTGGCGATCACCCGATTCACGCCGTTGTCTTCGACGATCAGAATCCGCCGTGCGCGGCCGGCCGGCCGCAGCGGTTCGCTGTCGATCGTGCGATCCGTCGCCGGCCGGGTGGCGCGGTCGAACCGGCAGCTGACGTGGAACACGCTGCCGCCTTGCGGACGGTTCTCTGCCCAGATGCGTCCGTCCATCATGCCGGCCAGGTGGCTGCAGATGGTCAGGCCCAGTCCGGTGCCGCCGTAGGTCCGGCCGATGCCGCTGTCGGCCTGGACGAAGGCCTCGAACAGTCGCTCGATGCGTTCGGGCGGCAGGCCGATGCCGGTGTCGTAGACGGAAAACCGCAGTGCGATGCCGTGCTCCGGCTCAGGCGCGTCCAACGCCACCACCAGCCGCACCTCGCCTTGCGCGGTGAACTTGATCGCATTGCTGAGCAGGTTCAGCAGAATCTGCCGGACCCGGAACTCGTCGCCGAGCAGATCGTCCGCAATGCCGGGCTCGATCTCGCGGTGCAGCGACAGTCCCTTGCGCTGTGCGTAGGCGGCCATCAACTGCGTGGATGAGTCGACCAGCCCGCGCAGGCTGAACGGCGCCGACAGCAGGGACATATGGCCGGATTCGATCTTGGACACGTCTAGCATGTCGTTGAGCAGGCGCAGCAACGACTCGCCGGAGTCCTTCAGCATCGCGAGCCATCGCCGCTGCTCGTCCGAAAGCGGGCTTTGCTGCAACAGTTCGGTCAGGCCCAGCACTCCGTTCAACGGCGTCCGCACCTCATGGCTCATATTGGCCAGGAAGCGGCTTTTGGACTCGTTGGCTAGCACGGCCTCATGCCTGGCCTCGTCCAGGGCCTGGTTCGCCTGCCGCAGTTCGCTTGTGCGCTCGACCACGCGATGTTCCAGTTGATCGGCCGCTTCCCGCAATCGTTCGACCATGCGTGCGAATGATCGGGCGAGTGCGCCTATCTCGTCGCGGCGGGCGACAGGCAGCTCGCGAGCGGCGTCGATGGATCGTTCGCCCGCGGCGATATGGGAGGTTGCCGCGATGAACGAACGTATCGGAGCGGACACGCGATCTTTCAGGACCCGGCGGAGCGCCAGCAGTTCGATGCCGAGAGACGCTATCCCGATGAGCAACACGATCAGCGCGATCTCCCGGGCGGGCGCGGCCAACAGCGGCTTCGGGTAGACGGTAACCAGCTTCCAGCCGGTGGCGCCGATGGGGGCTGTCGCCAGCAGTCGATCGCCGGCCTGATCGTCCATCACCCCCCCCGTCGGGGCGAGACGGGCCAGGCGATAAAGATTCTGCAGTGAAGCCTCGTCGATGGGGGCGACATCGGGCGACGTGCGCTTCGGCCGTTTCGCGGCCGTCAGTCCACCGTGTGCGATCAGCGAACCGTCATGGCCGATGATAAAGTCCGTTGCGCCGGCAATGCCGGAGCGTCTGATCCGTGCGTCCAGCGTATCTATTTCGATGTCGGTGGCGAAATGGCCGAGGTAGCGGCCGTCGACATCCACCGGAGTGACGGAGGTGACGAGCCGGATGCCGGAGGTCTCTTCGACGTAAGCGGACGTCCAACGGGTGCGCCGTTCCGGATTATGTGCGGGCAGTCCCAGGTCGTAGTGGCTGTGGCCGTCGTAGCGGAAGCCCTCGTTCTTGGCGTACGGGTCCCACATGATCTCCGGGAAGTACTGGACGTCGCCCTGTTCCGGCGTCAGGAAGTACAGCGCCAGGAACGGCGTATGGCTCGGAGTGGTGGATTCGCTGACGAGCGAAGGGCCGTTGCTCCAGATCGCGTTGGCGGCCAGCGCATGCCGAAGCTTGACCTCGTCGGTCAAGCGAACACCGCGATCGATGATGCCGGATATGCCGTGGATGCGCTGCCCGGCGCCGTTGCCCTCCGTCGTGCCGGTGAAGTAGAGGGGGCGGATCGTGGCTCGACCGTCGCTTCGTACGACGAACCACTTGTCGAATTCGGCGGCACCGGCGGCCAAGCCTTCGCGGTTCGAGGCGAGGGCGCGGTACTGGGTCGCGTAGCCGTCGCGCATCTGGATCTGCCGGCGGACGATGAAGTCGAACCAGAGGCCTTCGCGCTGGGCACGCTCCTGCACGTAGTGCGTCAGGGTGCTTTCTGCGCCTTGTCGAAGTATCCGGGTGAAGTGCCAGTGGGTCAGGGTGCTGGCGGCGATCACCACCAATCCGATGCGCACCGCCATCGGCCACAAGGCCGAAGCCACCAGCGACCGGCTCGGGTGGCCGGCAGCGGATACGTCGGAGGCGTTGCGGTCCGGGCCCGGCATGGCTGGTGTCCTTGTTTCGTCGTGGCGCTGAGAGTGGATTCGCTGGCGGCGGCCAGGGCGCGGCCGGCGCAGTACCTACCGCTAACGAAGTCCAGTGGATCGGCCGGCCGGGTCGCGTATCGGCATTCGAATGCGATCGCGTCGTATCGATGCGTGCGGCCACGAACATCGAGCCGTGTGCGGTGTAACGCCGGACGCGACGTAGTCGCCGCTTTTCCTTCGCGCTCGATGCCAGCGATATCTGCGCGTCGTGCGGCGCGTCGCCCTAGCGGGCGTTTACTCGCCAGAGCACCGACGCCGCGACGCCGAGCGGAGGCGGCGCTGCAACCAGGGCGATGGCCGGGCTTCCGAGTTCGGCGATCATCGGCATGACCGATGCCAGCGCCGCCTTGGCGAACAAGCCTGTGTGCAGGCTCCGACGAAGAGGCTGTCGCGCGTGAAATCCATTCTGTCGAGCGCGTCGACGGTGTCGCCGAGATTCATGGGGGGTGTCCGGAAAACTTCGCGATAGGCTCGTCGTTGGCAACGCAGAACACAAGTCCCGGTGGTTCGATTTCCGATAGCTCGCACGAGATGTTTTACGCCGGCACGAGCTCGGCGCAATACGCGGAGCATGCGTCCGAGATAGTCCGATTTCATTCCGTGCGCAACTAAGAATTATCTTAGGCGGAACGATTGTGCTTGTCGATCTGCAGGACCGATTGCACCGTTAGGAACAATTGATTGTACAAATAGGCGGCGCGAGGCGACTCTGGCGACGGGAGAGCGGTATGCTCACGAACGATTAGGGTATGCCCAAGATGCAAAGCGCAAGAATGCGGAAGTCGCTGTTGGCCGCGATGCTGCTCGCTGCGGCCATTCCGGTTTACGCTGCGCCCGCGGCCGGCGCGCTGACCAAGGATAACGGCGCGCCGGTAGGCGACAATCAGAATTCGCAGACGGCCGGTCCCGACGGGCCGGTGCTGCTGCAAGACGTGCATTTGATCCAGAAGCTGCAGCGTTTCGACCGCGAACGCGTGCCGGAGCGGGTGGTGCATGCCCGCGGGTCGGGCGCGCACGGCAAGTTCGTCGCGACCGGCGAGCTGAGCCGCTACAGCCGGGCGAAAGTCTTCGCCAGCGGTGCCGACACGCCGGTGTTCGTGCGATTCTCGACCGTCATCCACGGCAACCATTCTCCGGAAACCCTGCGCGACCCGCGCGGTTTCGCCACCAAGTTCTACACCGCAGAGGGCAATTGGGACCTGGTCGGCAATAACCTGCCTGTGTTCTTCATCCGCGATGCGATGAAGTTCCCGGACATGGTGCACTCGCTGAAGCCGGCCCCGGACTCCAATCTGCAGGACCCGAACCGCTTCTTCGATTTCTTCTCGCACGTGCCCGAGGCGACCCACATGCTGACGCGGGTCTACTCCGACTACGGTATTCCCGCGAACTACCGACAGATGGACGGCAACGGTGTGCACGCCTACAAGCTGGTCGATCAGGACGGCAACTACGTCTATGCCAAGTTCCGCTGGGACAGCCGCCAGGGCGAAGCGAACCTCTCGGCGGCCGAAGCCTCCAAGCTGCAGGCCAACGATTTCAACCACGCCTCGCGGGATCTGATCGCGGCGATCGACCGCGGTCAGTACCCGCAGTGGGATCTGTACGTGCAGATCCTCAAGCCCGAACAGCTCGACGACTTCGATTTCGACCCGCTCGACGCGACCAAGGTGTGGCCCGGCGTGCCGGAAGTCAAAGCCGGGACCATGACCCTGAATCGCAATCCGAAGAACGTGTTCCAGGAGACCGAGCAAAGCGCCTTCGCCCCGGCCAACCTGGTCCCGGGCATCGAGCCCTCCGAAGACCGTTTGCTGCAGGGGCGTGTGTTCTCCTATTCCGACACTCAGCTGTACCGCGTCGGCACGAACGTGATGCAACTGCCGATCAACGCGCCGAAGAACACGGTCGTCAGCAACAACCAGGATGGCACGCTGAACGCCGGCGCGAGGACGGGATCGGTCAATTACGAGCCGTCCCGCAGCGAACCGAAGCCGGAGCAGGCCGGACAGCGGGCCAGCGCTCTGCCGCTGAAGGGAAGCACCCAGCAGGCGCGGATCGCCAAGACCCTGAACTTCCGCCAGGCCGGCGAGTTCTACCGGTCGTTGCCGCCGGCGCAGCGCAATAACCTCATCGCCAATCTGGCCGGCGATCTCGGCCAGGTGCGCAGCGACGAAGTCCGCTACACCATGCTCGCGCACTTCTACAAGGCCGATCCCGAGTACGGCGAGCGCATCGCCCGCGCGCTGAACGCCGACCGCGCTAAGGTCGAGCGTACGGCCGCCGGCATTCGCGAGTGAGTTGAGCCGCGTTCCAATGCCCGGAGTGGCGCAAAAAAGCCGCTCTCCCATCGGTGCGCCGCTCCGGGCTCTTTCCACAGGCAAGTCACGCGGCGACCGCGCGCACTGTCGCGCCGGTCCGCCGCGGATCGCGAGGCATAGATGAAGCTGACTCCTTTCTTGGCCATGTTTCTGGCCGCCCTTCCATCGGTGTCCCTGTTCGCCGGTGGCAACGGAACGAATGGACATGCAGCGACGATCGCGGCCCAGGGCACGGAAGCCCAGGCCCGGCTCTTCGCCGCTGCCAGAGACGGCAATCTGACTGAGTTGCGCGCGGCGCTGGCCCAGGGGGCGGCGGCGTCCGAGCGCGACGATCGCGGCAATACGGCGTTGATCCTGGCCGCTTACTACGGCCATGCGCCGTTGGTCGATGCACTGTTGCTGGCCGGCGCCGACCCCAACGCAGGCGACGGCGTACGCGGCAACACGGCGTTGATGGGGGCGATATTCAAGGGCGATGAAGCCACCGCCAAGCGCATCATCGACGCTCCGGGGGCCGATGTGAACGCCAAGAACAAGGCCGGCCAAACCGCGGCGATGTTCGCTGCGCTGTTCGGCCGTTCGGCGATGCTCGACGCCCTGTCCGCGCGCGGCGCCGACCTGGATGCGATGGATGCCGGCGGCTACACGGCGGAGAATCTGGCTTTGCAGCAAGGCAACCAGGCCCTCGCACAACGCATCGCCGAACTTCGAGCCGGCGCGGCTCCTGCCTCAGCAGAGACGCCCAGCGCGAAGTAGACGGCAGGCACGGCCGAGCGACGCAGCATCGAGCGATGCTGCTGTCCGCGCCGTCGGAGCGGCGCCGCTGTCGGCGTGTCGACGGGCGACGGTGCCTGCAGCGGATCGCATCGCCCGCGTCGAGTCAAGGCGAGCTGCGCCGACGATTCGCCAGCGTCGATCGAAATACGTAACCACCACAACACGAGCTACCGCTGCGGCGGCATGGGCCGCCGCAGGCACCTTCCCCACGGAGATGCAGACGTATGAAGATTGCGATACCCGCCGTTGCCCTGGCTGGCCTGTTATCGACGGCGCCGATGCCGGCCGTCTCGAAGGCGCAACAGCCGATGTCCTGCGCTCGGGTCAACGAGCAACAAGTGGCAGCGCTGTTCGATCGTTGGAACGCTTCGCTCGGTACCGGCGACCCCGATAAAGTAGCGGCGAACTACGCTCCAGACGGCGTGTTGTTGGCGACGGTCTCAAACCGTCCGCGCAAGACCCCGGCCGATATCCGCGAGTACTTCGTCAAGTTCCTCAAGGCCAAGCCGGTCGGCAAGATCGACAGCCGGACCGTGAAGATCGGCTGCAACATCGCCCAGGACGTCGGGACCTACACGTTCCGGTTCGCCGACGGCAAAACCGTGCACGCCCGTTACACCTACGTCTACGAATGGAACGGCGAAAAATGGCTGATCGCGCACCATCATTCCTCGGCGATGCCGGAGCCCGTGGCTGATGCGGAACGAGCGGCACCGTCCGGCGAGCCGGGCAAGCGCGCCGGGAACGCCTCCAAGCGTTGAACCGGCACGGCGGCGAACGTCGCGTCCGGCTGCCGGTTCAGGATCAGGAGCGCGTACGTCGCGCTCCTGGTGCCATCCATCCTCGGCGACCCCGTCTTACGGCGATCTCCAGATTCGCTCTGTCTGAACGCTCTATCGATTCCGCCGGTCGCCGATGTGTGCGCTGGACTCTGCACCATGCGCCTCGCTTCCAGGGACGGAGCGAAGCGCCCGTCCATGGCATCCGCAACCACCGCCGTCGCACGTGAGCGATGGTATTCCATTTTCTCGTCCCTGTTCGCATCGGATCGATAGCGAACATCCCATCTGTGTGTCGCATCGGAATCGAGTGCCGCTCGCGCCGTGGCGAGCGCGTAAAGGTGTTCATCGCGTCGGTAAACGGTCGGTGAATCTCGGCTGTGTGCTAGGAAATTTGCCAATGTTCGGTATCGACCGGGCCGGCGCATCGTCGAGCTGCTGCGCAAACGGCACCGAGAATGCAGATTCGCGTGTCTGGATCTAATACGTTTGACTTCAACCGTCTTTCGTCTCTGATTGCCGCGGTACTGGTTTGCTCCCCCTGTTCGGCGTTGGCCGGGCAGGTGGTCACCTCGGGATTGGAAGCCGGGGAGCGCTACGACGGATTCATCGTCAAGTATCGTGCAGGAAGTGCGGAACGATCGGGCGTCGCAAAAGTCAAAAGCGCGCTCGCCAAAGCGGGAAAGAGCGCGATCGGAACGGCTTCGCTGTCCTTGGGCCACAGCCGACGCCTGGCCGTCGGAGCGGACTTGCTGAAATCTTCCAGCAAGCTCGACCGCGTTCAAGCCGAGGCGCTCATGCGAAAGTTGGCGGCCGCCCCCAACGTGGAGTACGTACAGGTCAATGGCCGTCTGTATCCCGCGCTGACGCCGAACGAAACCCATTACGGCCGCCAATGGGGTTTCTCGGGTGCGAATGGCATTCGCGCCCAACCCGCCTGGGACCGGGCGACCTGACGCGGCGTGGTAGTCGCGGTTCTGGATATCGGCATTACCGATCATCCAAATCTCAACGGCAATGTTCTTCCGGGCTATGACTTCGTCAGCGACGCCGCGAACGCGCGCGACGGCAACGGCCGCGACGACTATCCTGCCGACGAAGGCGACTGGAACAAGGACGCGAATCTCTGCCGGGTTCGCGACTCCGGTTGGCACGGCACCCACGTGGCCGGTACCGTGGCCGCGTCGGCGAACAATGCGGCCGGCGTTGCGGGAACCGCGTTCGGCGCCCAGATCGTTCCGGTTCGCGTGTTGGCCCGATGCGGGGGGCACGTTCGCGGATATCGCCGACGCGATCACCTGGTCGTCGGGCAGGGACGTTCCCGGCGTTCCCGTCAACCAGAATCCGGTCGAAGTGGTCAACATGAGCCTCGGTGGCGGCGGTGCATGCCCTCGCGTCTTGCAAGATGCTATCGATGGCGCAGTCGGGCGCGGCACTACCGTCGTGGTTGCGGCCGGAAACGATGCCATGGATGCCGCCGAGTTCCAGCCGGCCAGTTGCGCGAACGTCATCGCGGTCGCGGCCACGAACGAGGACGGTTCGGCTGCTTGGTTCACCAACTTCGGCGCCAGCGTCGATGTGGCGGCACCGGGCACCGATATCTATTCGACGCTCAATACCGGCCTCACCACGCCGGGAGTCGCATCCTACGCCGCTTCCAGCGGCACCTCGATGGCGGCGCCTCATGTGGGCGGCGTAGTGGCCTTGGCCCAATCGGTCGCCGATGTTCCCCGGACGCCGGCGCAGATCGAAGCCCTGATCAAGGACAACGCGACGCGCTTCGCGGTAGTGCCGGACGATGCCATCGGCTCGGGCATCGTCAACGCCGAGGCGGTCGTCAATGCGGTCGCGCCCCAGCGGCAGTGGTATCTCTATCGCAACACGCTGCTGTCCCTCGATGGCGCCGGTAAGGCCGTCTGCGTCACGCCCCTGGGCCGCCCTGCGGAGTGTTACCAGCTGCCCCGCACCGATCGCGAGTATCTGCGCCAGTTGCTTGCCACCGCCACGGCCGCGGGGCGCACGTTGGCGTGCGGCAGTCAGACCTACGTCGACGCCTGGGGCGCCGTCACCTCGGATCGGAACCACTGGTGCAACGCGTTCCCGCGCGAACGACCGGCGCTGCAACCGCTGTGATCGTTGTGGCCGGTCGCTCGCGATCGGCTTCGACTTCGTTGCAAGGTCAATCCCGTTCGCGGGATTGACCTCTCAAGCCGGCGAAGCTTCAATACCGGCGCGGCCCCAGGGTCGGCGCGGACGGTGCTTGAGGAGATTCGAACATGCTGCGCAATGCGCTCACCGATGATTGCTCGGCGACGGCCTCGATCCTGGCCGGTTGCGTCGTCTCGGCGGCGGTCCGCGCCGATTGAATGGCGGGCAGCGCGGCGGGCGACTGCAGCAACGCATACTTATGAGCCGGTTCGTGGGCACTGCCCTGGATCGCGAACAGGCCGCCGTTCCTGCCCGGCTCCACCGAGTCGATCCGATCCAGTGGTGGCTGGGCGTTGTGCGCGGCATCGGCGAGAGCCGCGGCATTATGAGTTTTTTCCGGCACGCCGATGGTCGCGGTGAGCGGATTGCGGCCCAGGCCGGTGAGCGCTTGGCCGTACAGCGCGTGCATGGGATTGGCCGGATCGGCGTAAGGATGTTCATAGCCGAAGGCCTGGCCTGCGTCCGGCGCGACCGCTGGGGCGCTGCCGTTCGTCGTCCCGGGCGACGCGCTCGCCGGAACCGCGGCGTCCGCCGCCGGCGGAAGCTCGGGACCGGCATGCGGCATGACGTGCCAGGGGCCGTTCTGCTCGAGGCTGCGAGTACGCGTGATCCACTCTTCCGGCAGGCCGGTGAGGAACGCGACTTCGCCATCGCCATTTGGGCTGTAGACGGCGATGATCGCGGCATTGTCGATGGAGGCGCTATCGGTCAGCAGGACGGGCTTGCTGGACCCGATTCCGGTCTTCGGGTCGGGCGCCGGATGCGCATCGCTCAGCGAGTGGATTTCCCTGGGTTCCTGGACGATCCGTGTTCTGCGTGTGGGATCGATGTCCCAGGCGTACATCCGGTCGAGCGGCATCTCGATCAGGTACTGATGCCTGCGATGGTCGAATCCGCCTACGCCGATGTTGGGCGAGGTGGACACATGCATGGTGGTGGCGCTGGTTTCCTTGCGGATCTGGTCGTAGAGCGCGGGCAGTCCGACCAGCGTCGGCTGGTTCCGG
Organism: Lysobacter firmicutimachus; assembly: GCF_037027445.1. NCBI lineage: Bacteria > Pseudomonadati > Pseudomonadota > Gammaproteobacteria > Lysobacterales > Lysobacteraceae > Lysobacter > Lysobacter firmicutimachus. The sequence goes on from NZ_JBANDL010000002.1 coordinate 477,143, forward strand.
GTTCGCTCGAAGTACTCGGCGATGGTGTTGCCCGGAGCTTTCGGCAGATTCAGCGGCGCATTCGGGTCGATCAACGCACGCGCCACCAGTTGTCGTGCGGCCGACGGATCCAGCGGAACCCTGGCCTGGAATCCGCTTTCGGCGATCTGTTCGGGAGCCCGGTTATCGGCTCGATAGACTGCGAATGGCACGGTGTGGCTCCTGTGGTTTTTGGGGGATATGAAGCATCGGCGCGCGCTGCGCTGCGGCCGCATTGCCGGAATGCCGAACGCGATCGCCGCGCACGCGCCCGCCGTCGCGAATGCGCGCGAATCCGCAGAACCGGGTGCATGCCGGGCAGCGTCGCGATACGCGGAGACGTTTCATCCGTGCGCTTCGCGTCGGCGGTCGTATCGGGACACAGCCGCGCTGGTTCCTGCGCCGGCGGCTGAAGCGATGCCGTTAAGACTATTCAGCAAGTTCGCTGTCGAAGGACATAGGGAAAACTCCTATGGCGGCGCCTAAGAGCATTCCGTATACGATTTCTGCAGGCTCTGTGCGCTAATGAGGTCGAGCCGATGGAGCGACGAAACGAGCGCGCGCCAAACGAATGATCGAACAATCACGTGTTCCATCGACGGTACCGGCAACGTCGATGCCGGCCCGGTCATCGGTTCGGCGGCCAGCGATGTCCGCCTCGCGCGCCACGCCAAGGAAGCGCGAGGCGGTGCGCAATCGACGATCGCCTATCGACTTTCCATGGAATGAAGCGGGGGCGGGCTTCGGCCCACCCCACTTCCTTTGGTGTATCGGACACGGAAGCCGTTCCTGCGCAGGTCGGCGCGATGCTGGGTGGATCGGACGAGTGCGTAGCACGTATGGGCCGGGTCGTTCGGACGAATCAGTTGGGTGATCGGCGATATAAGCCGTTCGCTTGGCTACGTATCCACGGGAGCATCGTCGTCGAGCCGGCTGGTGCCGGGAGGGGCGTGCAACGCCGCATCGTTCGCGGCCACTGCGTCGACAGGTGCATCGCGCGGTAGCGTCCGGCGGCCGCGCGAACGGGAGAGCAGCGAGGATGAAGCGAGGCGAGAGGATCATCATAGCCGATCGGCTTCCGGTCATGCGGGTGTTCTTGCGCGATTTGGTCGAAAAAGAATACGGGGACGGACTCGCTTCGGTTCGGCTCGCTTGCAGTGCCGATGAACTGATGGATGGGTTGGAGAATGAGGCCCCGGATCTGGTCATCGTCGATCCGTGCATGTCGGCAGTCGGCAATGGCATTGCCTTGTTGCGGCAGACCGTGTTGCGCAGCCGAAACGCCAAACTGGTGGTGCATGCTTCGAACGAGCACGGCCTGTTCGCCTTGGCCGCGCTGGAGCTGGGCGTCAAAGCCTACATCCTCAAAGTCAGCAGTCCCGATCTGCTGCTGCGTGCGATTCGGCAGGTTGCGGCCGGCCATACCTTCGTGGACCCGGCCGTCGATATCGCATCGGCGATGAACCATTCCTGGTCGACGCTCACGCCGATGGAGCGCAGCGTGATGCTGTCTCTGGCCAAGGGCAAGGTCGTGAACGGAATTGCCATCGACCTGGGCCGCAGCTACAAGACCGTAGCGACCCACAAATACAACGCCAAGCGCAAGCTGGGACTGAAGAGCAAAGAAGAGATCCTACCGTTCTTCCTGGTCAACGGGCTCGACCACCTGCTCGACGGGGTATGAGCGAGATCTATAGCGACCTAGTTTTCGGGGGGGGGGGGGGCAACGACGTCTAAGAAATTTCCTAGAAAGCCCCGCCCCAGCCTGTGTGCCGGACTAAGACATTTCCGCATACCAAAGCAATAAGACTCTCAGCACAATGTTTCATGTTGGGATGGTAGTCACCGTTTTTGCACCCAGGGATGGGGTTGGAGTGCGTTCTCTAGCGCGCTTCGGGGCGCGGGAGGCTGCGGGTGGCGGGTCGTAGCGAGTCCAGCAGCGGCTGAGACATCGCCGTCCGGCCGCCGCCTTACGAAATCGGCAATCACAGCGGGCGCCTCAGCGGGCGCTCGACCGGCGGAGCTTTGTCCGGCGGATCAGGGGGTACTGGCCTATGAACTTCAACACACATCGTCATGCGGTCCGCTCGATCGCGACCACGGCAGGGGCGGCCGGTTCATCGCCGGCTTGCGCTCGCGGCCCCGCTCCAGCGGGAAGACGGGGGGAGTTCCTCAGTCCCGGCTCGCGGCTCAACAGCCGTGCCTTGCTGACTTTGATTTTCGCCTTGCTCGGCTGCGCCGGGCTGTCGGTGATAGCGCGAGAGTTTTCGTGGTGGGGCGGTAGTGTCGTTTGAGCACAAACTTCTGGCCGTTTGGCCATGGCACCGATCGCTGATGGGTGCCGATCAGTACGGACTTCCGGTGAGTGCATGCGGGCTGTGCCGGCAGCTGGATCAATCAATGGGCGACGAGAAATGAATATTTCCCGGTTAATAAGTGGTGGGACCGGCGATCAAGCGGGGGGCATGCTGCATGCGGCCCTCGGAATCCTGTTGCGGCGCGGCGCGCAAGCGCCTGCGCGTGGTTGGCGGCGCGGGCTCGCATGGAGCTTTCTGCTGCTGGCGCAGTTCGCGGCCGGGCAGGCGCTGGCGCAGACGGAGAATTTTTGTGAGGTAGTTGCTGGAGAGCGGCCCATCTATTCGCTGAGCGGCGGCGGCGGCACGGTCACAATACGTAAGTTCTTCCCGGGCGACACGGCCATGCCGACGCGGTTCACGATCGCCGACCCGGGCTCGAACGCCAACGGCTCCAACGGCCTGATGGTCGACTCGACGGCCGGGCTCCTGCTGTATGTCAACCGCGATTTAAACAATGGAACCGTCCAGCTCAGGGCCATAGACGGCAGCGGTGCCGCAACCGACGCGGCGCAGCCCTTCACCGTCGCCGAGGGCGAAATAAACGCAGGCGATGTCGACGTCGTCCGAGGCGCCTGGGCGCCGGCGAGCCCCGCGTTTCCCAACGGCGTTGGCTACATCTCGTCCGGTTCGAATCCCGTCGTGCTCTATCCGATCATTCCCGTCACCGGCGGCACGGGGAGCAATCGCTATACGATTGGCGCTCGCATCGTACTCACTCCCGATTTTCCCCCGGAAGGCGGCGGCACCGGCGATCTGATTTTCTCCAGCGCCACCGAGGGCATGGTGGCCGTCGGCAGGGACTTCTACGCCTTCAATCTCACCGCCAGCACCTTGACCCGCCTCACCCGCCCGGTGTTGGCCGATGGGTCGGAGAACACCAATCAGTGGAACGCTCTGGCAGCGACCGCAAACTCCGTCTACGTCTCGAACAACACCGGCAACTATCTCTACAACCGAACCACCGGCCGGTATGACATTCCGTTCGGTGCGGCGAGTGTCAACGACACGGCGTCGTGCGCCGTTCCTACCGGTTTCCCGCTGGTGCCCAATATTTCGGGCTTGGTGAAAACGCTGGCTTCGGTCAACGGCACGCCGTATGTGGCCGGCGAACCGATCAAGGCCGGCGACACGCTGGTTTATCGCCTCCAGTTCCGCAACACGGGCAGCGACGCGGGCACGGTCTACACCAACAACGTCATCGAGACCATTCCGCCGAACACGACCTATCTGGCCGGCCACCCGGAGCAGGACTTCGGCACCTGCACCGTCACCGGGACCACTCTTAACTGTACGCCCACTTGCTCGGGCCCCACCTGTGTGAACATCAATACCGTCGCAGTTCCGGCGGGCGGCACTGGCGATTTGACCCTCGTCGTCGAGGTCAATGACCCGCTGCCGAGCGGCGTGGCGGAAATCAACAACGTCGTGGCGGCTACCATCGGCCGGCGTAACGACGGGACCGGCGGTACGCCGATCAATTGCGCGGCTCCCGGCAACGACTGCACCGAGGTGACCCCGATCATCAACGTCGTCAAGACGCTGATCACCGGCGGCCCGACGGCGGCCGCGGGCGAAACCCTGGTTTATCAGATCCAACTGACCAACAGCGGCACCACCCCGGCCACCATTCCGGTCGGTGGCGTTACCGAGACCGTGCCGACGGCGACCACCGCCGCGGCGGGCGACAGCTTCAATTGTGCCGCCGGCGCGGCGGCGGGCACGAGCTGCACCAACACGGCGGCGGTTACGATCGCTCCGGGCGCCTCGCAGGATCTAACCTTCCGGGTGACGGTACTCGACCCGCTGCCCGCGGGTACCGCCAACATCGTCAATACCGTCGCACTGCCGCAGTTCGTCGATTGCGCATCGCCGGGCAACGACTGCTCGGAGGACACGCCGACGGCCGCGACGGTGACGTTGTCCAAGGCACTGACCAGCGAAAGCGGTACCCAGGCGGGCATCGCCGAAGCGGGCGAGACCCTGACCTACACGATCACCCTGAGCAACAGCGGTGGTACGGCGGCGAGCTACGACCTGACCGATACGCTGAGCGCGGGCCTGACCTACGTCAGCTCGACCCCGGGCGGCAGCAATGCGGGTCAGACCACGACCTGGACGGCGTTGAGCGTGCCGGCCAACGGCACGCTGCAGGTGACGGTGGTGGCGACGGTGAATACGCCGATCGCCAGTGCGGATGTCCGCAACCTGACCAAGCGCACGGGCGATCCGGACCCGACCTGTCCGTCGACCACGTGCGTGGTGACGCCGACCGCCGGTGCGGTGACCTTGGCCAAGGCGCTGACGACCGAGAGTGGTACCCAGGCGGGCATCGCCGAAGCGGGCGAGACGCTGACCTACACGATCACCCTGAGCAACAGCGGCGGTACGGCGGCGAGCTACGACCTGACCGATACGCTGAGCGCGGGCCTGACCTACGTCAGCTCGACCCCGGGCGGCAGCAATGCGGGTCAGACCACGACCTGGACGGCGTTGAACGTGCCGGCCAACGGCACGCTGCAGGTGACGGTGGTGGCGACGGTGAATACGCCGATCGCCAGTGCGGACGTCCGCAACCTGACCAAGCGCACGGGCGATCCGGACCCGGTCTGTCCGTCGAGCGCGTGCGTGGTGACGCCGACCGCCGGCGTGGTGACCTTGGCCAAGGCGTTGACCAGTGAAAGCGGTACCCAGGCGGGCATCGCCGAAGCGGGCGAGACCCTGACCTACACAATCACCCTGAGCAACAGCGGCGGTTCGGCGGCGAGCTATAACCTGACCGATACGCTGAGCGCGGGCCTGACCTACGTCAGCTCGACCTCGGGCGGCAGCAATGCGGGTCAGACCACGACCTGGACGGCGTTGAACGTGCCGGCCAACGGCACGCTGCAGGTGACGGTGGTGGCGACGGTGAATACGCCGATCGCCAGCGCGGATGTCCGCAACCTGACCAAGCGCACGGGCGATCCGGACCCGACCTGTCCGTCGAGCGCGTGCGTGGTGACGCCGACCGCCGGTGCGGTGACCTTGGCGAAGGCGCTGACGACCGAGAGCGGTACCCAGGCGGGCATCGCCGAAGCGGGCGAGACGCTGACCTACACGATCACCCTGAGCAACAGCGGCGGTACGGCGGCGAGCTACGACCTGACCGATACGCTGAGCGCGGGCCTGACCTACGTCAGCTCGACCTCGGGCGGCAGCAATGCGGGTCAGACCACGACCTGGACGGCGTTGAACGTGCCGGCCAACGGCACGCTGCAGGTGACGGTGGTGGCGACGGTGAATACGCCGATCGCCAGTGCGGACGTCCGCAACCTGACCAAGCGCACGGGCGATCCGGACCCGGTCTGTCCGTCGACCGCGTGCGTGGTGACGCCGACGTTGGGCCAAGTGTTGTTGTCTAAGGCGCTGACGACCGAAAGCGGTACCCAGGCGGGCATCGCCGAGGCGGGCGAGACCTTGACCTACACGATCACCCTGAGCAACAGCGGCGGTACGGCGGCGAGCTACGACCTGACCGATACGCTGAGCGCGGGCCTGACCTACGTCAGCTCGACCCCGGGCGGCAGCAATGCGGGTCAGACCACGACCTGGACGGCGTTGAGCGTGCCGGCCAACGGCACGCTGCAGGTGACGGTGGTGGCGACGGTGAATACGCCGATCGCCAGTGCGGACGTCCGCAACCTGACCAAGCGCACGGGCGATCCGGACCCGGTCTGTCCGTCGAGCGCGTGCGTGGTGACGCCGACCGCCGGCGTGGTGACCTTGGCCAAGGCGTTGACCAGTGAAAGCGGTACCCAGGCGGGCATCGCCGAAGCGGGCGAGACGCTGACCTACACGATCACCCTGAGCAACAGCGGCGGTACGGCGGCGAGCTACGACCTGACCGATACGCTGAGCGCGGGCCTGACCTACGTCAGCTCGACCCCGGGCGGCAGCAATGCGGGTCAGACCACGACCTGGACGGCGTTGAGCGTGCCGGCCAACGGCACGCTGCAGGTGACGGTGGTGGCGACGGTGAATACGCCGATCGCCAGTGCGGATGTCCGCAACCTGACCAAGCGCACGGGCGATCCGGACCCGACCTGTCCGTCGAGCGCGTGCGTGGTGACGCCGACCGCCGGTGCGGTGACCTTGGCCAAGGCGTTGACCAGTGAAAGCGGTACCCAGGCGGGCATCGCCGAAGCGGGCGAGACCCTGACCTACACGATCACCCTGAGCAACAGCGGCGGTTCGGCGGCGAGCTACGACCTGACCGATACGCTGAGCGCGGGCCTGACCTACGTCAGCTCGACCTCGGGCGGCAGCAATGCGGGTCAGACCACGACCTGGACGGCATTGAACGTGCCGGCCAACGGCATGCTGCAGGTGACGGTGGTGGCGACGGTGAATACGCTGATCGCCAGCGCGGATGTCCGCAACCTGACCAAGCGCACGGGCGATCCGGACCCGACCTGTCCGTCGAACGCGTGCGTGGTGACGCCGGTAGAGCCGCCGGTGGTTGGCTACGCGAAGTCGGCCAGTACGACCGCTTCGGTGGTCCAGGGAGATACGATCACCTACGCGCTGACCACCACCGTGGGCAACGCGCCGACGCGCAATGTCCTGACCCTGACCGACACCCTCGGCACGGGCCTGGACTTCGTCGCGGTGACCGGTTCGGCCGGCTACGCCTGCAACGGGGCCAATCCGCTGGTGTGCACGTTGCCGGCCGGCACGGCGCCGGGCACCTACACGGTGACCTACACCGCGCGGGTCAATGCGCAGGCGTCGGAGACGGTGGACAACGCCGTCGTCGGCAGCGGCTCGGACAACCCGACCTGCCAGGGCAGCTGCATCACCAGCACTCCGGTGGTGGTGTTGCAGAGCCTGCGGGTGATCAAGCAGGCCTCGCCGCGCGACGTGAAGATCGGCGATCTGGTGCGCTACACGGTCTCGGTCGAGAACACCGGCACCGTCGACGCGATCGACGCGACCCTGGTCGATACGCCGCCGGCCGGCTTCAGCTTCGTCGACGGCTCGCTGAGCGTGGCCGATCGCGACGGTGCGGGCCGCCTGGTCGGTACCTATCCGATCCAGGTCGACCAGGTCGACATCGCCGCCGGTGAGCGGGCGACGTTCACCTACCTGCTGCGGGTCGGCGCCGGCGTGCGTCCGGGCATCCACACCAACCATGCGCTGATGCGCGACAACGGTCGCGTGGCTTCGAACGAGGCTACCGCCAACGTTCAACTGATCGCCGATCCGCTGCTCGACGAGTCGCTGATCCTGGGCACGGTGTTCGACGACCGCGACGGCGACGGCTGGCAGGACAGTGCGGCGATGGACGAGGTCAAGGTCCAGGGCGGCTTCGCGCCGGAGGCCTACGTGCCGAACTCGACCACGGTCGATCGCGGCGCCGGTCCGACGCCGGAGCCGGATGCGAGCTCGCCGATGCTGCACGGCATCGCCCTGGGCAGCATCGCCGGCCGGCAGTCCGACGCCGATCCGGTCTCGGCCCACACCGTGGTGATCCGTCAGCGCCTGAACGCGCTGAGCTTCAACGACGGGTTCAAGCTGACCACTAAGCAGGGCGTGACCGTGCGGATGGATGCGGCCGGCACCACCCGGATCGAGCGCAGCGGCGATGCGGCCAAGAACCTCACGGCTGCGGCGCCGACGGTCGAACGTCGGGTCAGCCAGGGCGAGGGCGGCTACGTGGTCGATTACGTCGTCAGCAACACCGGCGTGGACGAGCGCGGCATCCCGGGCGTGCGCATCGCTTCGGTGGAAGGCGTGTTGATGGAGACCGACCAGTTCGGCCGTTACCACCTGGAGGGCGTCGATGTGGGCACCCTGGAGCGCGGCCGCAACTTCATCCTCAAGATCGATCCCGCGACCCTGCCGCCGGGCAGCGTGTTCACCACCGACAACCCGCTGGTGCGTCGCGTCACCCCGGGCCTGCCGGTCCGCTTCGACTGGGGCGTCAAGCTGCCGGCCGGGCTGATCGAAGGCGGCCAGGAGCAGGTCGAGATGGAACTGGGCGAAGTCTTCTTCGCCCCGGGCAGCGCCGAAGTGCGGGCGCAGTACCTGCCGGTGGTCGAGAAGATGGCTGAGCAGGTCAAGCGCCACCGCGGCGGCGAGGTGGTGATCGTGGCCAACGGCGACACGCAGTCGCTGGCCTTCGATCGCGCCAGCGCGGTCAAGGATGCGCTGATGAAGCAGTTGCCGGCCGATGCGGCGCAGGCGCTGAAGGTCAGCGTGCGCGGCGACGCCGACGATCCGGGTTCGTTGATCGTCGGCCTGGGCGAGGGCGGTGCGTTGCTCGGCACGGTGTTGTTCGACACCGACAAGTCGACCATCAAGCCGCAGTTCGAACCGCTGCTGGACAAGGTCGCCAAGGCCCTGGACAGCATGAAGGGCGGCGTCGTCGCCATCGTCGGCCACACCGACGTGCGTGCGTCCTACGAGTACAACACCGCGCTCGGCATGCGGCGCGCCAAGGCGGTCTACGAGGCATTGGCTCAACGGCTCAGCCCCGAGGTTCGCGCCAAGGTGCGGGTCGAGTCCAGTAACGATCCGACAGCTCCTGTCGGCGCGAAGCGGAACTGAGGGGGCTGGATCATGAAGACGAACATGAAGATGAAGCTGCTGGACTACACCCTGATCGGCCTGCTGGCGGGCGTTGCCCCGCTCGCGGCCGCACAGGACTCCGGACACACGCAAGCCAAGGCCGAGGCCGGCTACGTCGATACGGGCAAGTGCACTGAGGCCGGTTGCAGCGGCGAAGACGGCCTGCTGTTCAAGCTGCGCACGCGCAGCTACAGCAAGCCGGTGACCGAGGGCACCAACAAGCAGTCCTCGTCCGAGGCGCTGCAGCCGGACCGTCGGGTGTCGGTGGCGCTGGAACAGCCGGGCAAGGCGGTGGCGATCGGCAAGTGGTCGGTCAGCCTGCCCAACGGCGGGGTGATCTGGGCGACCGAGGACCCCACCCTCGGCCGTCCGGAGATGAACGTCAGCGCGACCAGCCTGGTCTCGTTCGACGGCACCCGGATCGTCAAGCCGGTGCGCTTCTACGCCTACAACAACTACTCCTCGTTCATCCAACGCGCGGAAGTGCTGGTCTACCGCGCCACCGACACCGACCTGGTCGATCCGCTGGCCAAGGTCGAGCTGCCGGTCGCCGCGGTCAGCGACGTGGAGTGGGACGGCACGCTGCCGGCCGGCTACGCCGCCCGCGCCGGCGACGAACTGCTGTACCTGGTGCGCGCCTACGGCGCCGACGGCAGCGTCGACGAGACCTATCCGCAGCGCATGCAGCTGGTGCGCCCGGAAGAGGCCGAGCGCGGCCTGCAGACCCTGCGCAACGCGATGGAGCGCAAGGACGGCACCGCGCTGGGCATCGACGAGGCGCAGCGCCGCAGCCTGACCGAATCGACCTTCGGCAGCAGCACCCTGCGTCAGCAGAACATCGGCATCTACGGCTCGCGCATTCGCATCCAGGGCCGCAACATCCCCGAGAACTACGCGGTCACCATCAACGGCCGCAGCTTCCCGGTCGACCTGGAGCGCAAGCTGGTCGCCGAGTACCTGGAGCCGATCGGCCGCCACCGATACGACCTGAAGCTCAAGGGCGAGGGCGGCCAGATCGAGCACACGCTCGACATCGACGTCAGCGGCCGCTACATGTTCGCCGTCGCGATCGCCGACCTGACCGCGTCCAAGGGCAGCACCTCCGGCTCGGTCGAACCGCTGGCCGGCGACGAGCACTTCGACAAGGACTTGGTGGTCGACGGCCGCCTGGCGTTCTATCTGAAGGGCAAGATCAAGGGCAAGTACCTGGTCACCGCCCAGGCCGACACCCGCGAGCGCGAAGTCGAGCAGCTGTTCAACGGCTTCTGGAAGGCCGATCCGCAGAACATCTTCCGCCGCCTGGACCCGGACCTGTACTACCCGGTCTACGGCGACGATTCGACCACCTACCGCGACGTCGACACCATGGGCCGGCTGTACGTCCGGGTCGACTGGGACAAGAGCCAGGCGTTGTGGGGCAACTACGACACCGGCATCACCGGCACCGAGTTCGGCCAGTACAGCCGCTCGCTGTACGGCGGCGCGCTGAACTGGCGCAGCCGCCGCAGCACCGCGCTCGGCGAGCCGGGCAGCGAGCTGCGCCTGTTCGGTTCCGAAGCGCAGACCGCGCCCGGCCACAGCGAGTTCCTCGGCACCGGCGGCAGCCTGTACTACCTCAAGCACACCGACGTGCTGCCGGGCTCGGACAAGGTCGTGCTGGAAGTGCGCGACGCCACCACCGGCCGGGTCGAGAACCGCATCGACCTGATCCGCGGCGCCGACTACGAGATCGACGAGATGCAGGGCCGCCTGCTGCTGACCCGTCCGCTGGCCCAGGTGACCCGCGAGAACATCCCGACCCTGACCCGCGACGCGCCGCTGGACGGCTACAGTCAGGTGCTGCTGGTCGACTACGAATTCGTCCCCAACGGCTTCGACGCCGACTCGGTCACCGCCGGCTTCCGCGGCAAGCACTGGTTCGGCGACCACGTCGCCCTGGGCGGCACCTACATCGACGAGAACCGCGCCGGCGAAGACTACACGCTCAAGGGCGCCGACCTGACCTTGCAGGCCGGCCGCGGTACCTACCTCAAGCTCGAGCACAGCAAGACCGAAGCGACCAGCGCGCCGATCTTCTACTCCGACAACGGCGGCCTGAGCTTCAGCGAGATCAATTCCGGCCTGGGCGCCCGCGAGGGCAGCGCCAGCGCGGTCGAGGCGCGGGCCAACTTCAAGGAACTGGGCTGGACCCAGCTGGACTGGTCGGCCGGCGCCTGGTGGCGCCAGGTCGACGCCGGCTACTCGATCTCGCGCTACGACATCGGCCAGAAGGTCGAGGAACGCGGTTTCGAGGTGCTGGGCCAGTTCAGCCCGACCTTCAACATCTACGGCCGCTACAGCCGCGCGACCCGCGGCGAGGACGCACTGACCCAGGCCCAGCTGACCGGCGAATGGCGGATCACCGACGCCACCACCTGGGCGGCGGAAATCCGCCGGGTCGAGGAAGACCGCAATGGCCTGGACGCGGCCGGCGTGCTCGGCGCTTTGCAATACAAGCACCGCTTCGGCAGCCGCTTCGACCTGTACGGCACCGCCCAGGTGACCCTGGACGACGACGGCGGCCGCTACCGCGACAACGACGCCTTCACCCTCGGCGGCAAGTACGTGTTCGGCAACCTGTCCAGCGTCGGCGCCGAACTGACCACCGGCGACCGCGGCGACGCGGCCCAGGTCAACGCCGAGTACCGGATCCAGCCGGACCACACGATCTACGGCAGCTACACCTATTCGACCGACCGCACCGACTACGATCCGCTGTTCAACAACCGCCTGAACTCGGGCTGGACCCTGGGCCAGCGCTGGCGCCTGTCGAACCAGGTCAACATGTTCAACGAAAGCCAGTTCCTCAAGGCGCCGAACGAGTCCGGCCTGGCGCATACCTTCGGCATGGATTTCTATCCCAGCCAGGGCTGGAACATCGGCTTCACCCTGCAGAGCGCGACCCTGGACAAGGCGATCGGCGAAGTCGACCGGCGCGCGGTCAGCGTCAGCGGCGGCCACACCTCCAACGACACCCAGTGGCAGAGCAAGCTGGAGTGGCGCGAGGACCGCGGCGCCGAGCAGCGCGAGCAGTGGGTGACCACCAACCACATCACCCACAAGTTCAACGAGAGCTTCCGCGTCGCCGGCCGCTTCAACTACTCCAAGACCACCGACGAGCTGAACCCGCAGGCCGGGGCCAAGTTCATCGAAGGCAACGTCGGCTTCGCCTGGCGGCCGTGGAACACGACCAAGTACGCGCTGCTGGGCAAGTACACGTACCTGTACGACGTGTCGGCGCTGCCACAGATCGGCGACAACGTGGCCTTCTACGACCAGAAGACCCAGGTGCTGTCGCTGGAGGGCATCTACAACCCGAACCACCACTGGGAGTTCGCCGGCAAGCTGGCGCGCCGCGAAGGCGAGGTGCGCTACGGCCGCCTGACCGGGCAGTGGGCCGATTCGGCCACGACCTTCGCCGCGGTGCAGACCCGCTACGAGTTCGCCGAAACCTGGCACGCGCTGGCCGAGTACCGCTGGCTCGACGTCAAGGACGGCGGCACCCGCCGCGGCTTCCTGGTCGGCGTCGACCGCGACATCGGCCGCAACTTCCGCGTCGGCGTCGGCTACAACTTCACCGAGTTCAGCGACGACCTGACCAACTTCGACTACGACCACAAGGGCTGGTTCTTGAACCTGCTTGGGACCTACTAGCCGAAAAGGCTTATGGGCGACCTCCGGGCTCTGCGGATAGGCTTTGCGCCGATGCTGAACGGGAGAGCGGCGTCTAGCTTGTCTATGGAGTGGTAATGAACGCTGTGAAGGAAAAAATCAGGCTGTCTACTCTCGCCGTGACCGTGTCCCTCATGGGCACGGTTCCGGCTACGAGTTTCGCCGCCAATGCATTGGCGGAGGACGGTTTGAGCGGTTGGCGGACCGAGGCGGTGGGCAAGGATTCGGGCCTCTGCATCGATGTGGACGGGCAGCGGCAAGCAGTTCAGAGCTACTGCACCGGCAGCGCCTCGCAGCGGTTCCAACTGGCAGGCAACGCCGATGGCACGTACAGCCTGCGTCAGGACGCGGACACGAATCAGTGTTTGGGCGTCGGCGCAGGCCGGACAGACAACTATGCCCCGATCACAAAGGCGAGCTGCGGCGGGGTTCTGGCTTTGGCGCAGAAATGGAAGGTCGAGCGACCCAGCACGGGCAGCTACGTGCTGAAGGCAGCGCACAGCGACAAGTGTCTGGTGGTAGCGGGTGCGTCCAAGACTTCTGGCACGAAGCTGGTGCAGTATGCGTGCAACGGCGGCGCCAACGAGAAGTTTGGTTTCAACAAGTTCGTTGCTGCCTCCAACGATGCGCGTTACTCCGGCGCATGGTCGGCCCCGGTCGATCTGAATATGGTGGCCTCGTCGGTCGCTGTGTTGCCGAACGGCCGGGTGATGTATTGGTCCGGAAGCGGCACGCATTCCTTCCATGGAGGCACGGGTACTTATTACGGATACTTCGATCCGAAGACCGATACGGCCAGTCACCACCCGCTGTATACCGATTTCGGTCTCGAAGCATTCTGCCCGGCGCTGGTGATGGGGGCCGACGGTCGGGTGATGATCATCGGTGGCGGTGGCAAGCAAGAGAACCGCGACCGGGTGTTCAGCTACAACTATGAGACCGGCAATTGGAGACGTGAGTCGTCGCTGACGATTCCGCGTTGGTACAACTCCGGCGTCGTCATGGGCGGTGGCGAGATCTTCACCATCGGCGGCGATGGGGATGGCAATCCGATCCATGCCAACATGGAGAAGATCGGCGAGTACTGGCTTCCTGGCCAGGATACCAACACGCCATGGCGCCTGCTGACCGGGACCGGCGAGCCCGATGCCTACCCCGTCGGTGCCGGGAACTACGGGCAAGCCCGCGCGCAGTACTACCGCCGCTTGGCCCTGGCGCCGGATGGTCGGATTCTGGAGTTCGGCCTAAGCCCGACGATGCGCTGGCATACGGTCGACGGCAACGGCACCACCACCGTGGCCTCGTATCGGCCCGGTGACAACGGCCAAGGCATCGATACCCACGCCCAGGGCGCCCCGTCGGCCCAGTTCTCGCGCGACAAGATCCTAATGGCGGGCGGCGCCATGGCCTTTGGCAATGAAAATGCAGAAGAGGACAAGGGGCTGCAACAAGTCCCGGCGCGAAAGAAGAGCTTCGTTATCGATCTCAACACCGGTACGGCACAACGGGTCGCGGACATGCGCTACCCGCGTTACCAGGCTAACGCCGTGACCATGCCCGACGGACAGGTGTTCGTGACCGGCGGGTCGCCCAAGTCGTTCCTGTTCAACAACACCGGCGCAATCGTCGCACCGGAAATGTACAACCCGGCAACGAACACCTGGACTACGCTCGCGCCAGCCGCGAGGCCGCGCATCTATCACTCGGTCGCCACGCTGCTTCCGGATGGCCGAGTCTGGATTGGCGGCGGCGGTCAATGCGGCACCTGCACGGTCAACGAGAGCGCGGCCGAGATCTTCACCCCTCCGGCCCTGCTCAGGGGATTGCCGCGTCCGATCATTGCCGCTGCGCCGAAGACGGTCGGTTTCGGCCAGCGCTTCACGGTGTCGGCGTCCGTCCAGAACAGCCAGATCAAGCGATTCACGCTGGTGCGCATGTCGGCCACGACGCATTCCATCAATACCGATCAGCGACTGCTGGAGGTCGACTTCTGGGCCGGCGCCAACGGTACCTATGAGTTGACCGCTCCGGCCAACGGGAATCTCGCGCCGCCGGGCTACTACATGTTGTTCGCGATCAGCCAGGACGGCGTGTACTCGAAGTCGTCGATCGTGAAGGTCGGCGCTTAGTCGGACGTCGGCCGGTAATCCGCCGACGCAGCGGATCGCGGATCGGCGTTTGAGCGATTTCGTTAGCCCTCCTCACCCAAGCAGTGCATGGATTGGCGGGTGGGGAGGGATATTTTAACCAGGTCGGGATGTGGGCGCGGTGCCCGTGGGGTGCCGCCAGCGCAGTAGGACGATGGATGTTCTTCCGCCGAATTCCGCCCCGGCCCCCTATTCAATCTGGCGACGGCAATCGAAGTTCAGGATGCCTGGGAGGCGCCGGCTTTACCACCGCCCAAGCTTGAGGTGCTACCGACATGAATAAAGCGATTACGACCGAACAATGCGCCGAAATGGTCTGCGACTTGGATTGGCAGAAGATAAGCCTGGCGCTTCCGCCGAACCTTTCCACCCGGGCGAAGAACAGCTCGCAGAAGTACCGACGCTTCGTCGAGGCGGTGGTATGGGTGGCGTGCAACCGCGCGTTCTGGAGCGAACTGCCGCGCGCCTACGGTCCCTGGCGATCAATCTACGTGCGTTACATGCGCTGGTTCAAGGCGGGGATATGGACCAAGGTCGACCGCACTCTGGACGCGAATAGCGCATGCGGCACCGCGCTGCGGTCCCTGCTGGACGATCAGTTGCATGCCCAGCAGCGCCGTCGCCTGCGGGTCGAGCGCAAGACGCCCCCGTCGGCGGTCCATCCGCGGGAAGACGTACCTCTGCTGTGAGTCGTGCGCAGGCCGGCGACCGACGCAGAGGCCGCTGGCTTGGCGTCGGACGTCGGCGCACTGCAGCGCTGGCGCTGCGCCCACCCGGGAGGTCAGCCGATCAGGTGGGTCAATCCGTTTCGCTCGAGATAGCGGCCGATTTCATCGTTCGACCTCAGCCCCAGCTTGCGCATGGCGTTGTACTTGTGGGTCGTGACGGTCTTGTAGCTGCGTGAGCTGTCGATGGCGATCGCCTGAAGGTTCTCGCCGCGGGCCAGGGCCAGCACCACGGCTTGTTCGCCCGTGGTGAGCTGATACCACGGGTGGCTCTTGGCGGAAACGACGTCGATGGCGGGGTCGACGAAATTCTTTCCCAGCATCACGGCGAAGATGGCCTCGATGACCGTTCGCGGACCGCTGGATTTGGAAACGAAGCCTTGCGCTCCGATTTCCAGCGCCGATAGGGCGAGGCAGGGAAGCTCCGAGCCGGTATAGACGATTATTTGGAGGTTCGGCTGCTTGGCGAGGATTTCCTGCACGAGGGCGATGCTTTTGAATCTGCCCGGCATATACAGGTCGAGAATGAGATAGTCCAGCTGCTCCGTCTCCAGGTGCCGGAGCAGGCCGTCTCCATCGGACACCGAATCCACGACCACGTTGCCGCTGCCCAGGGCAGAGCCGAGCATTTCGGTCAGGGCGACGACAATGATCGGATGGTCGTCCGCAATCAGCACCTTGATGGGGTTCTGATTTGTGCTCAATTTGGGACCCGGAGAAGGACTGGAAGGGGGATTGGCCGCTTGATCGTCGTATCTGGTCACGTGTTGTTCACTCACCTTCGCTCACGCGGTAGCTTGGCTAGCGCGGGCAGATCCGGAACTCCGCGGCCGGGGAGCGATTGTTTGATCAGGTCGGAATTCTACCCCTACAGGCTCGCACATAGATGGGTCCATAGCGCGGACCGGTCGGAGCGCTGTCGGGCGGTCGCGGCAGAACGGGCGGGAAGCAAGGTGGAATCCTGATAACCTCATCTCGAAGAGCTTGTCCGGCGCATCTGATGGGAGCTGCGTGGTCATGGTGGCATCGTACGGTTCAAGCGGCCTTGAGATACTCATCGTCGACGATGATCCGATCACGGCCGAGGTCGTGGCCGCCGTGCTCCGCGCTGCCGGCGAGACCGGGTTCGCGGTAGCTCACAGCGGCGCCGTGGCGCTGCAGATGTCGGCCGGACGCGACATCGATGTGCTGATCTGCGACTTGAACATGCCCGGAACGGACGGCGTATGGCTGCTCGGGCGCGTCGCGGAATTCGCGGTCCGCCCTTCGGTCATTCTGATCAGCGGCGAAGATTCCAGAGTGATCGATTCGAGCCGTCAGTTCGTGGAAGAACGCGGCATGACGCTGCTCGGCGCGCTGCAGAAACCGATCGAGTCCGATGCGCTGTTGCGCGCTCTTCGCCGGCATAGATCCGGCGGCGGGGCGACCCGGGAGCGGCCGTCCCGGCCGCCGTTCGATCCCGGCCGGATCAGGCAGGGACTTGCCGGCGACGCCTTGCGATTGGCGTTCCAGCCGAAGGTGAATCTCGCCGACAAGACGCTGGCCGGAGCCGAAGCGCTGCTGAGATGGGGCGACCCGGAGCTCGGCTTCATACCCGCGTGCGAGATCGTCGATGGGGCGGAGCGCATCGGCCTGATCGACGAACTGACGCTAGCGGTGCTCGCCAAGGCGGCGATCGGGCGCGGCGCGATGCTGGCGCGGAATCTGGATGTCGGGATTTCGTTCAATGTGTCCATGAAGAGTTTGAACAATCCCACGGTCGTGGATCGGATGGTGGAGGTCGTCGCCGCGGCGGGAGATCGCTTCGACCGCTATACGGTGGAGGTGACCGAAACGCATCTGATGCGCGAGCCGGCCAAGGTGCTGGAATCGCTGATCCGGTTCAGGCTGCGCGGTTTCAGGATCGCGATCGACGACTACGGCGTCGGCGCAGCGGCGATGCAGTTCCTGATGAAGTTGCCGAGCAACGAGCTGAAGATCGACCGCAGCTTCGTCGCGGCGGCCCCCATCAGCGCGCAGGCCTATGAGTTGCTCAAGTCGGCGGTCGAGCTGGGCTTGCGGCTGGGACAGGTCGTGGTCGCCGAGGGCGTGGAAACCGAGGTTGAGTCGACACTGGTCCAGTCCCTGGGGTGCCAGCAGGGCCAAGGCTATCTCTATGGGCCGCCGATGAGCCTGGACGAGCTCATCCGTCGGCATGGCTAGCGGCGGTCGGTCGTGGCCGCGCGCTCCCTGGCGGGTAGCGGCCGAACGGGAGATCCAGGTGCGCAGTCCATCGGCGGCCGGCTCCTGGGGTGGGGTGTCCCCGAGCGGGCGCGGCGGCGGGCCGGCGGTGGGGGCACCGCGGCTTGTTTGCGTTAGGAGATGCATGTGCGACTCGGGTGCGTCGGCCGAACCATGGAACATCGGATAACGTGGCCATGCTGCGGCTAGCCGCCCGTGCGCTGCTGCTTGCCCTGCTCGCATCGGGCTGGGGCGACGCTGTGTCCGGGCCGATCGGACGCGCGGAACCTCCGCTGCCGGCGATCGTCTTGAACCAAAGCGGCGGGGAAGGCGTATTCGACCTCTTCGACCGCCACAAGGGATTGGCCAGCGACAGGGCCTTGACCGTGCTGGTCGACCGGCATGGCTTCGTGTGGGTCGGCGGCAACAACGGCCTGCACCGATTCGACGGCAGCAGCTTCCTTACCCTCGACCGCGATCCGAACCGGCGCGATTCGCTGGCGAGCCGGATCTCGCTGCTGCTGGCCGACACGTCCGATGCGCTATGGATCGGAAACCAGGACGGCGTGGTGCAACGCCTGGACCGATCGACCGGGCGGCTGGAGCGCACGCCGATACGGACCGCGGAAGGCAGGGCGCCGACTTCCATCGATTGGATGGGCAGCGATCGCACGGACGCGCTGTGGCTCTACACGGATCTGGGGCTGCTGCGGATGTCCGGCTCGCAGCGGACGGCCTCGGTGGTCATGGAGCCGTCCGCCCTGGCCAAAGACCTGACCAGCTTCGAGTTCGACCGGGATCGGGAGCGTTTGTACGTCGCGATCGGCGCCGAACTCAAGTCGATACGCTTCGATGCCGCGCACGCCGCCCAGATCGAGGCGGTGACGAGGATTCCGGATCGCCAGGCGATCACCGGCATGGCGGCCGACGCCGATGGACTGTGGCTGGTCGCGGGGACCCAGTTGTGGCGTTGGCACGGCGGCAGCGGCGCGCTGCGCCGGGTCGATACCCCCGTGCCGATGCTGCGGGCGACGGAGATGGTGGTGGACCGGAGCGGAGTGCTCTGGTTGGCCAGCAGCATCGACGGCCAAGGCGGCTTGTACCGGCTCGACCCGAAGCGCGGCGAGCTGTCGATCTACCATCACTACGCCACCGACCCGCAGAGCTTGGCCAACAACCGGATCTGGTCGCTCGCGATCGACGACAGCAATACGTTGTGGATTGGAACGCGCGGCGGCGTCAATCGGCTTCGCCTGACCGACAACGGGGTCAAGCGGATCGGCTTGCCCGGCAAGAACACCGCCGCCGTGTGCGCGCTGCACGAAAGCGCGGCGGGCAAACTGTACGTGTCCCTGTGCGACGAAGAGCTGCGCGAATTCGATCCGGCGACCTGGCGTTGGAGCCCGATCCCTCCGGAGCTGAGCCGGGCCCTGGATGCGACCTACCCCGGCATCACCGCCACCATCAGCGACATCCTCGACGACGGCGAGGGCGGGCTGTGGATCGCCGGCGGCATGGGGCTCGTGCACTGGAGCCGTAGCGGACGCGCCGAGCGGATTCCGTTCGAGGACCGGCCCGCGGTGTACACCACCGCGGCGCTGATGGACAAGAAGCATGGCCTGTGGGTGGTTACGCACTCCAACGGCCTGGCCTTGCTGCCGCCCGGGGCCAAGCGGCTGCGAAGCATGGGCGTCGGTGCAGAAGGCGTGCTGACCAGCATCGCTGCCGCGCCGGACGGATCGCTATGGCTGGGGTCCGAGCACGGCCTGCTCCGGTATTGGCCGGACTCGGGCAAAACCGTGCGCTACAGGCACCGCCCCGACGATCCGCGCAGTCTGTCCGACGACCACATCCTCGATCTGTACATAGACACCGCAGGCTTGCTATGGATCGGAACCCGCGCGGGGTTGAATCGCGCGGAGTTCGGTCGCGACGGCCGGATCGGATTCCGGCGCTACGGCGCCGCAGAGGGGCTTCCGGACCAGACCATCGAGACCGTGCTGAACGATGACGCGGGCGTCCTGTGGGTGGGCACCGATCGCGGTATCGCCCGCTGGCTGCCCAGAGTCGAGCGGTTCAACGCCTATACCTCGGTCGACGGGATTCCCGACGACACCATCCGCAAGGCGGGTGCGGTGAACAGCCGCGACGGCGGCCTCTACTTCGGAACCTCGAAGGGACTGTGGCGCGTCGATCCCCAACGGCTGAGCCATTCCTATCCCGGCCTGGTGTCCATCAGCAGCTACGAGATCGGCGACGCCACCTACGTCAACTATCTCGGCCGCAACCTCCCCGGCATCAAGGCGTCGTTCGGCGACGGGCGCATCGCCTTCCGGATCGCCAGCTTCGGGGCCTCGCACTCGTTGTCCTACCGCCTGGTCGGCCTCGACGAGCAGTGGCGGGACATGCCGCCGGATCTTTCGATCGCCTACCACCATCTGGCGCCGGGCAAGTACGAGTTGCAGATCAGGCAGTTCGACGGCCAGGGCGTGCAGGCGCGGGAGTTCCTGCTGCCGGTCGAAGTCGAGCCGCCGCTGTGGCGCACGTGGTGGGCGAAACTCGGCTATGTGGTGGCCGCCGCGGCGCTGGCGGGATGGCTGATCCTGTCCCAGCTCGCCGGCCGCCGCCGTCGCCGCGAATACCTGAGCACGCTGCGCGAACGCGACCAGCGTCTGCGCCTGGCGATGTCCGCTTCCGGCGGCCTGATGGTGGAGATCGATTTCCAGCGCGGCGGGGTCCGGTACACGGGCGGCAACGAGCTGGAGGTGATCGACATCGCGGACTATCTCGCGCTGGTCCACCCGGACGACAGGAGCACCGTCGAGCGTTCCTTCGAGGCCTTGCAGCGCCTGGACGTGAGGGACCTCGATCTCGAGTACCGGCTGCGCGCGGCGGACGCCCAGTGGACCTGGGTCAGGCTGCGCGGCCAGCTGATGGAGCAAATGGGCGGCGTTCGCGAGATATTCACCGGCATGGTCCACGACGTTTCCCAGGAGCGCAGCTACAGGGAACTGCGGCAGCGCGGAGAGTTCCTTGCGGTCATGAGCCACGAGATCCGCACGCCTTTGAACGGCGTGGTCGGCATGGTCGATCTGCTCGACAGGACGCCGATGAACTCGGAGCAGCGCAAGATGCTGCATGCCTGCAAGGAGTCGACCTCGGTGCTGATGACCTTGGTCAACGACGTGCTGGATCTTTCCAAGATCGACGCGGGAAGGCTGGACCTGCAACAGGCCAGCGTTCCCGTTCGCGAGTTGGTGGAGACCGTGGCCGGCGCTTTCAGTTCGCAGGCTTACAAGCAAGGCATCGATATCGATGTTTGCGTGGCGCCCGATGTTCCGGCGCAGGTGATCGGCGATGCGACGCGATTGCGCCAGATACTCGCCAACCTGGTCGCGAACGCGGTCAAGTTCACCGAGCAGGGCGGCGTCTCGATCGATGTCGCCCTGGAGGCGCCCGGCAGGCTGCGGGTGCTGGTCTCCGATACCGGCATCGGCATGGACGAGGAGGGGGTGAAAGGCCTGTTCCGGCCCTTCCAGCAGGTCGCCGGTACCACCCACCGGTTCGGCGGCACGGGATTGGGGCTGAGCATCGTCAAAAGCCTGGTCGAAGCCATGGACGGGCATATCAAGTGCGAGAGCCGCGTAGGCAGCGGTACGCGCTTCAGTCTGGTGATCTCCGCTCCGGCCGTCGCCGAGGACGCGGCCGCGCCGAAGCGGTTGAGCGGCACCCGGGTGCTGGTGATCGCACCGAACACTGACAGCAGGCGATTCATCCACGAACCGCTGCGTTGGTCGGGCGCGGATGTCGAGTTCGTGCACGATGCCGAGGCGGCGCTGGCCCGGTTGCAGCAAGAGGGCTCCGCATCGATCGATGCGGTGCTAATCGACAAGCGGGCGGCGCCGTCGGTGCATGCCGCGCTGATCGATCGCGACAGCGTATCGGCCGCCGTACCGGTCGTCGCCGTGCGCCGAGGCCAAACCGATGCCGTCGTCTCGAATCGGTTGACCTGGATCGACGGCTGTCCCGTCACCGTGGCAGGGCTGATACGTGGAATCGAGGTGGCATTGCGGCGCGAGCCGGACGAGCAGCAGCGCTCTGCCTGGGAGGCGCCTGCGCCGCCCGAAACCCTGTTCGGCCAGCGCCAGATCGTGCTCTTGGCCGAAGACAATCCGACCAACCGCGAGGTCGCGTCCCGACAGCTCCAATTGCTCGGCTTCCGTTGCGAGATGGCGGAGGACGGAGAAGAGGCCTGGTCGATGCTGCAGCGGCATCCCGGCCGTTACGCCGTGCTGATCACCGACGGGCAGATGCCGCGCCTGGACGGCTATCGCTTGGCCGAGCGGATTCGCGATCACGAGGCGAGGCACGGGGGGCCGCGGCTGAAGATCCTGCTGCTGACCGCCAGCGTTCTCGCGGCCGATCGAGAGCGATGCATGGCGCTGGACATGGACGGGTTGCTGACCAAGCCCCTGCTGATCGACGACCTGAAGGCGAAGCTCTACGAACTGGTGCCGCCGGCCCGCGGCGTCGCGCCGGCCGAGGCCACAGCGGCGACCCACGGCGTCCCGGCCGAGCTGTCGGGACTGCTCAAGCAGCTCGGCGGCAACGAGTCGGCCTTGCGGCGCCTGCTCGAATTGTATGTCCGGACCACCGATGCGGACTTGCGGGCGCTGCGGGAGGCGGCGCAGCGCAACGACCGCCGCACGGTCGGCGAATTGGCGCATCGGATGAAATCGGCCTGCCTGCAAATGGGGCAGCTGCCTGCGGGGGAGCGGCTGGGGCGGTTGGAACGCGCTGCGTTCGGCGGCGACGAGGACGGGGCGGCGTTCCAGCGGATGGCGGAAGACGCCGTTCTGGAGCTGGACCGCGCGCTGGCGTTGGCGACCGGGTATCTCGCCGAGCTGCGATCTCATTGAGCTCCGCCGACGAAAGCGGCTTCTTGACGCGTAAGCCTCCGCGCCAAGCCGGCTCCGCAAGAGATGGGGCCCGGCGTCGCCTCTGCCATCTCCGGCAGGGCGATGCACGCTGCGGCACAGGTTCGCGTTTGAGAAGGCGATCTCTCGGCCTGGGAACAATCGCCGACCCTCCCGGCCCGAAGGTTCATGGCTCGGCCTTGGCATCGTCCGGTAACTGGTGGCCGAGGATCGAGAGCGCACCCCCGAGGCCGGGCGACTGCCCGGCGATGCGGGATCGTACTGAGCGGGCAATCGCGAAGGACAGGTTTCGAACGGATCGAGATACTGGAAGGATCCGGTTTCGACGCGCCGGGCCCACTCCTCAGCCCACGGGCGACTCGATCGTTTGAAGCATCCGGCCCGGAGGCATCTCGAACACGCAGCGCCGGCACGAGTGTGATGGCTTTACTTCATTTCTGAATATCATGATCCAAACTTGATGGGCGTCGCATTTTCCTCGGTAGGATGGCCATGTCGCGCTATGTCGTGCCGGTCCAGGGGCGCAGGCCGCGACAGCAACCGGAAACGCTTCCGAAGGCGGCTTCAAGCGAGGGCATATGGAACTGTTCGGCAACAACGTGGGTGCGGGCGCGTGCTGGACGGAGAGCGGGTTCGACGTCGAGCGCTGCGCCGACGCGGTGGAAGTGAAGGTCCTGCACAGCACTTTCATGGCAGGACGCGATGCGACGACTTGCGTCACTTTGATCGTGCACAGCGAGTCGATGGAGGACGGCAGGATCGCCGCGCTCCACGACGCATGCCTCGAAGCGGTCAGGCGCGCCAGCGGCGACGCGGCGGCTGCCGATGAGTCCGGGCGCTGACGCGCCGGGCAGTGCACTTGCGGCGAAGATGAGCTCCGCCGCGACCGGATGGCCGGCGTGGGTCCGGGCATGTCGGGACCCGCTCCCGGGTTCGCTCGGCGATATGGATGTTGGCGGTGGCGCTGTGCCTACACGGAGCTCTTGCTGCCGATGCAGCGCCCTTGCGTTGCGGCCCGGCATCGAACGGGCTGGACGTGTCGACGAACTCCGATCGCCGGCGCGAACGCGCCTGTCCGATGGCGCTTGCGGTCGCCGACGCGTATGTCCGCGGCAGGCAGCAAGGACGCCCCGGCGTACTCCGCGTGAGGGTCGCCGGCGCGTTCTGGCTATGCAGCGAAATCCATGACGATACGAATCCGTACGGCGAGTGCGTGATGCGCCGGAATCGGCGCGAGCGCGTCTGGGGCCGCTCCTGACGGACGTTGGCGACCGCGCGAGCGGTTCGGCCGGGATCTGCATACTTCGCTAAACATCCGATGCCGCCGTGGTCGGGCCGTCGGATGCGCGGCTGTCGCGCTCGAAGCATTCGCCCCACGAGACGCACCCCGGCGGCGATGCCGCGCGAACGGCGGCGCATGCGCAGCCCGCTCATCGCGGCTTGCCGCCAGTGGGCGCAGCCGGAGGTTCGCGATTCGTTAATCGCTGCGTCCGCGCGCGGATCGCGGCCGGTGGAAACCGATTCCAAAGAAGAAATGATGAAAAAAAGATATCTCGCACATGGTCGGTCGTGTGCGCGGCCCGTAGATCTGAGACACCGGTCGCGCGGCGTGAGTCGCCGTCAACGGAGCCGGAGCGTGCGGATCCCCCAGGGGCCGCCATTTTCATCTCTTCAGAGGGGTAGCTAGATGTCCACTGTGTCCAACAACGCCGTGCGCAAGAGCGCACTGGCGGCGGCAACGGTACTGGCGCTTTCCGCACTCTCCGCGCCTGCCTTCGCCGGGCGGGTCCACCTGAACGGCCTGGATGCGCCGCAGGGCTATGACGGATTCATCGTCAAGTACCGCAACGGCTCGGCCCAGCGGCGCGACAGCGCCGCGGTGGCGGCCGCGTTGCGCCAGAGCGTGCGGGCCAAGATCGCCGGCCGGCTGCTGGCGCTCAAGCACGTACGGCGCCTGGGCATCGGTGCGGACTTCGTGCGCGCCGAGCAGACTCTGGACCGGGTCGGCGCCGAAGCGCTGATGCGCCAGCTGGCGGCCGATCCCAACGTCGAGTCGGTGCAGGTCAACCGTCTGTGGACCCATGCGATGGAGCCCAACGACACCCGCTACGGCGAGCAGTGGCACTACTCCGGGGTCAACGGTGCGCGGGTCAATACCGCCTGGGACCGGGCAACCGGTGCCGGCACGGTGGTCGCCGTCGTCGACAGCGGCATCGCGCCGCACGCCGAGCTCGACGCCCGCAACAACTTGCTGCCGGGCTACGACTTCGTCACTGACGCCGCCCGCGCCCGCGACGGCAACGGTCGCGACAACAACCCCAACGACGAAGGCGACTGGTTCGCGACGGGCGAGTGCGGACCGCTGAGCGTCGGCCGCAACTCCAGCTGGCACGGCACCCACGTCGCGGGCACCATCGCCGCGGCCAGCAACAACGCCACCGGCGTGGCCGGCGTGGCGCACGGAGCGCGCGTCGTTCCGGTGCGGGCCCTGGCCAAGTGCGGCGGCTCTACGGTCGACATCGCCGATGCCATCGTATGGGCCGCCGGCGCCCCGGTGGACGGCGTCCCGGCCAACCAGAATCCCGCCGAGATCATCAACCTGAGCCTGGGCGGGCTGAGCGAAAACGGGTGCGATCCGTCGTACCAAGAGGCGATCGATGTCGCGGTCGCGCGCGGCGCGACCGTGGTCGTGGCCGCCGGCAATTCCAATCTCAACGTATCGCGCTTCACCCCGGCCAACTGCGCCAACGTAATCGCGGTCGCCGCCATGGACCAGAACGGAGACCGGGCCTTCTATTCCAACTATGGCGCCCTGCTCGACATCGCCGCGCCGGGCGGCGAGAACTGCAGCCCGCAGAACCGCTTCCTGGCGCTGGACCAGTCGCCGGGGGGCACCTGCGTCCGTCAGCACGATGCGCAGGGCGTGCTGTCGCTGGGCAATACCGGTGCGCAGCGTCAGGGCGCGTCCACCTACACCTTCATGAGCGGCACTTCGATGGCCGCGCCGCATGTGGCCGGGGTGGCGGCACTGATGCAGTCGGCGGTCGCCCGGCCGTTGACCCCGGCGCAGATCGAGCAGGCGCTGAAGGACTCCAGCCGCGCGATCGCAGCGGCCAATTGCCCCGGCGGCTGCGGCATCGGCTCGCTGGACGCCAACGCGGCCGTGCTCGAGGCGATCCGGATCGGCGGCGCCGCCGGCGGCGGCAACGTCGCTCCAGTGGCCAACTTCAATACCCAGGTCGCGGGCCTCACGGCAACGTTCACCGACGCCTCGGCCGATGCCGACGGCGGCATCGTGTCCCGCAGCTGGAACTTCGGCGACGGTAGCGCGGCCTCCAGCGCCACCAATCCCAGCCACGCTTACGCCGCCGCGGGCACCTACAACGTCAGCCTGACGGTCACCGACAACGCCGGCGCCACCCATACCAAGACGGCGTCGGTCACGGTCGCCGCGGCCAGCGGCGGCCCGCAGGTCTACAGCAACGCCGCCGACTACGCGATCAAGGACTTGACGACGGTGGAAAGCCCAATCGCGGTCGCCGGCCGCAACGGCAACGCGCCGACCGCAGCCAAGGTTACGGTGGCGATCGAGCACAGCTTCCGCGGCGACCTGCGGGTCGACCTGGTCGCTCCCGACGGTACCGTCTACCTGATCAAGAACTACAACAGCAACGACAGCGCCGACGACGTCCGCGGCACCGCGACCCTGAACTTGTCGAGCGAGCCCTTGAACGGCACTTGGAAGCTGCGGGTCCGCGACAACTACGTCAACGACGTCGGCAAGGTCGACAGCTGGAGCATCGAGTTCTGATCGCGGCATAGACCATTTCGTCTGAAACGAAAGGCAGCCCCGCCCGGCGGGGCTGCCTTGAGTCGTTGGGGCGCCGATATCGGTCCAGCGCCTGTCTGCGCTTTCGACTGCACCCAAAAGCCGTCCTTGCGCGCGTTGCGATGTCGCCCGTATCCATCTCCCGCAGCATCGATGTGCGCAAGCTTGCGCCGTTCCGCAAATCCCGTGCGTACATTCAGCCTGCAGTACTTGTCGGGGCCGGTCGCGCACCACATGATGTGCGCGCCGCCGCCAGCAGGCGATGCGACTTCCGAAGCCGATCGATCCCGCTTCGGCTGAGCAAGATCTCGCGACATCCGATCGCGACCGCAAGAATGGACGCCCGATGACGACGCCTTGGCCCGCCGAAGCGCGATACCTGCAGCTGGTCGATGTCACTGTGGACTTGCGCTTCCGGCGCCTGATCCTCGCCGACCGCAGCCTGGAACTGCCGCAGCGGGTGTTCGACCTGATGCTGCTGTTCCTGGGCGAGCCGCACAAACTGCATACGCGCGCGACGCTGTTCGACCGGCTCTGGGCGGGAACGGTGGTGGAAGACACCAACCTGTCGCAGAACGTCTGGCTGCTGCGCAAGGCCTTGGGCGAGGAGCGCAAGGCCTGGATCCGCACCGTGGCCAAGTCGGGCTATGTGTTCGAGCCGCCCGGGCCGATACGCTGGTTCGAGCGGTTGCCGGCCGCGTCGCCGGCCACCCGCGCGACGGCGCCGCCGGTCGTCGAGCGCGACACCGCGCCCGAAGCCGGGTTGGCGATCGATACCGCATCGCCGGTGGCGGACGCGAGCGGCGACACGCTCGCGGCCAGGGCGGCGGAGGCCGACCGATCCGGGCAGGCCGCGTTGCCGACGTCGAATCCGGAGGCGGAGCGTCCCGCGGCGCGGCCTGATCGCCGGCGTCGCTATGTCGGTTTGGCCGCCGTATTGGCGCTGATCGCCGTGGCGACGGCGTCGCTGATGGTTTGGCGGCATGCGCAGCCGCGCAATGCAGGCTCGGTGGCGCTGGTGATGGTGGAGGACGGAAGCGGCTCGTCGTGGCCGGCGAAGCTGTTGCAGCAGTGGCTGGCGTGGAAGCTGGACAGCCTGCCGGAAGCGAACGTGTTGCGCGAAGGCGATGTGGCCAGCGGAATCGGAACGGCGCCGATCGACGTGGTCTTCCTGTCCTCGGTGCGGTCCTCCGACGACCCGACGAAGTGGGAGCTGCACGCGCGGCTGATTCACGGCGGCAAGGAAGAGCGCATCAGCGCGACCGGCAACCCGGCCGACATGCCCGCGCTGGTCGATTCGCTTTCGCGCCGGATCGTCGCCCGCTTGCTGCCCGAGCGTGCCGCGCCTTGGCCGACGCTGGAGGCGAGTGCGGACGCCGCTCAGCGCTACGAGGGGTTCGCCCGCGCGCTGGACCGCCGCGACTGGATGACGGCGAGCCGGCTTGGAGCCGAGATCGTGCGGCTTGCGCCGCGTTTCGCCCTGGTGCGCTTGCAGCTCGCCGACGCCTTGAGCCAGCTCAGCCAAGCCACGGCGGCGAGAGAACAACAGCGTGTCGCTGCGCAACTGCTTCAAGGATCGCCCACCGAGGCGGTGGCATCGCTGGAGGCCCGGCAACAGGCCATGGAAATCGGCGGTGCCGGCAAAGCCCTGGTTCTCTATCAGGCCCTGGTCGACCGTTATCCGGACAAGACCGGCTATCGCCTCAAGCTGGCCGAACTGTTGATCCTGGCCGGGCAGTACGAACGCGCGCTGACTCACCTGGCGGACGCGCCCGGACGAAGCGAAGCGCTGGGCGTGCGCATCGCCAAGCGCCTGTTGCGGGCACAGGCCTACGGGCATCTCGGCGATCCGGCGCGGATGCGGGCGATGGCGCTCCAGGCGCAACAGTTGGCCCGCAGTGCGGGAGACGGTTGGGCCTCCGAGCAGGCGAGCGCCTGGATACTGCGCGGAAAGGCCGACGATTTCCAGGATCCGGAGCGCAAGTCCGCGTCCGCCTTCGAACAGGCGGCGACACTGTATCGGCTGGCCGGCGACACCACCGGCGAACTGTATGCGTCCTATCTCGCACGTACGGCCGACCCGCCCGGGCCCGCGACCGACGCCGAACTGGACGTGCTGCTGGCGCGCGCCAATGCCGGCGGCCATCGGCGGCTGGAAGTCGCCATCCTGTTGGCCAACGCGGATCAGCATTCGATTGCCGGCGATGCGGAATCGTACCGGTCGCGTCTGCTGCAGGCTTCGGCCACCGCGACCGCGGCAGGCGACCCCGTCCTGATGGGGGCGGTCAATACGCGGCTGTTGAACATCGAGATATTGACCGCGCGGTTCGACAGCGCCGACGAAATGGCACGGCGGCAGCGGCGCCTGGACCTTCGCGGCACCGCCCGCCTGTTTTCCGATCAGTTCGCCGCGGCCTTGGCCTTGATTCGCGGAGACGCCCAGCGCGCCCTGGACATCGTCGAGGCGAGCGAGCGCCTGTTGCCGCAGGCCGTGCCCGGGCAGCGCGAGTCCGAAGCGCTCGCACAGATCGCTTGCGTGCGTACCGATCTGCTGCTGTCGCTGGGACGCATGGCCGAGGCGCGCAAGGCGCTGGAGCGTTGCCGGCAAGGCGAGCGGTGGGCGGTGCAGTTTTATGCGCCGGCGGTCGGCAGCTACATGGAACTGGCGGCGGGCGATCTGCCGCGTGCGAGGGCGCTGTTGCACCAGGCGGAGGCATCGATGGCCAGGATGACCCCCGACCGCTGGCTCAATGCCATCGAGGTAGCGCGAATCGCCACCCGCCTGGGCGAGCTCGAACGTTCCGAACGGATTTATGCCGAGGTGCTTCCGGCGGTGAGTTCGGTCGGCTACACCCTGTTGACTGCGTTGGTGCTGACCGGAAAGGCGGAAAACGCAGCGGCGCGCGGCGACTGGGAGAACAGTCGCCGCTTCGCGAGCGAAGCGCGGCAGGCCATCCCGGACAATGCGTGGGGCATCGTCAGCCGGCTGGATCTGTTGGCCGCGATCGATGCCCGGCAACGCGGCGATGCGGTCGCCGCCAGCGCTCTGGCCGGCCGGTTGCACCGGCGCGCACGCGAACTGGGCGACGTGGTCGCCGAGCTCGAGTCGCACCCCTTGTTCGAACCCGACGCGCTGGACGGCGATTGCGGCCTGGCCGAGCGCGAATCCCTGGTCGCCCGCACCGGCATGCGTGGGGTGCGCCTGGACTGGCTGCTGGGGACGGGCGACGCCCCGCGCGCTGCCGTGGTGCGCTGAAACCAGCGCGGCCCTTTATCGGGGCCAATCCGACATTCGCCGAACGTACGAGTTCCATCCGGGGGCGGCCCGCGGCCGGCTCAGGCCGGGTGCGCGCCGCGCGTTTCGTACAGGTTCGCGGTCAACAACGACAACAGTTCCTCGGTGCGCGCGGCGGCGTACATTTCGAACGCGGTGCGGTAATAGAACTGCGGCAGCGGGTAGTTCATGAACCAGTACACCATCTGCTCCGGGCTCTCGTGGTTGGCCCGCGCCGCCGAGAATATCCGCGCCAGATTGCGCAGGCAGCGCTGCATCTTCGCGGTGCTTTGATTATCGCGAATGATGACGTTGCCATTGGGGTTGGATATCGCGGTCAAATCCTTGGCGCGGATGCCCAGGACGTTGATTACCCGTTTGGGCGAGATATGCGGGGTCCCTGGGTCGCGCAAGGACGTCATAAAGGTTTCGAATTCGCTCTCGGTCATGACGGTCTCGTCGGGTTCGTGGAGGCGCTCGCGCCGGGTCGGCGCATGAACGGCGCAACCGGGACTTCGGCCCCGGCGGACGGGGGGTGAAGCGGCCTGGGCCCGACCTTTGTTGGGCCGGCGCTGCGATCCCGCGCGCGACGTTTCGGACGCATCCGATTGCGCGCTTCTGCCGCCCCGAATGCTTGCGGCTGAGGATCTTTTTTTTCTCATTTCGCCGAAAAAAGTGTTCTGCGTCTCGTTTTATGGGCGCGATCGGGCTCTCTCGACTGTGCCATAAATCATTGAATTAAAAGCCGAGAAGGCCTGTGGCTGCGGGGTGGCAGCGCTCCGCGGAGGCCGGGTGCCGGAACGGCCCCGGCGCGGCAAAGAAATCACAAAAGATTGATATCTCCTCGCAAGCCCAATGTGCCGCGTGTCCCTAGTCTGGTCGCCATAGGGACAGCAGCACCGCCGATCGGCTGACCGCCGCCGCGATTCGATCGCAGGTTTTCGATTCGGGCAACGTGCAGTTCGGTTCGACCTCTCGAACGAGTCGGCTTTCAAAACCCTCCATCACACGGTTCGCCCTTCAGGGGGCGTTTCAACCGCGGGCGAATATCGGTCCGGGATCGGTATTCATGTTTTTGAAAATCGATTCGCCGGGACGGCGAGAGGAAAAGAACCGATGAACTTCATTTACTGCAAGGTGTGGAGCAAGCGCCTGGGGACCTGGGTGGTGGCTTCTGAATTGGCGAAAGCGGGCAAGAAGTGCGTGCGCCGTACTTTAACCGCCTCGGTAGCGATACTCGCCCTGCAAGGAGCAACGGCAGAGGCTTCGATTTTGGCTCCTAATCCGTGTAGCACTGCCGGCACATGGGGCCCCTCGACGCCGGGTCGGGATCCGGGCTACACCGATCAAAATCCCATCGTTAATGGCAGCGGAGAGTACTCGATAGTCACCGGCTGCAACGCTGACGGGGGCGGCTTCAATGCGGTATCCCTGTTTGGGTCAGGCTCGAAAGTTACTGGCCATGGCGGAAGTGTCTTCGGATTTCAGGCGAAGGCCGGCCAATGGGGAACGGCGCTGGGGATCGATAGTGAGGCATCGGGGCTGGGGTCTACGGCAGCGGGTTTCGGCAGCTTCGCGACGGGTTCCAATGCCGTAGCAATCGGTGGTGCAGTCACAAGCACTTCCGGAGCGCAGACCGCCGCAAACGCAGTTCGAGCGGAAGGGTCAGGCTCGGTAGCGATCGGCGCCAACGCCACACGCGGTGCCCAATCCAAAGCGATATTGAGTATCGCCATTGGCGGCCAGGCGATGACGACCGCCACAGCCGACGGAGGCGTGGCCATCGGCAACAACTCCGAGAGCAGTGCTGTTGGCGCTGTCGCTATCGGTGGCAGCAACAGCGGCACGACCGCTGGCGCTCGTTCTGCCGGCACCAACGCCATCGCCCTCGGCGTCCAATCCTCGGTCGTTGCCGGCGCCACCTCTGGCATCGCCATCGGCCGCGGCGCGACCGTCAACGGCGAACACGGCGTCGCCCAGGGCGACGGCGCCGTCAGCGGCGCCATCGGCCGCAACGTGGCCATCGGCTCGGCGTCCAATGCCAATGGCGGCACGGCGGCGGGTGGCGCAGTCGCGATCGGCCGTCAGCAGACCGCCAGCGGCAACGGCGCGGTCGCCATCGGCGACCCCAACACCGCCACCGGGACCGGCGCGGTCGCCGTAGGTGCGGACAACACCGCCAACGGGCAGGGCGCGGTGGCGCTCGGCAACGCCAACAGCGCATCGGGCCAGGGCGCGGTGGCGCTCGGCAACGTCAGCTCGGCCGGCGCTGCGGGCGCTGTGGCCCTCGGCGACGGCGCATCGGCCAACATCGCGCGCAGCGTCGCGCTGGGCAGCGGTTCGGCGACCGCCGCCGCGGTCGGCACCGCCAACACCGTCATTCGCGGCACCACCTACAACTTCGCCGGCACCGCGCCGGCCAGCACCGTCAGCGTGGGAACGGCGGGCAGCGAACGTACCGTCACCAACGTCGCCGCCGGCCGCCTCAGCGCCACCAGCACCGACGCCGTCAACGGCAGCCAGCTGTTCGCCACCAATCAGGCGGTGCAGGCGGCGGGCGCCGGTTTCGCCGTCACCGCGCAGGGCGCCAACAGCAGCAATGTCGACCCGAGCGAATCGGTCGATCTTCGCAACGGCGACGGCAATATCGTCGTCAGCAAGACCGCGGCCGACAACAACGTCAACTTCGACCTGGCCGACGACATCACCGTCACCAGCGTCACCGCCGGCAACAGCCGTCTCGACAACAACGGCCTGACCATCACCGGCGGCCCGAGCGTGACCGCCACGGGCATCAATGCCGGTAGCCGGGTGATCACCAACGTCGCCGCAGGCGTCGCCGGGACCGACGCGGTCAACAAGAGCCAGCTCGATGCGGTCGGCGCGACCGCGAGCGCAGGCTTCAGCGTCACCGCGCAGGGCGCCAACGGCACCAACGTGGCCCCGGGCGAGACCGTGGACCTGAAGAACACCGACGGCAACATCGCGGTCAGCAAGACCGGCGCCGACGACAGCGTCAACTTCGACCTGGCCGACGACATCACCGTCACCAGCGTCACCGCCGGCAACAGCCGCCTCGACAACAACGGCCTGGTGATCACCGGCGGCCCGAGCGTGACCGCCACGGGCATCAATGCCGGTAACCGGGTGATCACCAACGTCGCCGCGGGCGTCGCCGGTACCGATGCGGTCAACAAGAGCCAGCTCGATGCGGTGGCCGGCGGAGCGACGACGCAAGGCTTGAACTTCACCGGCAACGACAATGCGGCCGGCGACGTGCATCGCGATCTGGGCCAGACCTTGTCCATCCGTGGAGATGCCGCCACGACCGGCAGCTACAGCGGCGCCAACCTCAAGACCGTGACCGACCCGGCCACCGGCGCGATCCAGCTGCAGCTAGCCGAGTCGCCGAAGTTCGGCAGCGTGATCGTCAACGATGGCGGCAGCGGCAAGATCAGCGGCGTGACCGCCGCCGACCTTAGCGCAGCCAGCACTGAGGCGGTCAACGGCTCGCAGCTGTTCCAGACCAATCAGGACGTGGCCGCGCTCGGCACTCGCGTGACCGCGAACGAGGCCGACATCGCCGCGCTCAATGCCGTGGTGGGACCGACCGACCAGGCTTACCAGAACGCCAACGGCCACGGCGTACGCTATGTGCGCACCAACGATACCGGCTTGCCGGAGTCCGACGCCTTTGCGACGGGCGCCAACTCGACCGCGATCGGCTACAACGCCCAGGCCTCGGCCGAAGAAACCCTTGCCGTCGGCGAAAACTCGGTGGCTAGCCAGCTCAGTGCCATGGCCGTCGGCTCGGGTGCGCAGGCGACAGGCGAGTACGCCATCGCCTTCGGCGATAACGCCCGGGCCAGCGGCCAGCACTCGCTGTCGGTCGGCGATGAGTCGCAGGCCACCGCTGCGCATGCGATGGCCGTGGGCACGGCGGCTACTGCGTCCGGCGCTCTGGCTACGACAGTGGGCACGTTCTCGGAGGCGAGCGGTTTCCGATCGACGGCGCTCGGCAACGAAGCCGCGGCGACCGCGAGTTCGGCGACCGCCATCGGTATGAACAGCCGGGCCAGCCATGCCGGCAGCGTCGCGCTCGGCGCCGATTCGGTGGCCGACGGCGCCACGCTCGGCAACGCGGCCTACGTGCCGCCGGCCTCGACGTACGCGGTAGCGGGCACGACTCCGGCCGGCGAGGTGTCGGTCGGCGGCGCAAGCAGCAAGCGTCGTTTGACCAACGTCGCCGCGGGCGCGGACGACACCGATGCGGCCAACATCAGCCAGCTCAAGGCGGTGGACAGCAAGATCACCGCGCTGGGCCAGGACTCGCTGCTGTGGGACCCGGCCGCCAACGGCGGCGCGGGCGCCTATAACGCCAATCATGGCGGCACGGGCCCGAACAAGATCGTCAACGTCGCCCCGGCCGATCTCAGCGCGACCAGCGCCGATGCGGTCAACGGCTCGCAGTTGTTCCAAACCAACCAGAACGTGGCCGCGTTGGACGGCCGCATGACCACCGCCGAGGGCAACATCACCAACCTCGACAACCGCGTGACCAACGTGGAAGGCCAGATGTCGTCGCTGGGCCAGGACGCGCTGAAGTGGGATCCGGCCGCGAACGGCGGTGCCGGCGCCTATAACGCCAACCACGGCGGCAGCGGCCCGAACAAGATCGTCAACGTGGCGCCGGCCGACCTGAGCGCGGCCAGCACCGACGCAGTCAACGGCTCGCAGCTGTTCCAGACCAACCAGAACGTGGCGGCGCTGGACGGCCGCATGACCGCCGCCGAAGGCGACATCGCCAACCTCGACAACCGCGTCACCACCAACGAGGGCGCGATCACCAACCTGGACAACCGCGTCACCACCAACGAAGGCGACATCACCAACCTCAAGAACCAGATCGGCCCGACCGATCCGGCCTACCTGCAGCAGAACGGCCGCGGCACGCGCTATGCGCGCACCAACGACACCGGCCTGCCCGAGGACGATGCGCACGCGCAGGCCGCCGGTTCGACCGCGCTGGGCTATAACGCGGTCAGCTCGGCCGCGGACGCAGTCGCGATCGGCCGCAACGCGCAGACCAGCCATGCCGGCAGCGTCGCGCTCGGCGCCGGTTCGGTCGCCAACGGCAGCACCCTCGGCAATGCGGCGTATCTGGTCGGCGGCGCCGCCACCGGCGAAGTCAACGTCGGCAACCGTCGCGTGACCGGTGTGGCCGCGGGCGCGGAGGACAGCGATGCGGTCAACGTCGCCCAGCTCAAGGCGGTCTCGACCAGCGCCGCTCAGGCCGAGCAACGCGCGGTGAAGTACGACTGGACCGACAGCAACGGCAACGGCCAGATCGACCCGGGCGAAGTCGACTTCAGCAAGGCGACCCTGGCCGGCCCGGCCAGCAGCGACGGCGGCGTCACCGGCGGCACCCGACTGAGCAATGTCGCCCAGGGCGCGGTTTCGGCGACTTCGACCGACGCGGTCAACGGCGCCCAGCTCTACGCCGTCGCCGGCCAGAACGATGCGACCTACATCAGCCGGAACGGCCGCGGCCTGCGCTATGCGCGCAGCAACGACACCGGCCTGGCCGAGGCGGATGCGCACGCTCAGGCCGTCGGGTCGAGCGCGGTCGGCTACAACGCCACCGCTTCGGCCGGGAATGCCGTGGCCGTCGGCCGCGATTCGGTCGCCGGGCACGCCAACTCGGTCGCGCTCGGTGCCGGTTCGGCGACTACGGTCGGCGCGCAGAGCGGCTACAACGGGGCCTATGTCGGCGCCAGCAACTCCACCGGCCAGGTCCATGTCGGCGGCCGTACCGTCGGCGGCGTGGCCGCGGGCACGGCGGCGGACGATGCGGTCAATGTGGCGCAGCTGCAGGCCGGCGTCAGCGATGCGGTCAGCCAGGCCAACAGCTACACCGACGCCCGCGTCAACCAGGTGGCCGGCACGGTCGCCCAGTACGACAACCGCATCGGCGCGGTCGAAGGCGACGTCGCCGACGTCAAGAACGGTTCGGCCGGCCTGTTCCGGGTCAGCCAGGACAACACGGCGGCGCCGACCGCCAGCGGCGCCAATGCGTCGGCCGGCGGCGCGGGTGCGGTGGCCTCGGGCAACGCCAGCACCGCGCTCGGCAGCGGTGCCGCCGCTTCGGCGAACAACGCTGTCGCCCTGGGGGCCGGTTCGGTGGCGAACCAGGACAACACCGTGTCCGTCGGTTCGGTGGGCGGCGAACGGCGGGTGACCAACGTCGCTGCCGGCGTGGCCGATACCGACGCGGTCAACGTCTCGCAGTTGAAGGGTTTCACCACCGGCGGGATCCAGTACGACAAGAACGCCGACGGCAGCAACAACACCAACAGCCTGACCTTCAATCCGAACGGTAGCGGCCAGACCACCTTGCGCAACGTCGCCGCCGGCACCGCGCCGACCGACGCGGCCAACGTCGGCCAGGTGCAGGCCGGAGTCAGGGACGCGGTGGTCCAAGCCAACAGCTACACCGACAACCAGGTCGCCACGGTCCGCAACGACGTGTGGAAGCTCAACGGCGACGTCCGCCGCCTGGAGCGCGACATGCATGCCGGCATCGCCACGGCGATCGCGATCAAGCCGGCGCCGTATGTGGCCGGTCGCACGACGTACTACGCCGGCTTCGGCGCCTACAAGAGCGAGGCCGCG
Source organism: Lysobacter firmicutimachus (assembly GCF_037027445.1). Lineage (NCBI taxonomy): Bacteria > Pseudomonadati > Pseudomonadota > Gammaproteobacteria > Lysobacterales > Lysobacteraceae > Lysobacter > Lysobacter firmicutimachus. The sequence continues at coordinate 513,642 of NZ_JBANDL010000002.1, forward strand.
TTCGGCGTGAGCCTGCGGCATACCGCCGACAGCGGGCGCTGGAGCGTGGAAGGCGGCGCGTCGAGCAACAGCGACGGCATCGGCGCCTACATCGGCATCAGCGGCGTGCTCGGCGACTGAGGCGCCGCGCGGCGGCCGGCCGGCGTGCGCGCGAGCGCCGGCCGGTCGCCGCTTCGATGCCGGTCGATACCATGCAAGGGAGTAATCCGACGTGACCATGCCGTCCGATCCGATCAAGCCGCGGCCGTTCCAGCTCGACGACCAGCAGTGGCGAATCGTGGCTTCGTATCTTCCGCGTCAATACCAGGCGCGGATCCTCAACAACACCGGCGACTACCGCGCCTTCATCGAGGCGGTGTTGTGGGTGGTGCACAACAACGCTCCCTGGACCAGCATTCCGGGCGGGTTCGGTTCCTGGCGGGCGGTTTACGTACGCTTCCTGCGCTGGGTCAAGGACGAGCACTGGATCGCGGTGGAGCGCGCCCTGGGGCTGGATAGCCCGCTCGCGCGCGGGTTGCGCGAACGCGTGGAGCGCTATCGGGCCAACAATCTCTGGCGGCGCAGGCGCGGAGGCGTGGCGTCCCATGAGCGCGAACCGGGCGACGCCGGCGAGCTGGATGTCGAGATCGCCAAGCGCTGGGGCCTGCTGTCGACGGGCTGATCGTCGCCGGCCGGCGCCCTTCTGTTCGGGTTCGACGCCGTGCCCCTGCGACGTGTTCCGATCGCGTTCGGCGCTCTCCTCCCAAGGCCGAACGCGCTCGTTTTCGTCGGACCGGTCACGGTCGTCCGGTCCGGCGCTCTTTTCGCTCGCCGCTCGCCGAGAATCGCTTGCCTGGACTCAGATGCGGACGCATGATGGCGCCGCCAGCCCGGCTGGCGGGCGGTCGGTGAGGAAACGAGAGGCAAGGTCGAATCGCGCCGCAGTGCGGAGTTCCCGACTGCGCCGGCCGTGCCCCTTGCTGCCGCGCCAGCAAGGTGAATTCGATGACCACACCGTGGCCTGCCGATGCCTGTTATCTGCAGCAGGACGACTTGATCGTCGACCTGCGATACCGGCGTCTGATCGGCCCCGATCAGAGCGTGGAAGTGCCACAGCGGGTGTTCGACCTGTTCCTGCTGTTTCTCAGCGAGCCGCACAAGCTGCACAGTCGCTCCGGACTGTTCGAGCGGCTGTGGTCCGGCACGATAGTGGAAGACACCAATCTGTCGCAGAACGTCTGGCTGCTGCGCAAGGCCTTGGGCGAGTCGCGCAAGAACTGGATCCGCACGGTCGCCAAGAGCGGTTACGTGTTCGAGCCGCCCGGGCCGCTGCGCTGGTTCCAGCAGCTGCCGCCGGCGGCGGGCGTCGCCGCCGCTGCGGGCGAGGCCGCGTCCGTCGTTGCGGAACGGGCCGACGCGCCGCAGATTCTGCTGGAGAGCGCCGATGTGCAGGCGGTCCCGGCGGTGATTGCACGCGAACCGACCGCGCCCGACCGGATCGTGTTGCACGAATCCGTACAGTCGGATTCGACGCCTTCGGCTTCGGCACGGTCGCTGAAACGCCGTTACCGGTGGGGGGCGGGCGCCGCCGGGCTGGCTCTGCTTTGCGTCGTCGCCGCACTGCTGCTGGGGCGGCCCTGGCAGGGAGCGGCGGGCCGCGCGGAGCGATCGATGGCGGTGGTGGCGATGCGCGACCCGAGTGCGGCGACGCCGTGGGCGGCTACGTTGCTCGAGCAATGGCTGTCGTGGAAGCTGGACAGCCTGCCCGAAGTGAACCTGTTAACCGAAAGCGATCTGGCGGCCGGCGGTGGGCCTGCGTCGGTCGACGTGGTTTTCCTGTCGTCGGAGCGGATGCCGGACGAAGCCGGCCGGATCGCCGTCTATGCGCGGGTGTTGCAGGACGGCAAGGAGCGGCGTTTCGAGGTCGAGGGCGATCGGTCCGAAGTTCCGGCGCTGGTCGATTCGCTGTCGCGCCAAGTCATGGCCCGGCTGGTGCCGGAACACAAGCAGCCCTGGCCGGTGTTGCAACTCAGTGCGCAGGCGGCCGAGCGCTACGCCCGGATGGCGGAGGCGCGTCGCCAGCGGGACTGGATGGCAGTGGCGAAAAACGGGGCGGAGGTCGTCGAGATGGCGCCGCGCTTCGGTCTGGCGCGCTTGCAGCTCGCCGAAGCGCAGGCCGAGTTGTACAACTCGGCGGCGGCGAACGAACAGATGCAGGCGGCGGTGCGGTTGTTGGCGCCGGTGCCGGCCGACGTTGCGGCGCAACTGCAGGCGCAACGCCTCGCCATCGATCCGTTCAGCGAGAGGAACGCGCTGGAAGCCTATTCGGCGCTGGTCGAACGGTATCCGCGCAAGACGGCCTATCAACTGGAGCATATCGGCCTGCTGCTCTCGGCAGGCCGGCCGAAGGACGCGCAGGTGCGGTTGGCGGCGATGCCCAATGTCCGTGAGCCGGTCAGCGTGCGGATCGCCAAGGATCAACTCCGCGCCGATGCTTACCGAATGATGGGCGAGCTGGACCGGTCGAGAGCGGTGGCCACCGCGGCGGAGAAGATCACCCGCGACCTGGGCCCCGGTTGGACGCTGGAGCGTGCGGACACCCTGTTGACCCTGGCGATCGCCGATACGTATCAGCATCCCGAACGCGGCGCGTCGCCGTGGTACTCGAAAGCGGCCGAACTCTACGACCAGGCGGGCAATTCGACCCGGGCCCTGCATTCGCGGTTCCTTGCGCAAATGACCGCGTTGCCCCAACCGGGCAGCGACGCCGGCATGGACGAACTGCTGGCGCGGGCGCGCGCGGGCGGCTACCGCCGGTTGGAGCTCATCGCGCTGATGGCCAGCGCGACCCGGGCCTCCGGCAGGGGCGACGTAGTCACTCATCGGGCCAGGCTGCAGCAGGCCTATGCCGTGGCCGAGGCCGCCGGCGACGTGCATTCGATGCGCCAGATCAGCGTCATACTGCTGAGCGGATTGATCCAGTCGGGCCGGTTCGCCGAAGCCGATGCCAGCATCGCCCGGCTGCGCGACGCGGACCTGCAGACCGGCGCCGTGTACCTGTACGGACAGCATGTCGCGAGGCTGGCCTCTCTGCGCGGGCGCTACCGGGAGGCGTTATCCGCGCTGGACGATGCGGAGAAGCTGCAGTCGGACGCGGCGGGACCGGCGGACACGGGCATGCGGGCGAGCCTGAGCTGCATCCGAGCCGATGTCCTGCTCTCGTTGGGGCGCCTGCCGGAGGCGCGGCAAAGCCTGGCGCGCTGCGCGAAAGCCAATTACCGCTTCGCCGGGGCGACCGCGACGCTCGGCGAAAGCCGCCTGGAATGGCTCTCCGGCGATCGCACACGCGCCGTCGCCTTGCTGGATGAGGCGCAGAAGGCTCCGGTCATGGGCGCTATAGGCAAGTGGACGCACCTGATCGGCATCGCCGAGATCGCGACGCGCCTGGGCGACGGCGACCGCGCTGAGCGCATTTACGCGCAACTGCGGCCTCAGTTGCAGCCGACCGGGTACGCGGTGTTGATCGCGGCGGCGCGCGTCGGCCAGGCCGAAAGCGCAGCGACGCGCGGCGATTGGGCGCAAAGCCGGGTGCACGCCGCGGAGGCGCACCAGCTGATCCCTGGCGACGCCTGGTCGCTGCGCAGTCGTTTGGATCTGCTCGAGGCCTGGGACGCACGCGAACGCGGCGACCTGGCCGGGGCCGCGGTCGCCGCCGCCAAGCTGCACCAGCAGGCCCGGCGTTTTGGCGACGTGGCGACGGAACTGCAAGTCCACCGCCTGCTGCCGGCCGGCGCCATACAAAACGACTGCGACGCCGCGCAGCGCGAAGCCCTGGTCGCGCGTACCGGCATGCGCGGTGCCGGCGCCGGGTGGCTGGACCCGTAGTCGCACCGCAAGCTCCGCCGGCTTCGGCCGATTCGGCCCTCTTTCCCCCTGCCCCCTGCGGCCGGTGCGGCGACGGGCGATCGCCGGGGCTCCCCGGCAGGGACCGGCGATGCAAGCGTGACAGTGTTGCGCAGCGTTCAATGCCCGGCCGCTATCGTTGGCGGCGTCCGCGGTCGAAGCCGATCTTCGATTTTCCCATCGCCCGAGGGCGCCGCGGATCGAGACGCGCGATGCCCTGTGTCCTTGCGTCGCAGGCATGAAGACGAAGCGGCGACTCGCAGCCGACCGGGCATCGCACCGCAGGCGGTCTTCAAGGCGCGCGCGATGCGGGCCGGGCGGCTGGGGCGGACTGGCGATCGATAAGAATACGGGCACTCGAGACGATGAAAATTCCAGGCGAGCGCCACAAAGGCATGGGCGCCGTGTTGGCATGGGCGCTCCATTGCGGCGTGGTGGGGGCCGGCGACCATTGTGCGAACGCAGACAGTCCGCAGCCGTTGTGGTTCACGGCTTTGGGCTGGGTGGTTCTCGGCGTGTCCGGCGCGATGGGCGCCTGGATGCTCGAGATCGCGGAGAAGCTCGGCAGCGACAAGAGCGTTCGGTCGCATGCGCTGTACACCGTGCTCGGCTTCCTGGCGATGCTGGGTTGCTGGACGGTGGGGTTGGTGGTTTTCGCCATCGAGTTCGCTTTTCCGTGCTCAGCCATTTTTCCGTCTTGATTTGCGATGGCGGCCGGTTGCGGCCGACCAGGTTCGCGACAGACGCAGATCGATCCGGAACGGTTCCGCATCGACGATGGCGATGAGCGTGATTCGGTGGGCGCTGCATTCAGCGCCGGCGACGCGGCTATCGGGAACTTAACGGCCGAGGCAGATGCTCGTGCACGGCGAAGGGCCGGTCGCTGGCGCGGTCGCCGTTTCGACCGAGCAAGGGGCGTTCATTTCGCGCACGCGGACAGCTCGCGGTCGGCATAGGCGATGGCGCGCCGGGACTCGTCGTAGGCCGTCTGCGCGGCGCGCCGCGACTTGTCCCGTTCTGCGGCCGATCCGGCGGCGTAGGCGAGTGCGAATTCGATGTTCTCCAGATCGATGGCATGCTTATGCAGCGGTTTCAACCTAAGGTCGACGACCGCTTTGCCGCAACCCGCATAGATCCGGTGGATCGCCGCCTTCGCCTCGCGAACGCGCCTGCTGGCTTCGCCGTCGAAGCCTGGGATGGGCTCGTCGGAGATCGATACCGTCTTGTAGGCTTCCTCGCTGCTCAAGTCGGACGGGTTCTCGTGCAAATGGGGTTTGAACGGCGCCTGCGGCGGGGGCCGAGCGATGGCTTGCTGGATGTCTTCGCCGTACAGAACGTCTGCGGTCCGTCGCGAGGCGGCGCCGATGCGCTTCGCCAAAGCGCCGCCGGCTTCGCTCTGCTGCCAGTACTTGTCGAATCGCGCCGGACGATAGTCCATCGGGTCGTCGTGGGAACGCAGCTTTTCCGTGTAACGGCGAGCGCGATCGTCCGGGTCGCCGGGACTGCGAGGGGCCGGCTTGAGCGGATCTATCGCCGTCCCGGCGGGGAGGATGACTCGGCCGTCGCCTTTGTAAAGGCGGTGTTGCCCGATGTCGGAGAACGCAGACGCCGCATTGCGGCTCGGCATGCGCGCGCCGCCGCCGCTTTCCGGCGAACGGTCGGCCCTTGCCGGGACGATCGGCACCCGATGCGCGCTGGGCCGACCAGAACTGCGCGGCGGCGAGACCGGAGCGCGTGGGGCGTATGGCGCGCGACCCGCGGGCGTCGATTCGGCGACATAGGGGGATTGGATCAAGACCAGCAGCAGTTCCGGCGATCGCGGGGCAACGGTGGTTGGGCGGAAAAGCAGCCAGCCGATGAGCGCCGATGTCGCAACCGCGATCAGCGCCGCAGCGGCCCGCCCCAAAACGGCCGGCACGATTTCCGAGGTGCCCGGCCGGCCTGCGGCGGGGGCGGGGTTGGGCAGCGCAACGTTGGAACCGGTCATCGAGCCTGTTTCGAGCGGGAAAACCATGGGAGTGCAGGCAGGAGCGGACAGCGGCGACTGCGAGCGCACGGCGTTGGATCTTCTTGGCCGGGTGTCCGGGCGCGCGCCTGGCCGCAGCGTGGAGCGCTGTCCGCGGCGACAGGGGCAGGTCGAATCGCAGGAACCCGGTCCGCCACGGTTCGTCGACGATCGGCGCACCGCCGGGACCCCGCGCGGTCCAGCGTGCAGGATTCGGGCGGCGATGCCGTGTTCTGCAACCCTCCGACGCCGAGCGGATTGTCGGCGTAGCGGGATCAACCCTGGCCCAACGCAGTCACACACGCCAACGGCCGAGGCCACGATCGGCGGCGCGCGGTGAACGCCGGTTCATACGGTGAGGCAGGCGATGCGTGCCGGGGCGAGTACGGGCGGGCCGTGATGCAGGCGTAGCCATCGTCCGTGCCGACTGGAGCAGCGACACTCCGGGATGGTCGCGAAATCGGCAGGCGTGCGCCGCGTCTTGCGACGGCGGCGGTGCGCGTATCGTCGGCGGGTTCAGCGCCGCGGCGCGAACCAGCGCTTGCCGGACGTCGCGAACAACAGGTACAGGCCGACGGCGTGCAACAGCAGTTGCACGATGACGGAGCCGGTGCCGATGTAGGAACCGGTCAGCCCCCTTGCGAGCGCGTAGACGGTGAACGGCAGCGAGAGCAGGGTCAGCACCAGATAGGCGATGCGGGCCCAGTTGCGTCCGATCGATATGAACTCGATCAGGAATACCGTCACCAAGGCCGCGATCGAGACGGTCAGGACCAGGCTGACGGGCGGACGCAGCGTGGGCCCGAGCTCGATGAAGGGCTTGACCAGGGACAGCGCCAGCGACAGATAGAACAAGCCGACAGCGATGCGTACTTGAACGGGCTTTCGATTCTGCACGCTGTCGTCCTTGATCGGCTGGCTGGGCTGGCGCTTGCGCGGGCGGTCGTATGCGACCCGTGCTGCGCACGAGCCTAGGCGCGCGAGCCGCGGTCCTCAAGGTGTTTGGGCCGAATCGAAGGAATCGGGCGGCGAAACGATCCGACCGGGCCGGAGGGACCGATTCCCGCCGCGTTGCCGGCCCCTCGCGGCCGTCGGGCGGACCGCGAGGGGCGCAGCGCTCAGCCCAGGAAGCCGAGGTCGCGCGTGGGGAAGTTGCGCAGGTTCGGCAGGATCGCGTCGAGGTCGCCTTCCTCCACGCCGAACCAGCGCGCCAGGGTGGCGGCGTACTGATCGACCGAGGTGGTCGGAATGATCCGGCCCTGGCCGCCGTCGTCGGGGCCGTCGACGCTGAGATCCGGCATGCGCCCGTAGTAGCGGCCGCCGCGCACGGCGCCGCCGACGACGAAATGGTGCGAGCCCCAGCCGTGATCGGAGCCGTCGCCGTTGGAGGACAGCGTGCGGCCGAAGTCCGAACCGGTGAACGCGGTGACGCCGCGGTCGATGCCGAGTTCGACGGTGGCGTCGTAGAACGCGGTCATCGCCTGCGACAGCGTGCTGAGCAGGAGCGGATGTTCCAGCAACTGGTCGTCGTGCGTATCGAAACCGCCCAAAGAGACGCTGTAGATCTGTCGGCGATGGCCCAGCGCGTTGCGAGCGGCGATCGCGTGGGCGACCATCCGCAGCGCGCCGCCCAGGCCGGTGGCCGGGAACGGCGTGCTCGGCGGCGCCACGCTGGCCAGGGCTTCGGCCACCGACTGGCCGACGTCGCGGGCGCGCCGGTACGAGCCGGCGTAGCTGCGCTCCATCGCGTGCGCCTGCAGGTCCGGCGCGACCAGTTCCTGCATGGCCTGGCGCACCTCGGCATCGGTCGGGTTCATCGGCATGGGGCCGGTCTGGTGCAGCACGTACTGGTCCAGTTCGGCGGCGCGCGCCCAGGTCGCGGCGGCATTGATCGAGATCAGCATCGGAACCGCGGCGCCGCTGTCGAGCGGGGTCATCAGATCGGCGATGTGGCCGCCCCAGCCGAGCCGGCGGCTGTCGTCGTCGCGCGAGATCTGCCAGTACTGGGCCTGGTCGAAGTGGGAGAACAGTTGCGGCGGCAACGGGACGCGGTTGCCCAGGTAAGCGTCCTTGTCGGTCGGCCGGATCAGGGTGCCGACATTGCCCAGCACCGCGGCGGCGCCGTTGCCGAACAGGCGCTGCAAGCCGGTGGTGCCGAGGGCGTCGTCGTCGCTCAGCGCCGACTGCAGGCCGTAGCGCGCGCCGTCGGAGGCGCCGCCGCCCGGCAACGGCTGCAACGGCAGCAAGGCCGAGGCGGGCAGCGCCAGCGTGGCGCGCGCCGCGGCGTAGCGCTCGTAATGGGCGCCTTCCAACGGCACCACGGTGTTGAAGCCGTCGTTGCCGCCGTTGAGGAACACCATCACCAGCGCTTTATAGTCGTCGAAGCGGCCGGGGCCGTAACGATGGACCGCCGCGCCGAGACGGCTCAGGCCCGACGGGACCGCGTAGGCGGCGGCGCCGCCGGCGGCGGCCAGCAGCGACTGACCGAGGAATGTGCGTCTATCCATGGCGGACCTCACTTTTGGACGTTGTATTCGGGCGAGTTGAGAATCAGGTACAGCGCGAGCTGCACCCGGGCCAGGCCGCCATCGTCGTTGCGCGTGTCTTCGAGCCGGCGGAGCAGCACGTCGCGCATCGCCGGCGACATCTGTCCGGACAGGAACAACAGGTCGTAGCGGTCCAGCAGGGCGTCCGGGTCGGCCGCCAGCGGCAGATCGCGGCGGTAATCCATCAGGATCGCGTGGTCGGGCTGGTCGGGGTTGCCGGTATGGAACGACCGCAACAGCGACCACCACAGGTTGTTGGTGGCCGGCATCAGCGAATCGTTGGCCAGCGACAGCTCCGGGGCGGCCAGGCGCAATTCGCTCATCTCGCCCATCGGCACGAAGTCGGGGCGGAAGAAGTTGAACACCGACGGCGAACCGAGCGGGTACTGGCCGAGATTGCGCTGGTAGTAGTCGGGGCTGCGCGCGACGTAGCGGCCGCTGCGGCTGCGCGCGTTCATCGCTCGCCACAGATGGGTCAGGCGCAGCATCGGCTCGCGTACTTTGCCGAAGTGCTCCGGCGCCTGCGCGGTGCGCGCTTCCGGATCGAGCAGGATGGCCTTGACCACGGCCTTCATGTCGCCGCGCACGCCGGCGCCGTTGTCGTCGAACTTGGCCGCGACGCGCGCGACATAGGGACGGCTGGGATTGCTGGTCACCAGGCGCTGGATCAGTTGGCGGCCGATGAACGGGCCGACGTTGGGGTGATAGAAAATGTTGTCCAGGGCCGCGCGCAGATCGCTCTCGGGCGTGCCGCCGGCCGCCAGCACGCCGCCGGGCAAAGCCACGCCGGGATACTGGAGCAACTGCTTGGATTGGGCGCTGGCGTGGAACTCCGGGTAGGCCGCCATCGGTTGCTCGCGCACCGGATCCACGCGGCTGGCCTTGCAGTGTCGGAAACGGACACAATCGCGGTAGGACCAGCCGGTGAACACGTGCGCGAAGCCCTGGATCGTGTCCTGGCCGTAGGTGGGCACGGTCTTGCCGTCGACCCGGATCGGCGTGCCGTTCGGATTCAGCCGGACCAGGCCGACACTGAACAACTGCATCACTTCGCGTGCGTAGTTTTCGTCGGGGCGGATGTTGAGCAGCGGATCGGGCTTCTCGTTGCCCAGCATCGACAAGTACTTGCCCATCGCCGGGTGCAACGTCACCCGCTCGAGCAAGGTCCGGTAGTTGCCCAGGCCGTCCTCGACCAGGACGTCGTAGTAGCTGCTGGTCGAGAAGCCGGCGCGCTGCTGCATGCCGGCGGCGGAAATCACCAGGATTTCGCTGAGCGCGAAGGCGACGCGCTGGCGCAGTTGGTCCTTGTGGTGCAGGCCCGGGGTGAGTCCGTCCGGCCCGCCCATCGCCATCTGCAGCCAGCCCTCCAGGCGCTGGTCGTCGCTGAGGCCGGTGTCGGGCGGGTCAGGCTGCAGCACGTGCAGGTACCGCGCGTGCGAGGACGGCGGCTGCGCGAACTGTTCGTCGATCCAGCGTTCGTAGCTGCCCAGACTGCGCAGGTGGGCGATGTCTTCCAGGGTCGGGCCGAACGTGGCCTGGGCCAGGAAACGGGCCGCTGCGGCATCGGATTCGACCGCCGTGGCCGATACCGCCCGGGTTTGAGAGGTGACCGCGAGGGGCGGGGTGGCAAGCTGCGATTCCCGCGCGCCCGGCGGCGTCGGCGCGGGCCTTTCGCAGGCGGTCAGGGCGAGCGTCAGCAGCGCCATGGCGGCGCAGCCCGGCGCACCGGTGCGGATGCGTGCGATCAACATGGAGTTCCCCTTGGTGTGGTGTCGTGGGCGCCGGCGCGATCCCGGCGGCGGCGCGTGGGCTGAACGGCTAGGGTCGGTGCAGCGGCCGCGGCAGGCCTTGGCTGCGCGGCCCGCCCGGCGGTATCGGCGTGGTTCCGCGCCGGTCGGGGAATCGTTCCGGCATCGCACCGGGCGATCCGAAACGCAGTGCGGGCGGAGCGGTGAAACGATCGATCAACAGCTTGACCCGCGCCTGGACCGCGTCCGCCGTGGGTGCGTTCGCGAACAGTCCGTCGAGCGACAGCAGAAAGACGTCGGCGGCCAGTTCGTCGCCGAGCACGGTCTGCGTGCATCGGCGCAGGACGTGGCGATGGTTGTCCAGGTGCTCCGGAATCAGCCGTCGGCAGATTTCGTAATACTGTCCGGCCATCGGTGCGCCGGCCATGTCTCGCCAGGGCGCGATCACCAGCAGCTCCATCACCGCGCTCAGGCGTTCGCCCGCGCTTGCGCCGGACGCGGCGACCGCGCGCGCGGCCGGATGGCGCGACGCGAGCCACTGCTCGAACACGGCGGCGAAGACATCTTCTTTGTTGCGGAAAATCCGATAGACCAGGGTGCGTGCGATGCCGGACCGGCGGGCGATGTCGTCGATCGACGATTTCTGGTAGCCGAAATTCAGGAAGCACTCGAGCGCGGTGCGCAGGATGCGGGAGCGGCGCGTACCGATGCCTTCGCGAAGGTGGGAGGAGGCCATGGGAGACTCGGGGTGGGGCGGTCGGAAGTCCGGCAGTCGCCGCCGCGGCGCGGTCTCGCGCGCACGACCGGTCCGCCGGCGGTTCGTAGCCGGAAAGCGATGTCGTGGATGCGTCGGCGTGCGGCGTATCGGCCGCGAACGCGGTCGGCGCCGCGTGCCGGTCCGGCGCTAAGTGCGGCGCGCGCCGTCGCTCGTGGGCGGCGGGCGGCGGCGGGATCGCGCACGGTGCGCGGACGGCTCGTGCACGGCGCGGGCCGGGACGCCGAGCGTCGTTGGCAACGGCGTCCGGTCCGGCCCATTCGGAGAAACGAGAGCGGTGGTTACGGCGGGAGCGGTGTCGGCGCGGGGGAGTGGCGTCGGCTCGGGCTTCATGTGTGCGTCCTTGTCTGGTCGTTCCAGGTCTTGGTCGAGCGAAGGGCGGGGGCCCTTGCGTGCAACAGGCGGTTACCGAAATCCCCTGCGGCTCGACGGTGTTGCGCGGCGGACGTTGCGTAGGCGCTTGGCGTAGGCGCTTGCACGCGCGAGTCCATCCGAACGACCGCTAGAACGCCTTGCCTCGGATCGGGTTGACACCGTCGCAGCGGAATTTTGTCGTCGCGACGAGCGGCTGCCGGATCGCGACGAACGGAAAGCGCGTCGCGCTTCGATGCATTCGAAGGTCCCTGCGTGGCGAGCGCGACATTGCGACACCCGGCATGCCGGTCGTAGCCGGCGAACGGGCGCCGGCTCCCAGCTTTGAAGATCCGCATGCGGCAGCCGGCATCGAGCGCGCCGAGCGCTTCGAACGCTGCCGTATGCTCGCGGCGCGCCGCACGACGGCGTGGCTTCAATGCGCAGCCGATCGAAGCCGGTTGCCTCGTTCATCGGGTCGCGCCGCGCGTGCGGGCGATCGTCGGAAGCGCGATGCCGCTTCCGCTTATTTCTTATGGAGAAGAAGACATGTCGAAGTCGAAGTCCCGCGTCGGACCCGCATGGCGGGTGCCGGGGCGGCAATGGCTGTGTCTGGCGGCGATGACCGGCGCCTTGCAGGCTTGCGGCGGCGGTGACGTCGCCGAGGTCGCGGGCGGGAGCCCCGGCGAGGCCGTATCGGCCGCCCCGGCCGTGGTAAGTCCGCGCGATGTGGCCGCAGGCAGGGCCGCGGCGCTGCCGGGACAAAGACATTACGGTGGGATGGGCGTGAACCTATCCGGATTCGATTATTGGTCGAACGATTTTCCGACCATCGATCAGTTCAAGCGCGCGAGCCCCTGGATCACTTCCAAGGACGGCGTTTGGGATACCGGCGAAGAAAGCCAGCTGGAGCTGGACGAGAACGGCTGGGTCAAGCGCCTGCCCGCGGCCGGCGACGACGACGTCAAGTATCGGTACGTCGTCGCCGACATGTTCCAGGGCGATCGCGGCGATCACCCGGCCGGCGTCTACACCGTGTTATACGACGGCAGCGGAACCATCGAGTACGACGGCATCGGCCGGCTGGTGTCGGCGTCCAAGGGTCGCGACCTGGTGCGCATCACCAATTCGGGCCAGGACGAGGGCGGCGGCTTCCTGCTCAGGATCAAGTCGACCACGGTCGGCGACCACATCCGCAACATCCGCGTGATTCCGCCCGGCGGCGTATGCGCCTCGGCCAAGAACGTCTACGTGGCGGGCGAGGCGAACTGCAGCGGCGACTACGTTTCCCTGGAAACGCTGTCCAAGACCCAGGTGTGGTTCCCCACGTTCCTGGCCGATCTCAGCGGCATGCGCACGCTGCGCTTCATGGACTGGGGCCGCACCAACAGTTCGCAACTGGCGGAGTGGACGCACCGGCCGCTGAAGACCGACGCCACCTGGACCGGGCCTTACGGCGTGCCGGTGGGGGTGATGATCGACCTGGCCAATACGCTGAAGGCCGATGCCTGGATCAACCTGCCGACCCAGGCCAACGACGATTACGCGCAGCGGTTCGCGCGCACCGCCAAGGCCGCTTTGCACCCCAAGGCCAAGCTGATCCTCGAATACACCAATGAGCCCTGGAACGGCGGCTTCGACGACAATTACAAATGGCAGTACCGGCAGGCGGTCGGTCTGTGGGGCGACCCGGAGACGGACGACGACCCGAACACCACGGCCTTCGACTGGCAGCAGAACTGGCACGCGATGCGCGCCGCGCAGTTGTGCGACATCGTCAAGGCCGAGTTCGGCGCCGAAGCCGGCCGGGTGGAATGCGTGGTCAACGCGCAGGCGGCGACGACCTGGACCGCCCGGCATGTGCTGTTGCCGTGCCCGAAGGCGGCGGCGATCCTGGGCAAGCCCTGCGCCGACAGCTTCGATGCCGTGGCGATCGCGCCCTATTTCGGCCTCTACATGTCCGAGCACGCCTACCGCGACCGCATCGTCAAGACTTGGTTCACTCAGCCCGACGGCGGCCTGGACAAGCTGTTCGAAGAGATCCTGGCCCGCGACGAGAACGGCCAGCCGCTGGCCAAGACGCCGCTGAGCGACATCGCAGCGGCGCGCCAGCCCGACGCGGTCGGCGGCGCCCTGGCCCAGTCCGACATCTGGATGCGCAACTATCGCGACGACATCGCGCGCGGTGCCTACGCCAAGCCGATCTACGCCTACGAGGGCGGTCAGCATCTGATCAACGGCAGCCCGTACCAGTGCAAGAGCAAGGACCCGCCGGACTGCGCCGAGGTGGAGGCCGAGTTCCAGGCCAAGTGGCAGGCCTTGTGGTTGCGCGCCAATCGCGACCCGCGCATGGGCCTGGCCTATGCACGGACGATGGAGCATTGGACTGCGAGCCAGGGGCAGGTGTTCGTGCAGTTCAATTTCGCCGGCGCCTACAGCAAGTACGGCGCCTGGGGCCTGCGCGAAAGCCTGTTCAAGACCGCGGCGGAAAGTCCGAAGTGGAGCGCGGTGCTGCCGTACCGGGATACGGTGCCTTGCTGGTGGGGCGGTTGCGCCGCCGACACGGTGGCCGTCGCGCACTGATCGAAGGCGCAGGCCGGCGGCGATCGGCGCGAGGCCGGTCGCCGTCGCCCGGCCCGAGGTGGTGCATTACCCCGCCGGCGGCATGGGCCGTCGGCGGGCATTCGTCGTTGCGGGCCGCGGAGGCGACGACGGCGCTTTGGAGGCCGTCATGGTGCGGCGAGTGCTGCGATGAAGCGGTTTCGGCGCAGCGCAGCCGGCCGGCGTCGACCGCCCGCGCGCCGCGCCTTCAGCCGGAAACGCCTGCGGCCCGGCATAGCGCTCTGGCCGAAGCGAGCAGCACATCGGTCGCTTCCTCGGGCGCGAGCAGGCCGGAACTGACGAAGGCGCCGTTGACCAACAGCGCCAATTGCGCGCCCAGTTCTTGCGGTCGCGCCACGTTCAGCCCGCGCGCCAGCGCTTCCAGGCGCGCACGCAAGGCCCGCATGTGCTTGCGCGACACATGCCGCGCCGGGTGATCGGGTTCGGCGAATTCCGCGGCCACGTTGATCTGCGGGCAACCGCGGTAGTTCGAACGCGCCAGCCGCTCGCCGATCCAGCGCATATGCGCTTCGAGTTCGCCCATCGGGTCGCCCGCATGCTGCGCGGTCACGGTGTCCCACGAGCCCCAGAACTCCACGTCCTCGCGTTCCAGGAAGGCGACGATCAGGTCGTCCTTGGTCGGGAAATGGCGGTAGAGGCTGGTCTTGGCGACCCCGGCTTCCTGGATCACCAGGTCGACGCCCACGGCGCGCACGCCGCGTGCGTAGAACAGCGCGGACGCGGTCCGCAGGAGATGCTCGCGCAGGTCCTGCGGTTGGGCGCCGCGCGTGCGGCGACGGTTCGGGGGAGCGGTTGCCGGAGGGGCGGGAGCAGGAGGCGGGGTAGGGGCGTGGGTCGCCATGGCAGCGCTCCGGTCGAATCGGGTGTTGACATGATACAGACCGGTCTGTAGTTTTTGAGCTACAGACCGGTCTGTATCGCCCTTGGGAGGGCTCATGAACGACCAGCAGATCCCCGCCGTTGCGGTGTACGGCGCCGGTGGACACACCGGCAAGTTCGTCGTCGCCGAGCTGCGCCGGCGCGCTATTCCCGTGGTGGCGGTGGGCCGGGACGCCTCTCGCCTGCCCGCCGGCGTGCCCGGCCGCGAGGCCGCGATCGACGATCCGGTGGCGCTGGATCGGGCTTTCGCCGGCTGCGCCGTGGTGGTCAATTGCGCCGGACCGTTCCTCGACACCGCCGCGCCGGTCGTGGAAGCGGCGTTGCGCGCCGGTTGCTCCTATCTCGACGTGACCGCCGAACAGGCCAGCGCCCAGGCGACCTTCCAGGCCTACGACGGCCCGGCGCGCGCGGCCGGCGTCGCGGTCATTCCCGCGGCGGGCTTCTACGGCGGACTCGCCGACTTGCTCGCCAGCGCCCTGGCCGGTGCCGAGCCGGTCGAGCGCATCAGCACCGCGGTCGCGTTGGATCGTTGGTGGCCGACCGAAGGAACCCGCCGCACCGGCGAGCGTAACCGCGTGCCGCGCGTGGTGGTGGAAGACGGTCGGCTGGTGCCGATGGGCTTGCCCGCGGCGAGCATCGACTGGCGTTTCGACGCGCCGCACGGCGCGCAGACCGTGGTCGAGATGCCGTTCAGCGAAATCGTCACCCTGTCGCGGCACCTGCGCGTCCGCAGCCTGCGCAGCTACCTGAGCGCGAGCGCGCTGGCGGACGTGCGTGACGCCGATACGCCCGCGCCGAGCGCGAGCGACGCGCTAGGGCGCTCCGAGCAACGCTTCGCGATGGAAGTCGTCGTCGCCGGGCCGGCCGGAACGCGCCGCGCCGTCGCCCGCGGGCAGGACATTTACGCGGTATCGGCGCCCTTGATCGCAGAAGCCGTCGTCCGTTTGCTCGATCCTGCTTACCCGCGCTCCGGCGCGCTCGCGCTGGGCGAAGCGTTCGACGCTCGCGACTTTCTGCGCGCCCTGACGCCCACTCATCTCGCGACGGCATTCGACCCGGTCTGATCCGACGCGCTTCCGTTCGTCCTACTCCAAAGGAACCCCGCTCATGCAACGCAATGAACTCGCTCAACGCTTGGCCGCTCTCCACGTCAAGGGCGACCCCCTGCGGCTCTACAACGCCTGGGACGCCGGCAGCGCCAAGGCGATTGCCGGCGCCGGCGCGCCGGTGGTCGCGACCAGCAGCTGGGCGGTCGCCGCCGCGCAGGGCTACGAAGACGGCGAAGCGATTCCGCTGTCGCTGGTCGAACACATCGTCGGCCGCATCGCCGCCGCGGTCGACGTACCGGTGACCGTGGACTTCGAAGGCGGCTATAGCGACGACCCCGCGACCGCCGCGGCGAACGTCGCGCGCCTGCTGGATGCCGGCGTGGTCGGGATCAACTTCGAGGACCGCATCGTTGCCGGCCACGGTCTGCACGCGATCCAGGCGCAGGCCGAACGCATTGCGGCGATTCGCGGCGTGGCCCGCGCGCGCGGCGTCGACTTGTTCATCAACGCGCGCACCGATCTGTTCTTCGATCCGGATCTGGCGCCGATGGACGGGCTGCAGGAGGCTCGGGAGCGGGCCAAGGCGTATGCCGCCGCGGGCGCTTCGGGATTGTTCGTGCCCGGGCTGGTCGATGCCCGCGTGATCGCGGCCTTGTGCGAAACGATCGAACTGCCGGTCAACGTCATGGTCGGCCCGGGCCTGCCGGAACTGCCGGCCCTGGCCCGGGCCGGCGTGGCCCGGGTGAGCTACGGCCCCGGCCCGTACCTGGCCGCGATGGAAGGCGTGCGCGCCGCCGCGCAGGCTGCGTCCGCGCCGAGCGCATGAACGCCGGCGCCGGGCGCGATGTCGCGCCCGGCGCCGGTGGTTCGTTACATCTCCACGATCGGCCCGTTCGGGTCCGGCGGCGGCGGGCAGCCGCGCTCGGGCGTGCAGACGCCGATCAGGCGCCAGGCGCCCGCGCGGCATTGGTAGAACGAGCCCGGATCGTAGGGATGATCGTAGGCGACCTGAAACAGATGCCCTTCGGTCGCCGCGGTGCAGGCGTAAGTCGGTTCCGCGGCAGCCGGCGCGGCCGAACCGAGGGCCGCGGCGAAAACGGCGAGCGCGGCGGCTTTTGCAATCCATCCCTTCATGCGGTTTCCTCCATTGAACGCCGCCGTGGTGGGTGTCCCGGCCAAACCGCGATCGCGCGCACGAACGGCGGCGCAACGCGACGCGTCTCCCGTTTTCCGGAAGCGGCGGCGGCCCCGGCGGCGGGAAAGCGCGACGCTAGCACATGATGCGTCGCATCATGGGACGAGCTCGGACCGGCGGCGCGTCGTCGTCGATCCCATGGAATTCGCGAGCCGGCGAGTGCGGCCGTCGCCGGTCCACGAGGCAGCAGGAGGAGGCGACATGCAGTTTCGAACCCGTCGGGCGATCCTGTTCGGCGATTGCGATCCGGGCGGCGTGGTCTATACGCCGCGCATCGCCCATTTCGTGGTGGAAGCGGGGCTGGCGTTCCTCTCGCACGCATTGGGCGCGCCGGCGGAACGCCGTTTGTTCTCGTTCGGCATCCTGCCGCCGGCGCGAGCGCTTTCGATCGAGTTCCTGCATCCGATGACCTGGGATGAGGCGATCGATATCGACGTGACGGTGGAGCGGTTGGGCGAGCATTCCTTCACCCTGGCGATCGCGGCCGTCAACGCCGAAGGCCGGACCACCTTCCGCGGCACGATCGCCCAGGTCGCGATATCGCCGCAGACCCGGCGACCGGTGTCGCTGCCGGACGAACTGCGAGCGGCGCTGGAGCGCGTGCGAATCGGCTGAGCCGGCGCATCGCGGCTCAGTCGCGCTTCGAATGGCATCGCAACCGTTCGCCGTAACCGCGGGCGAACCATCCACCCGATCACACTTCGATCCGATCCGCCGCCGGCGCGGCATAAAACAGCCGAGAACCGTCAACCGGACGCATGCCGGCGCGTTGCCATCGGCGTCGCCCGCGCACCGTGCGCCGACGACTCAACCAGGAGTTCAACGACGATGCTCGGAAAGGATGAAGCCATGCCTGCGGCGCGTTGCCGCCTGCGCATCGGCCTGCTGTGCGCCGCCGCGGCGCTGGTCTTGTTCGCTGCGCCCGCCGGCGCGTGCACGCCGACGCCGCTGCCGATGGGCGCACAGGGGCCGGACCTGTGCTACGCAGATCGAACCTGGTCGGAGCCGACCCTGGGCGGACGCGAGTTGCAGCAACAGTTCGACTTCTACCGGGCGCCGGCCACGACGCCGACCCCGCTGATCGTCTGGGCGCATCCGAACGGCATGAGCAAGGCCTTGCCGGCAAACTCGCCGATGCATCAGGCGCTGGTGGCGCCGGCGCTGCGGGCCGGATTCTCGTTCGCCTCGGTCGAATTCCGCCACCCGGTGACCAACGAGGCGCTGGCGAACAGCGATGTCGACCCGCGCGTGCCGCACTACGACCTGGCCTACGCACTGCAATTCATCCGCGCCAACGCCGACGCGCTGAACATCGACAAGCGCAACGTGTTCCTGGTCGGACAGTCGCGCGGCACCCTGGCGGTGTGGACGGCGCTGCAGGACGACTTGCGCGACCCGGACAGCACCGACCCGGTCGCGCGGCAGTCCACCCGCGTCAACGCGGTCTATGCGGTGAACGCGCAGACGACCTACTCCGGCGCGGAGTTCGCCGAGCGCTTCATCGTGCCTGCCGACCGGGCGAAATTCGTGGCCGCGTTCAACCGCCAGCATCCCAAGCACGCCCAGTTTGGCAGCGCCATCGCCAGCGTCAGCGCCGGCCAGAAACCGGACCCGCCGCTGCGGTTGATCTACGACAGTCCCGAGGTCGGGCGGCTGCTGACCCTGGAGCAGATCAGCCAGCGCGACCCGATCCACTATCCGGACTTCGGGCCGGCGCTGTGCACGACCTACGCACAGGCATTCGGCAACAGCGCGCGCTGCACCTACGATGCCGATTCGCGCTACCAGGGCGATCCGGGCGCCGCATTCGCCGGCTATGTCGATTTCTTCAAGAGGCATCTGCGCCCGTCCGCTTCCGGCGGCGAGCGTCCCTGACCGCGCCGCCGCAAGCCTCGGCCGTCGCCGAGGCGACGGCCGGCTCAGGCGACTTCGGCATCCAGCCTGTTCGCGGCCGGCAGGACCGCATCGGTCCGGCTGAGGCAGGCCGCGAGTTCGGCCATGAACGCCACGCGCAAGGCGTCGGCTTCGGCGCGGCTCAGGCATTGGTCGTCGCCGGTGTAGATGAAGTTCAGTTCGTCGTTCAAGGTGTAGGCGATCACCCCGAGCACACGGCTGGCGAAGGAATGCACGTAGATCCGCAGCCGGCGCACGCGCAGCGGCGAATCGGCCTGCAGCAACCGGATGTTGCCGAGATTGGAGAAGGAGAACAGGTTCCAGTTGCGGTTGCGGCTGATCGCATCGCCGAGGCGGACCAGGGAGCGGATCTTGGCCGCCGAGGGCGGGCGGATCATCTCGCAGAATTGATACTTGCCCGGGATGTCGTCGATGCCCTGAGCGACCTGGGCCAGGATGGTCCGGTTGAGTTCGCGCGCGGCGGTCCAGAAATCCGGATCGACGCTCTGCCGCGCCGGCACTTTGAAGCTGCCGCCGCCGAAAAACAGCATGTCGCTCTTGAGCATGGACAGGCGTTCGCGGCGGGCGTCGATCGGGCTTTCGATCCAGTCGGGCATCTTGCGCTGCAAGGTGGCCTGCTGGGCCTGGCTCAGCGCCAGCAACAGCGCGGTGTGCAGCGACACGCTTTCGGCCTTGCAGCGCTGGCGCAGTCCCTCGGTGAACTCCGTGCCGAGACTCCAATGGATGTGGATCTCGTGCTTGTCCACCGGACGCCGCGTCGGCGGAAGCAGGGCGAATACGGCATTGACCAGCCAGGCGGCGGCACGGCGCTTCCAGCGCTTGCCGTCGTCGAAGTCGCCGATCACGTCGGCCGGAGCGATGGCCTGGTAGGGCACCAGCGCCCGTTCGGAATGCAGGCCGTCGAGCAACTCGCGCACGATGGTCAGCTGGCTCATGCCGTCGCAGATGCGGTGGGTCGCTGCGACCAGCAGTTCGTGCTCCTCGTCCGAGCGCAGCCAGGTCAGGCGCAGCTGCGGCAGGTCGTGGACGAAGGGCGTGTAGGCCTCGTGCCGCCACTCGCGGGCCAGGGTGTCGTGGTCGGCGCCTTCGACGATGCGGATCGGCACCGGCGGCGCGCAGTCCATCTCGTACAGCAGTTCGCCGGCTTGCTCGCGGATCAGCATGCGCAGCGCCGGGTGCTTGCTCTGGACGCGATCGAGCGCGGCGCGCAATCGGGGCTCGTCCAACTCGCCGGCCAGGCTGAGCGCGAACACGACGTTGCCGTCGATCATGCGTTCGATCGTGGACATCTTGCGCTTCATCGTCGTCCTCGCGGGTGGGACTGCGATCCGGCGGCTCAGCGCCGGGTGCAATAGGCGTGGATGCGCGGGTGACGGCTTTCGAACGTGCCCAGGCGTCCCAACAGGCCGTCGACATAGCCGCACCAGATCGCCGCGACCTTGGCCAGCTTTCGCGGCTCGAACAGCAGCACGCAGACCGATTGGTGCACGGCCAACAAACCCGGCAGCCAATGCAGCGCCCACTTGCGCCGGTACAGGCCCAGCGCATGCACCGCGTTGCGGGCGCCGTAGTAGCGGCGCCAGGCGACGTGATGGGTGGTGAACATCTTGCCGTGACGCTTGATCGCGCCGGTGGTCTGGCGCATGGTCACGCCGGCGTTCATGTACACGGGAATGCCATGGTCGGATGCGCGCAGGCCGTACTCGATATCGATGTACTCGATGAAGTAGTCTTCGCGGAACGCGCCCAGCCGGCGGAAAGTCTCGGCCGAGAACGCCGAGCCGGACGAGATCACGAACAGCGACGGAAACAGGCCGCGTGGCTCGTCGTCGATGCGCCGCGGCTTGGGGAATCGCCGGCCCGGCGGGATCGAGGGCATGCACTTTCCGAGGTTGATTTCGTAGATCTTCGGCCCGACCAGGAAGGTGGGGCTGCCGGTCTCGGCGCAGGCGCGCAGCATGTCGGCGAAAAACCCGTCGGCGATGTCCGAGTCCTGGTCGAGCAGGAACACGATCTCGCAGCCTCGCGCCAGCAGCGCTTCGGTGCCGCGATTGTAGGCGCCGGCCAGGCCGCCGCGGTTGTGGTTGGCGATCACCGTGGTGCCGCCGCGCTGCAGCGCCTCGTGCAGTTGCGGGTCGATCTGCGGAGAATTGTCCACCGCGACCACATGCCGGCATTGCGCCCGCGCCTTGTCGAGGTTGTGCAGGAATTCGGCGGTGGGCTGGTAGAGCACGAAGATCAGGCCGAACGCGACGGCTTCGTCGGCGCCCTCGTCCGGGATCGGGGAGGTGGTCTGCGGCGCGGTGCGCGCAAGCGCCGCGGACTCGGGCTGGAGCTCGCTCATGATGGGCTGCCTTGCCGCGCCAGCATGCGCAGCCGTTGCAGAGTCAGGTCGCGGATGGCGTCGGCCTGGGCGCGGGGCAGCGACTGATCGTCCGACGTCAGGGCGAAATCGAGCGCTTCTTCGTCGCCGACGATAGTGACCAGGTTGGCCGGCGTCGGTGCGAGTGCGGCCGTAGGGCTGAGCACCGCCTTGAGCCGGAAATCGCCGTACTCGCGTGCCAGGTCGAGCTTGCCGAGGTAGGACAGGGTCACGCCGCGACCGCTGCGGCGCGAACGCGAGTAGGCGATCAGCCGGTCGAACAGCGGGTGCACCCGCTCCATGCCGAGCAGGTTCTCGTGCACCTGCGGGCCGAGCTCGCCGATCTTGGCGTCGATGTCCTTGCGCATGCCGCGGGCCACGGTCCAGTACTCGCCTTCGTCGCCGCCGAAGCTCTTCACGATCGCCGGCGACAACTGAATGGTCGGCGCCATCGCGAACAGGGCGTCGGCGCCGAGCTTGGGCAGAAATCGGCGCACATCGACCGGCAGGGAGAATTGTTCGATCGCGCCTTTGCCGAGGGTGTCGCGGAAGCTCAGCATCAAGGCCAGGCCGACGATGTTGAACACCGTCACCCGCTCCTGCCGGCAGCGCAGCGCCAAGGCCCGGTAGTCGTCCGTCGGCAGCTGCCAGCGGAGGGTATAGACCGTGCCGTAGCCGACCGCGGGGCCGATCCGGCGCGTGCGCACCCACAGCTTGAACAAGGCGGTCTTCCAGCGCAGCCGCCGCCGGATCGCGCCGTCGCCGAGCACGGCTTCCGGCAGCAGCGCGTCGACCTCCGGCATGGCCTCGTGGCGGCCGATGTCGCGCTCCGGGTCGTCGCACAGCAGCAACAATTCGCGCAACAGGGTCAGTACCGACACGCCGTCGCAGACGCAGTGGTGGCAGGTCAGCAACAGTTCGCTGAGTTCCGCGCCCCGCACCAGGGTGGCGCGGATCAGCGGTTCGCACCCGGCATCGAACAATTGGCCGCGTTCGCGCTCGCTTTCGCGTTCCCAGCGCCGGTCGTCGTCGCGCTCGACGATACGCAGCGGGATCGGCGGCGCCGGGTGCCGCTCTTCGAACCAGGGCCGCCCGTCGATCGCGACCACCACGCTGCGCAGCACCGGATGCTTTTGCTGGAGGCGGGCCAGGGCCTGGCGCAGGCGCGCTTCGGCGATCCTGCCTTCGATGCGCGCGGGGATCACGATGGCGACCGGCACCTGGCCGTCCAGGTACATGCCGCGTTCGAACAAACTCAGCGGGCGCTTCAGGGTCGCGCCGAGGGCGGCAGTGGCCACGGCGACGGCACCGGTCATGCGCTCTGTCCCAGCCATTGCAGCGACGCGTTGCCGCGTTCCTCCGGCGCCTGCTCCAACAGGCCCCAGCCGCGCAGATGGCGGATCGCTTCGGCGACGCCGTCTTCGGCGCGGATGCGCCGGCCCAGGTCGGCGGCGGCCTGCTGCATCGACGGCGTGTGCGCCTGTTCCAACGCGTCGGCCAGCGCCTCGGCGCTGAGTTGAGTGCGGTCCAGCGCGGCGGGCCCGGCGCCGATGCGGTTGAGCGAGTGCGCCCAGAACGGCTGATCGCCGTAGAACGGCACGATGACGGACGGGATGCCGGCCCGCGCCGCCGCTGCGGCGGTGCCGGCGCCGCCGTGGTGGACAGCGGCCGACATCAGGGGGAACAGGCGATCGTGCGGGGCCTGGCGTATGAAGAAGATCTGCTCGTCCAGGGCGCCGTCGGGATGGTCCAGTCCGCCCCAGCCGGTCGCCAGCAGCGCGCGCCGGCCGCTCTTGCGCACGGCCTCGATCACGGTCGCGGTGAATCCGGTCGCGTCGCTGGAGACCATGCTGCCGAAGCCGATGTAGACCGGTTTCGGGCCGGCAGCGAGGAACGCGCGCAAGGCATCGGAAGGCTGCCATTGGGCCTCGTCGAGGAACCAGTAGCCGGCGATCTGGACGTTCTGCGGCCAGTCGGCCGGCCGCGGCACCACATGGCGACTGAAGCCGTACACGACGCGGGTGCCGGCGTTCTTGTAGTAGGGCCCGTACCAGGGATACTTCTTCAGCCCGAGTTGCGGCCGCACGATATCGTTGAGGGCCGGCTTCATCACGTGCCAGACCAGGTGGCGCAGCAAGTGGTAACTGGCGACGTTGAGCAGCGGCGGCAGATTCCGCTTCTTGCCGGCCAGCACCACCGGCGGCATCAGCCGCGATGGCGTCAGTGGTTGCAGTTGCGCCGCGACGAATGGAATCCCGTGAGCCTCGGCCAGCGACTTGGCCAGCAGCGTGCTGTTGCCGACGCCCATCAGCAGGCCGGCGCCTTCGATGGCGGCCCGCCCTTCGGCGACCCAGCTGCGCGCCCATTGCGCGTACTGGCGGCGGAACACGCGCGCCATCTCGCGCATGTTCAGGCCGCGGTCGGCGATGCTGCGGTCGGCGTGAAGCATGGCGTGGAAGTCGCTGGCCAACGGGTAGGGCTCCAGGCCCGCGCCGCGTACCAGTTCGGAGAAGTGGCCGCTGGTGACGATGCGCACCGGATAGCCGGCGCTGCGCAGGCCCTGGCCCAATGCGACCAACGGACGGATGTCGCCTTGCGTCCCGATGGTGAAGATGGCGATCGGCGCCCGCGTGCTCATGGGTGAATCGCAGCCTCTTCTGGCGGTGGATGTCGCATGTCCGAGCGTCCCGCCGGCGGCGTGTCCCGCTGCGCCAGGCGCAACGGGCGTCGGCCCGCACTCGCTGCGGACCCGCGGCGGCGGCCGTTCGGCCAGCGTGGGTTTCGCTGCAACGGATCGACCGGGCGTCGGCTCCGCGCGCTTCGCGCACCGGGCGGTGCGCCTGGCGAATCGGGTGGGCATGACGACCGGTATGGATGGAATCTAATGCTGCGCCACGGAAGTTTTCCTTTGGCGGCATCACAGTTCGCCGCCAGCTTCCTGTCCCCGATCGCACGCTGTGACCGCGTTATCCGTTTCGGAAAAATCCGGCAAAATGCCCGGATTCGAAGAAAATGCGCTGCTGCGCGATAGCGGAATTCGCCTGTTGCGGTTAGACCGAATGCAATGACGGGCGGTGCGACGGGAGCGGAAGAGATGAAGATCGGGAACTTGTTCGACGGATCGCAAGCGCCCGCCGCGGGCGAGCGCTTCGAGCCTCTGCTCAGTCACCGCAATCTGGTGGTGGAGCGAATTCTCAGCTCGGCGGCGATCGAACCGGTGGAGTACGTGCAGCCCCAGGACGAATGGGTGGCGCTGCTGCAGGGCGAGGCGACGCTGGAGGTGGCCGGAGAATCCTTCGAGCTGCGGTCCGGCGATCACTTGTTCCTGCCCGCCGGGACGCCGCACATCGTACGGCGGGTCTCGCAGGGGGCGTTGTGGCTGGCGGTGCATCTGCATCCGGCGCCGATGGGCGTAGACATACGTTGAGTCGCGCGATGCATGCCGGACCTGCGCCGACTCGTCATCGATCGCCGGGTTTCGGATCACTGCATCGAAGCGGTCGTGAAACAGGCGGTTTGTCTTGAGGTCGATGAGTCGAGTTAGGACATGCGGAAACGGCGCTGGCGTTTCCAGGGTACGTTCCGACAAAAGAGTGGACGAAACAGAGGCCGGTATGCCCTGACCGGCATATCCTTCTTACAAGTGTGGTCCGTCAGGCGAAGCGCTCGGCGGCGATGCCGGCGAGCGGCGAGCGAGGGCGCTGATCGTCGTACCGACCACTGCGCCGGCGATGACGGGTGCATCGTCGAGCCCATTCGACGCCGTCGTCGCCGTCCATGACGGTGCCAGAGCGTCCAGTGCGCGACCGGCCGCGATATAGCCGGACAGCACCGCCGCTGCTTGCACGAAAGCTCCCGCTCGGGGGCGCAGCGCGAGGACGACGAAGACCGCCATAGCGCTCAGCGAACGCATGCTGAGAACCACGGAAAGCAGGCGATGGCCTATAGCGTGGCGAGATCGTCGGGCACCAGCAGGCCGGCGAAGAATCCGATCGCGTTCTGACTGAGCAATAAAGCAGCGAAGCCCAACTAGACGCTGCGCCCGCCCCTGCGATTCGAACAAGGGCGTCATCGGGGCGATTCGGATCGGGCGCTAAGCCTGGTGTTGCACCACAAATACGACCACACGACCACCACCTCGCCCAACTCAACCAAGGCCCAATGGAAGCGATCCCTGGCCGCCGCGATCAAAGGGAGCGTGTGGCCATTCTCCCGGCCGTGCAGCATCGGCCGGGCCCCAAGCGGCGGGCAATTGGGATGGATATCGAGGCCCAACGCCAGCGGGTCCCGCCTGCCTGCGGAAAAACAAGGCGATCGCAACGGTCAGCGCTCCGTGCCGGATCATGCTCGCGGTGCGTCCTGCGGCGGCGGTCCGTCGAGCTCGCGCAAGCGCTTTTCAAGCTTGGCGCGATCGACATACGGTGTCAGCCGCGGCCACTGTCGTTGCGACATGCTTCGGTACAGGTCGTAGGCGAACCAGTATCCGGCGCCGAGGCAGACCACGGCTACCAGGCCGTGGGTCCAGTGCAGGGGGCGGCCGAATTGGAAATAGAGTAAGGCGGTCGCAAAGCTGAGCAGCCATATCGCCAGCGTCGCCGCTGCGCTTGCGATGCGGCCGGGCCGCTTGGCCGTGCCGTCCAGCAATGCGAGAACCTGCAGGATAAGCGTCTTCTCGTCGGGGTTTTTCATCGGCGTCGATGGCGTCGGTTGCGGTGGAGGTCGAAGCGGGCTCGGCCTCTGGCCGCGCTGGAAACCCGGTTGGGACGCTTGTCAGCCGCCGTCCTAACCGAAGCGTGATGATAGAGGTGCCCGGGGAAACGGGCAGCGGGCCGGATTTGGTCATATACCCTCGGCATGACGAAAAGTTATGGTCCGCGCCGATATCCTACAGTGCCAGGTCCATCGCATTGTCCCGGCCACGGCGCTCACGAAGACGGCTTGACCGATCGTCGCAACGATGCTTGCCGCCGCCGGCGGCATCGATGACGGTGCCGGCGCCGCGGTGCCGTACGAGCGAAATCATGCGTGCGATCACGCCGCGGCGACCGCGCCGGGGAAAATCGCCGGTCGCAGATCGTCGAGCGCATGTTGCAGTGCAGCATGAGTACCGATCATTCGCATTGCCGATATATTTCGGTGCGAAACAGCGGGAAATCCACAAGTTCCGGCGTCCGCTCGATTTTCGCTCTAAGCCCCCGGGGATCGGGAAAATCGCCGTCTCATCCGCGATGTGATCGCGGCAATCGGGTTTGCTTCGTTTTTCGCTCGCCCCCTAGCGTCGATTCCGCCGCAGTGGTCGTCCGCGGCAGTCGCGTAATCCCGCCGGAGATCGGATTTTCCGACGCGCGGTGCGCACTGCCCGGAGCCGAAGCGGAACGCCGCACCGCGGCCGCGCCCGCGGCCGTCCCTCCATCGTCGACCTTCGGGGTATTCCAATGAACCGCAACGTATCGGTCCTCAGCTTCGCCGTCTCCCTGGTCCTCGCCGCCGGCGCCGCCGGCGCCGCGCAACGCATCGACCTGCACGGCGTCGACGTGGCCAAACTCAACCGCCAGTACCAATCCGCCACGGCCAAAACCGGCGCCATCGCCAAGGCGCCGGTGCGCCACGCCGAAC
Organism: Lysobacter firmicutimachus; assembly: GCF_037027445.1. Classification (NCBI taxonomy): domain Bacteria; kingdom Pseudomonadati; phylum Pseudomonadota; class Gammaproteobacteria; order Lysobacterales; family Lysobacteraceae; genus Lysobacter; species Lysobacter firmicutimachus. The sequence continues at coordinate 540,586 of NZ_JBANDL010000002.1, forward strand.
TGATCGCGCTCGACGCCCAATCCAGCCTGGCCGAGCTCAATAGCAGCCAGGACGCCGACGGCTCGCGCAACTATCGCTATCAGCAGAGCTATCGCGGCATTCCGGTGTTCGGCGAGCACGTGATCGTGCGCGAGGACGCCCAAGGCAACGTGCGCGCGCTGTTCGGCCGCTCGGTCGCCGGCGTCGCCGCCGACCTGCCCAGCGTGCAGACCAAGCTCGACGGCGCTCAGGCCCTGGGCCTGGCGAAGAGCGCGACCTTGGGTAAGCGTGGGGCGTCGCTGCGCGTCGGCCAGCAGAACAGCCGCAAGGTGATCTACCTCGACGATGCCGACCGCGCCCATCTGGCGTATGCGGTGGACTTCTTCGCCGACGCCCCCAAGGGCGGCGAGCCGACCCGGCCGTTCGCGATCGTCGACGCCGTCAGCGGCCAGGTGCTCAAGCAGTGGGAGGGCCTGAACCATGCCGAGATCGGCACCGGTCCCGGCGGCAACCAGAAGATCGGCCAGTACGAGTACGGCAGCGGCGGCCGCCGCTTCATCGACGTCACCCGCAGCGGCAGCACCTACACTTTCAACACGCCGAACGTCAAAACCATTAATCTCAACCACGGCACCAGCGGATCGACCGCGTACTCGTACACCGGTCCGCGCAACACGGTGAAGCCGATCAACGGCGCCTACTCGCCGCTCAACGACGCTCATTTCTTCGGCAAGGTGGTGTTCGACACCTACCAAGCCTATGTCGGGGTGTCGCCGCTGAACTTCCAGCTCAACCTGCGCGTGCACTACAGCAACAACTACGAGAACGCCTTCTGGGACGGCCGCACCCTGACCTTCGGCGACGGCCGCACCACCTTCCATCCGCTGGTCTCGCTCGACGTGGTCGCGCACGAGGCTTCGCACGGTTTCACCGAGCAGCAGTCGGGCCTGATCTATTCCGGCCAGTCCGGCGGCATCAACGAGTCGTTCTCCGACATCGCCGGCGAGGCAGCCGAGTTCTACCACCGCGGTCGCAACGACTTCCTGGTCGGCGCCGACATCTTCAAGGTCAGCGGCCGCGCCTTGCGCTACTTCGCCAACCCGCCGCAGGACGGGCGCTCGATCGGCCACGCCCGCGACTACCGCACCGGCCTGGACGTGCACTACTCCTCGGGCGTGTTCAACAAGGCGTTCTATCTGCTGGCGAACAAGCCGAACTGGGGCACGGTCAAGGCGTTCAAGGCCTTCGCCAAGGCCAACAAGGACTACTGGACCCCGAGCACGACCTTCAACCAGGGCGGGGTCGGCGTGCGCCAGGCCGCCAGCGATCTGGGCTATAGCACCGCCGACGTGATCGATGCCTTCGCCCAGGTCGGCGTGACCGCGCAGTAAGTCCGCTGCGCCGATCCTGCGCCGGCCGTGCCGCGGCCGTTCGCGTCGTCCGTCCGGGCCCGATGTCGAGCGGGCCCGACGGCAACGGATCAAGGAGTCGCTTCGGCGACCGGCTCCCGGTTTCGGCCGGGGGCTCGTCGTGTCCCCGGCCCGATCGACGCGTGGCGGACGCGACGACCCGGGTCGATCAGTCCCCGTCGGACGAGCGCTTTCGCTTCTGACGCGCAAAATCGACGCCGAATATCTGCGCCAGGTCGATCTGTTCCTGCCGGATTTCCTCCACGACGACGTCGCCGCCGTGCCGATAAAACCGCCAACGCTTCGTGGCGCGGCCGCTACGGTCTTCGATTTCGACTTCGTTGACCTGGCTGGGCAAGGTCGGTCCTTCCACGACGCATCGCCGCGGGTCCAGGCGCAGCCGCTTGAAGTCTATGCGCAGGCGCGGCGTGCTCGTGCGCGTCACGCGGCGGCAGTGGTCGATCGCTTCGAATAGAGCGTAATGGGCGTACAGGTTGGGGTAGTAGGGCAAGCGGCCGGGCGCTGCGGCCGATTCGTCGTAGAAGTAGCGGCCCATGGCCTCGACGTTGTCCTTGCGCGGGGCAAACTGGTAGTTCGCGTCGAATTGCAGCCCCTCTCTGGGGGGCGGGACCGACGCGATGGGGGCTGGGCCCGACGCGGGCTGCTGGAAGTATCGTCGGGCCAGGGGAAGCGCGCAGCGGTAGCACAGATTCAGCGCTTTGTCGCGGTCGCGCAGTTGCCGCTGCGCCAAACCGATGCCCGCGTTCCAGCCGGCTATTTCCGCGTGGGCCTCGTCCCAGCGATGCAGGCTGAGGTAGGCATGGACCCACTTCGTATAGTCCGGCAGCGCGCCCGCCGCCAGCGTCGGATGTTGTGCGTATCGCTCGTAATAGGATTGGCGGGCCTGGCGGTATACGCAGATGTTGAGGGCGTGCTGGGCCTCATGCCCCAAGTTTTGGGCGATTCGCACCAGCGTTTCGAGCGGAACATCGCCGGAGCCGCTGCGGTGCTTGGCGATGGCGGAGATGTCCAGGTGGATGGCTTCGAGTTGCGTGGAATACAGCGCGATCGTGCCCGGACGGGAGCGCAGCTCGCCGAGCGTTTTCAGCGTGCCGCGTACGACGGCGCCTGCGACCCCGCCGAGGAGCTTCGGTGACAGGCGGAGGGTCAGCATGATTCTCCGCATCGCCGTCTGCCTGCCCTGCGCGGTCAACGGCAGGGTGCAGCAGAGCAGTCCCGCGGCCAGGCGGTCGCGGATCGCCGAATGGGCGGCTGCGTCCTTGGCCGTTGTCCCGATCGCAACGACGAGCGTTGCGGAGTCTTCGTGGTAGTCGAAGACGGGCGTCGCGACGGGCCGCGCTGCGATGGCCAGAAGCTTGCCTGAGCGCAGGCATCCGCGAATCAGCGCAACGATCGGCGGACTCGCCGCGATCACGTCCTGGAACGGTTCGTGCATCGTCCGGCCCGCTTCGCTCGCGTACAGTCGGCTGGCGCAGTCGAGCATTGCCAGGGTCGCATGCAGTGCGTCGTCGTCGCCGATCTGGGCGGCCGGAACGACGAAGCGGTTGGGCGGACGAAAACGTCCGAGTGGACTCGGGGACGCCGGGTTGTTTTCAAGTTCGAACCGGGCCAGCCGGCGCGCTTGAACCGCGGCTTCCAGTTGCTGGGCCAGGATCGGCTGGGGCGTTCCGTCGTGGGGGGGCGCTGCGACGATGCGGTAGATGCCTTCCCTCAACGCGGTCAGGCGCTGCCTGGTTGCCTCGTCGTCGGCCGGAAGCGCGGAAAGGGAGTCAGTGATGGCGCGATCCAGCGCCGGATAGCTCGAGGACACGGCTTCGCTCGACGAGTAGCGGACCGGGGGGCCGATACCGTTCTGAACGGCCGCTTGGGGGCCGCGTGAGTGCGGTCCTGCGACAGCCAGGCAGGTCGCCCGCCGCAGCGACGTCAGGGCCGCCGAGACGCGCCGCTTTCGCAGTAGGCTTGCGCCGATCCAGGGGGGCTCAGCCCCAATCCAGCCACTGTCCGGGCGCGAGCACCCGGATCTCGACCGGTTTGTCGCGCGCGGCGGCGCGCAACCGGCCGATCGGGTCCTCGACTTCGATGTACTCGGCGATGCCCGACACGCCGTAATGGATCGGCACCAGGCGTTTGGCGCCGAGGATGGTCGCCGCGGCCACCGCCTGTTCCGGGGTCAGCACGCCGGGCTGGCCGCTGGCCGGTTTGCGCCAGCCGAAGCGGGCGCCGTTGACCGGCAGGAACGCCGCGTCGAAAGGGCCGAACTGACGGCCGATGCGCCACCAGTGCCCGTGCCAGAGGGTGTCGCCACCGTGGAAGATGCGCCGCCCACCGGCCGAGATCGCCCATGAGGCCTGCGGGTCGCCGTAGCCGTCCGAAGCCGGCACGGCGGTGGCGGTGAAGTCGCCGAGCAATTGCGGCTCCCACGGCGTGCTCGGTCGGGTGCGCGCGCCGGCGGGGATCGGCAATGGGTTGGTTCCGGCCGGGTGTGCGAGCACGCCGCCGTTGCGCAAGGCCTGCGCGACGGCCTTGGCATCGAAATGATCGCCGTGGGCGTGAGTGACCAGGACGTAAGCATCGCCGCCGGCCTCGACCGGGATCAGCGGGTCGGCCAGCGCCTTGCCCCATTCTTCGGGATTGATCAGCGGATCGACGAACAGGTCCGCGCCCGGCAGTTGCAGGCGGAGGCCGGCCCAGGCCAGGCGTTGTATGCGCAGGTCTTCGCCGGCGGCGAACGCGGCGCGACTGGCGACGAGTGCGGCACCGGCGAGCCCGGCGCAGCCGAGCAGGAAGCGGCGTCGGTGCGAGCGGTGTGCGAACGGGGCGCGGTCGATGCTCATGCTCGTGCCTCGCGTGCGGCCAACGCGGCGTCGAGGGCGAACACCGACTGGCCGACGACGACGTCCAGGTTGTGCCCGTGCCATTCGCGCTCGAACGGCGTGGGTTCCACCCCCGCGGCAACGCAGTCCTCGATCGCGATCGCGCGGATGCGCCGCTCGCTCAGCGCGGGCGGCGCTTGGCTGCGTATCCGCACCACGGTTTCGCGCAAGCGGTCGAGATAGTGCAGGGCTTGGTCGAGCACGGCCGCGGGGAATCGGCCCATATGCCCGCCGATCACCGTGCCGCGGCCGAGCTGTTTGATCCGGTCGATCGCGCCGCGCAACTGCGCGGGATCGGCCTTGGAGAGGTAGACGATGCGGCCGACGATGTTGTCGCCGACGCAGACCAGGTCGGCGCCGGGCGCGTCGACGCTGACGTGGTCCAGGGTCTTGCCGGGGTTGTGCAGCAAATGCAGTTCGTGCCGGCCCCAGCGCAGGCTCAGGGTGCCGTCGAACACCAGCTTGGGTTCGCGGTAGTACGCGTCCACGCGCCGGTTCTGCGACAAGAACGTATGCCGGTGGTGGCGCTGGGCGATGCTCAGGGCCTGCGGAAACAGCATCAGGCCGGCCATGTGGTCGCTCATGCGATGAGTGGACACCACCGCTCGCACGTTCTTGCCCAACTGCCCGCACAACACCTCGCGCAGTTGGCGCGCATCCTCTTCGCCGGCGAGTGCGTCGACCAGCAGGGCGTCGTCGCCGTCGAAGAAGGCGGTGGCGACCGACTCGTATTCGTCGCCGACGAACATCACCACGTCCGGGTGCAGCGGTTCGACTTTCATGGTCCGGGCCTGCGATGGCGAGGCGGCCATGGTGGCCAGCCGCTGCGGCGGCGACAAACGAGATGTTTTCGCGCCAACATTAGAAAAACTAACTTGATACGATGCCGGCTCCCGCGCACGAGTCCAGCGCCCGAGGCGATCGTGAAGCCGCGCCATCCCGTTCCGCTCAACGCCTTGCGCGCCTTCGAGGCGGCGGCGCGCTGCCGCAGCTTCCAAGACGCGGCGGCGCAGCTGTTCGTGACCCCGGCCGCGGTCAGCCATCAGGTCAAGCGCCTGGAAGCCTACCTCGGGGTCAGGCTGTTCCATCGCGGCCACCGCTCGATCGAACTGACCGGCGAGGGCGCGAATCTGGCCGCCTCCCTGGGCGAATTGTTCGGCCTGCTCGACCTGGCCCTGGACCGGGTCGCCGCGCCGGCCGCGGCGGACTTGCGGGTGAGCACGATGGAATCGTTCGCGGCCAAATGGCTGGCGCCGCGCCTGCACCGTTTTCACCGCGCGCATCCCGAACTCAAGCTGCGCATCGAAACCGGCAACGAACACGCCGATTTCGTCCGCGACGGCATCGACGTGGCGATCCGGTACGGCGCCGGCGCGTATCCCGGGCTCAGCGTCGAACCCCTGATGCAGGCGCCGGCGTTTCCGGTGTGCGCGCCGTCCCTGTGCGAGGATGCCGCCGCGCCGCTGCAACGGCCGCAGGATCTGCGCCGGCACACGCTGTTGCACGACGAAGGCGCAGCCGGGCGTGCCGGCGTGCCCGATTGGCGCGCGTGGCTGCAGGCGGCCGGCGTCGGCCGGATCGACGCCGGGCGCGGGCCGCTGTTCGCCAGCATCTATCTGGCGCAAGAGGCCGCGGTCGCCGGTCACGGCGTCGCCCTGGGGTTGGCGCCGCTGGTCGCCGAAGATTTGCTGCGCGGACGCCTGGTGCGGCCGTTCGCGCTGTCGCTGGGCAACGCTTATGCGTTCTGGATCGTGCGCCGGCCGGGCGCGGATGCGCACCCGGCCGGCGAGGCGTTCTGTCGCTGGTTGCGCGAGGAGGCCGCCGCGATGGACGGCGCGGCCGACGCCTCCTGATCCCTCATTCGCCTGCGCCGGGCCGCGCGCTGCGGCGTTTGTTGAGATACGGCAGCGCGAACAGGTACAGCCCGGTCAGCACCAGCAGCGCCAGCGGCAACAGCGGGATGTAGGAGATCCAGACGATCGGTTTCTCCTGTGCCAGGGCGATGAAGGTGGCGACGACGGTCAAGGTGAAAACGATCGAGGTCCAACGGTGGAATTGCCGGATCCATTGATTCGCGTTCATGAGCGCTCCTGAGCGGGACGACCGATGGGACCCCGGCGCGACGCCGGGGGGGCTGAAACGGCGCTGGCGCAGGGGCGCGGCGCCGCCGGGTGCGTGACGTCCCGGCGGCGATGCCGCCGGATCAGCCCTGGGCCTGGATGCGGATCAGATTGCCGGCCGGGTCGCGCACCGCGCAGTCGCGCACGCCGTAAGGCTGATCGGTCGGCTCCTGCACGATTTCCACGTCGCCGCTCTGCAGCCGGGCGAACACGCCGTCGAGGTCGGGCGTGGCCAGCATCAGGATGGCGAAGGTGCCCTTGGCCATCATCTCGGCGATGACCCGGCGCTCTTCGTCGGTGACGCCGGGGCTGGCGTTGGGCGGATACAGCACGATCGAGGTGGCCGGCTGGCCGCCGGGGCCGACGGTGATCCAGCGCAGGCCCTGGTAGCCGACGTCCTTGCGCACTTCGAAGCCGAGCGTGTCGCGGTAGAAAGCCAGCGAGGCTTCCGGATCGTTGTGCGGGAGAAAACTGGAGTGGATGCTGAGGTTCATGGCCGTCTCGGCGGGTGAGTGAGCCGTCATCCTAGGCCGGCTCGGGAACCGGCGCTTCTCGATTCCTGATCGGTCTCGTCACTTGCTTGGCCACGCAGGACGGCAGGCCGACGGTCGCCGCCGCATGCTGGCGCTGATAGACGCTGGGCGGCATGCCGACCAGTTCGGCGAAGCGGGTGCTGAAGGTGCCGAGCGAGGAACAGCCGACCGCGAAGCAGACGTCGGTCACGCTTTGCTCGCCCAGGCGCAGCAGCGCCATGGCCCGCTCGATACGGCGAGTCATCAGATAAGCGTAGGGCGATTCGCCGTAGGCGAGCTTGAACTGACGGCTGAGGTGTCCGGCCGACATGCCGGCGGCGCGGGCCAGGGCTTCCACGTCCAGCGGCAGCGCGTACTCGCGGTCGATCCGATCGCGCACGCGGCGCAGCCGCGCGAGATCGCGCAAGTGCACCGTGGCGGCGGCTGCGGTGGGTCGGGGGCTCATCGCGGGCGATCCTGCCACGCAGGGACGAAGGGCTCAAGCGCGCACAGCGGCGGGAACGATGCAGGCGAGGGCGCCGCGCTCGTTCGAGCCTGACCCGACCGAGGGAGCCGGTGTCCGCGGCGAGCCGCAAACCGCCGTGCCGGCCGACGCGGGCATCCGGAGCCGTCGCTCGCGCGACCGTCGCATCGTCTCTGTACGCCATCGCGTCGCCGGCGTAGCGTGTCGCGATGGACTCGCTGATCGCCGCCGCCGGGCGCGCCTTGGCCGTCGGCGACGCGCTCGCCGCGCTCAAGCGCGTGGCCCTGCGCGAGGATCCGCCGGCGCTGGCTTTGCGCGGCATCGCGATGGCCCAACTCGGCGACTACCCGCGGGCGCGCGAGCTGCTGCGCCGCGCCGCGCGCGCGTTCGGCGCGCGCGAGGCCATTGCGCGGGCGCGCTGCGTGGTCGCCGAGGCGGAAACGGCGCTGGCGATGCGCGACCTCGGCGGCTCGCCGCGCGCGCTGGCCGAAGCCGCGGCGGTGTTGGCCGCGCGCGGCGACCGCGCCAACGCCTGGCAGGCGCAGCTGATCGCGGCGCGTCGTGCGCTGTTGCTGGGCCGCGTCGACGAAGCCGCCGCGGTCCTGGCGACGTTGGCCGGTACCGAGTTGCCGCCGGCGCTGGCGGCAGTGGCGGCCTTGGCCGAAGCCGAACTGGCTCTGCGCGCGCTGCGCACCGCGTCCGCGCGCGCGGCGCTGGACCGCGCCGAAACAGCGGCGCGCCGCGCCGGCGTGGCGCCGCTGCTCGCCGAAGCGGCCGATGCGCGCGCCGCGCTGGGTCGGATCGCGGCGCGGCTGATCCGCGCCGGCCACGAGCAACCGCTGCGCCTGGACCAGGTCGAAGCCTTGCTGGCCGCGGACATGCTGGTGGTCGACGCCTGCCGGCGCGGATGGCAGGCCGGCGACGGTTGGCGGTCGCTGGCGCGCCGGCCGGTGCTGTTCGCCCTGTTGCGCGCACTGGCCGAAGCCTGGCCCGAACCGGCCGAGCGCGGCGAGCTGATCGCGCGCGTGTTCCGCACCCGCGATCCCGACGACAGCCATCGTTCGCGATTGCGGGTCGAGATCGGTCGCTTGCGCGCGCTGCTGGCGCCGTCGGCGCGGATCGAGGCCACCGCCGGCGGTTTCGTCCTGCGACCGCGATCCGGGCGCAGGGTGGCGGTGCTGGCGCCGCCCATCGACGGCGACTCGGCCTCGTTGCTGGCCTTGCTCGCCGACGGCGCGGCCTGGTCGAGCTCGGCACTGGCGCAGGCCTTGGGCGCCAGCCAGCGCTCGGTGCAGCGCGCCCTGGCGGAACTGGAAACCGAAGGCCGGGTGCGCTCGGTCGGCCGCGCCCGGGCGCAGCGCTGGTTGGCGCCGCCGCTGCTGGGATTCACGACGATCTTGTTACTCCCCGCTGCGCTGCCGGCTGAGTAGATTGGGTTCACGGCGCCGCGACGAGCGCCCTCGGAGTCGGAGCATGTCCCGCAATGCCCATTCGCCGGAGCCGCTGCCGGCGCAGATCGTGCGCGAATACGGCCCGTTCGACGGCGCCGACAAGATCGCCGGCGTGACCTACGACGGCCACCGCGTCTGGGCCGCCGCCGGGGCGCAGATGCTGGCCTTCGATCCCGCCAGCGGCCGGGTCGAGCGCAGGCTCGAACGCGCCGCCGATGCCGGCACCGCGTTCGACGGCACCTACCTGTATCAGATCGCCGAGGCGCGCATCGACAAGATCGATCCCGCCACCGGCGACGTCCTGGCTTCGATCCCGGCGCCGGGCGCTGGCGGCGATTCGGGCCTGGCCTGGGCCGAAGGCAGTCTGTGGGTCGGCCAGTACCGCGAGCGCAAGATCCATCGCATCGATCCGGCCACCGGCGCGGTGCTGCGCACGATCGAGTCCAACCGGTTCGTCACCGGCGTGACCTGGGTCGACGGCGATCTCTGGCACGCCACCTGGGAAGGCGACGCCAGCGAGCTGCGCCATGTCGATCCCGACAGCGGTGCGGTGCTGGAGCGGCTGGCGATGCCGCCGGACACCTTCGTCAGCGGCTTGGAATCCGACGGCGCGGAACTGTTCTATTGCGGCGGCGGTTCGAGCGGCCGGGTGCGCGCGGTGCGCCGGCCGAAAACGCGCGCCGGCTAGCCGGGCGCACGGCGACGGACGATGCGTCGCCGCCGCGCGCCACCCCTCTCCCGTGCCACCGGCCTTCGCGCCGGAACGGCAGGCCGTGTCCGGCGTTCGCCGATCCGCATCGGTCCCTTTCCCACGACGGCCCGCGGGCCGAGGAGCGCACCATGAATGCAGCAACCGCCGAATCGAGCCTGGCCGGACATCCCGTGGTGTCCGCCGAGCGCTGGCTGGCCGAGCGCCGCCGCCTGCTCGAGCGCGAAAAAGAGCTGACCCGTCTGCACGACCAGGTCGCGCGCGAACGCCGCGCCCTGCCGTGGCGGCGGGTCGAGCAGGACTATGTATTCGATACCCCGCAGGGACGCCGCAATCTGGGCGCACTGTTCGGCGCGCGCAGCCAATTGCTGGTCCAGCACTTCATGTTCGCGCCCGGTTGGGAGCAGGGCTGCAAGAGCTGTTCCTACATGGCCGATCACAACGACGGCGCGATCGCCCATCTCGCGCAACGCGACGTCGCCTTCGTCGCGGTCTCGCGCGCGCCGCTGGAGCAGATCGAACGCTTCCGCCGCCGCATGGGCTGGCGCTTCGCCTGGGTCTCCTCTTACGGCAACGCCTTCAACCGCGACTTCGGCGTCAACTTCGCCGTCGACGACCTGTCCGCCGGGCAGGTGGACTACAACTACGTGCGCCAACCGTTTCCGCACGAGGAAGCGCCGGGCATCAGCGTGTTCCACCGCGATCCGTCGGGTGCGGTGTTCCATACCTATTCGCGCTACGGCCGCGGCGTGGAAGTGATGATGCACACCTATCAGTTGCTCGACCTCACCCCCAAGGGGCGCGACGAGGACGGCCTGGAGTACTCCATGGCCTGGGTGCGCCACCACGATCGCTACCCGGCGGATGCGGCGTCCCTTGCGGCATCGGGTTGCTGCGGCTCGCACGACTGAGCCCGGCCGGAGCCGACGTGTGGACGCATGGTCGCCCTGGTGGCTGATGGCCGCATCCGGCGCGATGCACGGCCTCGGTCCGGCCAACGGCTGGTTGCTGTTGGCCGGTCGCCGGCCCGGCCCGGAGCGTGCAGCGGTGCGCGGGCTGCTGGCCTTGGCCGTCGGGCATGCGCTTGCGTTGATGCTCGCCGTCGTCGCCTACGCCCACGGCCTGTACCTGGACGCCGGCTTGAGCCGTCGATGCGCGGCGGGCCTGTTGATCGCGATCGCCGCCCATCGCGGCTTGCGCGATATCGGGCTGGCCGGTCCCGCCGGGCCGGTCGCGCGCCGCGCGCCGGCCGGCACCGACCGCCGCCGGTGCGGCGCGCATGCCGGTCTGGCGCTGTGGTCGTGCCTGATCGCCACCGGGCAGGGGACCGGGACGATGCTGCTGCCCGCGTTGACGCCGATGTGCACGACCGGCGTGGCGCCCGGCCCATCGGTTGCCGGGGGCGTGGCGACGGCGCTGCTGGCGGTCGGAGTGCATCTGGCCGCGATGCTGGCCGTCGCCGGGACGGTCGCCGCCGGCCTCGACCGCGGGATCGCCGCCGTGTCGCAGCGGATCGGCACGCCCGCCGCGCGGCACGGCTGGACGGCGGGGTTGGCGATCGTCGGTCTGGGCCTGGCGGTGCGGGGTTGAGACGATCGGCATCGGACCGGCCGCCGCGCCGGTGCGGATGCCGCCGGGATTATCCGCACCGCCGCAGCGACCGCGCCCTGGAATATGTGCCTGCCCATTATCGGCCGCAGGCGAGGGATTATCGTGGCATCGCCCGAGCCGCATCGCGGCCGGCCGGCGGTGATTTTTGCTTGCAGGCGGAGGCGGGGCGCACGGTCCCCTATGGCTATTTACCGGCCGGCCCAACGCCGGGCGAACCAGTATGAATCCGCTGAATCGACCGGGTTTGGCAGTGTGCGACCCGGCCGCCATACAGCGAACGGTCGCCTGCGCCGTGTAAAATGACCGCCTTTTTTAGCCTGCAGTAACTGATGGAAGCTTCACGACGGGCGACGGTCCGTGGCCCGACGTTCATTCGCTTGCTCGCCCGCCTGACCCACGCCGATATTCCGCAGCCGAGCCAGCCGCTGTCGGACCGATTGAGCCAGTGGGTCGATTGGACGCATTCGCTGACCTTGTCGACCGCGCTCGACGCGACCCCCTTGGCCGCCGCACCGGGCGAACGCGTCTGCGCCGACAGCGAGGCGGCCGAGTGCGCCAAAGTCCGCAGCGCGCTGAGCCAGGCGATCGCCGGCGATCGCGCCTTTGCCGCGCCCGACGCGACACCGCCGCGCGCCGACGAGCCTGCCGATTACTCATTCTTCCGTCAGCGTTACCTGGCCTTGCAGCAGACCATGGAAGCCGGTGTCGGCCGCCTGCGCGAGCGCTTGCGCGACCGGCTCAGCCTGGGCACGCCGGAGATGGCGCGGCTGGCGGCCGTGGACCAGGTGATGGAGCGCGCGCTGGCACGGCGCGAGCGCGCTCTGCTGGGCTCGGCGCCGGCCCTGCTCGGCGAACACTTCGAACGGCTGCGCCTGGCTGCGCAGGACGATGCGGCCGCCGCGCCGCGCGTCGAAACCTGGCTGGACGCCTTCCGCCGCGACATGCGCGGATTGCTGCTCGCCGAACTGGATGTCCGTCTTCAACCGGCCGAGGGTTTGCTCGCGGCCCTTCGCACCCGCGCATAAAAACAACATGCTCAAGCACCCGCTGCATTCTTCGATCTTCTTCGCCGGTCTGGCCGCTATCGCCTGGGTCGCCGCCGGTTATGTCGGCCATCATCCGCTGGCGTTGTCGGTCGCGCTGCTGATCGGCGCCTGTTACTGCGTCGGCGCGTTCGAGCTGTACCGCTACCGCGAGGCGACGGTGTCGCTGCAGCGCGCGCTCGACGGCCTGTCCGCGCCGCCCCCGTCCCTGGGCGAATGGCTGGAGCGCCTGGCTCCCGGCTTGCGCCAGGCCGTGCGCCTGCGCGTGGAAGGCGAGCGCGTGGCGCTGCCGGCGCCGGCGCTGACGCCGTACCTGGTCGGGCTGTTGGTGCTGCTGGGCATGCTCGGCACCTTGCTGGGCATGATGGTCACCCTGCGCGGCACCGGCCTGGCGCTGGAAAGCGCCGCCGACCTGCAGGCGGTACGCGATTCGATCGCCGCGCCGGTCGCCGGCCTGGGCTTCGCGTTCGGCACTTCGATCGCCGGCGTCGCCGCCTCGGCCATGCTCGGCCTGCTGTCGGCGCTGTGCCGACGCCAGCGCGCGCAGGCGGTGCAGGGCCTGGACGCCGCCATCGCTACCGGACTGCGCGGCTATTCGAAGGCGCAGCGGCGCGAGGACGCGTTCAAGCTGATGCAGCGTCAGGCCGACGCCATGCCGGCGCTGATCGACCGGCTGCAGGCGGCGATGGCCGCGCTGGAGCAGCACAGCCAGGCCGCGCACGAGCGCCAGGCCGCGGCGCAACAGGCCTTCCACGACCGGACCGAAGCGGCTTACACGCGTCTGGCCGCCTCGGTGCAGGCGTCGTTGCGCGACAGCATCGGCGAAAGCGTGCGCGCCGGCAGCGCGGCGCTGCAGCCGATGGTCGACGCCACCATGAACGCGATCGCCGGCGAGACCCGCGCGCTGCACGCCTCGGTCGAACAGGCGGTGCAACGCCAGGCCGACGGACTGGCGGCGGGCTTCGCCGCCACCGCCGATACGGTGACCCGGATCTGGAGCGGCGCCCTGGCCGACCAGGGCCGCGCCAACGACACGCTGGTGCGCGATCTGCGCCAGACGCTGGACGGCGTTGCCGCGACCTTCGAACGCGGCGCGAACGGCCTACTGGAAACCGTTTCGGCGCGCCTGGAGGCCGAGACCGAGCGCACGGCGCACGTCTGGAACGACGCCTTGCAACGTCAATCGTCCGCGCACGAGGAGCTGGCGGCGCGCAACCGCGAAGCGCTGAGCGCGGCGACGGCCGCCTTCCAGGCCCAGGCCGCGGCGCTGGTGCGCGGCGCCGACGATTCGCATGCACGGTTGCAAGCCAGCCTCGCAGCAAGCGACGAGCAACGCCTGGCCAACTGGTCGCAGCGTTTCGAAACCCTCAGCGCCGCGCTCGATCAGCGTTGGCAGCAGGCCGGCGAGGAGGCCGCCGAGCGCCAGCAACGCATCTGCGACACCCTGGCGCGGACCGCGGACGAGATCTCGGCCCAGGCCCGTACCCATGCCGAGGGCACCCTGGCCGAAGTGTCGCGCCTGGTCGAGGCGGCGTCGCAGACGCCCAAGGCCGTGGCCGAACTGGTGCGCGAGGCGCAGGCTTCGCATGCCGAACTGCAGGCCGTGCTGGAATCGCGCGACGAGCAACGCCTGGCCGCCTGGACCGGGGCCTTCGAAACCATGGCCGCCCATCTGAGCCAGCGCTGGGAGCACGCCGGCGAGCAGGCCGCGGACCGGCAGCAGGCGATCTGCGACACCCTGGCGCGCACCGCCGAGCAGATCTCCGCCCAGGCCCAGGCCCACGCCCGCGACACCATCGGCGAGATCTCGCGCTTGGTCGACGCCGCCGCCGAAGCGCCCAAGGCCGCGGCCGACGTGGTCGCCGAATTGCGCCAGAAGCTGTCCGACAGCATGGTCCGCGACACCGCGATGCTGGAAGAACGCAATCGTCTGTTGGCGACTCTGGAAACCCTGCTCGATGCGGTCAACCACGCGTCGACCGAGCAGCGCGCGGCCGTGGACGCCTTGCTGGCCGCCTCCAGCGAGGCCCTGGAGCAAGTCGGCAGTCGCTTCAGCGAGCGGGTCGACGCCGAAACCGGCAAGCTCGGCGGCATGGCCGCGCAGGTATCGGCCGGCGCGGCCGAAATCGCCAGCCTCGGCGAAGCCTTCGGCGCGGCGGTGCAATTGTTCGGCGAATCCAACGGTCAACTGGCCGAACGCCTGCAAGGGGTCGAGAACGCGCTGGAGAAGTCGCTGGCGCGCAGCGACGAGCAGTTGGGCTATTACGTGGCGCAGGCGCGCGAGGTCATCGACCTCAGCATGTTGTCGCAGAAGCAGATCATCGAGAACCTGCAACAGCTGGCCGAGCGCAGCGCCGGGGCCGAAGCGGCATGAGCGTGGAACTCGACGAGGCCGACGCCGGCACCGCGGCGCCGGTCTGGGCCGCTTACGCCGATCTGATGTCGGTATTGCTGGGCGTGTTCGTGCTGATCCTGGTCGGCGTGATCGGCATGCAGCTGCAGCTGTCCGACCGGCTGGACCAGGAGGTCAAGCGCCGCCAGCAGGAGGCGCAGCGTCGCCAGACCCTGGAACAGGCGCTGGCCGGACCGCTGGCGGCGGGCCGGGTCACCCTGATCGACGGCCGCATCGGCATCAGCGGCAACGTATTGTTCGCGCTGAATTCCGATCAGCTGCAACCGGAAGGGCGCGAACTGCTCAGAAGCCTGGCCGGCCCGCTGGCCGGCTATCTGCGTTCGCGCGACGAGATCCTGATGGTCAGCGGCTTCACCGACGATCGCCAGGTGCGCGAAAGCAATCGCGAATTCGCCGACAACTGGGAACTGTCGGCGCAGCGCGCGTTGACCGTGACCCGGACGCTGATCGCCGAGGGCGTGCCGTCGTCGTCGCTGTTCGCGGCCGCGTTCGGCGCCGAGCAACCGGTCGGCTCGAATGCCGACGAGGCCGGACGGGCCAGGAATCGCCGGGTGGAAATCGCGCCGGTGCCGAAGCCCTCCAAGCGCGGCGCGGCAACCCGTGCGCGATAAGGTCGCCGAGATCGCCGGCCTGCTGGACGTCTGGCGGGCGCAGGGCGCCGATCGCGTGCAGCCCTTGCGCTTCCATCGCATCGAGGCTTTGGCGCGGCACGCGCGCAATCGCGACGGCGAAGCGCGACGCTTGCTGGAGGCGCGGCTGTCCGGACTGGCCGAAGAGTTCGCCGCCGCGCTGCGGGCGCGCGCCGACGTCGCCGCGCCCGCCGTCGCGCCCGCATCCGCCGACGCGTCGCTGGCGGCGCTCGCCCAGCGCATGACCGACGCGGCCGGCGCGCGCGAACGCGCGCTCGGCGCCGGTGCCGGCGCCCGCGCGTCGGCGTCGGCGTTCCCCGAGTTGGGCGCGCTGGCCGGGTTTCGCAGGCTGTGGGCCGGGCTGCGCACCGAAAGCCAGTTGCGGCAGTCGTTGGAGCAGGCGCCGGAGAACGCCGGCCCGCTCAACTCCGGCCGACTGGTGCATCGCTCGCTGCTGTTGATGCGCGAGGCCTCGCCGGAGTATCTGCAGCAGTTCTTGTCGTACGTCGACACTCTGGCCTGGATCGAACACATGCATGCCGACGGCGTGATCGAGCCGGAAGAAGCGCCGCGCCCGCCCGGCAACGGCAAGCGCGTCCGCGACAAGCCGCGCAAACGCCGCGAGTGAGCGTGGCGAAGCCGCCTGTTCGTCGTCGGTTCGGTAGCGCAGCCGCGCCGCTTCGACTTCGGTGTGGGCCGGCAGTGCCGTTCTTGCGCCCGGTAGCTGATCCGTCGCGGTATCGCGCGACGGCAAGACGTCTGCTGCCCTGCGAGGGGACTGTCGCTGCAGCGTCAAACAGGAGCGATCGGAGCGCCGGCCGCGTTTCGTCGATCAGAAGGGCATCTGCGGACCCTCTTCGAATGGCGTCCGAAAAAACAACGGTCGTAGCCTGCCGCCGCCGCAGCGGCGGCAGGCTGATGGGATCAGTAGTCGTAGCGAGTCCAGATCTGCGATGGCTTGCCGTTGCATTGGTAGAGCTGCAATGAAGTACCGTTCGCCACCCCGTTGTTGGTCACATTCAAGCAGTAGCCCGACGTCGTATTGCGGAACGATCCGTTGCCGAGCAGCTCCCAGGTCTGAGAGGGCGATGCATTGCACTGGCCGATCTGAACCGGCGCTTTGAGCGCAGTAGAACGGTTGGCGACGTCTACGCACTTGCCCATCACCATCAGGGTCTTGGCCCTGCTGATATGGAACTGCTGGGCGACGCTGGAATTGCAGTCGTAGATCTGCAACCGTGCGCCGTCTACCGGGTTGGCGTTTGGCACGTCGAGGCAGCGGCCCGAACCGTTGCCCTTGAGTATGGCGGTTTCGGTGATCCAGCCGCGGCCTATGCGCAAACCGTTGCCGACGGGCGCGGCGGAATACCCGGATTCGTCCGTCGCGCACGTGCTGCCTGAGATGCTCGGGTTGCGGATCGTTCCGCTAAGCCCGCCGGCTGCGGTGGTGAAGGCGCCGGCCAGGGTCGTATCGATTCGCGGCAGCTGAAGGCACGACGGAACCGTCGAGTACCAGTGTTCGATAAAGCCGACGCCGCTGCTCTTGAGATTGCCGCGCGCGGGCGATTCGGTGAAGGTGCCTATATGTGTTTCCACGCCGGTGACGGTGTCGGTCGCGGTGCCGGTCCAGGTATTGGGGGCCGTCATCTGGACGGTCAGTGCGTACGGATGACCGTACTCGGCGTAGAAAGTGAAGCCGCAGCTCACGCCGTCCGCATCGCCGTCGGCGCCGCTGACGCAGTTGGGATCGTTCTCGGTAGATCCGGCATCGAAAGTGGAAAAGATGCCGTGCAAGCGCTGGCGGCCGCTGCTGTCGGGTTTGGGTTGCAGGCCGATGTAGCCGCCGCCGCCGTTGACGAAGAAGAACTGCTGAGCGACGAACATGCCCATATGGCGCTGAGATTGCGGATGAACGGTGATGGTGAAGGTGATGTCTTCCAGTCCCTCCGCCGATGCCCCCTCGACGCTCCAATCGGTATAGATGTTGCCGGTCCTGTAGTCCGCAAGCGCGGGTGCGGACGCGGCCACAAGTCCAAGCGCCAGCAGTCCGGCGCCAAGACGTTCGTTCAGATATCGGATGCAGCCGTATATGCCGCCGCGAGAGCGCGATGCGGATGAGGGCGAGTGGGTGGTCGGATCGCTTGGGGGTGTCGCGTGCATGGAGGCTCCGGAACAAGTGCGGTGACTGACTCTGCGTGTGTAGAAGGTCGGTTTGGGACGACGGCAGTCGGCGCGCGACCGCGGTGCTGATCGCGCCGGGGACGGGCGGGGTGGGGGCGTTTCGAAGTGCTGGCGAGAAGCGGTTGCTGGCAATTGGAATGTCGGCGTCGTCGAACCTATTCGATGGCTGCCCTAAGTCGCCGGTGCACAGCCGCGGCCCTGCCGGCCCCGGCGGTGGCGCGGATGCGCCGCATCGGTCGAGATCGCAAAAAATCGATCGTCGCGCTGGTGGTCAGCGTCGCCTTGCCAAAGGACGCGGTGCTGGACTGCGCGCGGCGCCGGTGCCTTCTGCTCGTGCGAGTGGAGGTTGGCGGCGCTAGCAGCGAACCGGTTGTAAGCGTGGAGGCGTGATGGTGGTAAGGACTCAGCATGGGCGAATTCTCGAATGGCGTCCTTGCCGGTTCTTTTCTCGAAAGGCCTGACGGAATGCGAAGACGAGCTGGCGAGAACATCTGAATCGGGTCGATGCGATCGGGGGGCTATGCCTGGCGTATCGTTCGAACGACCTGTTCGGGACGGGTTGGGACGGCGCCTTCCCGCAAGAGGGCGTGATCGAGGTAAGCCGATTGCTATTCATGGCGCCCGAGGTTGATGGCGGTGCGGCGCCTTGCGGCGCAGCGCTGCGATGGTTGCGAATCGACGCTAGATACGATGGTCGGCGATGTCAATGGAATATGTGTGACGTATCGAGGCTGGGCCGAAAACGGAGTAATAGGCACATTGCTGAGGCAGCGTACGGCCTGCTGCCGAGGAAGCAATGCGGTTTCTAGGATGCCTGCTCGAGGTCGCGAGGATTTGCGAGTCCAAGCTGGAGTCGTCGCGGCCTGCTGCTGTTCCTCTTCTGCGACCAGGATGCGGCCGCGCGCACGCCGCCTCGTCGGTGCGGGCCAGGCAGGCGCGCGCCTGTGGACGCGGGCGAGCGCTCGACGAGGAGATTACGCATGCCGCGCTTCCACGGCGCATGCGTCCATGACGTCCGCGTCGCCGAGGTGGGCGGATGGAGGTTCGGCGCGTATTGGATCGAAGTGTCGTTAGGCCACGGCCGGCAGATTACGGATGACCGGCGGCAGGTCGTCCTCTTCCTCTTCCTCGTCCTCTTCCTCGTCCGGTCCGGGCGGGCGGAACCAGGACACGGCATCCAGGAAACGGCGGTAGAACCGCAAGGTCGTCTGCGGCGTGTCGAGCACGTCGTCGCTTCGCACCGCCTCCGGCGCGATGGTGCCGGCATGGCCGGGCGCGGCCGCCTGCATCATCGACAGCAGTTCGTCTTCGAACCGCAGCTCGCCGCGTACGGTCAGCGCCGCATCGGCTTCGATGCGCAGGTCGATGTCTTCACCGCGCGGCGAAGACGGTTGCGGTGGCGTCTTCATGGCGGGCCCGTTCGTGTGGGGGTCGTCCAGGTGAGCGTCGGTAGAGGCGCAGGTGTGAACGCCGCTGCGCCGGCCGGCGTGCGGCTTGGCCGTGCGGGCGCCGGTCCGGCGTTGATATTTCTGCACCCGCATCGACGGCGCTGCGGCCGGCGGAATTTCCGCCGGCGAAAACGCGATGCGGATTCGACAACCCGGTTGCGATTGCGGCCAAGGCCGAGGCGCGGCGATCGGGCTGGGGCGAGGATCGCCGGCGGTCGTCTGTCGCAGGAGGCGGACGCGTATCCGTAACGCAATGCGCAGAAGTCCTCCGGCGCCGGTGCGAGGCTGCGGTTGGCGCACCGCCGGATCGGCGGTTCGGTGGGGCGAGGACATCCCCTTCTCCAGAGAGGCGGTCATGAAGGTCAGCGGTTTCAACGTCGATCCGCGCCGGCGCTACGACGGCCCCGAATTCATGGAGTACTGCATCAGCGAGAAGGCTTATCTTCCGGCCGATCGCGACCGCACCCCCTGCATCACCTGCCCGTTGGGGCAGCTGTGCGAGGCGGGGTTCCACGAACAGGTGCGCCTGGTGACCAGCGGCCAGAATCCTTCGCTGACCGAGTGCAAAGTATTTCCGGACGAAGCCCTGAGCCGGGACGGATTGCTGTCCGGCCTGTCGTCGGAGCAGCGGGCGTTCGTGCTGCGTCATGTGTTCGATGTCGAAGAGGAGAGCCGAAATGAATGACAAGACCATCGCTTTCCAACTGGAAGCCAAGAAACAGCTTTCGGTGAAGGCCGAACGGCTGAGCGCCACGCAACTGGAAGCGAAGAAGCAGTTGTCCAACAAGGCCGAGTTGGTCGCCAAGCAGCAGTTGGAATCGAAGAAGCAACTGGCGAAGAAAACCGACTTGGTCGGCAAGCAGCAGCTGGAAGCCAAAAAGCAGTTGTCGGAGAAGACGGCGATCGTCGCCAAGCAGCAACTCGCGGCGAAGAAGAGCGCCGGCTGAGCGGCGCGCCGCATCCGCCCGGACACGGCCCGAGGCGCGGCCGCACAGCGCTTGGACGCCGTGTGCCGGGCGCCGCCGCGCCCGGCGATGACGCTGTTGCGATGCGGTGCGCTTGCGGCGTGCAAGCATGAGGCCGCGATACGGCCGGCGGCGGGGCGAAGGACGGGGCGATGCGATCGTCGTGGACCGCTTGACGTAGACAGACCTGTCTGTATACTGCGGTGCCATGGCCACCGCCGCACCGACCGCCGATTCTCCGCGCGAGCGCATCCTCGAGACCGCCGCGGCGCTGTTCTACGCCCACGGCATCCACGCGGTCGGGGTGGACTTGATCGTCGCCCGCGCCGAAGTCGCCAAAGCCAGTTTCTATAAGCATTTCCCGTCCAAGCAGGATCTGATCGTGGCGATCCTGAGCCGCCGCGGCGAGGCGTGGCGGCAGGGATTGGCGGAATCGGTGCGGGAACGCTGCGCGGACCCGGCGCTGCGGCCCTTGGCGGTGTTCGACGCGCTCGGCGAACGTTTCGGCCAGGGCGATTTCCGCGGCTGCATGTTCATCAATTCGATGGTCGAGTTGGCCGATCGAGGTCACGCCGGCCATGCCGTGGCCGACGACCACAAGCGACGGGTAACCGCGTATCTGCGCGGCCTGCTCGAGCAGGCCGGCGTCGATCCGGCGGCGGCCCTGGCCGAGCAGTACATGCTGTTGATCGACGGGGCCATCGTCACTGCGCTGCGCATCGGTTCGGCCGCGCCCGCGGCCTCGGCGCGGGCGATCGCCGAACGGCTGTTGCAGCACGCCCTGTCTCCCGGTCGCGGCCGTCGCAAGGCCGCCCGACCGGGCAGTTCCTGACCCCGGTCAGTTCCTTCTTCCTTTCCTTCTGGACTAAGCCATGACTTCTTGGTTGAAGCGGTTTTCGCTCGCGCTCGCTTTGGGCGGCGCGTTCTCGTCGGCGCCGGCAGCCGCACCGGCCGTGCCGGAGTTGCGCCTGTACGCGATCGATTGCGGCCGCGCGCAGTTCGACGACCTGGCCCCGTTCGCCGACACCGGCGAATACGAGGGCCATCCCGGTACCTTGATGGCCTCGTGCTTCCTGATCCGCCATCCCCAGGGCGACCTGCTGTGGGACGCCGGCCTCGGCGACCAGCATGCCGGATCGCCCGAGGGCGTGCGCCTGCCCCTGTTCCGCGCGGTCGTGTCCAAGACCGTGGCTTCGCAGCTGCAGCAGTTGGGTCTGAGCTTCGACGACATCGACTACTTCGCGTTCTCGCACGGCCATGGCGATCACCTCGGCAATGCCAACCGGCTGCAGAACGCGACCTGGATCGTCAACCGCAAGGAGCTGGAATGGCTCAGCGCCACACCGGCGCCGGCGCGCACCAATCTCAAGCTGATCGAGGCGCAGAAGCAGGCCAAGACCGTGCTGGTCGACGGTGACCACGACGTGTTCGGCGACGGCTCGGTGCGGATCTTCAAGGCGCCGGGGCATTCGCCGGGCCACCAGGTGCTGCTGGTCAAGCTGCCGCGCAGCGGCGCGGTGATGTTGTCGGGCGATCTCTTCCACTCGCACGAGAACCGCAAGCATCGCCGCATGCCGGTATTCAACGTCAGCCGCAGCGATACCCTGGCTTCGATCGAGCGCATCGAAGGCCTGTTGCGCCATCATCGCGCTCGCCTGGTGATCCAACACTCGACCGAAGACTTCGCCAAGCTGCCGGTGCTGCCGGCCTACCTGGATTGAGCGGTGGCCGGCTTATCGCCGGCGGCGCGGTGTCGTATCCTGGCGCCCTTTCACAAACCGGAGCGATGCGCGTGGAATTCGAGACGATCGGAGAGGTAGTGCAGGTCGAGCAGGTGGCGGACGTCAATCAGCGTCTGCAGGACGGTTGGGTCATTCTCGCGATCGCCACCGGCCATCGACCGGGCGGTGAGCCGTGGATTCAATACGTCATGGGCCTGCCGTACGAGGACGAAGACGAGGAAGACGAAGAGGAAGGCGAGGACGACTGAGCCGTCAGTCCGCTCGGAGTCTCCTCACGAAGGCGGCCGGTTCGACCGGCCGCTTTTTTGTTGGGCCGCCGCCGCGACCGCCGGCGACGGCCATCGCCGAGCGCACCCTGGCGCGGCCCGGCAGGCGCCGAAGCGGCACCGCCGGGCCGCAGATGAACGCCGCCGGCGGCGGCGCCGCGCATGCGTGTGCCTTGCAGGGGCGCGTTCCTGCAGCGGAAACGGCCTCGGCGTCGATGGCCGGGCCGGCGAGGATTTCCCGTTAAGGCGCACATAAAAAGTCGGCCGACGGGAGCGGAGCCATGGGGTACGAATTCAAGACCAAACAGCTGCAGAGCGGCCAGAGCGTGCAGTTGGTCAGTTGGGACGACCGGCCCCTGACCGATCACCGCGAACTTCAGCACAAGCCGTGGCTGCCGACCGACACCCGCGCCAGCGTCGGTTTCTACGACTCCACCGTCGAGTACATGCGCAACGACTGGGCGCGCCAGCACATGCAGCCGCAGGCGGCCCATCTGGAAGCGGGCAGCGTGTTGTTGTACTACCACGGCGACAGCAAGACCTGGCACAGCACCGACGCGCTCGACATCGACCACGTCAGCCAGTGGCGCGATCACTTCGGCGCGCTGGGGGTGGCGAACCACGCCGAAGCGCACATGGCCTACAACGACGTGTCCAACCTGCGCATGCTGCCGTCGGTGATCAACCGCGCCCGCGACTGCGCCGACAACGTGTTGACCCAGTACGGCGCCGATTCGCAGGAGTGGCGGACCTGGGTCGAGCAGCGTTTCGCCTTCGATCCCAACGCGCACCATCCGGCATTCGATCCCGATCGCGACCAAGCGCGACGGACCCAGGGCACGTTGGGCACGGCTTGGTCGCCGGACGAGGGGCGCACCGGCTTGAGCTTCGATACCCGGGTGGTCGGCAAGTGGTTCGAAGCCGAGCTGAAAAATGCCTATGCGGGCAGCGTGCCCATGCGCAACCACCAGGGCGAGGTGCAGGAGGTGCCGCTGTTCCGCTGCGCCGCCTCGGGCCAGCTGTGCACCCGCGACGCACTGGACATCGACCACAAGGTCCCGTTCGAGCTGCTGTCGCAGAAAATGCTGGAGCACGCGCCGAACGGGCAGTTGAGCAAGGCCGATGCGCTGGACGCCTACAACGATGTGTCCAATCTGCGGCTGGTCAGCCGCAGCACCAACAGCTCGCACGAGTTCGAAGTCGATATCCGCAACGAATATCGCGATCACGAGGAACCGGAACGCCCCGGCGAGTTCGACGATTTCATCGACCGGGACGCGATGGACGTGGACCTGGACCCGGTCGTGGCGCAGCAGGCGCGCGAACTGGGCAGGAACTACCAGCCCATGCCCTGGCTGAACGAGCACGGCCATCCCGACAAAGCGCTGTACGACGACGTCCTGAACAAGCTCGGCCAGACCGATTTCGGCCGGAACATGAGCGATACCCAGCGCGAAAACGCGGCCGGTGCGCTGGTGTTCGCCGTGCGCAACGAGCGTATGGGCTCGGTCGATGCGGTGGCGCAGAGCTTGGACGGCCAGGCATTGTTCGCGGTGCAGGGGTCTCTGCAGCATCCGCTCGGGATCGCGCCGGTGTCGAAATCCGACGCGATGGCGCAGTCGATCGGCATCAGCACGCTGAAGCTGGAAGAGCTGCCGCAACAGCAGAACCCGACGCAGAACGCCCAGTCACCGCATCAGCAGCACCACCGCACGATGATGCAGTAAGCGCGGCCGGGCGGGGCCGGGCCGGAGCGCCGCTGTAGACCGGATCGCCGGTGGCCGTGCGAACGCGGATCAGGCCGCGGCCGCGTGCCGGTTCTTCTCCCGGCTCAAGGCCGCATCCGCGCGCAGGAACACCGCGCCGGGCGCTTCGTCCGCGCTCGACGCGGCAGCGGTGCCGATCAGCACCGTCAGGCCGTCGCTGCGATGGCGTTCGACGGTTCGGCGCAAGGCTTCGATGCGGGCCTCGACATCGCCGCCGACGAGGGTGGCGACGAACTCGGGACTGCAGCTGACCCGATCGATGTGGTCGCCGAGGTCTTCGCGCAAGCAGGGCTCCAAGGCGCGGCCGAGCGCTTCGAGCGATTTCTCGGTGGCGCGTTCGCCGAACCGCGCGCATGTGCCGGCGTAGTCCTGCAACTCCAATATCGCCACCGTGTAGGGCGCGGACGCGGCGGCCGCCGTCGAGATCGGCGCCGGCGTCGCGGCCGCGATTGCGGCCGGCTTGGCCAGCAAGGCATCGATTTCGGCCTGATGCTCGCGCGCGTGCGCGTCGATCAGCTCCATCGCGATGCGCGACAACGATGCTAGCCCCGCCCGCTGTTCGTCGCTGAGCTCGCGCGGCTCGTTGTCGAGCACGCAGACTGTACCGATGGGGATGCCTTCGTCGGTGACCAGGGGCGCGCCGGCGTAGAAGCGCGCGATGTCGTTCTGCACCATCGGCAGGCCGGCGAAGCGGGGATCTCGGGCCAGGTCCGGCACCTCCAGCAACTCGCCCGGATTGCGGATCGCGTGGTCGCAGACCGCGAGGCTGCGCGCGGTCTCGCGCTCGTCCAGCCCGAGCCGTGCCTTGAACCACTGTCGGTCGCGATCGACCAGCGATACCAGCGCGATCGGCGTATCGCAGACCGTGGAGGCCAGCTTGACCAAGTCGTCGTAGACCGGTTCGGGCAGGCTGTCGACGATGCGCAGCCGATCCAGTGCGCGCTGGCGTTGGCTTTCGGGGATGTTGGGGCGATGAGCGACGGTGGAATGAGGGGCGGGGACGGACATGGCGTGAGCGTAATGCCGGCGCGGCGGCTTGCGTTGCGACCAGTGATCGCCGATGCGCCGTTAGCGAGGGGTGAATCTGCCGTGCACGCGGCGATATGCGCGACGGTTCGCACAAACCCGCTCCGGCGTGCGTCATCGTGCGGTCAGGATGCGAGCGAGCAGCCCGCACCGGTACGGGCGCATGCGCGGTCGTTGCGGTTGGCTGTCGCGCAGTGGGAAAGCGCAGGCCTCGCCTGCCACGAGCCGGGCGCAGATCAGGCTCCCGTCGGTATCGTTTCGCGCTACTTGGTCCGGGCGGGGCGCCGGTGCCGGGCGACCTTGCTATGGTCGGGGCGTCGCCACCGAGGAGTCGTCGATCATGGCTGCGGGCAGTCAGGAACTGGAGGGCTTCGTGCGCGAAGCCCTGATGCGCGGGCAAAGCAAGGAGGCCACCGCGCAGGCCTTGGCCGCGGCGGGCTGGAGCGCCGAACAGACCCGCGGCGCGCTGGACGCCTACGCCGACGTCGGCTTCGTCCTGCCGGTGCCGAAGCCGCGCGCCTCGTTGTCGGCGCGCGAAGCCTTCGCCTACCTGGTGTTGTTCTCGACCTTGTACCTGGTCGCGTGCAGTCTCGGCAGCCTGTTGTTCGACTTCATCAACCTGGCCTGGCCGGACGCGGTCGACGACTACGGCTACTGGCGGCGCAGCATCGACGACTCGCTGCGCTGGGCGGTGTCGGCGCTGAGCATCGGCTTTCCGGTGTTCGCCTTCGTCGCCCATCGTGTGGCCCGCGACGTCGCCCGCCATCCGATCAAGCGGCTGTCGCCGGTGCGGCGCTGGCTGACCTACCTGACCCTGTTCCTGGCCGCGACCGTGCTGATCGGCGACATGACGGTGCTGGTCTACAACCTGCTCGGCGGCGAAATCAGCCTGCGCTTCCTGGTCAAGTCGCTGGTGGTCGGCGCCATCGCCGGCACCATTTTCGGTTACTACCTGTGGGATCTGCGTCGCGAGGAGAATCAGGCATGAGCGCCCCCGTCGGACGTTGGCTGTTGATCGTGACCGGCGCGGTGGTCGCGGCCTCCTGCATCGCCGCGGTGGCGATCATGGGCGGACCGGACACCCAGCGCGAGTTGCGCCTGGACCAGCGGCGCGCACACGAGCTGCAACAGATCAAGCGCGAAGTGCGCGAGTACTGGGAAGCGAACGCCAGGCTGCCGCGCGATCTGCCGGCGCTGGCGGCGCAGCCGGGCGTGGCCTTGTCGGTGGCCGACCCGGAGACCGCGCAGCCCTACGGCTACCATCCCGGCGAGGGCGCGCGGTACCGGCTGTGCGCGCGATTCGCCGCCGACACCGGCGACGAACGTCGCCGCGACGCCATGCGCTACGGCGTGGAATGGAACTGGCGTCATCCGGCCGGCCCGCATTGCTTCGAGCTCGATGCGGCCAAGCCGGCCGACTGAGTGAGCGCCCGCTCCTCATAGTCCTGATCGTCGCCGTGCCCGGATTCACCGGATTCACCGGCTTCGCCGTGAGTCCGGTCGCGTCGCCCGGGCCTTGTCCGGGATGTTCGCGGCGCGGGCGATGCACTCGCCGCAGCGCGCCTGCCGGCCCTGAGCCCATCGTCCGGCGCAGCGAGCGCCGCGCCGGACGCTAAAGATTCCGACAGCGCCGCGCCTGGGGGTGCGATTCCATGAACCCGGGCGACGGCGGCCCGTCGCATCGCCCCCGTCGTGGCGTCGGCGCTGGGCGGCGACTATGCTCGTGGCCGGACCGATCCGACGGCCGAAACCTGGGAGAGCCCGTGCGCGCTGTGTACGCCCTGTTGTGCGTGGCCGGCACGTTGTGGCCGTTGGCGCAATTCGCGCCCTGGCTGAGCGAGCACGGCCTGGATCTGCCCTTGCTGATTCGCCAGGCGACGGCCTCGCCGGTCGCCGCCTTCGCCTGGAGCGATGTGCTGGTGTCCGGCGCGGTGGTGGTGGCGTTGATCCTGGTCGAAGGACGGCGTCTGGGCATGCGCCGGCTGTGGCTGCCCTTGCTGGGGCTGGGCGTCGGCGTGTCGCTGGCGCTGCCGTTGTTCCTGTTCTTGCGCGAACGCCATCTGGCGGCGGGCGGCCATGGCCGAGTTTGAAATCCGTCGTCTGCTGGACACGGCCAGCGTCGCGGTGCGCGATGTGCGCTGTCGCGGCGAATGCCGCCACCGCAGCGGCGAGGAATGCGTGTCCGCCACGCACGTGGTGTTTCCCTATCGCGGGGTCTACCTGCGCCACGTCGGCAGCGAGCAGTCGGTGGCCGACGCCAATCATGCGCTACTGTTCAACGCCGGCGAGGGGTATCGGGTCAGCCATCCCGTCAGCGGCGGCGACGCCAGTCTGGTGCTGGTGGTGGCGGCGCCTTTGCTGCGCGAACTGGCGCCGGCCGGTCTGCTGCGGCCGCGAGACGAACTCGGATTCCGGCGCCAGTCGGTGCAGATCGATCCGCGCGCCCAGGCCCTGGTCGCGTTGCTTCGCCACAGCCTGGAACACGGCCGCATCGAATCGCTGGAGGCCGAAAGTCTGGCCCTGACCTTGGTTTGCCGCACTTTGGGCCCGCGATCAGCCCACGACGGAGGCGCTGGGCCGGCCCGGCGACGACTGGTGGACCGGGTCAAGGTCCTGCTCGCCAGCGACCTGGGCCGGCGCTGGAGCCTGGCCGAGATCGCCGCCGCCATCGGCGGCTCGGCGGTGTATCTGACCCAGGCATTCCAACAGGTCGAAGGCGTGCCGCTGTATCGCTATCACCTGCGCTTGCGGTTGGCGCGGGCCTTGGACCGCGTGGCCGACGCCGAGGATATGTCGGCCTTGGCCCAGGACCTGGGCTTTTCCAGCCACAGCCATTTCGCCGCCGCCTTCAAACAGGCCTACGGCCGCAGCCCGAGCGCGTTCCGCCAGTCCGCGCGCGCCAAAAGTACTTGAGCGCCGCGGCTCGCGGGCCCGGATCGCGATGCACGCCGATCGCTAAAGATTCCGACAGCGCCGCCGGCGCGCGAATGGTCTGCTGTGCTGGCCCGATCGACGGGCGAGACCAGGAGAGCACCATGAACGAGAAGACTTGCGCGGCCTGCGACTATCCGCTCGACGAGAACGCCATCGAAGTCCGCATCGGCGGCGAGACGGTCGAAGTCTGCTGCGAAGAATGCGCGCAAAAGCTGCGCGAAGCTCAGGCGTAGCCACGACCGGCGCCGATTTCTTCGCCGCGCGCCGGACGGTGGCCACATCGTTCGGCGCGATCGGCCCTGTCGAACGCGGCAGCGGCCCGGCGGCGCTGTTCGTCCACGGCGCACTGCTGAACGGCTATCTGCGGCGGGGCGGCCCGACGAGTTGGGCGCCCGGGACGACACCATCGGGACCTGTCTGCGCCGGTTCCTGGATTCGCCGCAGCGGCTCGGCGAACGGGAACGCTTCGTCGGCGCGTTCGATGGCCGGCACACGCTCGCGGCCGAGGACGGATTGCGCCGCCTGCACGCGCCGACCCTGGTCGCCCGGGAAACGGACGATGGCTACTCTCCGCAGCAGTGGTCGCATTGGCGGACGCAGGCGATTCCGGGCGTGCGCCGGCGGGTCGAGTCCGAGGGCGCGCGCATTTTCTTCCACGAGGCGCGTGCGCAAGCATTCGATCGCGAACTGCGTGCCCAGCGGCAAGCGGCGGCTGCGCCCGCCGCGGCGGGCGTCGGGACAGCGCCGGCCTGAGGCGGGGACGACGCAGCCGCCGCCGCGTCGAAGCTTCGTCGCCGGCGCAGTGCTGCGTCGGCATGACGTTTGTAAGCGCGGAGCCGTGCACAGTGAACGCCGTCGCTGTGCTGCGATATCGATGCGCGGCCCGATCCGAAACTGTGAACGCCGCGCAGATGCGTCGGCGCGC
Organism: Lysobacter firmicutimachus; assembly: GCF_037027445.1. Taxonomy (NCBI): domain Bacteria; kingdom Pseudomonadati; phylum Pseudomonadota; class Gammaproteobacteria; order Lysobacterales; family Lysobacteraceae; genus Lysobacter; species Lysobacter firmicutimachus. The sequence goes on from NZ_JBANDL010000002.1 coordinate 569,093, forward strand.
GAGCGGTCATGGTGCGCGATGCCGGCCGGCGCGGCGTCGCGCGGCCGGCGTCGCGGCGGCTCCGCCGCGGTCCCCCGCCCGACGCCATCCGCAGGAGGAACGATGCAACAACCGCATTCGGCAACCGCAACGGCAACCGCCTCGCGCCGGTTCGCGCTCGGCGCCCTGGCCTGGGGCCTGGCGATGTTGGCGCCCGGCGTCGCGATCGCGGCCAATCAGGGCAGCGGCTTCTATGTCGACCCGAATTCCAACCCGGCGATCTGGGTGCGCGATCATCCGGCCGACGCGCGCGCCGGCAAGATCCGCAACGCCATCGCCAGCAAGCCCATGGGCCGATGGTTCGGCAACTGGAGCGGCAACATCGGCACCGCGGTGGCGACCTATGTCGATGCGGCGCGCGCGGCCGACAAGCGGCCGATCCTGGTCGCCTACAACATCCCCGGCCGCGACTGCGGCAGCCACTCCGGCGGCGGCGCCGGCAGCCCGGAGGCCTACCGGACCTGGATTTCGAGTTTCGCTTCCGGCATCGGCGACCGCCGTGCGGTGGTGGTGATCGAACCCGACGCACTGGCCCAGCTCGACTGTCTGCCGGCCGACCAGCGCAGCGTCCGCATCGGCCTGCTGCAGTACGCGGCGCGCGAGTTCAAGCTGCGCGCGCCGAATGCGCAGGTCTACCACGACGGCGGCAATGCGACCTGGATCGGCGCCGACGAGATGGCGCGGCGGCTGAATTCGGCCGGCGTGCGCGATATCCGCGGCTTCGCCCTCAACGTCTCCAATTACCACACCACCGCCGCGTCCAACCATTACGGCGCCGCGGTCGCGGCTTCGCTCAACCGCCAGTTCGGCTATGCCAAGCCGTTCGTGGTCGACACCAGCCGCAACGGCAACGGCTCCAACGGCGAATGGTGCAACCCGGCCGGGCGCAAGCTCGGGGCGACCTCGCAGGCCAGCGCCAACGGCGCGGAAATGTTGCTGTGGTTGAAAGTGCCGGGCGACTCCGACGGCCAATGCGGCATCGCGCCGAATACGCCGGCCGGGACGTTCAATCCGGAGTTGGCCGTGCGCCTGATCGACGGCTGGTAGGGCCGGGCGTGTCCGGCGGCGGCGCGGTGCCGCTGCCGGATGCGTGGGGGCCGAGCGGCGCGGCCGGTCACCGCTTGGCGCGGCGCGTCCCGGGGCCGGCGCTCGCCCGCGCCGCCGCAGAAACCGTACCGGCCGACGCCAACGGCGCCTGCTCGGCCAGGTATCGCCACAGCCGCGTCGCGACCGGACCGTGCGGGCGGTCGTTGCGCCGCGCGGCGACCAGTTCTTCGCGGCGGCCGGGCAAGTAGCGCCCGGCGATCGACAGCAGGCGGCCGTCGGCCAGTTCGTCCTCGATCAGGAACCGCGGCAGGTGCCCCCAGCCCAGGCCCTGCAGCACGATCTCTTTCTTCATCGCGTGGTCGGCGACCGTGCATTGCTGCGCGCCCTCGACCAGGAAGAAGTCGCGCTGCGGCGAATGCCGGGCGCTGTCGCGGATCACGCACTGGGTGTAGTCGCGCAGTCGCTGCGGGCGGATCGCGCGCGACGGCGCGAACGACAGAAAGCCCGGCGCGACCACCGGCACGAACGGCACGGTGCCCAGGTCGATCCAGTCCAGGCGCGGGTCGCCTTTGTCGATGCGATGCAGGATCAAATCGGCGCGGTCGTCGAACAGACGTTCGGCCGGGCCGCCGACCGCTTCGAAATGCAGGTGCAGGCGGGTGCCGGGCTCGGCGGCGAAAAAGCGGCCGAGCAGGCCCAGCAGCGGCGGCCGGGGGCACAGGTCGCCGACCACCACGTGCAGTTCGCTTTCGGCGCCCATCGCCAACTGCGCCGCATGCGTGCGCAGGCCTTCGAACTCGCGCAACACGGCCTGGGCGCGGCGGTGCAGCGATTGCCCGGCCTCGGTCGCCCGCACCCGATAGCCGCTGCGGTCGAGCAGGTCCAGGCCGAGCTGGCGTTCGAGTTTGGCCACCGCGGCGAACACCGCCGGATGCGAGCGGTGCAGGACCGCGGCCGCGGCCTGGAAACCGCCTTCGCGGATCACCGCGTCGAAGCATTGCAGGTCGTGCAGGGTGAATCCGCTCATGTCGGTTCTATCTACAAAGACTGTGCGATCTTTGTAATATCCAGACGGGTCGGCCGCAACTAGCCTTTGCGTCACAGCCAGGCCGTTGCGGGAGCCGCACGAGGCGCTCCCCAGCCATCGACACAGGAACCGACCCATGAAAACCGAACATTCGTTCTTCACCACCGGCGACGGTGTGCGCCTGGCGTACCGCCTCGAAGGCGCCGCCGACCGGCCGACGCTGGTGCTGTCCAATTCGATCGGTACCGACCTGCGCATGTGGGACGGTCAGATCGCCGAGTTGGCGCGACGTTTCCGCGTGCTGCGGTACGACGCGCGCGGCCACGGCGCTTCCGGCGTGCCGGTCGGCGCCTATTCGCTGGATCGGCTCGGCCGCGACGTGATCGAGCTGATGGACGGGCTGGGCATCGGTCGCGCGCATTTCCTCGGCCTGTCGCTGGGCGGTTTCGTCGGCCAGTGGCTGGGCGTGCACGCGCCCGAGCGCATCGATCGGCTGATCCTGGCCAACACGTCGTCGTACCTGGGGCCGGCGCCGCAGTGGGACGAGCGCATCGCCGCGGTGCGGCAGGCGCAGGACATGCGCGAAACCGCCGAGATGTTCCTGCGCAACTGGTTTCCGGCGCCGATGCTGGCGCGCAACGACGCGGCCATCGAGCCGTTCCGCGCCATGCTGCTGGCGACCGACCGCCAGGGCTTGGCCGGCAGCTATGCCGCGGTGCGCGACGCCGACCTGCGCCGCAGCATCGCCTTGATCGTCAATCCGACCCTGGTCATCGCCGGCGAGCACGATCCGGTGACCGCGGCCAGCCACAGCGAGGCGATCGCCGCGACCGTGCCCGACGCCCGCCTCGCCGTGTTGCCGGCCGTGCACTTGTCCAATGTCGAATACCCGCACGAGTTTCTCGGCGAAGTGCTGAGTTTCCTGCGCGCCGCCTGAGGCCGCGCGATGGGCTCAACCGCGCGCGGCGGCGCGCGGCGCGGCGTCGGCGGCGACCGCCTGCAGGCAATAGGTATTGCGTTCGCGCTTGGCGCAGTACAGGGCCGCGTCGGCGGCCGCGAGCAGCTTGGCGGTCTCGACGGGCCGGTCGGCATAGGCCACGCCGATGCTGGTGGTGACGCTCAGCTCGCGTTCGCCGATCGCGATCGGCCGGCGCATGCGCTCGATCAGCTTGCGCGCCACCGCTTCGGCGGCCGAAGGCACCGCCGCATCCTCGATCAGCACCACGAACTCGTCGCCGCCCAGGCGCGCGGCGAGATCGCCGGAACGCACGCAGCCGAGCAGGCGCTGGGCGAAGCTGCGCAGCACTTCGTCGCCGGTGGCGTGGCCCAGGTTGTCGTTGATCTGCTTGAAGCGATCGATGTCCAGGTACAGCAGCGACAGCGAGGCGCCGCGATTGAGGCCGAGCACGGCCAGGTTCATGCGCTCCTCGAACTGGCGCCGGTTGGCCAGGCCGGTGAGGGCGTCGAAGCGCGCCAGGCGCTCGAGTTCCTGCCGGCTGGCCTCGAGCGCGCGTTCGGTTTCGACCCGGCGGGTGATGTCGCGCCCGGCGTAGATCGCCTCCATGCCGTTGCCGTCCTCGGCGGGGATCGCCCGCGTCACCGCTTCGATCCACACGTAGTGGCCGTTCTTGTGGCGGATGCGGTAAACCGCGGTGCGCGGCTCGCCGCTGGCGATGACCTCGGCCAGCAGGCGTTGCTGGCGTTCCAGGTCTTCCGGATGCACCAGCGATTCGCGCGAGCCGAGCATCTGCGCCGGCTCCCAGCCGAGGATGTCGCGCGCGGAAGGCGAAACGTACACGCGCTGGCCGTCGGCGCGCATGCGAACCACCACGTCGTGCGAGTAGTCGGCCAGCATGCGGTAGCGGCGCTCGCTGTCGCGCAGGCCGGTGACCAGGCGCTTGCGCTCGGCCATCGCCAGCGCGACCGGGATCGTGATCAGGCAGCCGCCGGCGATGTACAACTGCAGCAGGGCGATGCGCCCGGGCGTGTCGACGTCGGCCAGCCACAGTGGGCCGTGGCCGAGCGCGGTGGCGACGCTGCCGATCAGGGTCAGCAGGACCACGCCGACCGCGACGCCGGCGAAGCGGTGGCGGATGGCGCCCAGCAACAGCGGCGGATAAGCCAGGAACAGCAGCGGATACGACGACAGGAACACCGCCAGCGCGATCGCGGCGAGCAAGGCCATGGTCAGCAGGAACGACAGACCGCGCCCCGGCGCAGTGAACATGCGCCGCCCTTCGCGCTGCGCGACCAGGGTGGTGGTGGCGAAAATGACCAGGCCGACCACGTGCGCCGAGAACCAGGTCAGGAATCCGGGCCAGAACGGCGCCGCGTGCAGCACGCGCATCGCCCCGGCCGCCATGAACCCGGACACCGCGCAGGCGAGCAGGGTGCTGGCGGTGGCGATGCCGCCGAGGCTGATCCAGCGCTTGGGATCGCCGACATCGGGCACGAAGCGGCGCACCACGCCGGCGAGGATCAGCGCTTCGATCAGATTGGCCGCGGCGACGACCGCGGCGCTGACCGCCTGATCGCCGACGCCCAGCCGCACCGCCAGCTCGGTCGCGGCGGCGGCGCCCAGGTACCAGGGCCAGCGCTCGGTAGGGCGCGACAGCAGCCAACCGACCAGGATGCCGTTGCCGATCCACACCGCCGACAATTCGCCGGGGCCGCGCGACAGGGCCATCGCGGCCCAGGCCGACACGCCGGTCAGCAGCGCCATCAGCAGCGCGTCCCAGCCGATGCGTTTGGGTTCGATGGACGACACGATCGCGTTGATCGGCGCGCGCGGGACGGGCGGAGCCTGCGCCCGCGCTCGCGCATGCTCCTGCGGGGCCAGCGCTGAGCATGGCCCCGGCGGCGTGACCGGACGATCAACGCGGGGAGGAATCGGGCCGGGCCGGGCGGCGTCCCGGTGCGGTTTTGTGATGCATCCGGCGTTTTATCAGGCCTGCGCGACGCGTTTGCCTGGGCGCGGGTAGACCGATTCCGGCGCCGTCTGCGCCATCTCGCCGATCAGCTCGCCGAAGGCCTGGGCCGCCGGGCTGCGGCCGCGTTCGCTCCAGACCAGCGAGAAATCCACTTCCGGCAGGGGCGGCAAGGCGTAGCGTTCGGCGACCAGCTGCATGCCGGGCTCGAGATCGTCGCGGGCGATGGCGGTGATCGCCAGCCCGGCCAGCGCGGCGGCGTGGATGCCTTCCTGGCTGTGCGAGGTGAACACGACATGGCCGTCGATGCCGGCCTGCTCCAGCGCCCGCATGCCGACCCGGCGATGCACGCACGGCGGCGGAAAGAACGCGAACGGCAACGAGCCGCCGGCCGGCGGGGCGAAGTTCTCGGCGGCGACCCAGACCAATCGGGTGCGTCGCAGCAGCCGGCCCGGCGACTGCGCGCCGGCGGGGCGCTCGGCGATCAGCACGGCCAGGTCGAGTTCGTCCGCTTCCAGCAGTGCGGGCAGATCGAGGTTGGCGCTGACGCTGACCTCCAGGCGCACCTGCGGATAGGCCTGGGCGAAGCGGCTCAGCAGTTGCGGCAGGCGTTCGCGCATGAAGTTCTCCGGCGCGCCGAAGCGTACCGTGCCGGCCACCGGCGAAGGATTGAAGCGCCGGCCGAGTGCGTCCAGCGCCTGCAGGATCTGCCGGGCATGGATCAGGAACTCGCGGCCGTCCTCGCTCAGGTCGAGCTTGCGCGTGCTGCGCGACAGCAGGCGCCGGCCGACCTGCTGTTCCAGCCGGCGGATCTGGTGGCTGACCGCCGACTGGGTCAGGTGCAGGCGTTGTGCGGCGCGGGTGAAGCCGCCGGTTTCGACGACGGCGACGAAGGTGCGCAACAGGCTGGGATCGAAGTCCATGGCGGCGTATGCATGACGGCCGTTAATGGCGCGGACGAAATTAAATCATTTCTCTCATCGCCCGCGCTTGCCGACAATGGCCGCCTCCGCTGCAGCGGGACCGCCGTCCGATCCGCTTCTTCCGTCCGCCCGCCGCGGCCTCGCGCGCGGGCGCGAGCGGCCGCGCCGGCGCGAACCCCGTTCCCGTTGCCCGGAGTTACTGCCATGTCGCTGTCCACCGCCGCGCCCGCGTCGCGGCCGAGTTCCCGCAATACCGTGGCGCTGGCTGCGGTCTGCCTGTCGTCGTTGATGTTCGGCCTGGAGATTTCCAGCGTACCGGTGATCCTGCCGGCGCTGGAGCGGCAGTTGCACGCCGGTTTCGGCCCACTGCAGTGGATCATGAACGCCTATACCCTGGCCTGCACCACGGTGCTGATGGCCGCGGGCACCTTCGGCGATCGCTACGGCCGCAAGCGCGTGTTCGTGCTCGGCCTGTTGGCGTTCGCCGCCACCTCGCTGGCCTGCGGCCTGGCGACCGACGCCCGGACGCTGATCGTCGCGCGCTTCTTGCAGGGCGGCAGCGGCGGAGTGATGTTGATCTGCGGCACCGCCGTGCTGGCGCATCAGTTCCGCGCCGGGCGCGAACGCGCACGCGCCTTCGCCGCCTGGGGCGTGGTGTTCGGCATCGGCCTGGGCTTCGGCCCGATCGTCGGCGGCGGCATCCTCGCCCTGGCCGATTGGCGCTGGGTGTTCCTGGTCCACGTCGGCCTGGCTGCGATCACCCTGGTGCCGCTGTGGCGTGGCGTGGAGGAATCGCGCGATCCGCACGCGGGCCGGCTCGATGCGGCCGGCATCGCGACCTTGTCGGCGGGCGTGTTCGGCCTGACCTGGTGCCTGATCCAGGGGCCGGCGGCCGGCTTCGCCAGCGCCACGGTGCTGGCGGTCGCGGCGGCGGCGCTGGTGGCCTTGATCGCCTTCGTGCGCATCGAGACCGCGCATGCGCATCCGATGTTCGATTTCCGCGTGTTCCGGCTGCGCGATTTTTCCGGAGCGATGGTCGGCGCGGTGGCGATGAACATCAGCTTCTGGCCGTTCATCGTCTACCTGCCGATCTATTTCCACGGCGTGCTCGGTTACGACGCGGTCGCCGCCGGCGCGCTGTTGCTGGCCTACACCTTGCCGACCCTGGTCATGCCGCCGCTGGCCGAACGGCTGAGCCTGCGTTTTCATCCCGGTTGGACGGTCAGCGCGGGGCTGTTCGCGATCGGCGCCGGGTTCCTGGCGATGCGCTACGGCGGCCGCACCGCCGACCCGGGCTGGGCGCAGTTGCTGCCGGGCCTGTTGTTGGCCGGCACCGGCCTGGGCATGACCAACACGCCGGTGACCAACACCACCACCGCCGCGGTGCCGAGCGAGCGCGCCGGCATGGCCACCGGCATGGACATGAGCGCACGCTTCATCAGCCTGACGGTCAACATCGCGGCGATGGGGCTGATTCTGCTCGCCGGCATCGGCACGCACCTGCGCGAGCGCTACGGCGCGGTCGTCCCCGCGGCCGCCGAGCGCATCGCGGCCGGCGATCTGAACGCGCTCGGCGCCGACGCTGCCGCGCGGCAGGCGGCGCGCGCGGCGCTCGCGCACGGTTTCGACCTGGTCATGCTGTACGGCGGCATCGGCGTTTGGCTGTTGGCCGCATTAGGCCTGGCGATTTTCAGTCCGCGCCGGATCGCGGTGCGGCTGGCCGATTCGTGAGCGGTTCCCGCCGAGCGCGCGGCGCCCGCAGTCGCGTGTGTTGCAGGCCGGTTACGGCCTGCAACATCGCCGCGGCGGCGGCTCAGGAGTACTGGCAGTTGATCGAGACGTTGACGAACCAGTTCGGATGGATGAAACGCATGCTGTGGACCTGATAGCCGAACAGCACCGTGCCGCCGTTGGTCTGACAGATCGAGATCGCCTGGTTGACCGCGATCACCGTGGCAGTGGTGCTGTCGGCCCAGAAGCCGCTGCCGTACACCTGTTCGATGCGCGCCGCCGAAGCGGACGAGCTGTAGGCCGTGCCGATGGCCAGCACCAGCATCGCGCTGCGCGACATCTTCTTGATTGCCGATTGCATTGCCGACTCCATTCGTAAGGCCGCCGGATCGGCGGCCGCTCACCTTGGCCGGCGCAGCGTCGCGTGCGCAAGCGAAAACGTCGGCGATGCGCGGAACTGGGATGCGCCGCGCCGGCGCAGCCGATGCGGTGTCGCAACTCGAAACCGAGACTTCGCGCAGGGCCTGAGATCGGATCAGCCCGACCGCGGATCGAACGCCTCCTCGCGCGCTCGACGGCTGGCGCGCTGCCAGGCCGCCAGGACGATGGCGTAGGCTTCGTCCCACGGCACCGGGCTGGCGCCGGCGAGGCGGCGATAGCGCGCATGCAGTTCGTCGTGCAGCTCGGCGGGAGCGCGGCCGCCGCTGCGCAGGCAGGCGTCGAGGCCGAGCTTGACCGCCGCTTCGACATCCTCGAACGCGCGCGCCTCGCGCAGCGGCAGTAGGTCGCAATGCCGGCGCCAATGCCCCAGTTCGGCGTCCAGATCGATCGATTCGATCGGCCCGATCGCAATCTGCGGCGGAAGGTACGGCATGGTCATGAAACTTCCCCGATGGACGTGGCAGGGTAACGGCGACGCGTGCGGATGCGCCGGCCCTGCATGAAGCCGCTGAACCTAGAGGCGCCCGAGTCGCTCCGACGTGAAGACCGCGCGGCCGGCCGATGGCGCACCGGGCCGCCGTATCCTCACCGCGTGCGCCCACTCCGCGAGGCCGCCATGCAGATTCCGACGCCGATGACCTTCTCCCGTTCCTGGCCGCCGCTGACCGCGATCTGGGCCGGCGCGCCGTGGGTGATCGGCATGCGCCTGTGGGCCATGTCGATGGCGGACTGTCCGCCGTCGCCGCGCGACCGGCGCGAATGGCAGCGCATGCTGGACGAGAAATGGGCGGCGTTCGGCCTGGCGTGGTGGGCGATGTCGACCCAGTGGTGGCGGATGCAACTGGATGCGTGGTCGACGCCGCCCGCGGCGGCGGCTTGGCACGATCCGGCGCGGGCCTGGACCGGCGCCTGGCGCGAAGGCGACCGCTGGATCGCGGCCGGGCTACGCCCGGTGGCGCGCGCGGTGACGCAGAACCGGCGTCGATTGGCGCGCCGGTCGCCCTGAGCTGGCTCCCCGCAATTACGACCGGCTGGCTCCCCGGCGCGAACCCGGCGCCGGGCACACTGCGCTTCCCTTTCCTGCGCCGAGACCGCCATGCCTTCGCCCGCCGCCGCGCTGCCGCCGACCGACCTGCCGCGCGAAATTTCGCCACGGGATGCGCTGCCGCGCCGTCGCGTGCGCGTGCTCGACAGCGAAATCAGCTATGTCGACGTCGGCGAAGGTGCGCCGGTCGTGCTGCTGCACGGCAATCCGACCTCGTCCTATCTGTGGCGCAACGTCATTCCGCATTTGAGCGGGCTCGGCCGTTGCCTGGCACCGGACCTGGTCGGCATGGGCGCATCGGCGCCGATGCCGGGCGGCGGCTATCGCTTCTTCGACCACGTACGCTATCTCGACGCCTGGTTCGAGGCCCTGGACCTGCGCACCGACGTGGTCCTGGTGCTGCACGACTGGGGCTCGGCGCTGGGCTTCCATTACGCCCGCCGCCATCCCGAGCGGATCGCCGCGATCGCCTACATGGAAGCGCTGGTGCAGCCGCGCCTGTGGAGCGACTTCGCTCACGGTCGCGATGCGCTGTTCCGCGCCATGCGTTCGGAGCAGGGCGAGCGCATGGTGCTGGACGAGAACTTCTTCATCGAGACCGTGCTGCCCAAGAGCATCCTGCGCACGCTTGATCCGGCGGAGATGCAGGCCTACCGGGCGCCGTTCGCAAGCCGCCAGTCGCGCGCGCCGACCCTGGCGTTCCCGCGCGAGCTGCCGATCGAGGGCGAGCCGGCCGATGTCGCCGCTGCGGTCGAGGCCTATGGGCAGTGGCTGGCGCACAGCGCGTTGCCGAAGCTGTTCGTCAATGTCGAGCCCGGCGCCCTGTTGACCGGCCGCGCGCGCGAGTTCTGCCGCGGCTGGCCGAACCAGCGCGAAGTCACGGTCGCCGGCGTGCATTACCCGCAGGAGGATTCGCCGCACCAGATCGGCCGCGCGCTGCGCGAATTCGTCGCCGGGTTGCGCGACTGAGCGCGCTCGGCGAAAGCGGAAGACGAGCGGAAAGCGAACGGCGTTTGCATGTGTGCTGAAACGCGCACTACATGCGACGAACGGCCGGGCGGCCTCGAATCGGCGGTTGGCACGAATTTTGTGACGGATATCAAGTATCGGTCGCCATCGTGGCGGTCGGTCTTCCCCCATCCGCCATGAGGTACCCGTGAATCTGACTCCGCCGAGCTTCCCGACCTTCTTCCTGTCCCTGCTCGCCGGCGGCGCCGGCATCGCCGCCAAGCTCGGCTATCTGCCGCTGGCGGGCTTCGCTTTCTGGCTGGTCGCGCTGGGCTTCGTGCTGTTGTTGTTCGGCACGTTGTTCCGCGGTCTGTAAACCGCGTCCGATGCGCCCGCGGCGCGGCCGGCTCCGGTCGCGCCGCGGGCGGATTTGCGCTGCGTCCGCCGCGCCGGTGCGCGCGGTCGCGCCGGGTATGCGCGCCCGGTTGCGTTTCCGACCGGTGGTCGGTCCGCCAGTCCGCCGGGCGCGGGAACTAGTCCTTGCGTCACGGAATTGGCCCCTGGCTTCGACCAAAGTGCTATTCCCCAAGGCGGATCCCGTCGGAGTAGCACCGATGACCACGATCCCATTCAGGCTGCCGCGCAAGGCGCCTGCCAGCGACCTCGGCTACTGGGCCATCGCCTATCACACCGCGTCGTTCCATCGCGCCGGAGTGAGTTTCCGCGACTACGGCCCGGCCCTGTATCTGGGCGTCGCCGTCTTCAACGAACATCCCGAATATTGTTTCGACGACCCGCGCCTCAACCTGGAACGGCGTTACCGCGAAGTGCGCGGCAACTCGTGCCTGGACTGGGCGCAGGCCAAGCCGGCCGCGCGCGCGGCCTGGGAACGCGCCCAGGCGCAAGCGCTGGCGGCGCAGATCGGCCCGGCGGAAAACCTGCGCCTGTGCGCGCACGCCTGAGCTCCGACCCAAGGTCGTCGTAGCCGTATAGCGAACCGGCCGGTGCCGGCGGGCACTGCGCGGGGCGCCGTAACACGACATATGGCGCAAGTGTCCGTCGGCCAGGCCTATGCGCCTGGGCCGACTCCGGCGACGCAATCGAACCATCGTACCGACGCACGACGGAGCCGAACGGTTCCGTCGTTTTTTCTGCGCGCCCGGGATGGCGGGGCGGCGCGAACCGGAGCGGGGTAAGCCGCGACCGTCCGAAGCGGCGGACGATCACGCGCGCAACCGAAGTTGCGAATCGTCCGATGCCGTCGGAAGCGCGGGCGTCCTTTCCGGGAGGGGGCGATCGCGCTGGCGAGCCTGGCTTCGGTGGGGCGCCGCTTACCCCGCTCCTGCAAGCGCCGTGCCTTGCGCAAAATCGCCCGTTCGAGCGCTCCGATGCCGGTGTTGAAGGAAATTTTCAGCAGCGGGCGCGAGAAAAACGGCGTCGAGAACATTGATGTCATCGGCGCTTTCTCACGACCCGTGAGCGCCGCTCGGGCGGACGCGTTTGCGATGTGCGGCGCAGAACGCAGTGCGTGACATCGTTGTCGCGCGCGATAGTGCGTCGACTGTGCCGACTATCCACCATGGCGCGATCGCGCTTATGAAAAAAGGTTCTTTTCTTACCCGTCTCCGCCACGCCTAGGCTCGGCCGCCGCGTGGTCGGTGCTCGAACGAGCGCCCGTCGCGCAACGCGCGTCCGCATCCGCGGAGGCGTCCCAACCGACGGAGGAGACCGTAATGAAGAATTGGCTGATGGTCGGCGTGTTGGCCCTGGCGGGCTTGTTGTGCGGCAGCGCGCAGGCGGTGGTGGTGGGCGGCATCGTCAGCACCGACGCGCGCTGGCCCGAAGCGGTGGGCGGTTACGACCGGCTGAGCTTCTACGATCAGGTCAATCACGATGGCGGCAGCCGTTCGAACTACTTCTGGGCGAACCAGTTCTGGTTCGTCGGCGGCGACGGCGGCTACATCGGCCTGCAGAATCGCTCCGGACAGCGCTGGCTCAACTTCTCGATCTGGCTCGCCAGCGGCTGGGACCCGGCCAGCCGCGCCAGCTGCGGCCATTTCAGCCATGAAGGCAGCGGCGTGCAGTGCCAGATCAAATGGAACTGGAAGACCGGGCACAAGTACCGGCTCGATATCGTGCGCGCCTCGAACCGGGTCAGCGGCGTGGTCACCGACCTGATGAGCGGCGAGAGCATCACGGTGGCCACGATCCTGATCCCGACCGCATGGAGCGGGCTCAAGAACCGCTCGGTCAGCTTCGTCGAGGAATACAGCCAGGGCAGCAACCAGCTCGCCTCGTGCAGCGTGATCGGCGCGCAGTCTTCGGTGTTCTACCTGCCGGTGGCCAACGGCCACCTGCCGGCGACATCGCAGACCACGCAGACTTACGGCAACTGCAACGACCGCAACATCGCCCACGCCGCCTGCGACGCCGGCGGCAAATGCATCAATATCGTCAGCGATCTGGGCGGGTTCGCTTCGCCGGGCGAATGAGGCGTTGCGGCCGCTTTTGCGGTCGCGGGAATTTGGGATTTGGGATTCGGGATTCGGGATCGGCAGGGCGGTCGCCGCTGACCCTTGCGATGACGGCCGCTGGAGAGGCCGCAGCGGCCGTCGTCGATAGCGTTCGCGGGCACCGATCCGCATCGTCGCAAGCATCCGGCGCAGTGCGCCGGACGTCGACCTCAGTGCTGCAGGGCGAACTCGATGAAGCCCAGCACTTCGCCGGCGCGCGGCTGCAGGCGGCGCACCTGCAGCGCGCTGGCGGCCAGCGGCAGCGACGCGCCCGGAACGAGGCGGTAGCTGGCGATCTTGTCGGCCTCGACCAGGTCGCGCGGATAACGCTTGGGCCAGACTTCCACCGTGGCGCCGTCGCGATCGACCTCGACGATGCGAACGGCGTCGTCGCCGACGTCGAGTTCGCCGCCTTCCACCAGGGTCAGGGCGTCGGCCGCGGGCGCGCCGATGCCGGCGGCGGAGAATTCGGCCAGCGAGACGTTGGCGCGCGTGCCGTCGCCGCCGACGTCCTGCAGGCGCAGGAAACCGCCGGCGACCGGGAAGATGTCCGAGCGCTTGAGCTTGAGCTTGCCCAGCCAGCGCTTGTCGGCCGGATTCCAGACGTCCAGTCGCACGTCGTGGCCGTCGAACACGTTGACCAGGCCGAGCTTGGCCTGTTCGTGGGACGCGGTGCGGCCCTGGATGATCTGGATACTGTCGCTCATGGAGGCTCCTGCCTGGGCAGCGGTGGGGGGCGCCGGCTCGGCGGCGCAGGACAGCAGGGTCAGGCTCAGCAACAGGCCCGCGCCGGCTTGCGAGAATCGGCCGTTCATCGCGTCATTCGTCTGCAGTGAGGCCACGAAACAAGGCTTGCGCATGTAAACACCCGGACGCCGAACGCGCAAGCCGCAACGGTTGCGGCTTGCGCGGTGTGAACGGCGGTGGCGGACGCGCTTATCGGGTCGGCGTGGAGTTCACTTCGTGGTAGAGCTTCTGATAGTCCGAGTAGGGCATGTCGACGTCGCTGTGGCCCCAGGGATTGTCGAGCTTGATGCGGGTGGTGCCGTCGCCGTCGACGTAGATGTCCTCGACCCGGTAGGCATGGCCGCCGACCGCGCCGTACTGCTGGGCGAGCTTGTTCTGCTCGTCGCTCCAGTCGCCGGCGGTCCAGGCGACCACGGCCTCGCCGTTCTCGAGCTTCTCGTTCAGGTCGCCGGCGCTGTACTCCGACGGCGACTCGGTGCTGGAGTCGCGGCCGAGGATGGCTTCCTGGACCTTGGCCGGATTTTCGCCGTCGTCGTAGGTCTTGTAGCCGTCGCCGGTGAACTGGCCGTAGGCCTTCTCGATGATCGCCGGCCACACTTCGCCCTGGCCGTCCTTGCCCATGTCGCCGATGTCGGCGGCATCGCCGTCGAACGGACCGGACACGGTGACTTCCTTCTTGTCCCAGCCCGAGCCGAAGCCGAGGAAGCCGTTGTCGTATTCCTTGAAGGTGACGGTGTAGGTGCCGTCGCCGTTGTCGCGGATCATGTTCTTGATCACGTCGGGGTTCTGCGCCGCGATCGACTTGATCGTCGACAGCACTGCGCAGCTGCCGTAGCCGTCCTGGTTGACGTCGTTGGCGTCGATCGGATTGGCGTCGCCTTCGCCCTGGACGAACGGCGTCTCGGTCTTGTTCGCTTCGGCCGCCTTTTCGCGGTCGATTTCCGCGGGCAGGTTGATCGGGCGGAAGGCGTACAGGTTGGCGCTGTTCAGTTCCATGGTTCGCTCCGGCGCGGCAATGCGATGGGGGATGGCGTGCAGACTAGGCGCCGCGGCGAAGCGACATAACTAGGGCGTGCCCCAGGACTGGGGCACGCCCTAGGGGGCGCTGGATCGCGCGTGCACGGCGTCGAGCGCCGCCGCAGCGGCGCGTGTCGTTGCCGGATGTTGCCGCGAGCGCGCGCAAGCCGGGATCGGCCTCGGCGGGCGGGCCGGCGCAGCGAGTCGCGACGCTGTGACCGACTTCGCCGTTCGCGAGCGAGCCTACGACCGGCGCGCCGCGACCGGCGGCGCCCGCGCGCGCGCCGCGGCGTGGGTCCGGGCCGCGCCGGCATTGCCGCGGGCGGCATTCGTTCCCGGTTTGGCCCGGGAATTCGTTGGACAGTGGGCAGGGGCGAGCCTAGCGTGACCGCGCCCTCGCGTCCGACCGCGTCCCTCGATAAGGAGAGTCCCATGCGTACCCTGCCGTTGATCGTGTCGTTCGTTCTCGCCGTCGTCGCCGCTTCGGCGCAGGCCCACGACCCGCGCCCGATCGGCTGGTGCCTGGATCCGGGAACCGCCGAACAGGAGGTCGCCAAGTTCGAACTCAGTCCGGCCTATCTGAAGGCCTACCACCAGCGCCAGCCGCCCAGCGATCCGGATTCCTGTCCGGCCGGCCGCGGCCAGGTCGGCACCAAGACCTGCGGCATCGTCGACGACCACTGGCACAGCGCGTCCAAAGCCGCGGCCGAGGAATGCGCGCGCCTGGCGCCGCGTTCGATCGTCGAAGTGACCCGGCCGTGGAGCTACAACGATCTCAGCCATCACCAGTTCTATCGCGTCGACGAAGGCCTGTCCGGGCGTTGCCTGCGCTGCGTGCCGGTGCCTGCGCGCACGGCCCGCAGCGGCAAGTGAGCCGTGGCCGGCCGGCGCCGCTGCGCCGTCCGGGCGGAGCGGGCGCGTAAAGGGTGGCAATTATCGCAACTTGAAAGTGCTGTCTGTCGGTCGGGGCCGTCCGCCGGTAGCGACTGTGCTTCGCCGCGCTCGAGATCAAGGCCCGGATTCGGCCCGCGGGCGCTGTGCGCGGCGACCGAGGGGCCCTACAAGTGACCGATCTCGGCCAAAAATGTGACGTAAGTCGTCATTTAGTGACATTTAGATTGATGTATGAGTAATTTTTAGTCAGTCCCAGCAAAACTCTCGTTCTTGGCATGCGCTTTGCGTACCCATCAAATTCGTGATCTTCATCACGTATTTATGCGCAAGCGAGTGGCCGGGCACCTGAGTCCGTGCCCCTCGTCCGAACCGCACAGCCCACTTTGGGTTGTGGTAGGAGGCATGGCACGGATATGCGACAAACGGAACGTTTCCTGCGCCGGAGCGCGCTCAGCACCCTGGCCTGCGCGATCGCCGCGAGCTGCGGCCAGGCCCAGGCCCAATTCCGATCCGAGGCGCCGTTGCCGGCGCCGTTGCTGGCCAGGCGGCAGTTGCCGCCGGCCACGGCGACGATCCGGGTCGAGGTCGATCGGGACCGCTTGCCGGCGGACGGCCAGACCCCGGCCCGCCTGACCCTGCGCGTGTTCGATCGCGACGGCCGGCCGGTCGCCGGCGAGACGATGCTGACCCTGGAGGCTTCGGCCGGGCGCTGGCAGTTGCCCGGCGCAGTCAGCGACGAAGCCGGGCTGGCGCCGAACGATCCGGACCCGTTGACGCCGGGCCTGCAACTGCCGGCCCGCGACGGCGTCGCCGACATCTGGCTGCTGGCGCCGGTGGAGCCGCAGACGGTGCAGGTGCGGGTCGCCGCCGGCGGCGCGGTGGCGCGCGGCGAGATCGGCTTCGTGCCGGCATTGCGCGACATGATCGCGGTCGGCCTGGTCGAAGGCGTGGTGCGCTTCGATCGCAAGAGCCCGCTGAGCCTGTCGCAGGCGCGCAGCGAGGACGGCTTCGAAGACGAAATCCGCAACTGGTCGCGCCGTTCCGGCGACGGCAAGCGCAACGCGGCGCTGCGCAGCGCGTTCTTCCTCAAGGGCAAGGTGCGCGGCGACGCGTTGTTGACGATGGCCTACGACAGCGATAAGCCCGATCGCGACCGGCTGTTCCGCGACATCGATCCGGAGCGCTGGTACCCGGTGTACGGCGACGCGTCGATGGTCGGTTTCGAGGCGCGCAGCAACAGCCGGTTGTACCTGCGCCTGGACCGGGGCCGCCATTACCTGCTGTATGGCGACATCGTCACCGGCGACGGCTTCAGTCAGCGCAGCGGCCAGGGCGCGGTGGCCTCGACCGCGCTGCGCGACCTGGGCCAGTACCACCGCGCCCTGACCGGCGTGCGCGGGCATCTGGAAGGCGAACGCGGCGCGCTCGACGTGTTCGCCGCCTACGACAACCTGCGCCAGGTGGTCGAGGAATTTCCCGGCCGCGGCCTGTCCGGGCCGTACACGGTCAGCAACAGCGCGCATGCGGTGCTCGGCAGCGAGCGGGTGGAACTGATCGTGCGCGACCGCCACGCGCCCTCGCGGATCGTCTCGACCGAGCCCCTGCAGCGCTTCGTCGATTACAGCTTCGAACCGTTCAGCGGCCGGGTCCTGCTCGCGCGCGCGCTGCCGTCGGTGGACGCCGCACTCAACCCGGTGTCGTTGCGGATCAGCTACGAGATCGACCAGGGCGGCGAGCGCTACTGGGTCTACGGCGGCAACGGCCAGTACCGGATCAACGAACGGTTCGAAATCGGCGCCAGCGCGGTGGAAGACGAAAATCCCCTGGCGCCGTACCGCCTGGCCAGCGCTAACGCGACCTGGCGCTTCGGCCCCGGCACCTGGCTGACCGGCGAGGTGGCGCGCAGCCGCAGCGCCTACAACCGCGTGCCGGGTCAGTCCTATACCGCCTGGCCGGGCGCGGCCGATCCGGCGCGCGGCGGCGAAATCGACGGCGATGCCTGGCGGCTGGCCTTCGGTCATCGCGGCGAGCATGCCGAGGTGCAGGCGTTCTACGGCCAGAGCGAGGCCGGCTTCAACAATCCCTCGGCGTCGTTCCTCGGCGGGCGCAAGCAGGGCGGCGTGGATGCGCTGTGGCGCCTGGACGAACGCTGGAGCGTGTACGTCCAGGGCAGTCATGTCGAAGACCGCACGAGCGGTGCGCGCCGCGACCAATGGCAGGCCGGCGTGCGTTATCTGCCCAGCGACGCGCTGACGCTGGAGTTCGGCGCCAACCGCATCGACGAACGCGCCGGCCGCTACGGCGCCGGCAACGGCCTGAGCGTGCCGGCGCCGCTGGCCGCGCCCTACGGCGTCGGCGTGGTCACGCCCGGCTTCGGCGGCGGCTTCTACGGCGGTTCGTCGAGCGCGATCAATCCGGGCACGGGCCAGACGCTGTACAACACCGGCAGCGGCTGGAGCGAGCGCTACGGCAGTTGGGTCGGCAACGGCCTGGCCGGCGTGCCGGTCGAATACACCGCGCTGCGCGCGGCGCTGCAGTGGCGGCTCGGGCCGCGCTTCGACCTCGCCGCCGAGGCCGAGCAGGATATCGATCATCGCGACCATCGCCGCGCCGCGCTCGGCGCCGGCTGGCGCGTGCGCGAACGCACCCGCCTGTACGGCCGCTATGAGTGGAATACCGGCCTGTCCAGCGTCGCCACCGCCGACGGCGTCGTCGATGCGACCGGCCGCCGCTTGCCCAGCCCCTACGAAAGCGATGCCTTCGTCTGGGGCCTGGACAGCGAGTACATGGACGGCGGCAGTGTGTTCAGCGAGTACCGCATGTACGACGCCTACGGTGCGCGCCAACTGCAATGGGCCAACGGCCTGCGCAACCAGTGGCGGCCGAGCGCGGCATGGAGCCTGCAGACCGCGCTGGAAAAGCTGCAACTGCTCGATGGCCGCGGCCAGCAGGCCACCGCCGCCAGCGTGGCCGCGCAATGGCGGCCGGACGAGCTGTGGTCGATCGCCGGACGCCTGGAATGGCGGCGCATCGAACAGGTCGGCGATGCCGCGGGCGAGGCGACGGTGCCGTGGTTGAATCGCGATTACGACAGCTGGCTGTCGACCCTGAGCGTGGCGCGCAAGTTCAATCGCGACTGGACCGGCCTGCTGCGCAACTACCATCTGCGCAACGTCTATCGCGGCGGCGCCGAAGACAGCTACGAAGACCGCTTCCAGCTGGGCGTCGCGTACCGCGATACCGATCGCAACCGTTTCAATCTGCTCGGCCGCTACGAGTACTGGACCCGCCGCGACGCCGGCCTGGACCGCACCGCCTGGGACGACGCCGACGACGCGCGCTTCGCGCCGGCCGGCGAAGGTTTCGACAAGCACGTGCTGTCGCTGCACGCCGATTGGCATCCGGCGCGGCCGTGGTGGCTGGACGGGCGCTTGGCCGGCAAGCGCCAGCGCGACTATTTCGACGGACGCAGCGACCGCTACACCGCTTACCTGGTCTCGGGCCGCATCACCTACGACCTGAGCGAACGCTGGGACGTCAGCGCGCTGGCCGCGCAGATGTGGAGCCCGGGCGGCGCGCGCCAGTCCGCGTTCGGCGTCGAGGCCGGCCATCTGCTGCGCGACAACCTGTGGCTGTCGGCGGGCTACAACGCGCGCGGCTTCCGCGACGACGACCTGAGCCAGGGCGAGTACACCCAGCAGGGCGCCTATCTGCGCCTGCGCTTCAAGTTCGACGAAACCCTGTTCCGCGGCAACGACCCCGCGACCAATCCGGCCCTGCCGCGTTAAGGAGAACCCGAGATGCATTCCTATGCCACGACGGCGCGTCGCCGGAGCCTGCGGCCGCTCGCGCTGACCGCAGCGCTGCTGCTGAACGGCGCTTCCCAAGCGCAGACGGCGGCGCCGGCGCTGACGCCACCCGCGCAGCGCATCGCCGGCGCGGCGATCCATGCCGACCACCGGGCCTACGCCGCCGCGCAGGGCCGCATCCGCGCGCTCAACGACGGCGGCCGCCGCGTCGCCGACTATCACTTGGCCAAAGCGCAGTGCTGGCTCGACACCTCGTTCCACGAATACAGCCGCAACGATCGCGGCGGCTATCCGCAGGCGGCGTTGGCCGAATCGATCGCGCTGATCGAGGCGCTGGAGGGCGGACGCGACCCGGGTTTCGAAACGCCGCTGGTCAACGGCGCGGAAAAACTGCGCGCCGACCTGTGGGCGCGCTACGACGCCTTGCGCGGACAGTCCGGTTTCCGTTGCGCCGCCCAGGCCACCGCCTGCGCCGAGGTCGAACTGGTGCACGCCGGCAACGAGATCCACGATGGCGGCTGGCGCCATGCCAAGCCTTATATCCAGATCGCCGAAGACCTGACCGCGCGTGCCGAGGCGGCCGCGGCGGCCTGCCCGCCGCCGGCCTCGCCGGAGCGTCCCGCGCCGCCGGCCGAGTCGCGCTACGACCTGTCCGCCGACGCCTTGTTCGCTTTCGATCGCGGCGACCTGGCCGGGCTGTTGCCGCGCGGCCAGGGCCAGCTCGACGCGCTGGCCGCCGAACTGCGCGGACGCAGCGACGTCGCCGGCCTGCGCATCGTCGGCCACAGCGACCGGCTCGGCTCCGAGGCTTACAACCAGCGCTTGTCGCAGCAGCGCGCGCAGAGCGTGCGCGCCTATCTGCTGGCGCAGGGCGTGCGCGTGCCGATCGAGGCCGAAGGCCGCGGCGAACGCGAACCGGTCAGCCGCGGCTGCGCCGGCGAGCGCGCGGATGCGGCGCTGAAGCAGTGCCTGCAACCCGACCGCCGGGTGCAGATCGACGTGCGTCCGGTTCGGCCGTGAGGACGATCATGGCCATCGTCTCCCGCCCGCCTGCACGCGGTTGGCGCGCCCGCCTGGCCGCGCTGCTGCTCGCCGCCGCGTTGCCGGCCGCGCCCGTCGCGGCGCAGACCTGCACGCCGCTGTTCAACGAGAGCTTCGGCTTCGGCTCCGGCGCCAGCCGGATCGGCCCGCCGCTGTCGCCGACGCAGACCACCTACCGCTACGAAGACACCGCACCGCCGTGCATCGGCCCGGACTGCCGGGTCAACGACGGCGAATACGCGCTGGTGCAGTCGCCGCGCAGCGACGGCGGCAATAGCGCCTGGCGCGACGGCGCCGACCACACCGGCGACCCGAACGGCTACATGATGCTGGTCAACGCCGACTTCGCCCCGGGCGTGTTCTATTCGCGCGATTTCAACGGGCTGGCGGTCGGCGTGCGCCACGATTTCACCGCCTGGCTCAGCAACGTGCAGGAGTATCTGCCCGGCGACGGCGACATCGACCCCAACGTGACCTTCCGCATCGTCGACCCGGCCACCGGTGCCGTGCTCGGCAGCGTCAGCAGCGGCGACATCCCGGAGCTGCCGGGCACCGTACTGACCTGGAACGAGTACGGGGTGAGTTTCGTGCCGACCCAATCCAGCCTGCGCCTGGAGGTGGTCAACAACAGCCCCGGCGGACCCGGCAACGACCTGGCCCTGGACGACATCTCGCTGACCGCGCTCGACGCTTGCGCCAGCGACGTGAGTCTGAGCAAGCGCGTCAGCGACGCCAACGGCAACGGCATCGCCGAGCCCGGCGAAACGTTGACCTACGCGATCACCCTGCGCAACGCCGGCAACCTGACCGCGATCGACTACGACGTGATCGACAACCTCGATCCGAACACGGTCTACGTGTCCTCCGACCAGGGCGGCAGCCACGACGGCGCGGCCAGCGGCGGCCGGATCGAGTGGCAGAACCTCAGCATCGCGCCCGGCGCGAGCGTGGTGCTCAACGTCGTGGTGCGGGTGGTGGACCCGGTGCCGGCCGGCGTGCAGCGCATCCTCAACCGCGCCTACAACCCCGACCGCGGCCCGCCGGATTGCGACAGCGATCCGAGCCTGCCGGGCTGCGCGCAGATCCCGACCGCGCCGGCAGTGAGCGTGCGCAAGGCCTTGTCGGCCGAGTCGGGCAGCGTCGCCGGCCGCGCCGAAGCCGGCGAGACCCTGAGCTACGTCCTGACCCTGAGCAACACCGGCGGCAGCGCGGCCAGCAACCACGCCTTCTACGAATTGCTGCCCGCGCATACCGAGCTGGTGTCGGTGAGCGGCGCGGTGGTGTCCGGTTGTGCGATCGGCGACCGCGGCGCCAAGCCCTGCCTGCTGAGCGTGGCCGGCCCGATCGCCGGCAACGGCGGCACCGCCACGGCCGGCTTCGTGGTGCGCGTGCTCGACCCGATCCCGGCCGGGGTGAGCGCGATCTACAACCTGGTCACCGACGGCGGCGGCACGCCGCCGCCGGCCTGCGATCCGGCCAGCGACCCCAACGGCTGCGCCGGGCCGCCGCCGGGCTGTTCGGTCGCGACCGATCCCGATCACTGCGTGGCAACTCCGGTGATCCAGCCGCGGGTGACCGTGTCCAAGCGCCTGAGCGGCGAAAGCGGTTCGCTCGCCGACGTGGCCGAACCGGGCGAGACGCTGAGCTACACCCTGACCCTGGTCAACGGCGCCGCCGTCGCCGCCGCGAACCACCGCTTCTACGAGCGCCTGCCGGCGCACACCACGCTGGTGTCGGTGAGCGGCGCCAGCCTGTCGGACTGCGCGATCGGCGATGCCGGTGCGCGCGCCTGCACGCTCGCCGTCGCCGGTCCGATCGCCGGCGACGGCGGACGCGCCGAGGTCGTGGTCGCGGTGCGCGTGGCCGATCCGATTCCGGCCGGGGTGAGCGCGATCTACAACCTGGTCACCGACGACACCGGCGCGCCGCCGCCGGCCTGCGACCCGGCCGCCGATCCGGACGGCTGTGCGGGCCCGCCGCCGGGCTGCGACGTCGCCGCCGATCCGCAGCACTGCGTGGCCGTTCCGGTGGCCTCGGCGCTGAGCGTGCGCAAGCAGGTGCAGGGCGCGCCGCAGCCGGTCGCCGGCAGCGCCGACGAATTCGTGGTGCGCTACCGGATCGAGGTGCGCAACCAGGGCGCGGCCGCGGGCCGCTACGACCTGCGCGACGCGCCGCGCTTCGGCGCCGGGGTGAGCCTGCTGTCGGTCCGTGCCGACCGCAACGGCGAGGCGTTGAACCTCAGCGGCGCGGCGCCGTGGACCTTGGCCAGCGGCCGCGATCTCGCCGCGGGCGCCAGCGACGGCTATTTGTTGGAAGTGCGCGTGCGCGTCGCGGCCGAAGCCGCCGCCGACTCGGCCGCGCTGGCCTGCCTCGCCGGCGAAGCCGGACGCGGCCTCTACAACGAGGCGTTGCTGAGCTACGGCGGGCGCGAACAGCGCGACGACGCCTGCGTCGACACGCCCTTGCCGTCGACGGATGCGCAACTGGCGGTGGAGAAGACCGGTTCGGTGCGCGAGGCCGAAGTCGGCGATCTGATCGTGTACAGCGTCCGCATCCGCAACCGCGGCCCGGGTCTGGCGATCGCGCCGGTGCTGGTCGATCGGCTGCCGGCCGGTTTCCGCTTGATCGAGAACACCGCCCAAGTGCAGGGCGCGCGCCTGTTGTCGCTGACCGGCGCGCCCGGACCGGTGCTGCGCATAGCCTTGGACCGGTTGGCGCCGGGCGCGCAGGCGCTGCTGCGCTACCGGGTGCGGGTCGGCGTCGGCGCGCGCCAGGGCGACGGCATCAACCGCGTGCACGCCGAATGCGGCGATGCGGCCGGCGGCGCGGCGACGCGGACTTGTTCGAACCAGGCGCAATGGAAGGTCGATCTGCGCGGCGGCGTGTTCGCCGACGAAGCCTGCGTGGTCGGGCAGATCTTCGTCGACTGCGATCGCAATTCGGTCAAGGACCGCGAGGAGCTCGGCATCCCCGGCGTCCGTCTGTACTTCGAGGACGGCACGTATCTGATCAGCGATGTCGAGGGCAAGTACAGCCATTGCGGGCTGCGCCCGGTGACACACGCGCTCAAGGTCGATCCGAGCACGCTGCCCACAGACAGCCGCTTGACCACCTCCGGCAGCCGCAATGCCGGCGACGCGCAGAGCCTGTTCGTCGATCTCAAGAACGGCCAGCTGCACCGCGCCGACTTCGTCGAAGGCTCATGCAGCAACGCCGTGCTGGAGCAGGTCAAGGCGCGCCGCGCCAACGGCGAGGTGCGATCGGTGGAGACCGAGTCCGGCCAGCCGGCGTTGCGTTTCGAGGGCAAGGCGGCGGATGCGCCGCAGCAGGCGACCGAGTCGGCCGACCAGCCGATCGAACGCAGCCGCCACGGCCGCGACGGCTGAGGCCGGGACGCGGCGCCGTTGCGACGGCGCCGCGCGGAGGCCGCGCACGGCCGCGCGCCGCCTCACTTTGCGCAGGCGCACCGCCGCGCATCGGCGGACGCCGGGTCAGGCCGGCTCGATCTCGACCGCCATCGCGGTCGCCTCGCCGCCGCCGATGCACAGCGCGGCGACGCCGCGGCGCCCGCCACGCCGGCGCAAGGCGTGGATCAGGGTCACCAGCAGGCGCGCGCCGGTGGCGCCGATCGGATGGCCGAGCGCGCAGGCGCCGCCGTTGACGTTGAGCCGTTCGCGGGCGATGCCGAGGTCGTGCGCGGCGGCCATGGCCACCGCCGCGAAGGCTTCGTTGATCTCGAACAGGTCGACATCGCCGACGTTCCAGCCGGCGCGCGCGAGCAGCTTGCGCACGGCCGGAATCGGCGCGGTGGTGTACTGCGCCGGCGCCTGGCTGTGGCTGGCATGGGCGACGATCCGCGCCAGCGCCGGCCAGCCTTCGCGCATCGCGGTCGAGCGCCAGGTCAGCAGCAGGGCAGCCGCGCCGTCGGCATTGGCCGAGGCGCTGGCGGCGGTGATGCTGCCGTCGGCGGCGAACGCCGGCTTGAGCGCGGCGATCTTGTCCAGCGACACTTTGCGCGGGTGTTCGTCGTGCTGCACGGTGCGCGCGCCGGCTTTGTCCTCGATCTGGATCGGAGCGATCTCGTCGGCGAAGTCGCCGTGCTCGATCGCGGCCTGGGCGCGGCGCAGGGTTTCGTGGGCGTACGCGTCCTGCGCGGCGCGGTCGAAACCGTACTCGCGCGCCAGCGCTTCGCCGAATTCGCCCATCGCGCGGCCCGGTTCGTAGGCGTCTTCCAGGCCGTCCAGCGCCATGTGATCGAAGATCCGGTCGTGGCCGACCCGATAGCCGGCTCGCGCGCGTTGCAGCAGATAGGGCGCGTTCGACATCGACTCCATGCCGCCGGCGACGGCGACCTCGATCGAACCGGCGATCAGCGCATCGTGCGCCTGCATCGCGGCTTTCATGCCCGAACCGCAGACCTTGTTGATCGTGACCGCCGGCACCGAATCGGGCAGGCCGGCCGCGCGCGCGGCCTGGCGCGCCGGCGCCTGGCCCTGGCCGGCGCCGAGCACGCACCCCATCAGCGCTTCGTCGATGCGCTCCGGCGCGGCGCCGGCGCGTTGCAGCGCAGCGCGGATCGCGTGCGCGCCGAGACGATGCGCGGGCAGCGGCGACAGCTCGCCGAGGTAGCGGCCGAGCGGGGTGCGCACGGCGGCGCAGACGACGATGGGATCCGGCGACATGGGGGGCATCCGTTCAGCGCTCGAACACGAGCAGGGTGGAGGTGGCCGAGGCGTAGAGCTTGTCCTGCGCATCGGTGAGGCGGGCTTCGGCGAAGGCGGCGCGACGGCCGATCGACAGCACCCGGCCGACCGCGCGCAGCGGGCCGCTGTCGCGGCCGAGCGGGCGGTGATAGGCGATCTTCAGTTCCAGCGTGGTGTAGGCCTGCGTCGCGCTCAGCCGCGAATGCACCGCGCAGCCGCAGGCCGAGTCGAGCAGGGTCGCGGCGTATCCGCCATGGACGGTGCCGATCGGGTTGTAGGCATGATCGCCGGGCGTGCCGGCGAACACCGCCAGACCGTCGCCGACTTCGACGAAGTCGAAATCCAGCGCGCGCAGGATGCCGGGCTTGCGGCCGCTCGCCAGCAGGGTTTGCAGTTGGGCCAGGCCGGGCAAGCCGGCGGCGACTTCGTCGACCAAGCGCATCGCGGAACTCCTTCGGTGGTAGGCGCGCGGCCGGGCTCAGTCCAGTCCGAACCGGGCATGCAAGGCCTCGCGCGAGGCGGCAAGCAGGGCGTCTGAGCGTTCGCGCGCGCTCTGCGCGCGTGCGAGCAACAGCGCACCGACCAATTCGGCGCGCATCGACAGCGCCTGCTGTTCGGCGTCTTGGCCGGGGCGGTGCGCGGCGATCAGCGCGCGCAAGCCTTCGTGCATGCGCTGCGCACCGGCCTCGTAGGCCGCACGCGCAGCGTCGGGCAGATGCGGCAGATCGGCCGACAGCGGCGGCAACGGGCAGCCGCCGAGGCGACCGTCGCGATGCGCCGGCGACAGATAGCGATCGATGCAGATGCGCAGCGCCTGCGCCGGCGTCTGGCCGGCGAAGGCTTCGCGCCAGTAGTCGCGGGCTTGTTCGAACATGCGTTCGATCGCCGCGGCGAGCAGTTCGTCGCGCGAGGCGAAATGGGCGTAGAAACCGCCGTGGGTGAGTCCGGCCTCGCGCATGATCGCGGCCACGCCGAGCCGGTGCGGGCCTTCGGCGTGCAGGGCGCGGGCCGCCTGGTCGAGCACGCGTTGGCGGGTCTGGGGCTTGCGGTCGGGGGTGTAGCGCATCGCGGCGGCCTTTATATGATGTAGATCATCTTACGCCGGTCGGGCCTCGGTGCAAGCCGAGGCGGCTTGTGTTGATGGCGGGGCGGGAGAGGGCCTTGGTGCGAGGCGCGACCGGCGTCTGCGGGGTCCGGATGGCGGCTGTTTGCCGAACTTGGCGAGTGATTTCGAAGTTTAAGTGTGACACATTGACCACTTTCATGAACTGATTCAGGATGCGCGCCGTAGTCGAACCCTGACTGGGCCCACCGGCGCCACGCGCGCCGGTCGCCGCCGGGCCAGGCAACCTCCGCTCGCTTTCGCATTCGGTGGCGCGCTCCGTCGCGCCGCTCAGGGGACTGTTCGTGAAAATCCATCATCAGGCCGCGGCTCTGCGCCGGCGGTCGGCGCCGGCGCGTGCGCATCTGGGCAGCGGTGCGCTCGCGTTCGCCTTGTGCCTGGTCGCGGCCCTGGTCGCATCGATCGCGCCGGTGCGCGCCTATCAGGCGCCGACGTCGATCGCCGCCGGGCTCAACGCGGCCGGCGGCACGTACGTATTGCCGAACAATTATCTGGTTGGCCTGGCCATGGCCGGCGGCAATCTCGCCATCGACACCGCGTCGACCACGTTCAACGGCATCGGCGGGCCGGTGGCGACTCACTACAGCCCGGGCATCGCACCGGCCACGCCGGCGCTGAAGCTGGACGCCAACGCCGGCGGCTGCGCGATCGCCGCCGCGCGCCAGACCTGCGCCAACCGCGGCACGGTCACGCTGACCTTCCCGCAGCCGGTGCGCAATCCCTCGCTGCATTTCAGCGGGCTCGGCGGCAACGTCGCCGGGGGCGGCCTGCGCGCCAATCATGCCGCGCGCTTCACCATCGCCTCGGCCGCCAACGGCGCCACCGCGGTGACAGGCCTGACCTGGACCCGCACCGCCGGCAACGCCAACTTCGCCGCCACCGCGACCCAGGCCTACAGCAACGTCCTGGCCGGCAACACCAGCTGCACCGTCGCCAACAACCCGGCCGCCTGCGGCAGCTTGCGCATCAACGGCACGATCACCCGGCTGGTGATCGGCGTCGGCCTGGACACCCAATTGCAGAGCGGCTCGGTCACCCTGGACAGCGGCCACGTCGACGCCCTGAGCCTGGCGGTGACGGTCGAGGAGGACTTCGGCGACGCGCCGGCGAGTTACGACGCCGGCCAGGCCGCGGTGCATGTGCTCAGCGATCTGAGCATCGGCGGCAACCTCAGCGCCGACAACGCCAATCTCGCCGCCGCGACCGCCAGCCCGCTGGCCAGCGCCGCGGCCGATGCCGACAGCGACGACTTCGTTTGGCCGGCCCTGGTGCGCGGACGCAGCGTCAACCTGAGCGTGCCCCTTGCCGGCGCCAGCCGCGCCGGCACCGCCTGCGGCTGGGTCGATGTCGACAACAACGGCAGCTTCGCCGCGGCCGAAGGCGCATGCGCCGGTTTCGCGGCCGGCGCGACGGTCCTGCCGCTGACGATCGCGATACCGGCCAATGCGGTCGCCGGCCAGCGCGTGGCGCGCGTGCGGGTGAGCTACGGCAGCGCGCTCAGTGCCGCTACTCCGAGCGGCCGTGCCGACAGCGGCGAAGTCGAGGACGCCTTGGTGCGGGTCGCCGAGCCGGCACGGATCGTGCTGCGCAAGACCACGCTCGGCGGTACCGGCAGCTTCGGCTTCGCTCTCGGCAACACCGTGCAGGCCGGCGGCAGCGCGACCACCGTCGCGATCGGCACGCCGGTGCAGGTCGATGGCGACACCGCGACGGGCGGCGTTCAGGGCTTCGCCGTGCAAAGCGCCGGCGCGGCGGTTTCGATCGACGAGAACGCGCTGCCGGCCGGCTGGCGATTGAGCTCGGCGCGCTGCACCGATGCCGGCGGCGCCACGGTCGGCAGTCTGTCGGGCACGGTGTATGCGATACCGGGCAGCGCTACCGGCCTGGATGCGGTGTTGACCTGCGACTTCGTCAACGCCCGGCAGCCGTTGCTGCGCCTGCGCAAGAGTCTGCCGCTGGGCCGCTTCGTCGCCGGCGACCAGTTCGTGTTGAGCATCGCGGGCAACGGCGCGCCGGTGTCGGCGACCACGAGCGGCGCCGGCGACGCGCCGCCGGAAATCGCAACGATCGACCCGGCCGAGATCGGTACGGTTTACACCTTCGGCGAAACCGGCGCCGGCGCCACCGATCTGTCCGGCTACACCACCACGTACGCATGCAGCAACGCGCTGCCCGGCGGCCAGGCGCCGAGTGGCAACGGCCGCAGCTTCGCGCTGACCCCGGTGGCCGGCGACGACCTGACCTGCACCTTCCGCAATACCCGACAGCCGCTCGCCGACCTGACCATCCACAAGACCAACACGCCGGCCGCCGGGGCGGACGACCCGTCCGGCGACACGCTGGCGCGCGGCGCGAGCACCACTTACACCATCGTGGTCGGCAACAACGGCCCGGACGCGGTGACCGGTGCGATCCTGCGCGATCCGATCGCGAGCCGCAGCGGCATCCGCTGCACTGCGCCGCCGAGCTGTAGCGGCACTGCTTGTCCGGCGGGTCTGAGCCTGGCTCAGCTCGATGCCGGCGTGGCCTTGGGCACCTTGGTCAACGGCGGCTCGGTGACGGTAACGCTGACCTGCACGGTCGACTGAGCCGGCGTCGCCGAGCGGGCCCGCCAGGCGGGCCCATCGTGCCGGCGGGCCGGCGCCTTGCGCGCCGGCCTGGCGAGGGGCGGCGGATCAGGCGCCGGCCGCGATCTCGCTGACCGCCAGCTGCGCGCGCAACTCAGCGTTCTCGCGCTTGAGCGCGTCGTTCTCGGCGCTGAGTTCGGCGACCCGGCGCAACAGGATCCGCTTTTCCTCGTCGCGCCCGGCGTCGGCGGCCTCTTCGGCGTCTTCCTCGGCGTTCTCGCGCGGCTTGCGCTTGGACGCGCGCACCCGCTTGGCCGCTTCCTTGAGTTCGCTGTTGCCGGCCAACGCCGCGGCGCGCTGTTCTTCTTCCGGCAAGGTCGCCACCGCAGCGGCGGCGTTGATCGACAAGCTGCCGGACTTGACCGCGGCCACCACTTCCGGCGCGGCCTGCTTATGGATGGTCTCGATCAGGCCGACCTGGGCGCTGCTCAAGCGCGCCTCGCGGGCGATTTCGCTGCGCTGCTTGCGCGCCGCGGCGGCCGGTGCGGCAGGCGCCGCGGCCTGGGCCGGCGCAGCGGAGAGCACGGCTTCGCCTTCGGCCGGCGGGTCCCACGGCGCCTGATCGTCGTCGGGCGAGGCCGGCGCCGGGATCGGCGCCGGCGCCGCCATCGCCGCGCTGGCCTTGGTGCTGGCGCGTTCGGCCAGGATCTCGCGCTTGCGCAGCGCCAGCACGCCGCGCTGGAAGTCGGACACGCTGCGTCGGCCCAGATGCTGGTCGATCATCCACAAGTACACGTCTTCGATCGACTGGAAGCGCGGGTTCTGCACGGTCTGGAACGGCAGGCCGTGCTTCTTGCAGATGCCGTAGCGGTTGTGGCCGTCGACCAGCACGTCGCCCCACAGCACCAGCGCGTCGCGGCAGCCTTCGGCCAGCAGGCTGCGCTCCAGCGCGGCGTATTCCTCCGCGGTCAGCGGATCGATGTAGGCCTTGAGGTCTTCGTTGACGACGATGTTCATGCGGTGCGGCTGCTGAAAACTGCGGGGGCGGCATTGTAGTGAGATGTCGCCCGCCGGTCAGCCGCCGATGCGCCGCGCGCCAGCGGAAGTTCAGCGGCGGCCAGGCGCGGCGGTGAGCGCCGGTCGCGGCGTCGGCTCAGGCCGTGCGGCCCAGCGCGCGCGGCGAGTCGCGGTCCGGCGCGGTTTGCGCGGCCGTCGCTGCGGCGGCGAACGACTCGTCCAGCGGCGTTCGTGCCGCCTGCGCGGCCGACAACTGGCCGCGACGGTGCGCGGGATCGCGCGGATCGCCCTCGACCAGGAATAGTGCGTCGCCGCCGTCGCGGGCGCTCAGCACCCGGTCGATGCGTTGCAGCCCCTCGCGCTTGGCCAGGGCGTACAGGCTGGCGGCGGTGCGTTCGAAGGCGTCGTCGTCGGCCGCGGCGCCGGTGTGCGCCGGCAGTTGCGAGACGCCGTCGCGGATCGACCGGTACAGGGCATGGTCCGGATGGCTGCGCCGGCGCGGGTCGTGCGATGGAGCTTCGGCGGCCGGCGCTTGCCGCGCCGGCGCTGCGTGCGGGGCGGGATCGGCAAACGGACTGCGCGGCGGCGGCGCGGGTGCGAGACGACCGAGTTCGCCGGCGATGCCGCCGGCGCCGCGCAATGCCGCGGCGGTCAGGCTCACGCTTTCGCGCAACAGCCAGATGTCGTGGCGGTAACGTTCGAACATGGGCTGGTGGGCCTGGGCGCGATAGCGCGCCTGCGGGTCGTCGAGCACCGAGCGGCTGCGGCCGTCGGCGCCGCCGTCCAGGAAATGATGCATGCGGTGCGAGTCCAGCAAGGCCGCTGCCGCCGGCAGCGGATAGCGCAGATCGAGCGCGCCGCCATGGTCCTCGTAACGGCCGATTTCGTGCAAGCGCCAGACTTCCTGCGCCTGCGCATACATGCGCACCCGGCCGAAGTGCTTGCCGCCGGCGCTGACCACATCGCCGGCCATGACGTGGTTGAGCACCTGGTTGCCGCCTTCGGCAATGCCATAGGCGAGGCTGGCCGCACCGTAGGCGTTGAACGTTTCGCCGCGCAGGCCGAAGCGGTGCGCGGCGATCTGCGCCAGGCAGCCGCCGAGCGAGTGGCCGGCGACGCTGACCGGCGCGGGCGGTTCGCTCGCGCGCGCCAGCATCAGCGCCTGGCGGGTCAGGGCGATCGCGTCCTCGCTCTGCGGATTGATGCGCTGGCCGATCATCGCCAGATCGGCGCCGGCCCCGTCCTTGTCCGGCTCGCGCAGGAATTCGCTGCCGCGGTGGGCGACCACGTACTCGCCGGTGTCGGCGCGCCGGTAGATCGCGCCCTGGTAGCCGGACGGACGGTCGACCCGCTGCACCACCGCATAGGTGACCCCGTCGATGCGCAGCGCGTCGTGCCCGTAGGCGGCTGCGGGGCGGTAGACGTGTTCGGAGAGAATGGCGTAGTGGCGGCTGGGCAGGCTCATGGCGTCAGTTCCTTCGACTGGAGGACGATCGCGAACAGCTCGGCGCGCTGCTCGACGGGAGTGCGGTCGGCTTGCGGCAGGCCGAGGTCGGGGTAGGCGTCGATCGCTTCGATCAGCGGGTAGTGGCTGCGCAGAAACACCGCGCGTTCCTGACCGGACGCGCGCAGCGTCTGCGCCGGCATGAACAGCCGGAAATGGGTGCTGCGCGGGTCCGGACTGGCGCGCAGGCGCACCGACACGCCGGCCAGACGCAGCCGGCAAACCCCGCGTCCGTACACATCGCTGTCGAGGAACCCGTCGGCGGCGACCACGGCGCGGTGGCCGCCGCGACCGTCGCGCTCGAAATGGACCAGCGCGAACGCAGTGTCCTGGGCCTGTCGCGCACCCGAGAAGAAACCGCGCGGCGGCATGCAGTGCGGGCTGTCGATGCCGTACAGCGCTGCGCCGTCGACCAGGGCGAAGCCGCCGGGCGCCCGCTCCAGGCTCAGCTGCAGGCGGTAGCGCTCGCGCGGCTGCGGGTTGACCAGGAAGCGCGGCTCGGGCGGCGGGAACAGCGCCGGCAGCGCCCAGCGCGCTAGCTTGATCGCGATCAGGCCGGCCACGGCCAGGCGCAGCCACGGCGGCAACGTGCGCCAGCGCCGGCTCAGCCCGGCCGCCGCCGCCTGCCAACGCCTGCGCGCGGTCCGCATCGCGCTCACGGCAGCAACCCGTGTTCCAGCGCGAGCCGGGTGAGTGCGGCGTCGCTGCGCACGCCGAGCTTGTCGAACAGACGCGAGCGATGCGTGCGTACGGTCGAATCGGCCATGCCCAGCGCGACGGCGATGCGCTGGATGCCGTCGCCGCGCGCGGTCAGGCGGGCGACCTCCAACTCGCGTGTGCTGAGCCGGTCGAACGGCGAGTCGCCGAACAGCACCCGGCTGGCCAGGCCATCGTCGAGGTAGCGCCGGCCCGCGGCGACTTCGCGCACCGCCCGCACGACCGCCGCCGGCGTACAGCCGTAGGACAGATAGCCGCGCGCGCCGGCAGCGAACAGGTGCTTGGGCAGGATGCCGTCGTGGCCCGCGGCCAAGGCCAACACCCAAGGGCGTGCCGGCAGCCGGCGCAGGAAGTCGACGCCGTCGAGGTCAGGCAACTGGGTCGAGCACAGGACCAGGTCGATCTCCAGCGCGATCAATGCGCGCAGCGCCGTCTCGGCGCGATCGGCTTCGCCGACGACCACGATGTCGCCGGCCTGGTGTGCGATCCAGCGCAATCCGGCGCGGATCAAAGGCTGGGCGTCGACAGCGAATACCCGAATCACGATGCGTCCTTGCGGTTTGTCTCGGTGGCGACTACGCCGGCAAAACCGTAAGTTGGCAATGTGTGCCAGCTGAAATTGCTTCGTGTCCACATTGTTGTGGACGTTCGTCTACACGGTGTAGTCAAACGCGTCGTCGGAATCAGATTTGTCCTACGCGGCGCGGCGTTGCGGCGCTGCTAGCGTGTGGCTTCGCGATCGCAGCGATCGCCGGCAACGGCCGCACGGCCGATCACGTCGACCAGGAACGCAAGGCATGGATGGGATGCAATGGGATACGGCGGCGCGCGCCGCCGACGCTTGGGCGGCGACCGCCGGCATCGGCGATTTCGTGCTCTTCCGTCTGATCGACGAGTACTTCCGCGGCGAGATCGACCGCTTCGGCCTGCAACTGATGGCGCGCGCCATGGCCTGGGCCAGCGCGGTCGCGTTGAGCCTGGTCACCCTGTGGATCCTGATCGCGGGCTACCGCGTCGTCACCGGCCGCTCGCGCGACTCGATGCCCGCCCTGGTCGCGGACCTGACCCGGATCGCGGTCATCGTGGCGGTCGCCACCGGCATGTCGCTGGCGGGTACGCGCCTGCACGAGTTCTTTACCCACGACCTGGACCGCGAGATCCACGAGTTGTTCACCGGCATCGAGGGGCGCACCGCAGCGCAGAGCATCGACGAGAACCTGGCGTATGCCCAGGTCGCGCTGGACGCGATCGATGCGGTGCAGGTAGTCGAAGGCGAGCAAGCGCTGCGCGAGGAAAAGGCGCGGGCGCTGCTGTTCGCCGGCTTCGGCGCGGCCGGTCCGGCGATGACCGCGGCGGCCATGCTGCTGCTGTACAAATTCGGCATCGCCGTGTTCATCGGCCTGGGGCCGTTGTTCGTGCTGTGCCTGATCTTCGACCAGACCCGCGAGCTGTTCCGGCGCTGGCTGCTGTACGGCATCGGCACCTTGTTCTCGATGGCGACGCTGAGCGTGGTCACGGCGATGTGCACCAAGTTGCTGAGCAAGATCGCGATCGCGTTCTGGGCGAGCAAGCTCGCCGCCGGCCTGCCGGGCCTGGATGCCGAGGGCATGAGCACCCTGGCCCTGCAGCAAGGCGGCATCGGCCTGATCCTGACCATCTTCATCGTGGTCGCGCCGCCGGTGTCGGCGCTGTTCTTCAACGGCACGCTGGGCCAGTTCCAGGCGCATTCGGCATTCGCCGGCAATGCGGCCGCCGCCGCCCGCGGCGGCGTCGCCCCGGTGCCGGCCTTGCCGCCGTCGGCGAGCGCGAGCGAACAACCGATCGCCGCGCCGGCCTGGACGCCGCCGCGCGTCGCCACGCAGCCCGCGCCCCGTGCCGGCGGGCCGACGCCGTGATGCGTGTCGTCGCATGGCGGTGGCCGCTCGCGCTGGCGCTGGCGGGCGCCTGCGTGCCAGCACCGGCGCGCGCGGAAGGCGTGTGTCCGCCCGGCATGCTGCCCTACCGCACCGGCAACGAGCAGGCCTGCGCGCCCGCGCCGCCGAACTACTACCCCGAACCGGCGCCGCCGCGCGAAGTGTGGGGGTCGCGTTGGGGCGCGGTCGCGCTCGACGGTCCGCGCGGTGCGATCGGCACCGCGCACGGGGCGGCCAGCAAACGCCAGGCGCGGCGCGAGGCGGTCGAAGACTGCCGCACGCAGGGCGGACGGGACTGCCGAGTGCAGATCGACTACCGCAATCAATGCGTGGCGATTGCGGTCAGCGACAGCCACGTTCATGTACGGCCGTCGGAGCTCAAGGATGATGCGGTCGAGCACGCCTTGCGCGAATGCGGCGAGCGCGGGGAAGCGCATTGCCGCTCCTATTACGCCGCCTGCAGCTTGCCGGTGCGGGTGCGCTGAGCCGGCTCAGCGCACCCGTGCCCCGCGCTGACACTGGCGGTGGTGCGCCTCGGCGCAGGCCGGCCCGCAGTACAGACGCGCCGGCTCGCCGTCGAACGGCTCCAGGCAGGCGCGATTGAGGCAGTAGCCCGCTGCGGCGGTCGGCGGCAGCGTTTGCGCGGACAGGCGTTGCGCCTGCAGCGATTGGGCCAGGTTGATCTGCTCGAACAATTGCGCCTGGTCGATGATGTCGCTCATGTTTGCATTCCCTGCGTCAAGGGCGCCGGCGATGCGCGGCGCGTGAAGGGCGCGTCGAGGCCGACGCATGCCGCGCAGGGTTCCATGGCCCGGTCCCACACATTGAAACGCACTCACCGAAACGCGACCGGGTCTGAACGAATCGGATCGAATCGTCGTTGCGGGTTGCGGCGGCGCGCACAAAAGCGCGTTCGGGCCCCGGCAACGGGGTTGCGGTTCAGGCGAAATCCGCCAACGTGTCGGTGTATGAGACTGCCGCGGACTAGTGTGTCTTCACCGAAGGCCGACCGCTGTGGAGCGAAGGAGGACGCCGTGAGCGTCGACACGACCGAGCGCGATGCCAGCCGTGCCCTGCAGGCCTTGCATGCCGCGACCTGGTTCGCATTGTGCGAAGGCGACCGCTACTCGGCGCTGGGGCGTCGGGCGGTGGCCAATTCGTTCTACAACCTGCTGCCTTTGTTGGCCGAAGTGCGCAAGGCGATGGGGGCGACGCTGCCGGCGGCGGCGGATGTGTTGCAGTTGCAAGTGCTGGAGGCGTCCGGCAGCGCCAACGACGAACCGCGGGACGGCTAGGGCCGGCCTGCTGCCGTCGCCGTCCAGGCCGGAACTCGTCGCGAGGATAGGAGCGGCGCGAGCCGCGACCACGGGACACGCAGAGCCCTGGCGGCTTGCGTCACCCATCGAAGCTCGAAACCTGCGCCTGTAGAAGCGGCATCCCGATAGTCAGGACTTCTTCGGCGCGGGCAGGGGCTTGGCCTGCACCTTGTGGCCGTCGGCGAGCAGGGCGTTCGGGGCCAGGATTACGGTGTCGCCGGGCGCGATGCCGGTCAGTACTTCGATTTCGTTGCCGAGGTTGCGGCCGAGGGTGACGCTGCGGAAGGACAAGGTCGAGTCGGATCGGAGCGTGGCGACCTGCGCGCCGGTGGCGCGTTGGACCACGGTCGAGACCGGCAGGATCACCG
This sequence comes from Lysobacter firmicutimachus, assembly GCF_037027445.1. Classification (NCBI taxonomy): domain Bacteria; kingdom Pseudomonadati; phylum Pseudomonadota; class Gammaproteobacteria; order Lysobacterales; family Lysobacteraceae; genus Lysobacter; species Lysobacter firmicutimachus. The sequence goes on from NZ_JBANDL010000002.1 coordinate 604,470, forward strand.
CAGGGGCCGGGCGCGGCAGTTGCAGGCGCGCGGTGCCGACCATGCCGGCGGGGATGCGGCCGTCCGGGTTGGGCAGCAGCAGTTCGGTGCGCATCGCTCCGGCTTCGCGCGAGAGCATGCGTGCGCTGCGGACGACCTGGGCCTTGAAGCGTCGGCCCGGCAGCTCGGGGAAACCGACCTCGGCCTGCAGGCCGTTCTCGATCTGCAGGGCGATGTTCTGCGGCACATCGACCACCACCCGCAGCGGGTCGAGCACGGCGATCTCGAACATCGGCGCTGCCGCGGCGGCCGAATCGCCGACCACGCGGTCGCCGCGCTCGATGTTGCGCGCCACCACCACACCGGCGAACGGCGCGCGCACGACCTGGAACGACTGCCGCTCCAAAGCCGAGGTCAAGCGCGCCTGGGCGGCGCTGCGCGCGGCGACGGCGACATCGTAGTGGCCCTTGCGATCGCTGAAGTATTCCCTCGACACTGCACCGGAGCCGACCAGGGCCTGGGCGCGGTCGTAATTGACCTTGGCCAGTTCCTGGTCGGCGCTGGCCTGGGCCAGGACCGCGCGCGCCTCGCGCACGGCCTGATCGATCTCCGGCGCCGAGACCGTCGCCAGCACTTGGCCGGCGGCGACCCGGTCGCCGAGCTCGACCTTGCGCTCGCTGACGAAACCGGTGGCACGGGCGTAGATCTGCGCCGATTCGCCGGCGTGGGCGCGGGCCGGCAGAGCCATTTCGTAAGCCGGCTCGGCGGGCTTGGCGGCGACCGTGAGCACCTGCGGCAGGGACGCCGCCGGCGCGGTCGCCGCGGTGCTGCGGTTGCAGCCGGCCAGCGCGCCGGCCAAGGCCGCCGCGACGGCGACGGCGAGGCTCAGGCGCAACACGGGACCGGGAGAGGAGGCAGAGCGGTTCATGGGGCGACTCCTGCGGGGGCGGCGGCCGGCGCGGTCGTGTCGTCGGTCGCGACCGGCGCGGCGGGTTTTTGGCGGCGGCCGATCACGGCCAGGATGGAAGGGACCAGGACCAGGGTGGCCGGCGTGCCGAACAGCAGGCCGCCGATCACCGCGCGACCCAGCGGCGCGTTCTGTTCGCCGCCGTCGCCCAGGCCGATCGCCATCGGCACGATGCCGAGCACCATCGCGCTGGCGGTCATCAACACCGGGCGCAGGCGCACCGCGGCGGATTCGTAGGCGGCCTGTTCGGGATCGTGGCCGTCGGCGATCAGGCTGCGGGCGAAACTGGTCACCAGCACCGAGTTCGCGGTCGATACGCCGATCACCATCATCACGCCCATCAGCGCCGGCACGCTCAGCGGCGTGCCGGTGACGAACAGGCCGATGGCGGCGCCGGCGATCGCGATCGGCAGGCCGGACATGGCCACCGCCGGCTGGACCCAGGACTGGAAATTCACCACCAGCACCAGGAACACCAGCACCGCCGACATCAGCAAGCCGGCGGCGAGTTCGCTGTAGGCGTTCTGCATCTCGCCGGCCTGGCCGACGATTTCGATCCGGTTGCCCGGCTTGAGCTTGGCCTCGAGCTCGCCGGTGATCGTCGACAGCCGGTCGTAGACCGAACCCAGGTCGGTGCCTTCGACGTTGGCGATCACGCTGATGGTCGGCGCCAGGGTGGTGCGGGCGATGCTCGCCGGCACCTGGCGCGGCGTCACCGTGGCGATGTTGCGCAACAGCACCGCCTCGCCGCCCGCGTCGATGCGCAACGGCGAGTTCAACAGCGCGTCGATGTCGCGCAGGTCGTTGATCGGCGCCTGCACCTGCACGGTGTAGGCGATGGCGTTGACGGTGTCGGTCCAGTACACCGGCGACACCGTGCCGGCCGAGCCGAGCACCGCCAGCACCGCGCGCGCGGCCTGCTGCGGGTCCAGGCCGAGCTGGGCGGCGCGGGTGCGGTCGATCCGCACCTGGTACTCGGGCAGGTCCAGCACCTGGCGCAGCGAGATGTCGAC